>CAYMIU010000067.1:0-16244 GCA_964390515.1 uncultured Stakelama sp.
CACCTCAACCGCGCCCCAAGCACCCCTCCCGCGCAGCGGGTTCGTGCATCCACCATTCGTTAGGGTTAGCTGCTCGTGTGCGTGCCCGCTTCTCCGATCAATCTTTCGCGCGCGTCGCAAGCCATGATTGGGGCGTCGTTCGACACCCATGAGATGACCCCGTGCTCTTTGCAGTAGCAGCGCAGTTCCCGTGCGGTGAGATACCAATCCTTCGCGGGACAAGTGGCGCAAGCGGGCTCTGGATTGGGGTATATGCTTTCGGGCAGCTGGGCGAGGACGCTGCTATCATCGTCGCCCATCAGCCGCTTCACTGATCCGAACCACACCGGAGCCTGTTCGATAGATGCCATAACTTCGTACTCCAGTAGGTTGATATCAGGCGCCGCGATCGAACCAAGTCTTGATGAGCTCGACGAGGTGTTCGTTGATGAGCCTGGCGTATTCGAGACGGAAACTCGGGTGAGCTTCGATCATCGGCTTGACCCTGATCGCAAATCCTCCGCGATGGTCGGGCTGGATCGTGGCGATTACGCGCTCGTGTCGGTTTTTAACCTCAATGGCCTTGATCTCGATCTTGCCGGCTGCCGCAGCCTTGAGTTCGGCGGCGACCCGCGGCGCGGCATAGTTCTTGCCCGCGATCAGCGACGCACGCTCGATCATTCGCGCTCGGGTCTCGTCGTTCTCGACCAGCGGGGCGAGATCGATCCACTGGGTGAGGCTGATCGCCCGGCGATCGGCGAAGGCATCGAGGATGGCGCTCGGCGCCTTGCGGAAGGCGAGACCACGACTGAGCGTGCTCTTGTCGATCCCAACTGCCGTCGCAAGATCGGCGTCGGAGTTGAAGGTGCCGCCTGCGGTCAACGTCGACCAGCCGCCCGCCAGATCCCAGAAGCTGGGGGTGACCGCTTCGCGATCGTCGCGATAGGCGATCGCGATTGCCTCGTTGCGCGGGAGGTCGGCATGGATGCGCACCCGCAGCTGCAGGCCGGCGATAATGCAAGCCGCGCAGCGGCGAGAGCCGGCGAACAGTTCGACGACACCATCGGCGGCGATCTCGCCATGCGCGTCGTTGATCTGTCCGACCGCCTTCAGCTCGCCGGCGAGGCCGGCAATACCGGCGGGATCGTGCGGCGTGTCGGCCCTCGGGTTGAGCGGAGAGATGCGGGCGGAGGCGGGATCGATCTGGATCACGCGAGTGGTGCCCTTGCGAGGTGGGAGCGGCAGCTGATCGGTCATGCGTGTGTCCTTTCGTGCGTTTGTCACCCTCCTTGTGCCGACACGCGATGTGCGTGAGCCATGACAGTCGCTGCGTGGTCTATTTCAACTTGATCCGGCGATAGTGCGCGTGATCCTCGGTGATCCCGGCAACGCCGGTCCACAGCGGGGTCAGGATGCGGCGGCGCAGCGCGAGCGACACCGGCAGCCCGAACAGAAGCGGCATGGCCGTCGTGACCCTCTCCACCTCCTTTGCGATGAGCCCCGTGTGGACAACACTGCCGAGCACAATGGGCGACCACATCGGGGCGCCTTGAGCGATCCAGTCGTGGATTGCGGTGTCGATGGTTGGTCGGAACCAGATCGCCGGAATGCCGGTCTGCGCGACAGGTACTGTCGCGCTGAGCCGCAGACGTCCGGAAAGCACGCCTGCGAGCGGCCAGTCGTCGCTTGTTTCGGTCCAGCTGCGTGCACTGCTGACCATGCGCCGCAGTACCTTGCCCGAGTCTTTCTGCGCCTTGCGGATCGCAGCGGCGCGCTGACGAACGCGCCCGCCCGCGTCAGGCCGCTTGCCGGTGTGACCAATATTGCGATCGTTGAAGCGGTTCAGCTCTCGGGTGTCGTGGCTGAACCTGATAAACGGGTCGTCACGCCAGTCGGCATCCACTCCGTCGCTCGGCTCCTCGAGCGATCGCAGAATCGATCGCAAAAGCTGGCGGTCTGCATGCGGGCCACGGTCGGCAGCGAACGGATTGCGACCGAGCTTGAGGTCTTCACGACTCGCATCAACCGCTTCCATGAATTTGTGAAAGCCCGGTCCGCGAAGCTCGCCCGGGAAAATGTCCACCAGACCAGCCGTCAGCATGTCGGCGATCGTCAGTCCCATGTAGCGGGGGAGGTCGCGATGATAATCGGTCGTAGCGTAGATCGGCTTGCCGAGTTCGGTCTCTGTCACCGTCGTCATGGTGGCGGAATGGCGCATCGCCTGCTCGAAACGCCAGGTCAGCCTTCCCGCATGCAGGGCCGGCAGCGGATGAGCCGCGTTGAAGGTTCGACCTGACAGGAACGCCCTGACCATGTGGTGCGACAGCGCGCTGCTCGCCAGCCAGAACCCCGCGCGAGCGTTGTAGCGAAGCGTAGCGCGAACCGAAAGAGGATCGGCGTAGACCTGCTTGCCCTGCAATGTATCCAGACGCTTGCCCGACCCGGATTCGTACAAGCGGGTCATCAGCTCGATCGCGATTTCACGATAACGAGCGACCTCGAACATCGCCGCCATGGCTCCGAGCGGTCCTCCAAACGTCAGCGGGAACGCTGCCGATGGCGCCGCCATCCACGGCAGCGCCTCAAACAGCCGATCGAGCCGCCGCGTGACGATCAGCTTATAGGCAAGATCGGTGCGCACGGCGGTGAGCCGATGGTGCCGATTGACCGAGCTGGGATCCTGGAGCCGGCTCAAATCGCCGATCATCTCCCGGCACCATGTGACCGGCAGTGTGGGAGGGGTTGGTGCGCCTGCGATGATCGCCTCGAGACGGTCGCCGGCGTCGGTCAGTTCCTGGGTGAACGTGGTTGGCAACGACGGCGGGTTGCGACCGTTGGTTGGCAGCGCTTTGGTCACACGGCAGACGCGCTGACCGACCGGCTCGCTGACGACGGTGAACAGACCGATGCTTTCGGTGATGGCACGCGCGTGCTTCAGCGCCTTGGTGATCTTCTTGCGGCGATCGCAGGTGAGCATTTGATCGGCAGCGGCATCCTCAATTGCACGCAGGCATGACCGGAGCCGCTGGCTAATTGCTGCATACGCCTCTTGGATACTTTCTCGCGCCGCGACCGTATCGGCCTCCTTCGATGCCTCATCAACCACGCGCTCGAAGGCGCGAAGCACGTCGATGAGCGCGCGGCCAACCAGCAATATACCGGTGTCCATCAACGGCGTAGCGGTCTTGTCGCGGCTCGCGATCCACGCAGCACGCACCGACGCGGCAGCCTGGCGCTCGGCAACGATCAGCGTCGCCATCGCACCTCCGGTGAGCAATCGGTCGAGCCAGTTCGCCAGCCAGCCGATCTCCCATCCAGCCACGCGCCAGAGCGCGGCCGGCGCGAAACGGATCCCGGTTATGTCGTAGAGCCATTTCAGAATGTACCCACGGCATTGTGGGCGCGTGATGTGCGGATGACCGCTGTCGCGGCCAAGCGCAGTCGCAACGTCTTCGAGATAGGACCCCATGTCGGGTTCACGGGTGCCGACGATTGCCAAGCCCTGGCCACGTGCAGGAGGGCCAGGCAGTTCGCGATAATAAAGAAACGCCTTTGCCAGATCGACGCCGAAGGGCACGATGGCGAATTGGAAAGGCGAAGCGGTGCCGTCAGGCAGGATCACCTCGGGCAGGATAATGCGCCCGCGATGGACGAGGCCCTCGATGTCCTCGCGATTGTCGCGGTGGAGCGGACGGTCGGGAGTCACGAGGCGTCCCCGCCTAACGTCTTCACCTGTTCCCAGCCGGCAAGGACATTGGCGATCTTCGCCTCGGCTTCATCCCAGCGATCCACGATCTCGCGGAGGCGCTCGGCGTCGTTGGCGAGCGCCACGATCTCAGCCTCGCGCGCGAGCAGGGCTTCGGGCTGAGCAGGGTTGAAGCCGGCATAGATTGCGGCGAGCTTCTCGTGCGCCGAGGCGAGCTTGGTGCGATAGGGCGTGATGTCGGTGACCAGAACGCCATCGACGGTGATGCTGATGTTCGCCATCGTCACGCCTCCGGTTTGATAAAGCGCAGGTTCGCGTCGTGATCGCCGAGCCAGTTGGCCGCGTGCCCGCGCGTCCGCTCGGCGGGCATTTCGACCCCGAGCGCGCGCGCGGTGGTGACGGCGAGGTGGCCCTGCCGCGACAGCGGCGGCTTCCACCGCCAGCGCCGATCCGGGTTCTTGCGCTGGTGCGCCGCGAAGCGGGCGCAATCGCGCTGATAGCGTGTCTCGGCGTCATGGTGGAAAGCGTCGGCGCCAATACGCGCAAGCCGCTCGCCGCCTGTCTCGATCAACGGCACGAGCATCGCGCCGAACCGCTGATCGGCCTGGCCGGCACCTACGCGCTCGCATCCGCGCTTCAGCACGTCGACCGGCAGGGCATAGAGGCCGCGATGACCGTTCGCATGCTCCGGTTCGATCCCGAACGCCAGTGCCGCCTGGCCCAGTCCGAACTTCGGGCGCTTCAGCCAGAACGGATCAATGCGATCATAATCGAGCAGCCCTAGCTCTGCCGCCAGCCGCTCGCCGGTTACCTCGAGCATCGGGTCAGTCTCGCATGCGTTGCGCAGTCGCGGCAGAAGGTCGATTTCGTCCGCTTTGTGGACAGGCGGAGTTGCCGCCATCCGCTCCAGCACTGCTCGCCAGTCGAGCGCATGAACCCCGAGCACGGCCGCGATATGCCCAGCGCCGAACCCATGCTCGACGAGCATGCCGCCCATGATGTAAGCGGGATAGTGCGGGTGGTGTCCAAGTCTGGACTGCTCGGCATCCAGCGCGATGATCTCGTCGATAGCGGTCTGCCGCGCGGCGCGAGCCTCGACGATCCGTCGATCGACCGCGGCGACGAGGTCATGGGGCTTGGTCGGGGGAACGGGGTTTGACATAGACGCATCTCCTTTGAGATGCGTCGACCACGACTGGATGTAGCGTAGCCATGACAGTCGTCCGGGCGAGAGCGCGTGTTGGCTCATCGGACGACAAATCGGTTCAACGGTGATCATCGAGCAGGCTCCAGCGTTTCGCTGCGCGCCGGGCCCAGCCCTGAGCTTATGGGTTGGTCCACCCTTCAAGCAAATGTGAATCTTTTCGCGTGTTCGTCAGCCTGAAGGGCTATCGACGCGTAGCGCTCGACTGACATCGCTGCGGCACATCGAGATCGCCCACGGTCTGGGCATGATCACGAGAGTTTCTACGGCGAGTTTCGGCAGCCAACGCCGCTCCGCGCGCGCGATCAAGCGCCAGTTCGCCAGTTTTCGCCAAAGCTGCGTCGGTTACTGGCGCGAATGCCTTTTGCGGGCGTCCACGACTCGCGCCATCGATCGTGCGGCGTTCACGCTTTGCCTTTGGTCTTGAGAGGGGCAATCGTGTCGCAGCAATCGTCGCGAACCGACCGGGCCTACCAGATCCTGGCTGATGACCTAATCCATGGAAGATGGCCGCCCGGCGCCGCGATCAGCGTCAAGGAGAATGCCGCACGGCTCAAGGTCAGCGCCACGCCGATCCGCGAGGCGCTAGAGCGGCTGGTCGGTGAGGGGCTGGTCGCGATCTCCGGTGATCGCAGCGGATTTGTCGTGCCGCGCGCCGGACTGCACGGCTATCACTCGCTGCTTGATACGTTCACCCTGCTCTTACAGAACGTCGCCGCCAGCGTGGCTGGAACAATTGCCTTCGACGAACCGGTAATCGATCCGCATGACGCGATCGCAACGGCGCGCACGGCATTCGATCCGCTGCTCGCAGCAGGTAGTAACGGCGTGTCGACATGGCTTGCCGCACGGCTCGGCAGCATCCTCTCGCCGTATTGGAGCGTCGAGCCGATCGTGATTCCGGATTGGTCGGCGGACATGGCGACGTTGATCCGCGATTTGGGGGATGGCCGCTACACATACGCCATCCGCCGGTACGCCCGGGTCCGCCGCACCCATGCGGCACAGATCGTTGATCGCGCCGAGCGGGGTGCGGCGTCTATCGCGAATATATCCTCGATATAGCTCGAATAGACCAGGGCGCGGCGCTCTTCTTGGCCCTGTCGCAATCCAGCGACGTGAAGGAGAAGCAGCATGAAGAAGGTGCAGATCGTCGATCTCGGCCGCGCGGTGAAGGTCACCCGCTCGTCGTTCATCGGCAACACCCCCGAGGTCGCCAACCCCGCGCTGCGGTACGGCGCCTGATGGCGAGGGCGGTGCTCCCCTGCCGGGGAGCACCGCCCAAGTCCCGCACGATGGTCGCGATGCCTTCCCCTTTTCGCCTGGCTTTCATCGGTGAGGATCTGATCGTGTTCGACCTTGAGCACGACCGTTATCTCGCGTTGCCCGGCGCGCTCATCCCACGAGATGGGCAAGGACAGTACGACGCGCCGGTCGGGTTCGGCCGCATCGACGAGGCGTACCGGCTCGCGCTTGCCGAGATTGGCATCGTGGAAGCCGCCATTTCGAAGGCTGTAATCAGGATGCCCCAGCGCGAAATGGAGTGCCCCGAAGTCTCGTTCCGGATCGGCGATCCGTTGCGGCTCGCAATTGCGCTGATCCGGGTCGGATGGCGGCTGTCGCGTGGACGGCACGTGCGCCGCTTCTGCGACGACCGACCAGCCTGGTATCCGCCGCGCGACGAAACGACTTTGCGCAACGCGATCGGTAGCCTCCGCCGCCTTCGGCTGTTCGTGCCGACGCCGCGTCGCTGCCTGCCCCGGGCGCTCGTAACCGCGCTCTTCCTGCGCGACCATGACATTGTGGTCGACTTCGTCTTCGGGGTGCGGGCGCACCCGTTCGATGCACATTGCTGGCTCGAGTGGAACGGCATGGTGGTGGATGACGAACTCGATCGGGTCCGTCATTACACGCCCATCGCAATCGGGCGCGCGTGAGCGTGTCAGGCTTCCTCCTTGTGCATCGGCGCGACCAGTCGGCCGCGACGCGCGCGAGCGATCTGCTCCGCGCTGGTCAGCTTCTTGGTCTGCAACTTTGCGCGCGAGGTCACGATTGGGCGCTTCTCACCGACGCGGCTGTGCTATCACATGAAGATTGTCACGTCGTCGGCAAGGTGTTCGATCAAACAGGCAACCGCCTGGACGTAATGCCCGGTGTGACCGGCGAGTCTCCAATCGACTTAATGCGTGCGTTGGTCAGGTCGACATGGGGCCAGTACCTCGCCGTGGTTTGCAAACCCGGGTCGCTGTGCGTGATGGCGGATCCGTCAGGCGCGTGGCCATTGTGGATGATCAACGCCCCGGCCCTCACGATCGTCACCGACTGCGTGACACCGTCACTTCTTCGAACCGCAGGCGCTGAGACCCGAATCAACCCGGCGGCACTCGCTGCGACACTCGTCGACGCGTCGTGCGCCGCGCATCTGACCTTCCTTGACGGCGTCACGCAGCTGCTCCCCGGGCGCTGCTATGATCTGTTGACCGGAAAGAGCGTTTCGGCGTGGAATATCGCCGAGCTCGGACTGCCGCATATCAGCGATCCGGGAGCAGCCTTGCATTCCGCGGTGCACCTCGCAGCGTCACCGATGTGCGACGACGACACCGTCGTGCAACTCTCGGGCGGACTGGATTCGGCAATCGTCCTTTCCACGCTTGCCGCCAGCGGACGGCATCTGAAAACGATGAACTTTGCGACGGGCGGATCGGGTGGCGACGAGCGCGGCTATGCCCGGCTCGTCGCTGACCGGTGCCAGACCTCGTGCGTTGAGGTCACTGCAACCGGCTATCCCGATTACCGCCGGATCGCTTCCGCCGCACAAGGAGGCGCACCGAATGCCTTCGGTCTCGACGCGATGTTCGAGGACGCCGTCGACGCCTTCGCCACCACGTGCGACGCGAGAAGCGTGATAACGGGGCAGGGCGGCGATGCCGTCTTCTTCCAACCGGCGACGCCGCTCGTCACGATCGACCGGGCCCGCGCGCAAGGTTTCGGGAAGGCGCACTGGTCCGCGCTGCTCGACGATGCTCGGCGGTCGCGATCGTCGATCTGGCATCATCTCGTACCGGCGGTGATCGATCGCTGGCGACCTGCGTCAGTTCCAACCGAATTGTTCGCACCGCACCTGTTGACCGCGCAGGCTCTGCGAGAGGTTCATGCAACGGACCTGCGCCATCCCTGGTTGGTCGATGCCGAAGCATTGCCGCCGGGCAAGCGCATGCAGATTGCGATGATCGCCAACAGCCAGATCTTTCATCGCACAAAAGCCGTTGGCGTCGTGCCACAGCGTCATCCACTGCTCGCCCAACCGGTCCTTGAGGCGACGCTCGGCATCCCCACTCATGTCCTCTCCTGCGGGGACAATGATCGCGGGCTTGCCCGCCGCGTCTTCGCAGACGGTCTCCCGGATGCCCTCATTGAGCGGCGCACGAAGGGGGACGCCTCCGATCACTACAGCCGGGCGGCGCTCGCGAACCTTGATTTCCTCCGTGACTATCTGCTTGGCGGTCGGCTCGTCGCGATGGGTGTTCTCGACGGCGACGCGATGGCGAGCCTGCTGACGCGCGAAGGGCTGTTTCACAGTCTCGACTATAATGCCGTTGCAATGCAGGTCAGCTGCGAGGCGTGGGTGCGGGAGTGGACGTCGCCCGACCGAGATGCTGACGAAGGAAACTGACCACCTTCTCCCAATAGTCGCGGATATTCGCAGGGCTCGACAGGACGTGGCCCTCACCCCAGTAGCGCACCAGGGTCGCGTCCTTGTCGTGCCGCGCCAGCTCCATGAACAGATGCTCTGCCTGATCGACGCCGACGATGTCGCCGTCGCCGTGCACCAGCATCACGGGCGCTGTCACGCGATCCGCCGCCCAAATCGGGCTCGCGGCGACATAGGCAGACATGTTTCTGGTCGGCGCGGCTCCCAGGTGCGCCTGTCCCCCTTCAGCCCAGCCGGCAGACGACGAAAAGGGAATGCCGCGCGCCAATGCGATCCGATCCGGACCGGAGAGGCCGGCGTGCGCGGCCGCGAGATCGTAGGGGCCGCTGCTCGCGATGATCGCTCTATAACGGGGCGAGTGGGTCGCGAGCATCATCGCGGCATAGCCACCAAAACTGTGTCCCAGCACCGCCAAGCGGTCAGGATCGATCCGGCCGGTGGCGATCGCAGCATTCACAGCCGCCTCTGAAGCGTCGAGAAGGGGTCGGTACTCGCCACCCGGCCCCATGGGTGGGAGCGACGGCATCAAGACGGCGAAGCCGGCTGCAGTGAGCAGGGGAATGTTGGTCGGCACATCACCCGAAGACGGATTGATCGCGAGAGGCGGGGCGATTCCTAACTGCTGCCCCGGATAGGGGATCAGGACCAGAGGAGCTCGCTGCGCTGCTGGCGGCAGGAAGAGCCAGTGGTGCCGACCAGCCGCGTCGATCCGTTGAGCTACGGGGAGGGTGACGCCTTTAAGGCGCTGGTTGATCCGATCGACAACGGTAGCGCCTTCGTTGTCCGTCAAGCAAAGTCGCCCGATCCCGCTTTTATCGACGCCAAGCGTGACGGCCACATCATGTCCGGTCGCGAGCAGCATGTCAGACCCCGACATGACGGCGATCCTTGCACCTGCCCGCTTCACCACGACGTCGTTCTCGCCGCGCGTCTTGCGCCAGGCCGCGAGAGGGGTGGCGGGGTTTAGCAGGTCTCGCATCCCAATGCTCGCCGGATCGAGCGATTGGACCCCTGGATCAGCCAGTCGCCTGGCCAGCACGATCGCGTGCATGTTGGCATCAATGGCGAGCAATCGGGCGTCAGCCGCAAACCAGAGGCGGTCGCGACTGCTGCCGACCAGCCGCGCGCCGGCAGGTAAAGCGGCAAGTGGTGTGCTGGTGTCGAGACGGACCCACCGCGGTGTGCCACCAACGCGCATCAACGCCACCGGAACCGACCCTAGGAAAGCGGCGTGAACGACGATGGCGCTCTGGTCGATCGCGACAGCGGGTGCGAACCTGCTGCCGACCGCTCGAATGCCTCCGTCAATGCTCGCGATGACGAATTCGCCGCGGTGGAGGTCCTCACTCGGAGCAAACGCCAACACCTGCTGGCCGTCGGGGGACCAGCGCAACAACCCGGGCAAGATGTCTTCAGCCAGTCGCGACGTTGCTCCCGAGCGCAGATCGAGCAGGGTCAGGCGGTGCCGACGTGCGAGATAGGCCGTGTCGAGAATTGTCGACGGTGGGTGCCGCGGCGCTTCGGCCGTTACAATGGCGGCATATCGCGCATCAAGCGAAGCAGATGCGTCGATGATGTTCCCCTGAAACAGCACCTCATGCTGTCCCGTCCGGATATTGAGCCGAATGAGCTGGCGGACGGCAGCTTCGGGTTGCGCCGGCTCGCGGCTCGATGCGGTTGTCGAGGACTCAAAGCGACCTTTGGCAGCGCGCGCCCAGAGCGTCCTGAGATCGTCCTGCTGGCGATTGCCGAGCGACAAGATTTCGGGAAGGCGCGGCTCGGCCATCGCGACGACCAGGAGGTGGTCGTTGTCGAGCCACGATGGCGACGGCGACATGATCGGCAGATCGGGGGCGACTTCGGACCAGCGCACATCTCGTGTCCCGAGATCGACGACGCCCAGAGACAGGCGACGGTCGACAAGCCGGAACACAATGAGCTGGTGACCGTCAGGCGAGAAGTCGCCCATCCAATATCCCGCGTGATCTTCCTGAGGGAACAGCGGGACGAGTGCAGACGGATGTTTGATTTGCGCCGCCATGATTCGCGACAGGAGGCGACGCGTGAAATAGTCATATCCGTAGTCGTGAGCGTTGTCGTAGGCGCGTCGGCGCTCGACCAGCACAACGCCGTGGCGGCTCGCAATTTTCACCTGCCCGTAAGATTCGAGTGCGGTGAGATCGTCGATGGTGAACGGGCGCGCGTCGCAGACGCCGGACACGACGAGGCAAAGCGCCAGCAGCCAGCGCATCAGGAACAGCCTTTCAGTAAAGGAGAGGCGGGCTAGAAGGCGCGCCGGAGTTCGAGCGAGAGGATGCGGCCGAAGGGACTCGCGTTGGCGGCGTCAAAGCCGATCCCGGTCACCCGGTCGACGAAGGGTGGCGCGGCGTCGAACAGATTTTCCGCGGACAGAGCGAAGCGAAAACCGGCGAGCGCACCACGCGCAACAGCAAAGCCAATATTCGCATCGACTGTGAAGAAGCTGGCGATCGACCTGTATGGCGCCGCGCCATCATCACGATATTCATTGGTCCAGTTGCCGAACATCGCCGCGGAAAAGCCACCGCGGCTCCAACCAAGGTTCCCGCGGACGCGGATCGCCGTCGGATTGGCGAGCGTGTCGAGGCGATCGACGACCGGCGACAACGGGGTTGCCTGCACGTCATAGCGAAACAGCCATGTGGCATTCAGCCCTGCGTCCCATCGGCTGTCGCCGACAGTTCTCGACCAGCTCGCGTTCACGTCCATTCCCGCGACAGACAGTCGTCCGGTGTTGACGTAGCGACCATCGATGATCGCCTGTAAGGAGGAAGCGGGGAGGCCGCCTGCACTTGCCGCATTGGGATCGGCGAGCAACGCCTCGACGCGTGCGAGCGCGGCAGGATCGTTCGCTGGATCGATCCGCTCCACCAGACCCGCCAACGCAGGATCGAGGAGGGTGCGCGAGGTGTCCTGAAGAGCTGGCCTCGCGATCCGATCCCGAAAGCGTGTCGAGAACAACGTATATCCGACTTGCAAACCCGGCATTTGCCTGGGCTCTAGTGTGACACCGCCGCTCCACGTGGTCGCCCGTTCAGGGCCGAGATCCCGATTGCCACCGCCGACGACGATCGACGGCGTGTATCCGCCAAGGTCGTTGGGCAATTGCGTCGGCGAGATCGTGCGACGGTCGTTGATCTCGATGAGCGCTGGTGCGCGAAATGACGTACCCCAGCTTACTCGAAGCGTTACTCCTTCGGCCGGCATCCATGCGATGCCGAGGCGGGGATTGGTGGTCGCACCGAAATCGCTGTACCGTTCATGCCGCGCTGCTGCCGACAGAGTGAGTGCGTGAATGCCCGCAAAACGGTTCGATGAACCGATCAGTGGTATGGTGACTTCGCCAAAGACGCTTCCGATGTCGCGATCACCGCGCGGCGTCGCGACGTTGGTCGGCCGATTGCCCGAGTAAAACGTCCTTCCGCCCGACCGGAAACTCTCCTGGCGATAGGCGACACCCAGGGCCATGCGGATCGTGCCGCCTGCGAGATCGGCGACGGGACCGTCGGCCTTGAGCGCCGTATCGAGGATGCGGCTTGATCGCTCGAGTTCGGCATAGCCCGACCCAACGAAGTCGAGGATCGTGCGCGCGTTGAGGGTTCCAGACCCATAAGGATTGAAATAGCCCTGCGCCGCGGGGCTGAACGCCGTGGCGGGATCGTCCGCTATGGTGCCGAGCGCCTCGTCGAGTGCGGTGGCATTGACGATATTGTCGGTCCGGTCACGGCTGCTCTCACGCGCGAACGCGGCGTAGGCGTTAATCGCCCATCGACCCACGTCCCAGTTCGTGCCGCCGGTGAACCCGAACGACGACACCCGGCCATCGGTGCGCCCGGCGCCGAGCTCGGGATAGAAACTGTAGCCGATCAGGCTGAATGGCAGACCGTCGACCGGCAGGAAGAATGGGTTGGCCGCCGTCACCACGAAGGGCGTCACCGACGCGGGGGAGTTGTAACCGAACGTTCGCCGCACGACACGCAAATCGGCAAAGATCTGCAGGCCGTCCGAAAGCCGTTGCTCGATATGGCCGAAGAGCGCGTGACGATCGATCCGCGGCGCCAGGTCAAAGCCCGCCAGCTGATTGTAGAGGTTCTGGCCCGGCTCGATCTGATCAAGCGTCGGCGTGGTGCCGGCCGAAAGCTGCGGGATGCGTAAGGCCGGCGCGAAGCCGCCCGTTAGTGGGTCGAAGCTCAGGATTGTCCCAGGCGATGAGTAATAGAGCCGCCGATCGCTGCCGCCGAAGGGCCGGAGGTCGGCCGTCGCGGTAAAGCGCCGCGCCGCACCCGCGAGCGCATCGCGATGCTCATATTCATAGGCCAGGAAGAAGCCGCCGCTCTGCCAGTCGCGTCCGGTTGCCGCGCCGATGACAGCGCTGTGAACACCGCCATTCGTCGTCGTGCCACCGCGCAGCCGCATCTCGACACCATCCATTCGATGACGCAGCAGCAGATTGACCACGCCGCCGACCGCATCCGAGCCATAGACCGCCGAGGCACCGTCAGCGAGGATCTCGATCCGATCCACGGCAAGCGACGGGATAGCGGACAGGTCGGTGAAGTCGCCGCGGCCACCCGATCCCGCGACGCGCCTGCCGTCAAAGAGCGTGAGCGTCGCATCGCTCCCAAGCCCGCGCAGGTTAGCGGCTGGCGCGACCGTGTTGTTGATCGACGAGCTGTCGGAGCCGGTCAGCGCGGCGACGGGATTTCCTGCTCCTCCGAAATTGCCCGGCAATGCCGCGATCACGTCAGCGACCGTCGCTCTGCCAGAACGCTCGATCTCGCGCCGGGAGATCGTGCGAATGTCGCTTGTTACCGCGCCGCCCCGGATGTTGGTTCCCGTCACCACGATATCGTCGGGAAGGCTCGCCCGCTGCGTTTCGGCAATTGTGCGCTGGGACGCGACTTCGATGACGATCACGCCGGACGATGGCCTGATGGCCACGAGTCCGCTGCCATCCAACAGCTGCGCCAGCGCGCTATCTGCGTCGATCCAGCCAGAAAGCCCGTTTGAGCGCCGGTCACGGATGGTGCCACTGCGATAGAGCACTTTGTGTCCGGTGGTGCGTGCATATCGCTTGAGCGCGGCGTCGAGTGAGCCAGCGGGAATGCGAAAGTCGAACGCCCGCTGTTGTGCCAGGACGGTTGTAACCGTCACCACCTGCGCCAGCACCAGAAGTGCTGCATATCGCGCCCCGTTCGACATGGACCGTTTCCCCACTAGCTCGCCGGTCTCACGCCAGCGCCTGTTGGTAAGGAAACGTATTGAAAGAGAGGCAACCCTAACGGCAGCTTCAAAAAAGTGCGTCAGCTTTTGGCAGGCTTCATCTTGCCGTTTGTCGGTGCCGGCGAGATGCGACTCGCGCCCTCCTTCAGCCACTCCTCGGCGAAAGTTTCACGGCTGCGCACGTGACGCGCGAAGTCTCGTGCCAGCCGCGTAAAGCCGCCCACCAAAGTCTGCGCGTTGAGGAACGCGATATCGTTCTCAAGATCGTCGTCGAGTTCCATCATCGCGATCATCATGATCGTCATCAGCTTGTTGTCGGCGCAGCGCAGCGCGAACTCCGCACTGCCGCTTGCCTGCGCCAAAAGGATCGCGATCGGGTCACTGTTGGTCGCCTCCGCAAACGCGACGATCCGGTCATAGGTGATGCGCCCGGTGCCGGCTTCGAGATGCTCGTATGATCGGGTCGCCATGCCCATCGCCTTTGCAACCTCGCTTGCGCGCATCCGCCGTGACTTGCGGATCACCCGCATCGCCGTCGCCACGGGGCCGGGCAAGGTCGGATCGGTTGTCACCTATGGCTCATGAAGCGGGAGACCGTGCCACCGCCCCGTGTCCGAACAACGTCTCGACCGCACGAACGAAGCCGTCGATATCGTCAACAGCGAAATCGCCGCTGATGGGTTCGGCACCGATCGACGCGTGTTCGATCCTAACCTCGCGATCGGTATAGCGATTGATCGACGCCACTGCCTCCGTGAGCGGCGTCTCGCGAAAGGTCAGCCTTCCCTCACGCCAGCTCGTCAGATCGTCTGCCACGCCAGGGATTGGTCTGGCGATCACGTCGCCGGAAACGACGACGCTCTCGCCCGGCCGCAGCCGAAGCGTATTGCCACCAGCCGTGCGGACCTCGACGCTTCCTTCGATCAACGACACGCGCGTCCGGGTTTCGCCGCGATCGACGTCGAACCGTGTGCCCAGCGCGGTGACCGAGACGCCCGCGGCCTCGACAACGAACGGACGCGCGGGATCATGGCGAACATCGAAATAAGCCTGGCCGCGGTCGAGGTGAACCACCCTGCGTGCCGGACCGATGCTGGCGCTCGCGATCGTGTCCGTGTCGAGCTGCATGCCCGTGCCGTCATCGAGTCGGACGAACGACCGCTCACCCGTTGCCGTACGCCAGGTCGGCGCAGCAGACGGCGCCGTGATCAGCAACGCGACAAGTCCGGCCAGCATCGCTCCTGCACCAAGGCTCAGCCAGCGGTGCAGCGGGCGGCTCCACCATCGCGCGATGCGGCGTCGACCACGGGCAGCCTGCAGTGAGGCCTGAACGTCGGTATCGTCTTTGAGCTTGCCGGCACCGTCCCACAATGCCTCGGTCGCCCGATAGGCGCTGGCGTTGGCGGGATCGGAACGCCATTTGGCGAACTCAGCGAGTTCTCCTGTCGTCACGCTCCGCGACTGTAGGCGCGCGAACCAGCTGGTCGCTTCGGCGCGGCGGTCGCTTTCGCTTGTCATGCCAGCTGCATCATTCGGAGAGCTGCTCCAGACACAGGGCTGTGGCCCTCGCGAGTCGCCATTCCACCGTTTTGACCGAGATGTCGAGATGCCGGGCGATGTCGGCGTTCGTCATCGGCGTGAAGCGGGCAAGCAGGAATACATCGCGCAGCGGCTCCGGCAGTGTCAAGATCGCCCGCTTCAACGCCACATGCGCATGCTGGTCGGGCGGCGCGGCAAGCGATCCGAGCGCCGCCTCGTCAAACGGCATATGGGCATTGCGATGGCGCGCTGCCTCGCGACGGAACGCATCACGCGCGACGTTTCCTGCAATCCGCCAGAGCAGCGCCCGGGGATGACGGTTGCGATCGTCCGGGGCATAGCGACCCAGACGAACGAAGCTCTCCTGAACGAGGTCGTCGATGTCGGATCGTCCGGGTCCCAGACGATGCGCCAGCTTGCGCGTCAGCCATGGCGATAGTGATCGGAAGGTCTCGTCCAACCCGCCAACGCCGCTTGTCGCCGCGCTTCTTTTGCGTCTCATCGACACGCCACTCTCTCCTCGCGAAGCGGGTGTGGCGTAATGATCGAGCACGAGTGGCCTGCTGGGCGGCAAGCGCGCAGCAAGGTCAGGGCAAACGCAGTGCGCTTGCCTTCCGGCCGTCACAAGGGTTTCCACACCCCTTCGGTGGTCGGCACCACCAATGACCGGCATGGTGCGGCAGTCGGACAGCGTACGCAAGAGGGGGCCGGGCGTTGGAACCTCTGTGAGGAAGTCCGCTATTTGCATGTTCCGCCTCGCGCCTTTTCCCGTCAGGGACCCTGGCAGACGGTGCCGTCGCGAGCTGTGTTGAAATTCGGGTGGCGCGATCTCCAGCATGAAC
>CAYMIU010000068.1:0-16222 GCA_964390515.1 uncultured Stakelama sp.
ATGCTCGGCACGTTCCTGGTCCGCTCGGGCATTTTGACGACGGCGGTCCAGAGCTTCGAGGGCAAGTCGGTCGTGTTCGTTCGCACGCCTACGGGCTTCAAGGCGACCCCGGTGCAGCTCGGCGATGCGTCGGGCGACACGGTAATCGTCCGCTCGGGTCTCACCGGCAACGAACAAATCGCCACCACCGGAAGCTTCACGCTCAAGGCCGAGATCGGCAAGGGCGAAGCGAGCCACGAGGATTAAGCCATGATCGCCCGCATCGTCACATGGGCGGTCGAGAAGCGCTGGCTTGTCCTGCTCCTCACCGCCATCGTCGCCGTCATCGGCGCGTTTTCACTCTACCGGCTGCCGATCGACGCAGTGCCGGACATCACCAACAATCAGGTGCAGATCAACGTGCGGGCACCCGCGCTCTCGCCCGAGCTGGTCGAGAAGCAGGTGTCGTTCCCGATCGAAACCGCGCTCGCCGGCACCCCCGGCATCGAATATACGCGCTCGCTGAGCCGTAATGGCTTCGCGCAGATCACTGCGGTCTTCTCCGACTCTACGGACATCTATTTTGCCCGCCAGCAGGTGGGCGAGCGTCTGCAGGGCGTGCAAGAGAACCTGCCCGATGGCGTGAACCCCGAAATGGGTCCGATCGCGACGGGCCTGGGCGAGGTGTACATGTACACCGTCCGGCTCGAGCATCGCGAGGACGACAAGCACAAGCCCGGTGAACCGGGCCAACAGCCCGATGGCAGTTACATCACGCCAGAGGGTGAGCGACTGACGACCGAAGAGGACAAGGCGACCTACCTGCGCACCGCGCAGGACTGGATCGTCACGCCGCTTCTGAAGAACACACCGGGCCTCGCCGGCGTCGACTCGATTGGCGGGTACGCCAAGCAGTTCCTCGTCGTGCCCGATGTGCAGAAGCTGGCGTCGCTCGGCATCACGCTGACCGACCTGGGCAACGCGCTGGAGCGCAACAACACCAGCGTCGGCGGCGGCTTCGTCAATCGCAATGGCGAAGGTCTGGCTGTCCGCTCGGATGCGCTCGTGCGCAATGCCGGCGAGTTGGCCAGGACCGTGATCGCGACACGTAACGGCGTGCCGATCACGGTCGAACAAGTTGCGACCGTGAAGACGGGTCAGGCGATCCGCATGGGTTCGGCCTCGGAGAACGGCACGGAAGTCGTTGTCGGCACCGCGATCATGCGGATCGGCGAGAACAGCCGCGTCGTGTCCACGGCGGTCGCCGAGAAGCTGACGTCGATCAACGCGTCGCTGCCACCCGACGTCGTGGTTCAGCCGGTGCTCAACCGCACCGAGCTGGTCAACTCGACGATCAAGACGGTCGCCAAGAACCTGTCGGAAGGCGCGGTACTGGTCATCGTCGTGCTCTTCCTGCTGCTCGGCAATTTCCGCGCGGCGCTGATCGCGGCGCTGGTCATCCCGATCACCATGATGCTGACCGGCTTCGGGATGCTGCGTGCCGGCGTCTCGGCGAACCTGATGAGCCTCGGTGCGCTCGACTTCGGTCTGATCGTCGACGGCGCTGTCATCATCGTGGAGAACGCGCTGAGACGGCTTGCCGAGCAACAGCATCATGAAGGCCGCTTGCTGACCGTCAGAGAGCGTCTGGCGACCGTGGCGGCCGCCGCGCGCGAGATGATCCGCCCCTCGGTATACGGGCAGGCGATCATCATCCTTGTCTACGTGCCGCTGCTCACGCTGACCGGCGTGGAGGGCAAGACGTTCGTGCCGATGGCGCTCACCGTCATCATCGCGCTCGCCTTCGCCTTCATCCTCTCGATCACCTTCGTGCCGGCCATGATCGCGATCTGGCTGTCGAAGAAGGTTGAGGAGAAGGACGGCCGCATCATCACGTGGCTGAAGAAGCGCTACGAGCCCGGTCTTGACCGGGCAATGAAGCGCCCGACCCTGACGATCGGCGCGGGTGTCGGCAGCCTTGTCGTGGCGGCGCTCGCCTTCACGACGCTCGGCTCGGTGTTCCTGCCGCAGCTCGATGAAGGCGACCTGCTGATCCAGTCGCTGCGCATCCCCGCCACGTCGGTCCAGCAAAGCCAGGCGATGCAGGTGCCGATCGAACGGATGATGTCGAAGCAACCGGAGGTGGCGTTCGTCTATTCCAAGACGGGCACGGCGGAACTGGCTTCCGACCCGATGCCGCCTAACGCCACCGACATGTTCGTCATCCTGAAGCCGCGCAAGGATTGGCCAAATCCCGATTTGGCCAAGGAGGAGCTGGTAAGCCGGATCGAGGGAAATCTCGCAAAAATTCCGGGCAACGCCTATGAGATCACCCAGCCTATCCAGATGCGCTTCAACGAGCTGATCGCCGGCGTGCGCGGCGACATCGCGGTGAAGGTGTTCGGCGACGACTTCAACACGATGAACCGGACGGCCGAGCAAATCGCCGCCGTGCTGCGCAAAACGCAGGGCGCGGCGGACGTGAAGGTCGAGCAAACGACGGGCCTGCCCATGCTCGACATTCGCGTCAATCGTGACGCGATGGCACGTCTGGGCGTCACCGCGCAGGATGTGCAGGATACCGTCACCGCGACAATCGGCGGCCGCACCTCGGGCCAGATCTTCGAGGGCGACCGCCGCTTCCCGGTGGTGATCCGCCTGTCGGAGACGCAGCGCGCTGACATTGGCCTGCTTGAACAGGTGCAGGTGCCGGTGGCGGGGGGTGGCTATGTGCCGCTGTCCAGTGTCGCCGACATCAAGGTCGTGGATGGTCCCAACCAGATCAGCCGCGAAAACGGGAAGCGGCGCGTGGTGGTGCAAGCCAACGTGCGTGGTCGCGACGTCGGTAGCGTCGTTGCAGACGCGCAGGCGGCGATCGGCAGCCAGGTCCGGCTGCCTGCCGGTGCCTATCTCGAATGGGGCGGTCAGTTCGAGAACCTGCAATCGGCGAGCGAACGGCTGAAGCTGGTCATTCCGGCCTGCTTCATCCTGATCCTGTTGCTCCTCTACGGTGCGCTGGGATCGGTCCGCGATGCCGCGATCGTGTTCACCGGCGTGCCCTTCGCGCTGGTGGGCGGCGTCCTGTTGCTCTTCCTGCGCGGCATGGACTTCTCGATCTCGGCGGCGGTGGGCTTCATCGCCCTGTCGGGCATCGCGGTCCTCAACGGCCTCGTGATGGTCAGCTCGATCCAGGATCTGATCCGGTCGGGGCTATCGCGCGAAGAGGCGGCCCATGTCGGGGCAATGCAGCGTCTGCGGCCCGTCGTCATGACCGCGCTCGTCGCCAGCCTCGGCTTCGTGCCGATGGCGCTTGGCGAGGGCGCGGGCGCGGAGGTGCAAAAGCCCTTGGCGACCGTCGTCATCGGCGGCCTGATCTCGGCCACGCTGCTGACGCTGTTCGTGCTGCCGACGCTCTATGCCCGGTTCGGGCAGAAGGCGATCGAGACGCCCGAGCACTACAACGAAGAGCATGAAGGGGACGACCACGGTCAGACCTTCGCGAACGACTTGGCCTGAAGGGTGAGCGGGGCGATCCGCGATCGCCCCGCTCATCTCTTGGAGATGGGGATATGCCTCGAACCATAACCAGCTTGATGCTTCATGGCGGGCCATTGCGCATCTGGTCGGTGCTTACCGATCCGGATCATCGCCGAGCATGGAGCCCGCTCGTATCTCTCGATAATCCGTCCCGCCTCGGCGACACGGAATGCGCCTTCGCGATCCAGGGCATTACCCGGCCGATCCGGACGCCCGCCCGGGTCAATCAAATCGACAAGCCGCACGCCTACGCTTGGTCCTGCGGTATCCCCTACCTGTTCACGCTTGAAGAGCGGTACGAGCTGGCGGGCGACGACGGCGGCACCAAGCTGACGCATAGTTGCACGCTTCGTGGGGCGCTTTCCCTTCCGTTCGCGGCGATGATGTTACGCCGCCTGCGGTCCTTGATGGTCGATGCCGACGATCGGCTTGCGACCTATCTGCGCTGGCGGGTGGGTCAGCCTACCCGTGGGATCAATCGTCAGCGCGTCCCCTCCCGCTACAGGAGGAAGGCGCGATGATGCTTGGTAAGCGGATACTGCCCGCACTGATCCTCGTTGTCGGGCTGACGGCTTGCTCGGAAAGCAAGCCGCCAGCGCCGCCAACCGAGCAGCAAATCCATTCATCCGACAGCGCCGTGGCGACCGGGGAAATGGGACGGCATCCCTACCGCTGTTCCGACGGGGAACCACTGTTCGTCGATTACAAGGACGATGGCCTGCAAATCGATTTGCGGCGCTCCGGCAATGGGCCGCCGATGACGCTGACGGCGCCAGCGCAGGGCCTGCAATATGTCGGCGAGACGGCCACCGCGACCTTCAAGGGGTCGCAACTCACGATCGTGGAAGGCGAAGGCCGCACGCGGACATGCGAGCGGGAGGGCGTCCAATGAACCGTCCCGTCCTCCGACACATCGCACCGCAACGGGGGAGAAGCGATGTCTGACACGTCGATCTCGAATGTGATGGCCATTCGTGCCGAGGTGATCGCGCGCAGCCGCGCCTTGCGCGAGGCGCAGCCGACGGCACCGCCGAGCGTCGCTCCGACAACTCCAGCCTCAAGCTTTGCCGACACGCTCAACGCCGTGGTCGCCAAGGTCAATGAGACCCAGGAGCAGGAGGATGTCGTCACCGAAGCATATGAGCGTGGCGAGACCACCGACATTGCGACCGTCGCGCTCATGCAGAGCCGCGCATCCATAACTTTCGAGGCGACCCTGCAAGTCCGGAACAAGCTGCTGTCCGCTTATCGGGACATCATGAACATGCCGATCGGATGACGGTCGCAGGGAGAATTAAGGCGTAACTGATATGATTGTCGGCACGAGGCCACGATTTAGACAGATCATTATCGAGGTTTGGAAGCCCCTCACGATCCTGTTCGTGTGGGACGTGGCCGTGACGGCATTCCACATGATGACCCCGATCAAGGAACCGCCTTTGCCGACGGCGCTGTTCGGCACCGCGATCGCGCTGTTCATGGGGTTCCGGACCAACGCTGCTTATGCGCGCTGGTGGGAGGCGCGAACCCTTTGGGGCTCGCTGATTAATGCGTCGCGCAGCCTTGCCCGGATCACGCGCAGCCTGACCAGGGGCGAACCCCAAGGCAGTGAGATGCGGGACGATATCATCCTGCACCAGATCGCCTTTGCGCACTCGATGCGCTGCCAGCTCCGTCGACAGTCGCCCTATGAAGAGATTGCCCGGGTCGCCGGCTCTGACGTCGCCGACAGGGCGCTCGCTCGCACAAACCCTGCCAACGCGCTCTTGGAGGACATATCGTGCATCTACTCCGACGCGCTCGCGGAAGGGCGGATCAACGCCATCCAGCAAGCGACTGTCGAGCGCGTCCTGATCGACATCGCCAATGCGCAGGGCGGCATGGAGCGGATCAAGAACACGCCGCTGCCCAATGGCTTTCGGTTCTTCCCGAACCTCTTTACGCGCGTGTTCTGCATCCTGCTCCCGATCGCGCTCGTCGAATCCTTGGGCCTCGCCACGCCGATCGGATCGACGCTGATCGGACTCGTCTTCCTCGCGGTGCTGAGCATCGGCGAAGATCTGACCGATCCGTTCGCTAACAGCGTCCACGATGTCCCACTCACGGCCATGTGCCGCACGATCGAGATCGACCTTCTCCAGACGGCGGGGTTGCCAGCCCCTGAGCCGCTGACTCCCGATCACGGCGTACTGTGGTGATGGGTGTGCGCGCCTTGCTGCATCTGCCCGGCCTGACGATCGCGCGCGCTGGCGTCGTTCTCGTGACCGGCGTGGTTGTAGGGGCGTGCAACCCGGCCCCGAGCGAACCCGCCGAACCAGCTCACGATAAGCGGCTGACGCCAAGGCTGATCGCGCAACGCATCATGTATTGCGACGACGGCACCCGCGCCGATGTCGACTTCATCGACGACGGCTTGAAGATGGCCGTCACCTGGCTGCCGAAGGGCAGGACCGAAATCCTGCGCGCGCAGCGAACTGGCGACGAGTTTCGCGGCGACCAGTCGCGGGCCATCGTGGCGGGCGGGGCGATCGCCTTCATGCGGCGCGGAAAGATCCACGTCTGTCACCGAACCCCGGAGGGATCATAGGATATGCAGGCACTGCTCTACACGCTTGCGCCTGTGCTGGCGGTCGTGCTCGGCGCGATCATCGCGAGCCGCACCAAGTTGAAACCCAACCTAGTGGCGGGCCTCCAGCATCTCGCGGCAGGCGTCGTGTTCGCGGCTGCCGCGACCGAGATACTTCCCCAGGTCAAGCATGAGGCATCGCCCAGCGCGACGTTGATCGGCGGGGCGGCGGGCGTCGCGACGATGCTGGGGCTCAAGGCATTCGAGGCCCGCTTCAAAGGGCCGATGGCGCTGCTCGCGGCGATCGGCATCGACATCCTGGTCGATGGCCTGGTGCTCGGTCTCGCCTTCGTGGCGGGCGAGAAGGCAGGTTTCCTGCTGACGATCGCGCTCACGCTGGAAGTATTGTTCCTGGGACTGACGCTGACCGACGAGTTGGCGGAAACCTATCGCTCGCGCCTGCGCATCATCGTGATCGTCTCGGCGTTGGCGCTGCTGCTGCCGATCGGCGCGCTGGCGGCTGTACCCGTCGCCACGCTGTCGCCGGTGATGGTCGCCGGCTTCCTCAGCTTCGGGCTGATGGCGCTGCTCTATCTCGTCACGGAGGAGCTGCTGGTCGAGGCGCACGAGAAGCCCGACACCCCGCTCATCAGCTCGATGTTCTTTGTGGGGTTCTTGGCCCTGCTGACGCTTGAGGAGATCATGGGATGATCCCGAGCAACGACAACAAGGGCGGAGAGGAGCGCCGCACCCTCTGGATCGTCCTGCTGCTGAACGCGGCGATCGCGGTGGGCTTCTTCATCTCGGGCTTCTTCGCGGACTCGAGCGCGCTGATCGCCAACGGCGTCGACAATCTGTCGGACACCGCCGTGTATGCACTGAGCCTCGTAGCGCTCACCCGGGGCCAGACATGGAAGACACGCGCCGCGATGGCGTCGGGCGTCATGTTGCTGATCTTCGCGGGCGGCATCCTGATCGACGTTGGCCGACGCTACCTTCAAGGCAGCGACCCGATCGGGCCGACCATGATGGTCATGTCGGCGATCGCCGGCGTCGTGAACTACCTCTGCCTGCGGCTGCTCCAGCGCCTCAAGGATCCGGACGTCAATCTCCGGGCCGCCACCACCTTCAGCTTCAACGACTTCATTTCCAACGGCGGCATCCTGATCGCCGGCGTCCTGGTATTGTGGCTGGGCACCAACTGGCCGGACCTGCTGGTCGGCTTCGCTACCGCCATCATCGCCATCAAGGGCGGTGTCGAAATCCTGCGCGACGCACGCGCCGAAACCAAGAAAAGCGAAAGGAGGTCGTCATGAACGACAAGCTCGAACTCGATATTCCAGTGCTGCTGCCGGACCTTCCTGACGCGGCCGATGCCTGCCTGGATCGTCTCGTATCGACCCTGTCGAAGCGCGAAGGCGTCGAGCGGGCGCATGTGATCTGCCTCGACGGCGACACGCCGGCGGCGTTGTGCATCCATTTCGACGCTGCCAAGCTGCCGCTGCCACGCTTGCGCGAGATGGTGCGCGCCGCAGGCGCCGAGATCACCGAACGTTACGGCCATGCGATCTGGCAGGTGACAGGTATCAATCACGAGCGCCGGGCGCGCACTGTCAGCGATGCACTGTGCGCCTTACCCGGCGTCGTCCAGGCAAACGCCAGCACCAGCGGCTCGGTTCGGGTCGAGTATGATCGCCGGGAGACCACCGAAGAGGAGGTCCGCGCCGCACTTCGCAAGCTCAAGGTCGGTGTGGGCAAGCGGGTCGCGGCTGACGACCATGCCGGCCATGACCACGGGCCGGGTGGCCACGGCGCGGGCGAGGAGAAGCACGGTCCTGGCGATGGCCACGACCATAGCCATGCCGAGTTTCTTGGCCCCAACACCGAGCTGATCTTCGCGCTCGCCTGCGGTGCTCTCCTGGGGGTCGGCTATGCGATCGAGAGGCTGGTCACTGGTGCGCCGGACTGGCTGCCGACCGCCTGCTATATCGCGGCCTATTTCTTCGGCGGTTTCTTCACGCTGCGCGAGGCGATCGACAATCTCCGGCTGAAGAAGTTCGAAATCGACACCTTGATGCTGGTGGCAGCCGCCGGCGCCGCTGCGCTGGGTGCATGGGCCGAAGGTGCGCTGCTGCTGTTCCTGTTCAGCCTCGGCCATGCGCTCGAGCATTATGCGATGGGCCGCGCCAAGAAGGCGATCGAGGCACTGGCGAAGCTCGCCCCGGAAACCGCGACCGTGCGCCGCAACGGGGAGACCAGCGAAATCCCGGTCGAACAGATGGTCGTCGGCGATATCGCCATCGTGCGCCCGAATGAGCGCCTGCCTGCCGACGGCTTCGTCATCAAGGGCGCAAGCGCGATCAATCAGGCCCCGGTGACGGGTGAAAGCATTCCGGTCGACAAGGTGCCGGTCGCGGACGCTGCGGCGGCACGCGCCAAGCCCGACGCGGTAGACGCGGAAAGCCGGGTCTTTGCCGGTACGATCAACGGCGGCGGTGCGATCGAGATCGAGGTGACGCGCCGTTCCAATGAAAGCGCGCTTGCCAAGGTCGTCAAGATGGTGAGCGAAGCGGAGACGCAAAAGTCGCCGACGCAGCGCTTCACCGACCGGTTCGAGCGGATCTTCGTGCCCGCCGTCCTGATCCTGTCGGTGCTTCTCCTGTTCGCTTGGGTCGTCGTCGACGAGCCGTTCCGCGACAGCTTCTACCGCGCGATGGCGGTGCTGGTGGCGGCAAGCCCCTGCGCGCTTGCGATCGCCACGCCGAGCGCGGTGCTATCGGGCGTCGCCCGCGCAGCGCGCGGCGGCGTGCTGGTGAAGGGCGGTGCGCCGCTCGAAAATCTCGGGTCGCTGAAGGCGATCGCCTTCGACAAGACGGGCACGCTGACCGAAGGTCGGCCGCGCATCACTGATGTCGTGCCGGTCGATGGCGCCGATGAAGGCGAGCTGCTCGCGCTGGCCGTGGCTGTCGAGGCGCTGAGCGATCATCCGCTGGCCCAAGCGATCGTCAAGGACGGTCGCGAACGTCTGGATGGGCGCGCCTTGCCCACTGCCGGCGATCTCAAGAGCCTGACCGGTCGCGGCGTCACCGCAAGCGTCGATGGCGAGACGGTGTGGATCGGCAAGGCCGAGATGTTCGGAACGGAAGGTATTCCGACCCTTGGGCAGGGGGCGCAGGATGCGATTGCGCGCCTGCGCGAGAACGGGCGCACGACGATGGTGGTCCGCAAGGGGGATCGCGACCTGGGCGCGATCGGCCTGATGGATACGCCTCGCAAAGCGGCAAAAACCGCGCTGCGCCGGCTGCACGAGATGGGCGTATCGCGGATGATTATGATCTCCGGCGATCACCAGAAGGTCGCCGAAGCGATCGCCAACGATGTCGGGATCGACGAGGCATGGGGCGATCTCATGCCGGAAGACAAGGTCGCCGCGATCAAGAAGCTTGCCGGCGAAGACAAGGTGGCGATGGTCGGCGATGGCGTGAACGACGCGCCGGCGATGGCGAGCGCAACGGTCGGCATTGCGATGGGTGCAGCCGGCTCGGACGTGGCGCTGGAGACGGCCGACGTGGCGTTGATGGCCGACGATCTGGCGCACCTGCCGTTCGCGGTCGGCCTGAGCCGCCACACGCGCGGGATCATCCGACAGAACGTCTTCGTCAGCCTGGGCGTTGTCGCCTTCCTCGTGCCTGCCACCATCCTCGGCCTCGGCATCGGGCCAGCGGTGGCGGTCCATGAGGGTTCCACGCTGCTCGTCGTCATCAACGCGCTCAGGCTGCTCGCCTACCGCGATCCGGCGGGGAAGGCGGCATGAAGTGGCTGATTGCCTTCGACCTCGACGGCACGCTTGCGGAGAGCAAGCGGCCATTGTCACAGGAGATGGCCGCAACCCTCGCTCGATTGCTCGCCGTCACCGACGTGGCGGTGATCTCGGGCGGTGACTGGCCGCAATTCGAAAAGCAGGTTGCTTCACGCCTTCCTGTGGATGCCGCCCTAGACCGCCTTTGGTTGATGCCGACCACGGGCACAAAGCTCTACCGGTTCATCAATGGCGCTTGGCGCGCTGTCTATGCCGAGTTGTTCGACGGCGCGGAGAGGGCGAAGATCCGCACGGCTTTCGATCGGGCGCTCGTCGATGCCGGGATCGCTGATGAACGCATCTGGGGTGAACGGATCGAGGATCGGGGTAGCCAGATCACCTTTTCAGGGCTTGGCCAGGCAGCACCGCTGAAGGAAAAGGAAGCGTGGGATCCTGACCGAAAGAAGCGCACCGCGTTGCAGGCGACCTTGCGCGCGGCGTTGCCGGACCTCTCGATCAATCTTGGCGGCACGACATCGATCGACGTGACGAGGGCAGGGGTCGACAAAGGCTATGGCCTGAAGCGTCTGAGTGCCGAAAGCGGCGTGCCGCTCGATGCGATGCTGTTCATCGGCGATGCGATTTTCCCCGGCGGGAATGACTATCCTGCTGCTGAAATCGGCCTCGATACGGTGAAGGTGCGCGACGTAGCCGAGACGACTGCCGTCGTGACCGCCATCATCGCATGTCTGCACCGCTAGGATCGCCGATGTTCGCAACCATCGCCTTCCCCGGTGAGACTTTCCCCCATTTCTTCCGATCTGGAGCAATCGCGTAGAACAGGCAGGCCGGCATGTTTCAAAGCTCGTGGTGGGAGATCGCCACCCATATCATCAGTCTCGCCGCCGCCTACGCGCTCGCCCTGCCCGTTGGCTGGGATCGGGAGAGGGATGCGCGCAGCGCAGGTATCCGAACCTTCCCACTGGTCGCCATTGCCAGTTGCGGGTTCGTGCTGGTGGGCATCGCAATCCTCGGCCGCACGTCTCCTGCGCAAGCCAGGCTGCTCGAAGGTCTGATTACCGGCGTCGGCTTTATCGGGGGTGGCGCCATCCTGAAGAAAGGCAGCAAAGCGTCGGGCACGGCAACAGCGGCCAGCTTATGGGCTACCGGGGCGCTCGGCGCGGCGGTCGGCTATGGCCTCTATGATATCGCCGTCATTCTGAGCGCCACCACCTTCCTCACGTTGCGTTGTTCTCGTCCGCTCAAGCGCGCCAGCAAAAGCGACGTCGGCACCCCCGCAAGCCCATGACGGCCTCTCAGGCGCCTCGATGGCCGCGGCCCGTTCGCGCGCTTACTAAACGCTGGACGCTGGCGAGCAGCATCGCGGCGCAGGATCGCCAACATCGCTTGCTGCGCTGGGCGACACTGCTGGAGCGCAATCCGCATCGGATCATCGGTTTGCTTTCTCCCTCCTGGGCGGGCGGTGATGCGCGCGGCCCGATCGTCGATCGGCCGAGCGCGATCGATGTCGCATGGGACGACGTGGTGCTGCGCGCGATGGGGCTGGCGGGGCGGTCACGCGCCGATGTGAAGGCGTTTTTCGGGCTGTCGGATGCGGAGCTGGATCGCATTGCCGCAGGCTCCTGGCGGTGTCCAATCCGCCCCGCTTGGCAAGTCGCCGTGCGGATCAGGAACGTCGAGTGTCCGCGACTGGAAAACCGGATCGTAGGGTCCGTCTTCGCCTTCCTGCTCGCATTCTGCGCGATTTTCTATTGGGTCTTCTGACGAGGCTGGCTTGTGTTCGACATCATAACATCGATCCTCTCAGCGCTCGGCGGCTTCGGCGTCTTCCTGCTGATGCTGGCCGAAAACGTCTTCCCGCCGATCCCATCGGAAGTGATCTTGCCGCTCGCAGGCTACACGGCTGCGCAAGGACGCGGCTCGCTGTTGATGATCGTTGTCGCCGGCACCCTCGGATCGGCTGCAGGGGCAGTGCTGTGGTACTATGTCGGCCGCTGGATCGGCATCGATCGGTTGAAGCGCTTCGCGTCCCGTCACGGCCGATGGCTGACGCTGACACCGGGCGAGGTCGACCATGTCGACCGCTGGTTCGCCCGCTATGGCCATTGGGCGGTTCTGTTCGGCCGTATGGTCCCGGGGGTCCGGACATTGATCTCGGTGCCCGCAGGGGTCAGCGGGATGCCCCTTGGTCCATTCTTGGTCTCGACGCTCGCCGGCTCGGCCATATGGACCGTGATCCTCGTGCTGGCGGGCTATGAGCTGGGCGAGCGCTATAGCCAGGTGGCGAGCGTCATCGAGCCGGTCAGCAACGCCGTGCTCGCGCTGGCCGTCATCTGGTATCTTTGGCGGGTCGCGACTTTCGGGCGGTGAAGGGGCGGCGATTGATGGCTGGCCTGCTGCCCGTGCCTCCTGCCGGCCTTTGGCTCATGGCGGCTTCGATGCTTGTCCGCATCACACGCCTCGCACGTGCCTTTAGCCTGATCTCGCCAGCCTGCGCGATTGTTCTCATCAAGTGGGTGGACGGCTTCACCGCAGCGGATTTCACGCATGGCGTCGCAACGGAGGGAAGTGGCGTCGCGCCGGAATATGGAGAGGATCGACATAATGGGGAACAGCAAGCAGCGGGCGGCAATCGCCGTTGCCGCGACAATTGGTCTGTCCGGATGCGGGCTGATTAAACCACGGGATGCGGGCTATTTCCGCTTCCACGCGGAAGAGGCGAGACTAGTCGTCACACGCTGCAAGCAGGGCCAAGAGACCGGCGGCGACTGCGAGGCTGCGGCGCAAGCCGTGGCCGAGCTCGACGCGGTGGCGCGACGAGAGTCCTCTGCCGACGGTCGACGCTGATGGTAGCCGCCTTCGCCCGCACCATGAATCGAAACTCTGCCACTGGAGAACAAGTGTAATGATCGGAACCACCAGAGCATTTGTGCTGATGCTCGCAATGGCCGCTGGGCAAACGCCGCTCGCCGCGAGCGCCCAGCACACCCAACACGACTTAAGCGCATCAGAAACTGTGGTGGCTGTTGAAAAACAGGCTGCTGGGATCTCGCTTGGACGATCAAACCGCAGCCGGCCATCGATCGAGTGCCATTTCGGCGATGGAGAGAAGTTCGTTGATCGTAGCGCCGTCGCGCGCTTGAACGGACATGCCTTCCATGACCGTATTGATGAATTTGCCTAGGACGGCCGGATCAGTATCGGCCGCAAGCTCGCCCTGCGCGGCGCCCCGATGTAAACGCTCGATCAGGATGGCCTCCGCCGCGATGCGCTTGTCGCGCAGCAGGCATTCGATGGCGGCGGACGCCGGCGAAACGGCTGCCGCTGCCGAATACATGAAGCAGCCGGCCGGCGTTCCAGGTTCCGAGAATGATGACGCCGCTCGTTCCAGCAGGCCTTTGACGGCCTCGTAGGTGGACAACGCCGGATCGTTGATGGGTGCATAGAGGTGGACGCTGAACGTCGCGGCGTAGCGCTCGATCACCGCCGCAAACAGCCCCGCCTTGTTGTCAAACGCTGCATAGAGACTGGCAGCGGCGACGCCAGTCTCCGCCACCAGATCGGCCATCGATGTCGCCTCGTAGCCGCGCTGCCAGAACAGCCGCACCGCCTTGTCGAGCGCAGCGTCAGTGTCGAACACACGAGGGCGACCTGCGCGGCGACGGGCTTTCGTCTCTGTCATCTCTGGTGCACGATATGGAACGATCGATAAACAATATCTTGAAACGCGTGGTCTTCTCCCTTACAGAACGATCATTCAATAATCAAGGAATCTCCAATGAGCCGCATCGTCCGTATCCACGAATATGGCGACGCCAGCGTCCTCAGGATTGAAGATGTGGCCGTCCCCGCGCCCGCGGCCGACGAAGTGCAGATCGCGGTGAAGGCGATAGGCATAAACCGCGCCGAGGTGATGTTCCGCAACCATGCCTACCTTCAGGAAGCCGAGTTCCCGAGCCGCCTTGGCTATGAGGCTGCCGGCACTGTCGTTACGGTCGGCGCGGACGTGACCGGGTTTGCGGAAGGCGAAGCCGTCAGCGTCATCCCCCCGCTCGATATCGCGCGCTGGGGCACTTATGGCGAGGTCGCCAACGTGCCCGCCCGCCTCGTCGTCAAGCATCCGGCGGCGCTGTCGTTCGAGGAAGCGGCGGCCGTGTGGATGCAGTATGTCACCGCCTGGGGTGCGCTGGTGGAGCAGGCGAAACTCGGCGAGGGCGATTTCGTCATCGTCACTGCTGCCTCCAGCAGCGTCGGCCTTGCTGCCTTCCAGATTGCGCGGATGGTCGGCGCGACGGTAATCGCGACGACGCGTACCGGCGCCAAGCGCCAGGCCCTGATCGATGCCGGTGCACATCATGTCGTCGCAACCGGGGAAGAGGATCTGGTAGCGAGGGTGATGGAGATAACCGATGGTCAGGGTGCGCGCGTGGTGCTCGATCCGGTCGGAGGCCCGTCGTTCGAGCCGCTGACCGAGAGCATGGCACGCGGCGGCATCCTGCTCGAATATGGCGCGCTCAGCGGCGAACCGACGCCGTTCCCGTTGTTCTCCGTGCTGGGCAAGAGCCTCACGCTCAAGGGGTATCTCTACAGCGAGATCGTCTCGGACGATGCCGCCCTCGATCGCGCTAAGGCGTTCATCGTGGCGGGTCTGGAATCGGGCGCGCTCAAGCCGCGGATCGCGCGCACTTTCCCGCTCGACGCCATCCAGGACGCTCACCGCTTCCTCGAATCGAACGACCAGATCGGCAAGGTCGTCGTTACGGTCTGACCGGCATACCGGGGGAGTGAGCGATCGCTCCCCCACGAATTTGCGCTGACGCAACGGCCTCGCACCAGCAATCGGTTAACTCAACGAGGGTATCCCAACATGAAATCTCGCGCCGCTGTAGCCTTCGAGGCGGGCAAGCCACTCGAAATCGTCGAGATCGATGTCGCCCCACCCCGGAAAGGCGAAGTCCTCATACGGGTGACGCACACCGGTGTGTGCCACACCGACGCGTACACGCTGGCGGGGAGTGATCCGGAGGGTGTTTTCCCGGTGGTTCTGGGCCACGAGGGCGCGGGTATCGTTGTCGAGGTCGGTGAGGGCGTCACCAGCGTCGGACCGGGCGATCACGTGATTCCGCTCTACACCGCCGAATGCGGCAAGTGCGACTTCTGCCTGTCGGGCAAGACCAACCTGTGCGTCGCTGTCCGCGAAACGCAGGGCAAGGGCTTGATGCCCGATGGGACCACCCGCTTTTCGTACAATGGTCAGCCCCTCTATCATTACATGGGCTGTTCAACCTTCAGTGAATATACTGTCGTCGCCGAAGTCTCGCTCGCCAAGATCAATCCCGAGGCAAACCCCGAACATGTCTGCCTGCTCGGCTGCGGCGTCACGACCGGCATCGGCGCAGTCCACAATACCGCCAAGGTCCAGCCCGGAGACTCGGTCGCCGTGTTCGGCCTGGGCGGCATCGGCCTCGCGGCGATTCAGGGTGCGCGCCAGGCGAAGGCGGGTCGCATCATCGCCATCGACACCAATCCGTCCAAGTTCGAGCTGGCACGCCAGTTCGGTGCGACCGAGTGCATCAACCCCAAGGACCATGACAAGCCCATCCAGCAAGTGCTGATCGAGATGACGGGCTGGGGCGTCGATCATACCTTCGAATGCATCGGCAACGTCCACGTCATGCGCGCCGCGCTTGAATCAGCGCACCGTGGCTGGGGTCAGTCGATCGTGATTGGCGTTGCTGGCGCGGGCGAAGAAATCTCCACCCGTCCATTCCAGCTCGTTACGGGCCGAGTCTGGAAGGGGTCCGCTTTCGGCGGCGTCAAGGGACGTACACAGCTCCCCGGCATGGTCGAGGACGCCATGAGAGGCGATATCGATCTGGCCCCGTTCGTTACCCACACCATGGGTTTGGAGGAGATCAACGAGGCGTTCGAACTGATGCACGAAGGCAAGTCGATCCGCACGGTTATCCACTACTGACCCGCCGATCCAATCCGACCCAGAACGCCTTCGTCGAGAGCTTCAACGGCCAACTGCGCGACGAATGCCTCAACGATACGCTGTTCACCTCGCTGGCTTACGCCGAAGCCGTGCTGGCTGCCTGGCGGCAGGACTACAACACCGTCAGGCCGGCCTCACAACTCGGCGGGTGTACCCACACCCAGATCGCCGGCCAACTTGGTCCGGCATGCCCCGGACCAAGTTGGCATGTCCTCAACCACCGGCCGTGAACCATGTGGACTCTACGTCTGAGCGGTAACAACGGGGAGCATGTGTGGACGGCCCCCGCGGTGCAACAGGTTTTTGAGGGTCGATTAGCACC
>CAYMIU010000069.1:0-15383 GCA_964390515.1 uncultured Stakelama sp.
GTCCCGGACGCCGGTGACGATGATTGTTTGGCGTGCGTCCGTAGCCGGGGGAGCTGGCTGGTCCTGGGCCGTTGCGGGCACGGCCATTAATCCAAGGCCTAACGCGCCGCTTAATGTACTTTTTTTCATTTTACCCCTTGCGAATCGTTCTCAATCTGTGCGCCGCCCTATGATATATGCAACTGCTTCGCAATAGCCGATGTCTGACTTGAAAGTGCGTGATGAAGGTAATGGTGCGCATCGACCCCCTAAGTTGGAGACGCCCGAACGGTGTGCCGCCAGATCGGTGAGCAAGCCCTGCCGTCGCTCACCAGATTAGGGGGCGAGTTCGGGATCTCGGCGCCTGCGGTGGTCGTTTCGCTAGCGTCGCGCCTCTATGTGTGATAATGTCCTTTATCATATATTCATGGAGATCCATTGAGTCGTTTAAACGCTCCCGAGATCTACCGCCGAAAAAGGAGGCGATATGACCGGCGACGAGCTGCCTGACGACAACCCCGCCGAGCGTGCCCAGGCCAAGGCGCTGCGCGAGCAGGCCCGCGCGGGCGGCTTGCGCTTCGAAGCGTATCTACCCCCGACGCTGGCCGATTGGCTGTTAGAGCAGATCGAGCGGGGCAGGTTCGCCGATCCTTCCGAGGCGGTGTTCCTGATCGTCCAGAACTTCATCGAAATGGAGCAGCACCGCGATTTGCGCGATGAGCTGCTACGTCGGACATTGGATGCCTCGATAGAGCGCGGCCTTGAGGACGTGAAGGCGGGCCGCGTCCACGACGCCGAAGAGGTGTTCGCCGAATTGCGCCGGGAGCTGGCGAAGCCTCGCCCCGAGCCGGCCCGATGGGAGAAGATCGCGCGATGAACCAGCTCGCCCCCCTGCCCTCGCCCGCGCTGGTGCTGCCGGCGCTGGTGGCGTCGGCCGACGAAGCGACGCGGCTGCGCTTCCTTGAGTTCTTCGCCGTCACCATCCGCAACCCGCATACGCGCCGCGCCTATGCGCGTGCTGCCGGCGACTTCCTGGCTTGGGTAGCGGAGCGCGGCGTGGCCTCGCTCGCCGGCGTGCAGCCGCTCCACGTCGCGGCGTGGGTCGAGGCGCTTGGGCGCGAGCTGGCCGCGCCCAGCGTCAAGCAGCAGCTCGCCGGCGTGCGCCACCTGTTCGACTGGCTGGTGACGGGCCATGTCGTGCCGGTGAACCCCGCCGGATCGGTGCGCGGGCCGGCGCATAGCCAGCGGCGCGGCAAGACGCCGGTGCTGGCCCCCAATGAGGCGCGGCGGTTGCTCGACTGCATCGACGTGACCACCCATGCGGGCCTGCGCGACCGCGCCCTGATTGGGTTGATGGTCTATTCGTTCGCGCGGATCGGAGCGGCGCTGGCGATGCGCGTCGAGGACGTGTTCATGCAGAACAGGCGGCTATGGGTCCGCCTGCATGAGAAAGGCGGCAAGCGCCATGAAATGCCCTGCCACCACAATCTTGAGGATTATCTGACCGCCTATATCGACGGGTGCGGCTTGCGCGATGATCGCAAGGGGCCGCTGTTTCGCACTATCGCGCGCGGGACCGGGCAGTTGAGCAAAACCCCCCTGCCCCAAGCCAATGCCTTCGCGATGGTGCGCCGGCGCGCGGCGGCGGCCGGGATCGGCACGGCGATCGGCAACCATTCGTTCCGCGCGACCGGCATCACCACCTATCTGAAGAACGGCGGCACGTTGGAGACAGCCGCGACGATGGCGAACCACAGTTCGACCCGCACCACCCAGCTCTACGACCGCCGGCCCGATGACGTGACGCTGGACGAGGTGGAGCGGGTGTTGATCTAGGCGTTCGTAGGGGGAAGCACTTTCACAAAATAGTCGCTGATGGCGCCGAGGCGCGGCGCGTCGAACGTAGCCCCAACATAGCCGTCTGGCCGGATGAGCAGCGCGCTGCCGTCCGCCAGGCCGAGCTGGTTCGACGGGTCGCGCAGCTCTACCCCCTGCCCGATCGTGACCACCCGCACCCCTTCACGCGCATCGGCCGCTGGCGTGTAACCAGACTGTGATATCAGCAAGGTCCAATGCGGGCCGGTCAGAATGTCGAACAGGCGGCGCGGTTGACCGGCTGCGCCCGTCAACATGGCATCGGGCATCCTATCCCCCGCAAGCGGACCGATCGCGCTGGTGCTTCCGTCATACGAGAGCGGGGATTCAGGATAGCCAAGGTCGAGCTGATGGGTGTCGCGCCCGCGCCGTGTTTCGCCGCGCTTCATTGCGTCGAGCAGCCTGGTCGCGAGGCCGAGCATTTCCGCCGCGATCGGGCGACGTTCTTCCTCGTAGCTGTCGAGCAACGAAGCAGGACCGCCCCGGAGAACCGTCGCCAGCTTCCAGCCAAGATTATAGGCATCCTGAACACTGGTGTTGAGGCCCTGCCCGCCAGTCGGTGGATGGGTATGCGCAGCGTCCCCAGCGAGGAACGCGCGCCCGACACGGTAGCGGTCGGCAAGTCGGGCGTTCATGTTGAAGGCCGAGGCCCAGGACACCGACTGGACGCGAATGTCCCGCCCGGTGCGCTCGGATACGAGCAACGAAAGGCCCTCCGCTGAAAGGTCAATGTCGCCTTCCAGTGGAATCGGCCCTTGAATCTGGAACAGGTCGGTGCCGGCGAGCGGGCAGATCGCGATTTGCCGCTGCATGTCGCCTTCGTTGAAGCGGTGCCACGCATCGCGATCAAGACCCGTCAGGGCAACATCGGCCACCAAGGCGCGCACGCCTAGGGTTTTGCCCGGAAAGTCGATGCCGAGCGCGTGGCGAACGAAGCTGCGCCCGCCATCGGTCCCGACAAGGTAGCGTGATCGCACGACCTCTTCTCCGGCCTGTCCGGCAAGTCGAGCCGTCACACCTTCATCGTCCTGTTCAAAGCCGATCAGCTCATAACCGAACATGACGCTATGCCCGAACTCGGCGAGCCGTTCGCGCATGACGCCTTCGGTGAGAAATTGCGGAATCATCAAGGGCGTGCGGTAAGGTTCGCCCGTCCTCGGTTCCTCGATTTCGGCGATGGCCGACTCTGCGAAGGTGCCATCTTCCCGATATTCCCGTTGCGGTGGATAGGGACCACCCGCAGCGGCGATCCGGTCAATGATGCCCAAATCCTCAAAGACTTCGAGCGTGCGCGGTTGTAGCCCCTTGCCGCGCGAGCCGCGAAACGCATCGTCCATCTTGTCGATCAGACGGAAGGCGATTCCGCGCCGCGCGAGCTCGATCGCCAGCGTGAGGCCGGCAGCGCCCGCGCCGCAGATCAGCACGTCAATTTCAGCTCGCTCTTCCATTAGGAATCTCCAATGTGCATTATGCACATATTTAAAGGAGGCCGGCTTGTGTCAACAGAAAATGTGCAAGATGCACATATCAAAGCGATGCTGCCCAAGCTGCATCGCTCCCTGATCGAGATCGTGAGCATCGTGAACCGGCCAGAGCGCGATGCGGCTCTGCTGGAAATGGCGGGTTTGACGCTGGAACGCGCTCTTTTTCCGCTGCTCGTTGGCATCGAGCGGTTGGGGCCGATCGGCGTGGTTGACCTCGCCGCAAGGGTCGGGCGCGACTATACGACCGTCAGCCGTCAGGTGGCTCGGTTGGAAGCACTCGGACTGGTCGAGCGTCGCTCTGGATCGGCCGACAAGCGGGTTCGCGAAGCGATCATCACGCCACGCGGAAAGGTGGCAACCGACGAACTCGACAAGGCCCGCGAGAAGATGGCCCTGGTCATGTTCAAGGACTGGTCGCGGAGCGATTTCGACGAGTTGGTCCGGTTGATGGAGGTATTCGCCGCCTGCATGACCGAAGAACCCGCCAGCGTCGCCACTGACGGGATCGTGCCCGACAGCCGTTAGGCCGCAGCCAGATATTCCCAGCGGCTACCCTTCCAATGAAGCTCGGCCCGCTGCGCGTTGCTGATCGCGGGCGGCTCTCCGGGCACGCCCGATCCAAGCATCAGGTTGCCGGAGCGCGCGGTCTGGAAGCGGCCATTGCACTTCCCGCCGACGCAACCATGATGAGGAGAATGGCGAACCACTGGATCGGCGTCAGCATCTCGCCCAGCACGACGAAGCCGGCCAGCGCGGCGACAGCGGGCGCGGCGCTGAGCAGGATGCCGAAGACATGGGCCGGCAAGCGGCGCATCGCTTCCATTTCCAGCGAATAGGGCAAGGCGCTCGACAGAACGGCCACCACAAATCCGATACCGAGGACCCAGGGAGTTAACAGTGCCGGGCCGGCGGCCACCGCGCCGATCGGCACATTGATGGCCGCAGCAATGACCATGCCCCAGGCCACCGCATCCCCGCCGAGTGTGTCGGAGACACGCTTTCCATAGACGATGTAGAGTGCCCAACAGGCCGCAGCGCCTCCTGCAAAAGCCAGCCCCAGCGGGTCGAGCGCCGCGCCCGCGCGCAGCGGCAGCAGCAGGACAAGACCGGTCACCGCAGCGGCGAACCAGGCGAGATCGCGCCGCGCCCGCGATCCCCATAGCACCACCGCCAACGGCCCCAGCACCTCGATGCCGGTCGCGACGCCGATCGGAAGGCGGGCGAAAGCCTGATAGATGAGAAGGTTCATCAGCCCGAGCATCGCGCCATAGGCGACCAGCGCGGGCACGATGGCGCGCGCGGGCATCCGCCGCCACGGGCGGCGCAGCGTGAGCAGCAGCAGTGCTGCCAGGGCGATGCGCAATCCGGTCACGCCGTAAGCGCCCACCACCGGAAACAGGTGCTTGGCGAAAGCGGCCCCGACATTCTGCGCCGCAAGGGATGCAACCACAGCGCCTGCGCCGATCAGCGGAGCGGAGGGGCGCGTCGACGAGGACCGGGCTGTTTCTATCATAACCCCGCACGGGCGGGTCGTGGCCTCGGAGAACATGCCCAGCGCCCGCCCTGCCAATGGAACCCGACCCGCTCCGCGTTGCTGATCGCGGGCGGCTCGCCCTTGCGCCAGAAGGCGCGCATCTTCGCGCGAGCATCCAGATCGGCGTCGGCGACGATCGCGCGGGCGGCCTGGATGAACTGCCCATGCCCGAACACATAGGCCAGCGATCCCACAGGCATGGCGGCGAGCCGCGTCAGCGCCGCCTCGCAGCGGCACAGCAGTGTGGCGAAGCTCTCCGCCCCCTCCCCGTCGCAATAATCCGGGTCCGCCTCGCGCCAATAGCGTTCGAGATGCGGCATCCGCTCCGCGCTGCGCGTGCCGTTCCAGCGCGACGGTTGCAGATAGGTGAACTCTTCGATCGGCCACACTTCCACCGGCACGCCGGGAAAGCGCGAGATCGTCGGCGCGGCCGTCTGCCGGGTGCGCGTATAGGGCGAGGTGACGATGAGCGATGGCGTGTCGGCCCAGCTCGCCGCGACCTGGCGCGCTTGTTCGTGGCCGCGCTCCGTCAGCTCGATCGCCGCGAGATCATGGCAGGGCACGCCGGCGTTGCCGGTGCTTTGGCCGTGGCGGATGAAAATCGCCCTCATAGCCGGTTGTCCCGGAGGTGATCGGGCGTCCAGCCTTCGGGCAATTCGTCGCCGGGTTCGGGAGGCCGATCGGGCACCTTGGCCAAGATGCGGTCAAGGCCATCCAATGTGGAGCCTTTGGAGCGCCGCCTGAAAAACTCCGCAGCCGTTTCCCCTTCGCGCGGCCGATCAATCGCCATCATGCAAATCCGTCATAAGGGCATCGACGCTGGGGAAGCGTGCCCCCTTCCCCGCTTCCAGTTCCTCGATCGCCGCGCGCGTCGCGGCTTGGCCGGTCAGTTCGGCCGTCGCCGTTTCGGCTTCGAACTGCGCCTTGCGCGCCTCATACTGGGCGCGGCGCTCCGGACTCCAATCCTTCATGCGATCAGCCACAAGATCGCGAAACGGGCGATGGCCTGCCATTTTGCCCGTCGCTCAGGCCGCTTCTTTCAACGTCAACTCGACGTGCAGATGGGCCGACGCCGCAATGTTGACGAGCGCATCCAGGGAGAACTTGGCCAGCTTGCCGCGCAGCAGATCATTGGTCCGGGGCCGGGTCAGCCCAAGCCGCTTGCCCGCTTCGTCCTGTGAGACATTCCAGCCCTGCACCACCTTGCGGATTTCATACAGCAAGGACGAGCGCAGTTTCAGGTTCGCGGCCTCCTGCTCGGTATCAGCGAGCGCGTCCCACACGTTCTCATAGATTTCCGATGTCATTGCTCCGCCTTCCATCGTTTCAACCTTTGCGCTGCGAGTTCGAGGTCTTTCTTTGCCGTTGCCTGCGTCTTTTTCTGGAACGCATGAAGCACCAAAACCCGGTCCTCCAACGTCGCCAGATAGATCACCCGGAACGCGCCCGATGCTTCCCGGATGCGAATTTCCCGAACGCCTTGCCCCACGGTTTTCATGGGCTTCCAGTCGTCGGGATCGTCGCCGCGTTGGACAAGCTCAAGCTGCCAACCGGCATCTATTCGCGCATCTTCCGGGAAGGCGCGAACATCGGCCTTGCTACTTCCCAACCACTCTACCGGCTTCATGGGGCCGGATGTATCAAAACAGAGACAGTAATTCAAGCTCCTTTGCCTTGGGCGTTCGGAGGCTGAGATTTGCGCCTGCCGCTGCGCGGCACCGTGGCCCTACTCGCTTCGCTCCCCAAGCCCGTAAACGGTCTTGGCCCAAGGTGACGACCCACATGGCGAGGGCGAGATCGCAAGCGGATCTCGCTGAATGGTGCCGGCGTGCGCCGGCGTCGATCCTTGTTCAGTGGGGAGAGGACGTTCCGCCCCCCTCTCCCCAGCAACGACAATCAGCGGGACCGTGGCTCACTCGGCTGCGCCTCGCTGCGCCCGCACCACTCCCGCAGATTCCCGCTGCCCCCCTCTCCCGCCGGCGTTCTTGGGCGTCCGTGTTCCGGCCGATGGCATGGCCATCGCCGGTCAGGCGATTGAAGGGAGTAAAGACGATGACCCACGAAACCCGCGAAAGCTGGCTCAATGCCGTGGCGCAGGGCATGGCTCCGCTGTTCGAGGCGCTGGACGCCGCCCTGCCCGACCGCGTGCGCGTGGCGATCGGCTTCACCAGTAGAGGCGCGAAGGGCAAAGCGATCGGCGAGTGCTGGGATAACCGCTTGAGCGCGGACGGGCATTTTGAAATCTTCATCCGCCCCGACCTGGCGCACGCGCCCGACGCGATGCCGGCGCAGATCGCGGCCATCCTCGCGCATGAGCTGGTCCATGCCGCTGTCGGCATCCCGGCAGGGCATGGGAAAGCGTTTAGACGGGTCGCCCTTGGGCTGGGCCTAGTCGGGCCGATGCGCGCCACCACCCCCGGCGAGGCGTTCCTTGCGGCCATCGCGCCGATCCTCGCCGATGTTGGCCCCCTCCCCCATGCGCGTCTCGATACGGCCGGCGACACGACCGCGCCGAAGAAGCAGACCACCCGGCTTCTCAAATGCGACTGCGCGACGTGCGGCTATACGGTCAGGACCGCGCGCAAATGGCTGGAACAGGCCGGAGCGCCGCTTTGCCCGATCGAGGGGCATGGGCCAATGGAGCATGAGCCGCTGGACGATGACGAGGCCGAGGCCGAGCCGGAGGAATGATGCGCCGCGCTTTCGTCATTTCAGAGGCAGCGCCGCCTTATCGTCATTTCAGCGACGATAGGGCTTCCCCTCCCCGTCCGCCGTGTATACAAGTATAGGACTATACATGTAGGAGTGTAGCATGAAGGTTCTCGCCATTCTCTCACAGAAAGGCGGCGTCGGGAAAACGACGCTCGCCACCTGTCTGGCGGTCGCGGCCGAGCAGGCGGGCAAGGTCGCCGCGATCATCGACCTGGACCCGCAGGCGACTGCTTCGTTCTGGAAGGACGTTCGCCAGCTCGACACGCCCGCCGTGGCGTCGATTCAGCCGGTGCGCCTGCCCGCTATGCTTAAAGCCTGCGAGGATGCCGGCACCGATCTTGTCGTGATCGACGGGGCGGCGGTCGCGCGCGATGTGGCCTATGAGGCAGCGCGCCATGCCGATTTCATTCTGATCCCGACCAAGACGGCGGTGTTCGACACGATGAGCATGACGCACACGCTCGACGTTGTGCGCCAGCTCGACCGCGCCTTTGCCGTGGTCCTTACCTTCGTGCCCCCGCAAGGTCAGGAAACCGGCGATGCGATTCAGGCCGTGGCGGAGCTGGGTGCGACGGTTTGCCCGGTGACGATCGGCAACCGCAAAGCCTTTTTCCGCGCCCAAGCCGCAGGCCAGGCCGTGCAGGAGTTCGAGCCGCATGGGCCAGCGGCCGACGAAGTCCGGCGGCTATACGAGTATACAGATATACGCCTATACAATCAGGCGAAGGCAGCGTGATGGCGAAGGGCGGAAATAGTCTGCAAGCGGTGCTGAACCGCGCCAAGGCGGATGGAGACGCGGCCCCGACCCCAGCGCCGGCGATCGAGCCGGCAGACGCGTCCCGCAAGGCCCCGGCGAGCGGCCGACAGGGGACCAAGCTGATTGGCGGGCATTTCCCCCCGGAGGTCAGCACCCAGCTTCGTATCATCGCGGCCGAGGAAGGGACGACCGTTCAAAGCCTGCTAGGCGAGGCGCTGGACGACCTGTTTGTGAAGAAGGGCAGGGGGCGGATCGCCGGCTAGTATAGGCGTATACAGCTATACACCTATACTAGCGCAAGGGGGCGGTCTTGTGCTTGTTGCGGCAGAAGCCGATGAAGGCGGCGCGGGGGCTTTTCAGTTCCGGCCGCCCGCTGTCGATCCACCATGACACCCATTGGTCATAGAGCGCGTAAACGTCATAGCCAGGCGCAACGCTCTTGGCGTCGTGGAAGCCTTCGGGGTCGATATAGGGACGCTCGGGTTCCGCCTCGATCGCCTCGACCGTATCCAGCGCCTCGCGATTGCGGAACGTGACCGTATCGCCGTTCATCTCCACGGCATAGTCGGGCAGATGATCGTGCGCGACGAGATCGCGCAGCATCGAGCGGAACACGCGCAGATGGCTACTCGCGCCGGTCTTTTTCTGTAGCGTCTCGACCGAGATCGACCATTTTTCCTGCGCGCCGCAATGCTTGCGCGCCAGCTCGTAGATGCGCCGTTCGAGCGGCTTGCGGAGGCGGAAATAATCGCGGTGCAGGGTCAGGACGCTGCGCCCCTCGACCATCTTGAACAGCCAGTCGGAGAGCGTGACCTTGATTTCCGACATTTGACCGGAGCGGGTTTGCCGCACGATCCGCCATTCGTTGATGAGGCCGAAACCTTCGGTGATTTCCTCGCCATCGGCCTTGATGTTCGTGGTGATCCGCGTCCCTGACAGGCGCTCGAACGCGCTCCGCAGCCGGTCATAGCCGTCGCCATCGGTTTGCCGGTTGGTCCACACCAGCAGATCGCGGGCGGTCAGGTGCAAGGTGCGGCTCGGCCGCTCGCCCTGGTTCATCTTCCCGATGAGCTGGGAGATGCAGTAGATCAGAATATCCTTGTCGTGGATCGTCGCCAGCCCTTTGACGCTGGGGACGATTTCGAGCTTGTTGCCGTTATGCTCGTAGCGGAACACGCGCCGATCGGGCTTGGTCGCGAGCGAGAAAATCGGATGCTCCATCGAGGCCATGTCATCCTTGGGGATGGCGTCGAGAACATCGCAAATGAACAGATCGGGATCGGGGTAGCGAACAGGCAGCAGGGGAGGGCGTCCCTCCGCGCCGTTCGGGGTTTCGTTGACGGCAAGCGGTAATTCGGGGTTTCGTTGACGGTCAGGCGCGATTCGGGGTTTCATTGACGGGCACCGTAGATTCGGGGTTTCATTGACGCAACGGAAAAGTTCGGGGTTTCATTGACGCCTGCCCGCGATTCGGGGTTTCATTGACGCAGATTCGGGGTTCTGGAGTCACCAGATTCGGGGTTCCGTTGACGCCAAAGGCCAAAAAAGCCCCGATTTTGTGGCTATTTTCAGTAACTTACGAAACCGCTAAAATCCCGTAACACAACTCTTTAACCCATATATTAACACTAGGCGGGCCTGTGCATAACTTTTGCCGCGACGCGGTTTCACCCACCGCTGTCCCGAAACCCGGACCACCTTGTCCTAAAAATCGGAAACAGAGGCCGTGCGACTCATCGGCGCCACACTTCACAACGGCTGAGAAGAAAAAACGCCGCCTCTTGGGGCTCCGCCCCGCCGGCTCGCGGCCTTCGGCCGCCCCGGATCGCTAAAGCGATCCTCCCACCCGGCATCCCCATGATGAGCCGGCTTCGCCGGCACGCTGTTTGTTGGTTTGGAGATCGTTTAAACGCTGCGTTCCTACCGCAACGACAGCGCCAGCAGCACCGTTACAAATTGGCTTTCCAGAAAAGCCAGGCGGATAGGGAAGCGATCAAATCGAGAGGCAGGGCGGGTGAAAACGTCGCCACAGGTGCGATTTCCGGGCCGCTGGGCCGCATTTCGGACGTTTGGCAGGGTTGGGGAAAGGTCGAGCGCGCCATGACGCTCTACGAGCCTCCCAGGCGGCCGATTTTTTGAAAGCTAGATCCTCGCACCATCGCGCGCGACTACACGAAAGTGCGTTTTATGTACGCTAAGGGTGAACAGACCGGCAACATGCGGTTCGGCCTAGCGGCGATCGGCGCGGCCAGCTTCAAGGTTTGTGCGCCAGACAACGATTTCGCGGACCTGGCCCGACTATCGTTGCGGGAGAGGGTGGAATCCTACGCTAAGAGCCGGCATAGGAGGGCGCGGAAAGTCCGCTAAACAACGCCAAGGCCGAACAGGCCGCGAGCCTGTATATTTGTATACGCCTATACACCTGCGCTTGTGGCGCGGTGGCGCTTCAATTCAGGACTGGTTTGTCGTCGGCCGATGGATCAGCGTGAAAAAGGCCCTCCATCGGATTGTCGCGACTATACCCGCCCCCTTCGGCAAATGCCCGGAGAGGATCGTTGCCCTTCATACGGCCAGCGGTGATTTCGCGTTCCGTCACGCGCAAAAGCACGGCCTTGTCGATCTGCCCGTCAACCAAGCTCTCCTGGCGGAGCATGAGATGGTAAGTCGAAAGGCTCTCGGCCAGAAAACTAATGATCCGATCACCTGGGACTTGTGCCTTGGTCAAGCCTTCGGCGGCGATGTTGGTCAACGCGATGTGCATACTTATCAGGCGGACGCGGTTAAATTCGTCGCGCTCGACGGCGTGCAATTCTATCAGTTCATCGACCAATGCTTGTAGGTCACAGCCCGGCTCACCGATGCTTTTCATGAATCGATCGGAAAATTCCTCAAATCGTTCATTTGGCATGGTCGAAATACCTTGTGTTTGAGAGCGTTTAAACGCTCTACACCTTGTCGAACTTCCCCGCGAACTCGCGATCGGCGTAATATTTGAGCTTGGCGGCGACGATCGGCCGTTGCCCCGCGAGGAACAGGAGCTGGTAATCGTCGCGCAGCGTGCGGACTTCATCCGGCGTAAGCAGCGGGCGGCCGACATGCTGCGACCCGAACGATATGCCGGTTTCGTCGCTGTCGATCGCGCGGCTCATGGTCTCGAACACGACCGTTTCCTGGCCGAGTAGATCGGAGACGAGTTTCGCGCTGTCGTGATCGTTGACCCCGAACACCTGCAGCACGCCGGCGTTCGACAGGAAGGTGCCGGCGCGGCGATCGTAGAGCGCGCGGAGCTGGTGAACGTCTTGCAGGATCGGCCAGAGCTGGATGCCGTAGCCCGCCATCAGCCCCATGGCGCGCTCGACGGGTTCGAGGCGGCCCAGCGCGGCAAATTCATCGAGCAGGAACAGGACCGGACGGGCAGGGGAGGCCGGTGCGCGCGCCAGATCGGTCAGCCCTTGCGCGATCATCAGGCGCAGCCAGCGGGCATAGGTGGCGAGCCGGTCGGGCGGCAGGACGAGAAACACCGTCGCGGTGCCGGCCTTCACGTCGGCGAACGTGAAATCCGAGTGCCTCAGCACGGCCGACATGCGCGGGCTATCGAGGAAATGGGTGTGGCGCTGCGCGGCCGACAGCACGCCCGCCGCCTCGCGATCGGACTTGCCCAGGTGGCGGTTGGCGGCGCGGGCGATCAGGCCGCGCGCCTGCGTGCTGCGCGACATTTCCCGCAGCATCCTTTGGAAATTGTCGGGCGCGAAGGTGAGGCAGTCGCGCAGGGCTTCCAGCGTGCGGTCTGTCCCTTGCGATTCCGGGTCGCAGGCCACCCACAGGAGGATGCCGGCGATCAGCGCCTTGGCTTCCTCGTTCCAATGCGCCTCGCCGGCTTCACCGGGAGCGTCATAGACCAGCGCGTCGGCCAGCGTCATGGCGTCGTCGGCGAGATCGAGGCCCGCAGGGTCGAGGCGATCGAGCGGGTTGAACGCGGCCGAGGGGATGCCCGTCACTCCGAACGGATCGAGGACATGGACCGGGCCGAATTTGCCACGCTGGCGGGCGGTGATGCGGGCGTTCTCGCCCTTGGGGTCGATGCAGATGACCGAACCGGGATAGTCGAGCAGATTGGGAATGATGGTCCCCACGCCCTTGCCGGTGCGTGTCGGCGCGATCGTCAACAGATGGGCGGGGCCGGCGTAGCGCAGCGGCTTGCCGGACTTGCGATCACGGCCGATCAGCAGGCCGGCGTCGCCGGCGAGGGGCTTTGTCTCGCGATCGGAGGCGAAACGGGCCGAGCCGTGGGTGGCATCGCCAGCAGGGCCGCCATAGCGCAGGATCAGCGGCTGGAAGAGGGCGCGCAGCGTGACGAGAATGATGACCAGGCCGGTGAGCATCATCACGATTTGATAGATATTGGAATCGCGCGGCAGGCCGAGCAGCTTGCCGAGGATGAGCGGCACGCCTAGCCCCAGCACCAGGGCGGTGATGAGGAACAGGACTAGGACGCCGAACAGATGGCGGATGAGCGCAACCGGGCTGGTGACGAGGGCCGTCACCGCCCAAATCGGTTGCTCGCGCGCGATGCGGGCAAGATTGCGGATCGCGCGGGCGAGCTGGCGGAACCATTCCATTGTCAGCTTGCTCCTTGTCCGTCGCCGGCGAGGTGTTCGGTGCAGATCGCGGCCGCGATCGTATGGAGATGCTTCACGCGGCCGATGAGCCAGGCCAGCTCGCGATCGGTGATTTCATAATGGGGCGAATAGCGGGCCTCGACATAGGCGCGCTGCAACTGCGCGAAGCCACGGCGGGCGGCGCGGGTGTCGCGCGGCCAGGCTTCGATCAACCGGGGATCGAGATTTTCGGCGAGCGAACGCAGGATGCCGAGCCGGTGCGATTTGGGCGCGTAGAGCGTCAGGACGAGCAGCAGGCCATGATAGGCGCGCTCGACGGCCTGATGGAGGTTGAACGCGGCATGGTTGGCCTGGCCGTCGCGGATCGCATATTCGGCGAGCTGCAAGCAGTAGGCGGCATCGGGGAACCACTTGTCATAGTGCGCTTTGGCTTCGGCGCGGATTTCCTGCGCGTCGAGCTGGCGCGGCAAGGCGAGGGGATGCCCCGGCGCTTCGTAGAGGGCGATGCCGTCGCGGGCTATGTCGGCGAAGAAGGGACGGCCGCGCCCGAGCTGGTCATTCACGTCCATCAGCGAATGAACGATGAAATTGACGGGGGTTGAGAGGTGCTTGGTGACGGTTAGCTCGCGCACCAGATGATCGTCGGCTTGCGTCCACCATGTTTGCAGATCGGTGAAAGTGTCGGAGTTGACGACGACGAGCAGGTCATAGTCGGAGATGTAGCCGCTGGCGCGATCTTCCACCCAATCGCCGCGCGCGTAGGAGCCGAACAGGATCAGCTTGAGGATGCGCCCACCCTTGCGCTTGTCCGAGAGCTTGGTTTTGACGGCATCCTCAAACTCATCGAACAGGACGCGCGCGACCCGTTCCAGCTCGCGGCGTTTCACGCCGGGAAGATGATCGAGATCGGCCCGCATCGTCATCCGATCGTCGCGGGCGTGATCGCCAGCGCCGGGTCCGCGTCGGGATGATCGAGCAGCTTGAGGACGATCGCGGTGGCGAGGGGAGGGGGCACGGCTTCCTCGCGCAGCATGTCGAACAGCGCGGCGTCGGCTTCTGTCAGCGCCATGCCTTCGATCGCGAGATTGGCGCGCGCGTCGGCATCGTCCTCGCGCCACATGGCGACTTCGGCGGGGGTGCCGCGCACATAATCGAGCGCGCGGACCTGGGCGCGGATCGCGTCAACATCGAGCGTCGTCATGGTGCCTCTCTCCCTTCCGTTTCCGCGTCGAACGCGCGCTTGCCTCGCCGCTTCCAGAGCATGAGCCGGTCGCGATCCTCGCGGGCCTTCGCGGCGAGATCGAGCAGCGCGCCGTAGAGGGTAGCGCGATCGTCGTCGGCCAGCTCGACCAGGCCGGCTTTCTGGACGAGGCCGCCCAGCTCTATGAGATGGCGGGTGCGTTCGCGTCGGGCCACGACCCATCCCCTCGTATCGGTGCGGCGCTGTCCGGCCTCAGCCCTGCGAGCCGCCCGCGCCAGCTTCGCCGCCGCCCGATCCGTCATAGCGAGGGCGGAGCGTAGTCTTGCGCCCGGTCCGCTGAAAGAAGGCCGCGCCGCTCGCCCGCCACGCCTCCCGTGCTGCATCGTCAGTTGTCTTGAAGGCGGAGAGCAGAACGCCGGCAAGGGTTTCGGTATCGAGCGCATCGGCCCCGGTCGCCACGACCAGCTCGCCGAGCTGCTGCACCTTCTTCGCCTTCAACGCCTTGGCCTTGTCGCCCAGCGCTTTCAACTCTGCATCATAGTCGCGGACCTTACGCACGGATCAATCCTCCTACAATCAGTAACAGACATACGGGAAAGAGCGCAGCGAACAGGATGGTGCCGAACATCCATCGACCGGCATTGCGGTGCGCCATGTTGAGCGTCCAGCCCATGCCGGGATTACGCTTGGGAACCCACAAGCGCGGATCGCCCTTCGCAAAGTAGCAGCCGAGCAGGCCGTCAGACCAATGCGCCGGGTCTGCCCAAAGCGCGGTCAACGCCTCTTCGCTATTGTCGGGCATATTCTCTCCCTCGCGCCCATGATCGGGAGCGGCAGCGTAGCACGATCGCGGATCGAGGGTAGGTGCCATGTGCAGAAATGCGGCCAAGTCAATCATGCGAACGGCAGAGAGTGTGAGTGCGCGCTTATACGTCGTTGCCGACGTGCGCTCAGAAGTGCAATAAGCAGGGTGTCATGGCGATCTACCATTTCTCGGCCAAGGTTGTGAGTCGCGCCAACGGATCGAGCGCGGTTGCAAGCGCGGCCTATCGTGCAGCGGAACGGCTGCACGATGATCGACTCGGGCGCGACCATGATTTCTCGAATAAGGCAGGCGTCGTCCATTCGGAAATCATACTGCCCGAAGGCGCACCGGAGCGTTTAAACGACCGCGCTTGCCTGTGGAATGAAGTCGAGGCCGGCGAGAAGCGCAAGGACGCGC
>CAYMIU010000070.1:0-15157 GCA_964390515.1 uncultured Stakelama sp.
ACATTGAATCAGCAGTCCGCCACTACTTCAACCCTGCCTTTTTCAACACAATCGGCCCAATGGCGGACAGTGAAGTGTGTGCCGCGCTCGACCAGTTGCGGACGTTGACGCCGCCTCATAGGCTCGGCGCATGCGTGACCGCCTGCTCGTTTGCCTGCTCGTCCTCACCTCGCTGTCAGGATGCGGCAAGTGGGAGTCGAAGGGCCGAGTGAAGTCACCTGATGGTCGCTTAATCGCCACTCGCGAGGTGAAGCTAAGGGGTGCGTCAAGCTCGAACCTGACGAGGATCAGGCTCGACAACGCTGAGGGAGGTAAGCTGCTTTCGCCGGGGGAAATAGTCTCGGCGGACGGTGCCATTGTGGACGCGACCGTCATGTCATGGACAAGTCAGAACGAGCTGCGCGTCGTCCTCTGCGATGCAACGGCTTATCAGGTCGACGCTCGCCTTCTCCGCGATCCCGTGACCCTTAGCGATGGTTCCGAGAACGCCGTTTTGGTGAAGGTCGAGAACTGGCGCTACTCGGAACCTCGGCAGCGTTGCGTGCGGCGCTAAGGTCGCGTCGCCGCTGCCCTTCCGAAAGCGGGCCGTCGCTCAACCACCCACTCTCGGCCATTCGGAACCGTTCCAACGCCTTCCTAAAGCGGACTTGCCGGAAGCGCCCCAGTAGCAGACGTCACATCGCCGACATATAGTTTTGACCATGCGCTATTCTGGCTACGTGATCTGCGCAACGCCGCGTTCCGTGATCTGGCCCCCGTTTCGCCGGACGGGTTCAAGCGGTTGCTGAAACCAGTGCGCGATGTTCGCGCGGCGAGCGCATTTTTAGTCCTGAGTGTGGGTGGTTGTCGTTGTAGTCCTCGATCCATCCGGCGAGGGATGTCAACGCGGTTAGGGCGTCTGGTATGGCTGAGACGCGGACATAGTCTCGCTTGAGGGTATGGACGAAGGCTTCCGAGATGCCATTGGACTGTGGGCTGCGGACGGGCGTGAAGCATGGTTTGAGGCCTAGCTGCCGGGCGAAGACGCGCGTTTCGCGAGCGGTGTAAGCGGAGCCGTTGTCGGACAGCATCTCGATGGCCGAGGTGGCGCGCAAGCCGGCGAAGCGGGTTTCCACGGCTTCCAGCATGATGTCCCGCACGTCCGAGCCGCTGATGCCGGCGTTGGCAACCGCGCGCCAGGCGATGATCTCGCGGTCATGCGCATCGATGATAAACGCGCCGCGGACTATTTCGCTGTTCCAACATGTGAATTCAAAGCCATCCGAACACCAGCGCAGGTTCGAGCGGATCGCCACCACGACACCGTCGTGTCCGTATTCGGGCCGCTCGGTGTAACGTCGCGCCAGCAGCATTCGGTTCACCGCCATGACGCGGTAGACGCGCTTGTGATTGACCGGTGCCAGCCCTTCGGCGCGCAGCTGGCGATTGAGGACCGCCGCGATGCGGCGGTAGCCATATGTTGGCCGCTGCGCGGCGATTTGCCGAATGCGGGGCAGCAAATGCGCATCGTCAGCCTTGGTGTAATGGCCGCGAGTTTTGGTGCTGCCAGCCAGGCGCTCGTACACGGTGGAGCGCCCGACACCCAGCGTGCTGGCCACCAGGCTCACCGGAAACCCTCTGGCAGCGGCGAGCGCATGAGCAAGGTCGCTTTTTTTGGGTGCGAGCGGTCGAGCGCTTCCTTGAGGATCTCGACCTCCAAGGTCTTGCGGCCGAGCTGACGCTCCAGTTCGCGGATGCGGTGCTCCATCTCGCGGACCTGACGGTTGCTGGTCACGTCATCGTCACCGGCAACCGCAACGCTCCCGCCTTCCAGCATCAGTCGGCGCCAGCGGTACAGAAGGTTGGGCGCAACCCCGTTGCGCCGGGCAACAACCGAAATGCTGGCACGGCCATCGAGCGTCTCCTCGACGATCCTGAGCTTTTCAGCGGCACCCCAGTGACGACGACGACCGCCGTCGGTGATGATCTCTGACACGGACATAAGCCTATGCTCAGGGGATATCCCCAAGCCTCCTTCTTAGGCTCAAATCCGTCCGGTCGAAATGGGGGCCAGTTCATTCCGGTAGCACGCTGCTATGCGATTTGTTGACGGCGACCCGCGCCGCGGGGCATCCGCAGTCCCACCTTCGCGTGCAGGATATCAGCGGTTGGGCGAAGCAGTGGGGCGTTGCTGAACCCCGGGCGTCCTCCGCGCCCCCGACGCATCAGGCATTTCTCGCTGCGATGGTACTCGCTGGAACGGCGGACACGGCGATGTTTGGCCTTCGGCTGATGTGGCCCACTGTCCATGAAGCGACCGAGCGCTTCAACGCGGCGCGCGGCGGGAAGATGGACCTGCCAAGCCGTCTGGAGCAAGAGATCGGCGCGACGCTGTTCATCCAGCTCTCGCGCGACGACAAGGTGGCGCAGGCGGTGTCGCTGGTGCGCGCCGAACAGACTGGCTTGTGGCATGTGCACGCCGATGGTTCTGAGCGCCAAAGAACGGCGCCCCCGCGCGCCCCAGTATTCGACCCCGATCGGATCGCGCAGGCGCATAGAACCCTGTCGAACGAGAAAACGGAGTGGTCACGCTTCTTCGAGCGACATGGTATCGCGCCGCTGCGCCTGCGTTACGAGGACTTGGCCGCCAATCCACCGCGTGTTCTCGCCGAGACGCTGACAGCATTGGGGCTCGATCCGGCTCACGCGATCGGCGTGAACGCGCGGACCGCTCGCATGGCCGATGCAACGGGCGGTGCCTGGACAAGCAAGATGATGCCGGATTGAGGCGGTGCTGCATCAACGCTGCGACCGAAAGACTGCGGGTGGACCGCAGAGGTCTGCTTTTCACCAATGTCGGTCATCGAAGCGCATGGTCGTCGATCCCAAACCGGACATTCTGACACGAGCTACTTACACCCATAAGCTCGCGGAGAACCGTGCATCGACATGCCGTGTCAGCCCGTCCGGTTGTGACACCAGCAAAAACGCGATGGTGGTTGATGGGAACCCCAGCAATCCGCTTTACGCCAACTGCTGCAAAGGCAGGACCAACCCCGCAGCGACAAAATAGCTAACATCCATCTTCTCGGCGACGGTCTGGTTGAGGCGCCCTGCAGCGTCGCGAAATGTTCGGCCAAGGGGATGATCGGGCACAATGCCCAGCCCAACCTCATTGGTAACAATGGCCAATGGCAGCGGCGTGGCTGCAATGGCAGCGACCAGACGTTGCGAGCAGCGCTCAATGTCATGGCCGGCCAGCATCAGGTTCGACAGCCAGAGAGTCAGGCAGTCAACCATGATGGCTCCTGATCGGACCGCCGCAATCGCGTCCGGCAGATCAACAGGGCATTCGAAGGTTCGCCACCGGTCACCACGATCGGCGCGATGAAGGGCGATCCGTTCGATCATCTCCTGGTCGCCAGCCTCGGCCGTCGCGAGATAATGAAGCGGACCGGAGTGACGCTCGGTCGCTGACAGGGCGAGGCGGCTTTTGCCCGAGCGGGCTCCGCCCAGGAACATGGTCTTCATGCGTGTCTTGCCTTCCGCTTCGCTGATCCCCTAAAAGCGCCAGCGCGACAGGTTTCCAGAGATGGAATCAAAAGGGAATCCGGACGCGAGCGTCAAGCTCGCCATCCGGAGCTGTCCCCGCAACTGTGACCGGCGAGCCTTGCTCCTCGCGTGCCACTGGATCGATTGCGATCCGGGAAGGCCGAGCAAGGCGGTGACCCGGGAGCCAGGAGACCTGCCTGTCGTGGTTGTCCTTCGTGCGGACGGGGTGTTCCGGGCGATCGAGGTTCTTCCTCGCGTGACGACGTCGTTGGGGTCGTGCGCGACGGAACAGCTGTTCCGCGAAGCCGTGGCGCGTGCCCCCGTTGTTGATGCGAGGGGGAAACGCCTTGAAGAATCGTGCCTATCTGATCCGGTTGCCGTGCTCGGTGGCCACTACGCCTGCATGGGGGCAAAACGCCCAGTCCACCTCAGGCCTCCAGCAGGCTGCTGGTGCAAGCAGCGATATCATCGTCACCGCCAACCGTGAGGCACGCTCCTCCCCGACAGTGGGCCAAGCCGTAACGGTGCTCGGTTCCGAAACGATCACCCGCCGCCATGCGGCGGTCGTTTCCGATCTGTTGCGCCAGACTCCTGGCGTGATCGTTGTCCGCAATGGCGGTCCAGGCACCACCACTTCGGTCAACATTCGCGGCGCGGAAAGCGATCAGACCGTCCCGCGTATCGACCGCATCAAGCTCAACGATCCTTCGTCGCCTTGCGGCGGCTTCAACTTTGGCAATCTGCTGGTCGGCAATATCGCCCGCATCGAAGTGCTGCGCGGCGCGCAATCGGTGCTCTGGGGAAGCCAGGCTATTGGCGGCGTTGTAAACCTGATCTCGCGCGCACCGACAGATGGCTTGGCGGTGAATGCCCGCGGGGAGGGTGGCTGGTACAATACCGGCCACGCCTTTGCGAATGTGTCGGGCAAGTCGGGGCCGGTATCTGCAAGCGTAGGAGGCGGCTATTACACGACTGACGGCGTTTCCACCTACGCCGGCGGCAGCGAGCGCGACGGCTTCCGTAACTACGCCGCCAACGGGACCATCGGCATTGAACTGAGCTCCAGCGTTTCGGTTGATCTGCGCGGCTTCTACAGCAACGGTCGCACCGACATCGACGGCTATCCTGCACCGAGCTATAGCTTCGGCGATACTCGCGAGTACGGCGACAGCGAGCAGTGGATCGGGTATGCTGGGCTCAATGCCGCGCTGCTGGACGGCCGATTCCGCAATCGGTTCGCTTATGCCCGCACCGAGACCGACCGGCGCAATATCGACCCGGATGGCACCCCGACGGAAACCCTCCGAGGCATCGGGCGCAATGAGCGCCTCGAATATCAAGGTGTGCTCGATCTGAGATCGACCGTCTTCGCTACTTTCGGCGCCGAACGGGACGTCTCCCGGTTCTCTTCTTCCAGCTATGGCGGTCCGGCGACCCGGGGACGGCGCGGATCTTCAGCCTGTATGGCCAGCTTGCCGTGACGCCCATCGCAGGGCTGACCGCCACCGCGGGTCTGCGGCATGACGATCATAACGTGTTTGGCGGAGCGACCGTCTTCTCTGGCAGCGGCGCCTATTCGCCGAATGGCGGTGCGACGACGCTGCGCGCAAGTTACTCCGAGGGATTCAAGGCGCCCACGCTTTATCAGTTGCAAAGCGAATATGGGAACACGGCGCTTCAACCCGAGCGATCGAACGGCTGGGACGCCGGAATAACCCAGCGTGCGCTCGGAGGCGCAATCGAGGCGAGCGCAACCTATTTCCGGCGCACGTCTTCCGATCTCATCACCTTCGTGTCGTGCGCGGCGCCGCTCACGGGGATTTGCGCCGGGCGCCCTGGGGGCACCTATGACAATATTGCCCGCACATTGGCCCAAGGCATCGAAGCCACGTTGCTGTTGCAACCAACGGAGGCCCTGACGTTCAGCGCTAGCTACACCTATCTCGACGCAAAGAACCGTTCCGCCGGCACCGCGAACTTCGGTCGCGATCTTGCGCGGCGGCCAGACAATAGCATCACAGTAAACGCCGATTATCGCTGGCCCTTCGGTCTGACGACCGGAGCGGCGATAACGGCCGTCGGCGGTAGCTTCGACAATGCATCCAACGCGTGGCGCCTGGACGGTTACGTCATCACGGATATCCGGGCGTCGTTCCCGATCAGCCCGCGCCTTGAAATTCACGGTCGCACCGAGAACGCTTTCAACGAGCGCTATCAGACCATCTACCAATATGGACAGCCAGGTCGCGGCGCCTTCGGCGGCGTACGGTTGACCTACTGATCCATGCCGGACCCGCGTGCCCTCGCTACGTTCTGCGCCCATGGCGGTCGCGTCGCGGAGGCGCGTGCGGTGTTCGGGGGCGAGGACTGGATCGACCTGTCGACTGGGATCGCCCCCTGGGCGTGGCCGGTCGAACCGACGCTGACTAGGCTGGATCGCTTGCCCGAGCCTGCCGAGATCCGCGGTCTGGAGGCGGCGGCGGCACACGCGTTTGCAGTCGGCGACCCGGATCTTGTCGTCGCCGTGCCGGGCACCGATCTCGCGATGCGGCTGCTGGCGCCGCTTATCGGTGCGACACGACGCGCGGTATTGCAGCCGGGCTATGCCGGCCATCGCGCTGCCTGGCCCGACGCTGAGCCGGTGAGCGATGCTGCCGATCATCGGCTGGCGAAACGCGATCTGTTCATTCTGGCAAGCCCGGCAAATCCGGACGGACGGGTTGTCGATCCAGCGACCCTGCTCTCGCTCGTCAAGAAGATGCGTCTGGTCGTCGATGAAGCCTATGCGGATCCTCGTCCAGGATTTTGCCCGCTTGCGTCTGACCGGCTGATCGTGCTCCGCTCGTTCGGGAAGTTCTACGGCCTTCCCGGGCTGCGACTGGGCTTTGTGGTGGCCGGCCCTGAGATCGCCTCACGGCTTCGCGGCGTGCTGGGCGACTGGCCCGTATCCTCTCCCGCCATCGCAATCGGCACGTTGGCCTATCGCGATCGCGCCTGGCAGACCGCGCAGCAAGGCCGGATCGCTGAGGCGGGCAGCCAGCTTGACGCATTGCTCACCGCTGCCGGGCTGCCGATCGCTGGCTCGGCCCCACTGTTCCGCCTGGTCAGCACCCGCCGCGCAGCCGATCTGTTCGAGACATTGGCGCGCCACGCCATCCTGACAAGGCCCTTCAGCCACACCCCTGACCAACTGCGGATAGGCCTGCCGCCTGATGCGGCGGCCCGCAGCCGTCTTTCGATAGCCCTCGAGGAGTTTGGACGATGACCGACACACCCGAAGACCATGCCCGTCATAATGCGCGAATGGCCCGGGTCGCAGAGGCGCGTGCGAAGATGCAGGCGCGTCGTACGCTGGAACGGGGGCTGCTGATCGTCCACACTGGAAACGGCAAAGGGAAGTCCTCCTCCGCGTTCGGCATGGCGATCCGCAGCATTGGTTGGGGCCTCAAGGTCGCGATCCTTCAGTATGTAAAAGGCAAGTGGGAGACGGGCGAGCGCAACTTCTTCGACGCGCATCCCGAATTCGCCACCTTCGAAGTGATGGGCGAAGGCTTCACCTGGGACACGCAGGACCGGGCGCTCGACATCGCCGCTGCGCGCGCCGCGTGGGAGCGTTCGAAGGCGATGATCCTCGATCCGGAGATCGATTTCGTTCTCCTCGACGAACTCAATATTGTCCTGCGCGACGACACGCTGCCGATCGCGGAGGTCGTTACCTTCCTGAAAGATCGCCCCCTGACGAAGCACATCTGCATCACGGGGCGTAACGCGAAGCCCGAGTTGCTGGAGATCGCCGACCTCATCACCGATTTCACGGAGGTGAAGCACCCGTACAAGGCCGGGTTCAAGGCGCAGAAAGGTGTCGAATATTGATCCGGCTCGCGGTCTATGCGCCGGCGCTCGCCGCGCTGTTAGTCCCGATGGCGGCCATGCCGGCCCCGCGCGCGCCGCGCATCGTCTCGATCAATCCTTGCGTTGACTCCGTCCTGATGCACGTTGCCGATCCAGCGCAGATCCTCGCCATCAGCCACTACTCGCACGATCCGCGCGCCACTTCGATGCCGCTCGCTCAGGCGCGCCGGTTCCGCGCGACCTCGGGCACCGCTGAGGAGGTCGTGGCCCTCGCGCCGGACGTTGTCATTTCAGGCCCCCATGTGGCCCCTGCGACGATCGCGGCCTTGAAGCGGATGGGGATCGGGCTTGTCCAATACCCCGTGCCGGACTCGGTTTCAGAGAGCATCGCGCAGGTGCGCGACATCGCTCGGATCGCCGGCCACCCTGCTCGGGGTGCCGCGCTCGCGGTCCGGATCCATGCGGCGGCGCAGCCAGATCGCTCGACCTCAGCCTCCGCGGCCGTTTCAGCCCTTGTGTGGCAATCAGGCGGATTGGTGCCCGGCGCGGAAACGCTGACCGACGACCTGCTGCGGCGGGCCGGGTTCCGCAATATGAGTGCCGCTTATGGCCTGAAACGATGGGACGTGTTGCCGCTCGAATATCTCGTCGCCCGTCCGCCAAGCGTTCTTCTCTCGACCCAGGCGTCCCACGCGGCCGCGGATCGGGTGACCGCGCATCCTGCCCTTCGCCGCCTGAGACAGCGGATTGTCGTGGCGGACTATCCGGCGCGGCTGATGAACTGCGGTGGCCCGACCATCATCGCCGCCATGGCCCGGCTTCGGCAAGTCCGGCGGGAGGTGGCTCCGTGACCCGCCTCGCTGCCGCTCTGCTCGGCTTATTGCTGCTGGCCACCTGTCTGTCCGTCCTTGCGGGCAAGGTGTGGGTGCCGATCGATGCATGGACCGCAGCCGATCCGCGCGCGATCATCATCGTCGAACTCCGCCTGCCGCGTACCGTACTCGCGATCCTTGTTGGCGCCGCGCTCGGGCTGTCCGGCGCAGTGATGCAGGGATATCTGCGCAACCCCCTGGCCGACCCCGGGCTGTTCGGCGTCTCCTCCGGCGCGGCCTTGGGCGCCGTGCTGTCGCTCTACTTCGGGTATGCGGTGCAGCTCTGGTTGCTTCCCGCCTTTGCGCTAGCCGGCGCCGCGGGCACGACCGCCCTGCTGGCGCTGATCGCAGGACGATCCGGAAGCCTGATCCTGTTCACGCTGGCTGGCATGATCCTGACCAGCATCGCCGGGTCCATGACGGCGCTGGCAATCAGCCTTGCACCCACGCCCTTCGTCTCGTCGCAGATCGTCACTTGGCTGATGGGCGCCTTGACCGACCGCAGTTGGGACGACGTCAAGGTCGCGCTGCCGCTGATCGCCGCTGGAGCAACCGTGCTGGCGATGACGGGGCGAACGCTCGATGCGCTAACCCTGGGCGAGCAGGCGGCGCAATCGATGGGAGTCGCCCCCGGCCGGCTGCAGGCGGCGGTGATCGTCGGCGTCGCGCTGACCGTCGGCGCGTCAGTGGCTTCGGCCGGTGTGATCGGCTTCGTCGGGCTGATGGTGCCGCATCTCGTTCGCCCGCTGGCCGGCAACCGGCCTTCCGCAATCCTGTTGCCGTCTGCGCTCGGCGGGGCCCTGTTGCTGACCGTGGCTGACACGCTGGTTCGCATAGCGCCCACAGTTAGCGAGCTGCGGCTGGGCATCGCCATGTCGATGCTGGGCGGACCATTCTTTCTGTGGCTCCTGATCAGCATGCGCCGGAGGCTCGCATGAGTGTCCTTACCGCCGCTCATCTTGGCCTGACGCTGAACCGCAATCGCATCCTCGACGATGTCAGCTACAGCTTCCGGCCCGGACGCGTCACAGCGCTGCTCGGCGCGAACGGTGCCGGCAAAAGCACACTCCTCGCCTGCCTCGCCGCGCTACGAAAGCCTGGCACCGGCGCGGCCACTCTGGATGGGATTGATGTGCACGCCATCGAGCGCAGGTCACGAGCACGCGCGATCGGGCTGCTGCCCCAGGCCGCCGATGTGCATTGGGACATCGACGTCGCCACGCTGGTCGCGCTCGGCCGCTTCCCGCACCGCGGCCGCTGGGGCGCAACGGAAGCGGATCGTGCAGCCGTGGAGCGAGCTCTGGCCGCGACCGACATGACCGCGCTCGCAGGTCGCGGGGTAGAGCGGCTTTCCGGTGGAGAGCGGAGCCGTGTGCTGCTCGCGCGGGTGCTCGCGGGCGAGCCTGACTGGCTGCTCGCAGATGAACCGCTGGCCAGCCTGGATCCGGCACACCAGCTCGACGTGCTCGCCCGGTTACGGGGCGTGGCCGATACCGGCCGAGGCGTGATCCTGGTGCTGCACGACCTGCATCTCGCCGCGCGGATTGCGGATGATGCCGTGCTTCTGCGCGGCGGGCGGGTCGTGGCCGCTGGACCGGCCCCAGACGTTCTGACCGCCTCGCTGATCGCACAAGCCTATGGTGTCGAGGTCGAGATTGGCGTCACGCCAGCGGGGCAGCGGTTCATCCTGCCATTCACGCGGTGAGCCATGCCGCCCTCCTGCTCGCCGTGCTGATCGTGGAGGCGGCGCTGGGCTATCCGCGGCGCTGGCCACATCCCGTCATGGCTCTGGGGGTCATGATCGCGTCCACCGAGCGGTGCTGGAACCATGGCTCTGCGGGGCGGCAGCGGGCGGCGGGAACCGCTTTGCTCGTCCTGCTGATCGCGGTCGCGGGCGGGATCGGGACTGCAATCGAACACGTAGGTCAAAAAGTCTGGGGCGCGATACTGATCGTGCTGGCCGGCACGACGGGCTTGGCGCAGCGCAGTCTTCATGACCATGTGGCGGCAGTCGCAGCGCCTCTGACCTCGGGCGACATGCCCGCTGCTCGTGCTGCAGTCGCAATGATCGTGGGGCGCGACACTGCGGCGCTCGACGAAGAAGGTGTTGCAACAGCCGCGATCGAAAGCCTGGCAGAAAGCTTTTGCGATGGCGTGGTCGGACCCGCGTTTTGGTTCCTTGTGGCGGGGCTGCCCGGGCTGTTCGCCGCCAAGGCAATCAATACGGCGGACTCGATGGTCGGCCACCGCACGAAGCAGCTGAAATGGTTTGGATGGGCTTCCGCACGTGCGGACGATCTCATCAACTGGGTGCCGGCGCGCATTGCCGGCTTCCTGGTCTGCCTTGCCGGTGGAACCGGCTGGCGGACCATGTGGCGCGATGCCCGCCGTCACGCATCGCCCAATGGTGGCTGGCCGGAGGCGGCGATGGCCGGCGTTCTCGGGCGCAGCCTGGGCGGACCGGTCTCCTATGACGGTGAACCTGCCATGCGTGCGAGGCTGGGTCGCGGGCCCGCGCCCTCCGCCGGCGATCTCGCCCACGCATTGCGGATCTATCGCCGCGCCTGTCTACTGCTGTGGGGCTGTGTCGTAGGCGTCGCGTGCCTGCCCTGATGCTGCAGGGCACCGGGTCCGACGTCGGCAAGTCGGTGCTGGTGGCGGGCCTATGCCGCGCGCTGGCAAACCGGGGGCTGCGCGTGCGGCCATTCAAGCCGCAGAACATGTCGAACAACGCGGCGGTTACTGCCGACGGGGGCGAGATCGGCCGTGCGCAAGCGCTTCAGGCCATTGCCGCGCGGGTGCCCCCGAATGTCGACATGAACCCCGTCCTGCTGAAACCGCAGAGTGATCGTACGTCTCAGGTCGTCGTAGGCGGGAGGGCTCGCGGAACGATGGCCGCGGGAGATTTCTGGAACCGCAAGCCTGACCTGCTCGGCGACGTACTCGAAGCTTATAACCGCCTGTCGGCAGAAGCGGACATGGTGGTGGTCGAAGGCGCGGGTTCGCCCGCAGAGATCAACCTGCGCAGCCGCGACATCGCGAACATGGGGTTCGCGCGTGCGGCGGGCGTGCCTGTGGTGCTGGTCGGTGATATCGATCGCGGCGGAGTGATCGCCTCACTTGTAGGAACGAAAGCCGTAATCGATCCTGCCGATGCAGCGATGATCCGCGGGTTCATGATCAACAAATTTCGGGGAGATCTGGCTCTGTTCGACGACGGGCTGCGGGCGATCGTAGCGGCGACCGGTTGGCCGAGCATCGGCGTCGTGCCGTGGCTGCCCGAAGCCGCAAGGCTGCCCGCTGAGGACGCGGTGGCGTTGGATCGGTCGGTTCCGGCGGGCGCCGGTCCGTTGATCGCCGTGCCGATGCTGTCGCGGATCGCCAATTTCGACGACTTCGATGCGCTCGCGCAAGAGTCCGGCATCCGATTTACGATGGTCCCTCCGGGCCAGCCGCTTCCGGGAGACGCGGCGCTCGTCATCCTGCCGGGGACCAAGGCAACGATCGCCGATCTCGCCTTCTTCCGGGCGCAGGGCTGGGACGTTGATCTGGCCGCCCATGTCCGGCGTGGCGGCCGCGTGCTGGGCATCTGCGGCGGCTATCAGATGCTCGGCCGCACAATCTCGGACCCTGATGGCATCGAAGGAGTCCCAGGCACGGTGGAGGGCGTCGGCCTGCTGCCGGTGGATACGGTGCTCGCGCAAGACAAGCGCACGCGGCCCGTCACCGGCCAATTCGCGCAAGAGGATGCCGGATTCGCCGGGTATGAGATTCACGCAGGCGTCACGACGGTCGACCCGGGTGTGCCGCCCTTGCTGCGCTTGGCGGACGGCACGAACGACGGAGCCATTGCGCAGGGCGGCCGGATCGCCGGATGCTATGTCCACGGGCTGTTTGACCGTCCCGCTGCTCGCGCGCTGCTGATGCAACAGCTCGGCGCCACCTCCGATGGCCGGGATCGCCACGACCTGATCGACGCTGCGCTGGACGCAATCGCCGTCCGGCTGGAAGAGGTGCTGGACGTCGACGCCTTGATTTCACTGGGAAAGACAGCCGCATGATCGACGATACCGATATCTGGGCGCATCTCGATGCGCTCGCCAAGCCCCGACGCAGCCTGGGCCGGCTGGAGGAGATCGCCGTTTGGCTGGCCCGAACGCAGCAGCGGCTCGATCCCGTCACGCATCCGCGCCAGATCGTCCTGTTCGCCGGCGATCACGGCTGTGTAGCCGATGGCGTTTCCGCGTGGCCCTCGACGGTCACCGGCGTGATGGTCTCTGTCATCCTCGAAGGACGCGCGACCAGCAGCGCGCTGGCCACCGCAAGCGATTGTGCGCTCCGGCTGGTCGACGTGGGCGTGGCGAGCCCCTGTCCGCTTGATCCACCCCCGTTCTTCCGCGACGCGCGTGTGGCGGAGGGCACCATGAGCCTTGCGCACGGATCAGCGATGAGCGCGGATCAGTTCCGCGCTGCCTGGGCAGTCGGCGAAGAAGAGGCAGACCGCGCTGTCGATCGCGGCGCTGCGGTGCTGATCGCCGGCGAGATGGGAATTGGCAACACCACGCCTGCGGCGGCGCTGACGGCGCTTCTCGCCGACGTGCCCACGCACGAGGCGGTGGGACGGGGCGCCGGTGCCGGTGACGCGGTCGTGGCGGACAAGAAGCGCGTCGTCGGCGCGGCTGTCGAGCGGGCACGCCCGCTGCTCGCCGATGATCCAATCACCGCGATCGCAGGGGTCGCCGGTTACGAGATCGCCGCCATGGCGGGCTTCTACGCCCGTGGCGCAAAGCGTGGCGCGACCTTGTTGCTGGATGGATATGTCGCGACCGCGGCGGCCCTCATCGCTGAGCGGCTTGCGCCCGGCACTGCACACGCGATGCTCGCGGCGCACCGTTCGGCCGAGCCCGGCCACGGGGCCGCTCTTGTCCATCTTGGTCTCGACCCGATCCTGGATTGGGGGATGCGCCTTGGCGAGGGAAGCGGCGCGTTGGCCGCGCTGCCGTTGCTCGACGCGGCAGCGGCGCTTCTGCGAGATGTGGCACGGCTTGATACCATCGGCGTGCGGCGCGACGACTGAAATGTCGGCCATTGACCGGGCACCGATCTGGGCGCCCCCGCTGCTGGCGCTTCAATTCCTGACACGCCTCCCGGTGCCCATGCTTGCCGGCCTGACACCCGTGCAGGCCGAGAACGGACTTGCGCGCGCGATGGCCTGGCTGCCGCCGGTGGGAACACTGATCGGGACGATCACCGCCGTTACCTTCGTCTGCGCCAGCATGATCTGGCCCCCGATGATCGCTGTACTGCTGGCGCTGGCAGTGGAGGCGCTGCTTACCGGGTTTTTCCATGAAGATGCCGTGGCTGACTTCTGCGATGCCTTTGGCGGCGTCGCGCGTGGCGAGAATGCGCTGCGCATCATGCGGGACAGCCGGATCGGCAGCTACGGCACGGTGGGATTGGCGCTGGCGCTGGGCCTACGCCTTGCTGCCATGATCGCTCTGCCACCTTCAGTCGCCGTCGCTGCGATCATCGCTGCGGCGACGATGGGCCGGCTATGGGCGGTGCTACTCGCTACATTGCTGCCGCCTCCACCCGATGCTGGCGGGATCGCGGCCAGGATTGGGAACGGGATGCCGCTCGGACGGACAGGCGGCGGTGTGCTTCTGGCGATCCCGGGCATCCTGCCGCTGGCCCTTGTCCGGCCGCTGCCGCTCTTGGCCAGCGCCGCAATCGGATTGATCTTCCTATTCTGGATCACGCGTTTCCTGCGCGATCGGATCGGCGGAAGCACCGGCGATTGCTTGGGATTCGCGGTCTATATGGGGCAGCTCTCGCTGCTGCTTTCAGCGGCCGCGGCGTGAACGCGGGCGTCCTCCTCGTTCGCCATCCGCCTGTCGCGAGGGCTTGGGTGGGCCGGTGTTATGGCAGCTCAGATATGGGCTGGAGCCGTGAGGGCGCACGCATGGCCGGCGACCTTGCCCGGCGGTTGGCGGCAGAGCCGCTGACGGCGATAGTTCATTCGGGCGCTATCCGCACCCGACGGCTGGCGGAGATGGTGGGCAAGCGCACGGGGCTACCCATACGATGCGATCCCCGATGGCTGGAGCGCGACTTCGGGTCTTGGGAGGGCCGGAGTTGGAATGTCATTTGGCGTGAAACGGGCTCGCTGATGGACAGGATCATGACTGATCCCACGAATTTCCGTCCTGGCGGCGACGGCGAAACCGGCGTGGAGTTGATACGACGGGTTCAGCGCGCCTGGGACGGGCTAGACAAGGCTGGCAACGTTCTGATCGTCGCGCACGGAGGATCCATCGCGGCTTTGCGAACCTCGATCTCGGGGCACGCCCCCGAAAAGATGATTGAGTTGGTACCGCAGCACGGAGAGGTAATCACGATCGCCGCACAGCAGGAGTCTCGCTTGAAAAGAAGACGTCACTACGGAACGTTGTGACCCGGCACCGGAAGGTTTAGGTCATTCCAATCTGGAAGCTAAGCTGCCGGCACGAAGTCCTCAAGAACCGGTCACGCGATCTTGATCGGTCACTTCTGAGCAGATGTTTGGTTGCGGTAGCCCGAGAAACCCGGCGACCAATAAGTGGATGCTCCCGACACCCAACTTCGCGTGTCAGAACCGAGCGGTTGTCACACCTGCTCAACAGCCGCTTTTTGCCTCCCGCAGCTGAAAGCGGCATGTAACCAAGCGGCCCAGGAGCTGCTGGACCGCTCCGGTCGTGAGCTGCCAGTCTGCAACGCGCCCATTAGCGGTCATTTTGGCGATTGAAGCTACTTCCCCGTAAGCGGTCGGTCAGCTTCGGCGTGCCGAAACGTCCATCGAAAGACCGGAAGTGGGTGGATTGTGTTGAAAAAGGCAGGGTTGAAGTAGTGGCGGACTGCTGATT
>CAYMIU010000071.1:0-15089 GCA_964390515.1 uncultured Stakelama sp.
GGTGAGCGGCTGGCGCTCGACCAGCAGGGTCGTCCCCGCCATGCCGCGCAGGTCCTCGATCAGCCGGCCGAGCCCGCCATAGCGCACGCGCAGCGTTTCCACATCCGCCACCGGCAGCGCGAAACCTGCGCGCATGAGTAGGTCGCCAGCCGAGCGCACCTCGATCTGCGGGTGGATGCGCGGCGCCGGCCGATCGGCTTCTGCCGCGCGGAAGGCAGCACGCAGCGCGCTCAGCGATCCGGCGCCGAGCATCGCACCGAGGAACAGGCCGTCGGGCCGAAGCACGCGCCGCACGAGGCTGAGTGCGCCGGGGACGTCGTTGACCTGGTCCAGCACACCCGCGGAGACGACGAGATCGAACGAGGCGTCGGAAAAGGGCAGGCGATCCTCGTCACCCTGCACGCCGCCGGCGGTGCGCGCGAAGGCGTGGCCGGCATCGAGCCGCGCCACGCGTGCGCCGGCCGGCGCCTGGAAGCTGCCGTCGAAACAGCCGAGATCGAGCACATCGGTGAAGCTGCGGCGGACGCTCGCGAGCCGTTCCTCGATCCCGTCCAGCATTGCCGCGCGCAGGAAATCATGCGCGGCATAGCCTGGCGCGGCACGATCGCGGCGCCGGCGGCGGGCGGATCGATCGAAAATCTCGGGCGTGCTCATTGGGCGGCTTGTGCGCGCGCGGGCGAGGGGGAACAAGGGTGGCAATGCCCATCCCGCTGATCGAGCCGGTGATTTCGCTGGCGCTGCCGCCGCGCTGCCCCGGCTGCGGGATCGTCACCACCGCAGACCACCGCTTTTGCGTGACCTGCTGGAGCGCGCTTCGCTTCCTGGCGCCACCGTGGTGCGCGAGTTGCCATGCCCCGTTCCCCTACGATCGCGGTGCGGGCAGCCGCTGTGCCGATTGCATCGCCAATCCGCCGCGCCATGCGGGGCTCGACGCGGCGGTCGCCTATGGCGATGTGGCGCGGACGGTGGCGCTGCGCCTGAAATATGGCGGACGGGCCGCCTTTGCCGAGACGGCGGCGCGGCTGATGCTGCGCCATGTGCCGCCCGATGCCGAGCTGATCGTGCCGGTGCCGCTTCATCGCTGGCGATTGTGGTCCCGCGGGTACAATCAGGCGGGGCTGATCGCCGGCGCGCTGGCGCGCGTAAGCGGCGTACCTGCCGAGGGCGCGGTTCTTGCCCGTACCAAGGCGACGCCGGTGCTTCGCGGGCTGGGGGCGAAGGATCGGCGCAAGGCGGTGCAGGGTGCCTTTGCACTGACGCCGCATGCCGCCGGGCGGGTGCGGGGCAAGCGGATCGTGCTGGTCGACGACGTGCACACCAGCGGCGCCACGGCCAGCGCCTGCGTCACCGCGCTGCTGCGCGGCGGTGCGGCGCAGGTGTCGATCCTGTGCTGGGCACGGGTGCTGGACGACGCCGCGGCGGATTGACAATCGCCCGTCACGTCCACAACTCGCTGATATGGCTCAGGTAGAAATCTACACGAAGGCGTGGTGCCCTTATTGCACCCGTGCGATGCAGCTCTTGTCGTCGAAAGGCGTCGAGCCGACCGAATATGACATCACGCTTGGCGGGGCGAAGCGCGTCGAGATGATCGACCGCGCCGGCGGGCGCACCACCGTGCCGCAGATCTTCATCGACGGGAAGCATGTCGGCGGATCGGACGATCTGGCCGCGCTGGAGCGTGCCGGACAGCTTGATGCGATGCTCAGCCCGCCATGAGGGCAGCGATCCTCCAGATGACGAGCGGGATCGATCCCGCAGCCAATGCCGCCACGATCAACGATGCGATCCGCTCCGCCGCCGATGGCGGCGCGGCGATGCTGTTCACGCCCGAAATGTCGGGCCTGCTCGATCGTGATCGGCAGCGCGCGGCTGCGTCGATCCTCGCAGAAGGTGATGATCGCGTTCTGGCGGCGGTGCGGGAGGCGGCTGCACGCGCCGGCATCTGGGTCCACCTCGGGAGCCTCGCGTTGCGGCGCGACGACGGCCGGCTTGCCAATCGCGGCTTCGTGATCGACGGGGCGGGGGCGATCCGTGCGCGTTATGACAAGATCCATCTGTTCGACGTGGATTTGCCGACCGGCGAAAGCTGGCGTGAGTCGGCGGCTTATGCGCCGGGCGAAACGGCCGTGGTGGTGGATACGCCGCTCGGGCGGCTTGGCCTCACGATCTGCTACGACCTGCGCTTTCCGGCCCTGTTCCAGGCGCTGAGCGATGCGGGCGCGACGATCATCTCGGTGCCCGCGGCTTTCACCCGGCCGACCGGTGCGGCGCACTGGCATGTGCTGCTTGGTGCCCGCGCCATCGAGTCGGCGGCGTTCGTGATCGCGGCGGCGCAGACCGGCGAGCATGAGGATGGCCGCGCGACCTATGGCCATTCGCTTGCGATGGATCCCTGGGGCGAAATGCTGTGCGACATGGCTGAAGCCCCCGGCCTCGGGTTTGTCGAGATCGATCCCGATCGCGTGACGGGCGTGCGTGCGCGTATTCCGGTGATCGCGCATCGCCGCCCGGTGCCCGGGACGATGGTGGCGGAATGATCGTTTTCGATCTTCGATGCGCCGGCGGCCATGTGTTCGAGGCCTGGTTCGGCTCGTCCACCGCTTATGAGGAGCAGCGCGAGCGTGCGCTGGTGGCGTGCCCGATGTGCGGCGACACCGCGGTGGAGAAGGCCGTGATGGCGCCGAACGTCGCGCCCAAGGGCAACGCCCGTTCGCCGAGCCCGCCGGCCGAAGTAAAGGCGGCACTGCAGGCGCTTGCGACGGCGCAGCGCAAGGTGCTCGAGGGTTCACGCTGGGTGGGCGGAGAGTTCGCGACACAGGCGCGAGCGATGCATGCTGGTGACCAGCCGCATGAGACGATCCACGGCCAGGCGACGCTAGCCGAGGCGAAAGCGCTGGTCGACGAAGGCGTGCCCGTCGCGCCGCTGCCACTGCCGATCGTGCCGCCGGAAAAGGCGAACTGAGCGGCCAGACGAGAGTGGGCCGGCCAATTGACCGCTCCTCGGACACACCGTAGCTAAGCGCCCGTGCCCCCGTAGCTCAGCAGGATAGAGCGACGGTTTCCTAAACCGCAGGTCGTGAGTTCGAATCTCGCCGGGGGCACCATTCCGCCGCGGGGCGAGGTCGCCGGGGAATCTGATGGCGGCCGATAGTGGCGGGCGCCCGCGCATCGTATCTTTGCCTATTGTTCGCCTCAGCGGCGACGAGCCAAGTGTGGTTGCGGCTTGCCGGCCAAGCGCAAGGCAATCTGCGCTCATCCACGTGACCGGTAGGCTGCCCGTGAATTACTGGATCAGCGTCCTCTTCCGGATCATCCCGCTAGCCATGGGGGCGGTGTGCCTGAGCCTTGGGCTGTACGTGCTGGCAGGGGGCGATGACGCCGATCATTTCGTCGCCGGTCACGTGCTGATCTCGTTGGCGGCAATCTGCGTTGCGCTTTTCACGACCGCAGCGATGATCATTCGTCAGCTGACGGATACGTTCCACCCGGCATGGAAGATCATCCTGCCGGTGGTCGGTTATACGGCTGCTGGCGCGACCATGATCTGGGGAGTGCTGGTGCTCGAGCAAGCGCGCGTGCCCAGCTTCGTGGCCGGGCATGTTATCTTCGGCGTGGGCCTGATCGCGGCTTGTGTCAGCACGGTTGCAACAGCATCAAGTGCGTTCACGCTGATCCCCAAGAACGCCCATGGTCGTGCGGAGGATGGCGTGCCCGCGGGGGCTTATGGCGCGGCCGCCGGTCTCGGGCTGATCTCGATACCCGTAATCGCGACGATCATCGCTGTCGCATGGGGGGTCATGTTGCTGCGGCGCGAGGCCGACACGCCCCACTTCGTTGCGGGCCACGTGCTGCTTGGCATTTCCGCAATATGCGCGTGCCTCATCTCGCTCGTGTCCACGGTGGTTCGTCAGGTCCGCAACCAGTTCGACGAGGGCGAGCGGTGGCTATGGACGCTCTGGGTGCTTCTGCTCGGCACTGCGACGTTCGGCTGGGGCCTGTACGTCCTGTTCGGATCCGATCGATCCGAGCGGATTGCCCCTGGCTGCGTCCTGTTGGGCCTCGGCATGGTGTGCTTCAGCATCATTTCCAAGGTGTGGCTGCTGGCGCTGACCTGGCGGCGCGAATGCGCGCTTGCCAATCGCATCCCGTTGATCCCGGTCGTGACGTGCCTGGCATGCCTGTTCTTTTCCACCTTCCTTGCGGAGGCGGCGATGGGCAACGCAGCGTTCCTGGTTCCGGCACGCGTTCTGGCAGGGCTGGGCGCCGTCTGCTTCACACTGTTCTCGATCGTGTCGATCCTGGAAGCGGGCACGTCAGGCAAGGGGTAAATGCGCGCCGCCGGCCGACGGCACGATCAGATGGATAGCCGGCCGCGCTTTTTCCCGGTTGTTGGCGGCCCCCCGAAAAGAGGCTCCCGAGAAATACCGGGATGCCGATCGGGGCTGCCGTTCAGGCCGACTGCAGCTTTACCTCTTCACCTCGGGTAGAGCTTGGAGCTGCTGCTTCGTCATCTTGGTCGACAGGTCGGTATCGTTGCCGCGCTTGATCGGGGTTAGGCCGTCCACCGGCACATGCACATAGCGATCCGGGTTACTGTCCTCGACCTCGATCAGCAGGCGCTCGACCTTGCCCGATGGGCCGCGAACGACCTGTTCGACCTCGCCGATTTCCACCCCGTTCGGGTCAACGAGATCAGCGTCGAGCAACTGAGCCTCGGTAAGGCCGAGGGCGACGGCTTCGGCGCCCGCGATAGCCGCGGTTTGCTGGGCCTCGCGCTCCCTCTTCTCTTCGGCGGCACGGCTCTGGCTGTTGCACCCAGCAAGCATAACGGTGGCGAAGGCGGCGGTAAGCAGCGTTTTTTTCATCGGTCGTTCCTCTCACCAGAGGTGAGGAAACGCCGTGGTGGGGCGAGACGTTCCGGCGGGACTTTGCCCGGCCGGGCGGTGCTCGCCAGTGCGCGTGACGAGGCACGACGCGTGAGGCGCGGTTGATCGAATAATAAGCCGACCGGGGGCGCCGCCGTGGCCGCGCCCCCGGGAGACGATATCGTCTCGATCAGGCCTTTACGTGCGCGGAGATGTACTTGTTCATCTCGAACATCGTCACCTTGTCCTTGCCGAACACCTTCTTCAGGTTGTCGTCGGCGAGGATTTCGCGCTTGTTTTCCGGGTTCTGAAGGTTCTTGGACTTGATGTATTCCCAAACCTTGCTGATCACTTCGCTGCGCGGCAGGCGATCATTGCCGACGACGGCGCCGAGTTCGGGCGAGGGCTGAACCGGGGCGTGGATGCCACCAGTCTTTGGCTTGGCATCTCCACTCTTCGCAGCGCCAGCCTTAGCCTTGGTCGCCTCTCCGGTCTTGGTCTTGGTAGCCATTGCATTCCTTCCTGTTGCGCCGGTTATTCGGCATCCGCGGAATCACGCTCGCGAAGCGCGATCGTTGTTTTGCGCCGGTCGGGCGCGCTTGTCACGCCCTTGCAGCACCGTCCAGAGTTGATCGTCTCGCTAACGCACGAACACCGCGCTAGGTCGCGCGCTAATAGATGGAGACGCAAATGGAAACGGTCAGCGAGAGCAAGGCGTTTGGCGGCACCCAGGGTGTGTACCGCCACCGCGCCACCACGACGGGGACGGGCATGACCTTCTCCGTCTATGTGCCGGCGCACGCGGAAGGCGCGCGGCTGCCCGTGCTGTGGTATCTCTCCGGCCTCACCTGCACGCACGCGAACGTCACCGACAAGGGCGAGTATCGCCGCGCTTGCGCCGAACACGGCATCATCTTCATTGCGCCGGACACAAGCCCGCGCGGCGAAGGTGTGCCGGACGACGATGGCTGGGATTTCGGCCAGGGCGCGGGCTTCTATGTCGACGCCATTGAGCAGCCGTGGGCGGCGAACTTCCGCATGCGCAGCTACATCGAGGACGAGTTGCCCGGCCTGATTGCGACCGAGTTTCCGATCGCTGACCTCTCGCGCCAGTCGATCACCGGCCATTCGATGGGAGGCCATGGCGCGCTGACGATTGCGCTGCGCAATCCGGGGCGCTTCCGCAGCGTCTCCGCCTTTGCGCCGATCACCTCGCCGCTGCATTGCCCTTGGGGAGAGAAGGCGCTGGACGGCTATCTGGGGCCGGACCGCGCCTTGTGGCGGACCTATGACGCCTGCGCGCTGATCGAGGACGGCGCGCGCGTGCCGGAGATCCTGGTGGACCAGGGCGAGGCCGACGGCTTCCTCGCCGAGCAATTGAAGCCTGAGTTGCTGGAGGCGGCGTGCACGGGCGCGGGCATCGAGCTGACGCTGCGGCGCCAGCCGGGTTACGACCATAGCTATAATTTCATTTCGACCTTCATGGCCGATCACGTCGCCTGGGCGGCGGGGCGTCTGGCGTGAAGGGTGCAACAAAGAGGGGCGGCCCCGCGAAGGTGCCGCCCCAGTCTGCCGTTCTGAAACGCTGCCCCGGGAGTGCGGGGCAGGCTCCATCTTAGAACTTGAACCCGGCGGCCACGCCGTAGCGACGCGGTTCGAGGGTGAAGATGTTGGTGAACAGGCCCGACGACTGATCGGTCAGGTACAGGCCGGTGGTGGCGTTGTTATCGAAGATGTTCTGGATGAACCCGCGAACGAACCAGCGGTCATCCATGCCGTTCAGCTGGATCTGGGCGTTGGCCTGCTGATACCCTTCGATGCGATTGATACGGCCGTTGAAGATGTTGCCGTAGCTTTCGCCCGTGTAGGTCAGGTCGACGCGGGGGACGAGCGACATGCCGTTCGAGAAGTCGAACGTCTTCTGCACGCCCGCCGAGAACTTCACCACCGGCGCCTGCGGCAGCGAATTGCCCTTGATGCTGACGCCGACACCTTCCGACACGCTGATCGTCGAGCCCGCGGGCAGCAGGCCGAGCACCGCCGGGTTAGCGGACTGGGCGGTCAGCACGTCGCAGAGGCTGAACGCGCCGGTCGCCGCGCCGATGTTCGCGTCGGCGGGGAACGGGGTCGGCCCCCGCAGACCCAGCCCTGTGTTCACCGCGGTCACGAAGGCCTGGGCGACCGCCGCGTTGTTGCCGCGGACGACGCAATTGAAGGCGGCCTGCAGGTCCTTGATGATGACGGTGTTGGGATTACCTCCCGACACGTCACGCTGGTTGATGAACGGATCGTCCGTCGTGACCTTCGTCTTCAGGTAGCTGGCGCCGATGTTGATCGCCCAGTCCGGCGCGGGCCGGAAGAAGGCGTCCGCCTCGACACCGTAGATGTCGGCATCGATATTGTCGTTGATCGACGAGCGGGCGACGATGCGGCTGAGCTGCAGGCCCTTGTACTTATAGTAGAAGCCAGTGAGGTTCAGGGTGAACCGACCATTGTCGAAGGTGTTCTTCGAGCCGATTTCGAAGGCGTTGATGATTTCCGGACGGAAGGAGTCCGGAATGACCAGGTTCGGTACCTGGACCGGCGGGTTGAAGCCGCCCGACTTGTAGCCACGCGAGTATGACGCGTAGATCAGATTGTCGTCAGTGATCTTGTAATCGACAACCGCGCGGCCAGTGAATTCGTCGAACGTGCGACGACGGATCGCGAATTCCTGCATGCCTGGCGTGACCGGATCGGCATCATAGGTCGCCGCGCCCGGCGCATCAAACGCACTGCCCGTCTGCGTGAAGGGCACCGGGAAGCTCGCCAGCGTCGAGCGCGAGCGGACAAACTTGCGGTCGTTGTTATAGCGCAGACCGAGCGTCAGCTTCAGCTTGTCGGTGAAGTCGAAGTACGTTTCACCGAAGATGCCGTAGGACTTCAGGCGGAATTCCGGCGTGGCATTCCAGAAATAGGGCGTGGCGGAGAAGGACGGCGGGCGGCCGGCGGCTGCGGCCTGCACCGTGCCGAGGATGCCCGTCACATAGTCGATGGCGAAGGCGTTGACGTAATAGTCGCCGTTGCGAACCTTGCCGTCGACATAGATGCCGCCGAGCAGGAAGTTGAACATGCCGTCGAAATCGGAGCTGATGATACCTTCGACCGACCAGTCCTTCGTCTTCTGAGTCGAGCGATCATAGGCGTTCGGGACGGGGCCGCAGTTGCTGAACCCGCCGTAGACGCCGAGGCCGGTGCCGCGCGGGCTGGAGGTGCACAGGTCACCGGCGGGCCCGTTCGGGAACAGCGCGCGGGCGATCGGCGCAAAGTAAGCCGCCGGGATCGGGCCGAGGCCATTGGCCGCCGCGAATGCCACGTTATTGAGCGACGGCTGTATCAGCGAACGGTTGGCGACGCCGAGGTTATAGTCCTGCGACGAGTCGACCGAGGTTTCGTGATACAGACCGGTCAACTGCAGGCGGACCGGGCCGAAATTGTGGTCGATGCGCGCCTGAACTGTCGTTTCGTCCGTCTTATAGGTTGGGTTGAACGCGGTGTAGACTTCGCGCGGATCCGGCAGGGTCGGGTTCCCTTCGTACGCATTCGGGCCATATACGCTGCCGAGACCGAGCGTCTGGCCGAGCACGGGGCTGCCGAACGCGATCGACAGGAATTCGCGGCTGCCCAGTGTGCCTGTGAAACCCGCGTTGGTGTTGGTGCGGCCGAAATCGCGGCGGTTGTTGAGGCAGCCGAGAACGCCGGTCGGATCGGTCTGGCAAAGCTGCTTCTGGATGCGAAGGCGGTTATCGTCTTCCTTGAAGTATGACGCGAGGATGTCGACCGTCGTATCGACCGACGGCTCCCAACGGATCGAGCCGCGCACCGAGTACATGTCGCGGCCGTCGATCCGCGTGTCGTTGTACAGGTTCTTCGTATAGCCGTCGCGGTTCAGGTAGAAGCCGGCAAGGCGAACGGCCAGCGTTTCGCCGAGCGGCACGTTGATCATCGCCTTGGCGCGGATCGAATCGTAATTGCCGTATTCGGCCTCAGCCGCGGCAGCGAAGCGGTCCGTGCGCGGCTTGGCGGTGATGAAGTTCACCACGCCCGACGAGGCGCTGCGGCCGAAAAGCGTGCCCTGTGGGCCGCGCAGTACTTCGACGCGCTCGAGATCGAAATATTCGGTCTCGAAGATGCGGGTGCCGAGCAATGGGGAACCATTGAGGTGGATTGCGGTCGCCGCGTCGCACGAGATACCGACGCACAGATCGCCAACGCCGCGGATGGTGAAGCTGGAACCGGTGAAATTTCCCTTGGAGAAGGTGACGTTGGGAAGCGTCAGCTGCAGATCGGACGCATTGTCGATCTGCTGCGCTTCAAGCGCGGCCGCCGAGAAGGCGCTGACTGCAATCGGCACTTCCTGCAGCGTCTGGGCTTGTCGCTGTGCGGTAACAACGATGTCCGCACCATACCCGCCGGCATCCTGCGGACTGGCCGAGGCACCTGTCGGCGCCGTATTCGTAGGTGCGGTATCCTGGGTCCCGGGTGCCGCCTGAGCGGCGGCATAGGTCGGCAACGTTGCGATCAACGCGAGCGCGGTCGCGGCAAACAGATCCATCTTGCGCATTGGCATCCCCTCCTAGAGCCGCGCCGGCTTCTGCCGGTCTGCGGTAGTTCCACTGTGCGGTATGGAACGTAGCGCGCGAAATTTTCGCCCGTCAAATGAATTTGCGCGAGAAGCGTTCGGGGTGCACAGAGCAGTGACTGAAATGAAACAGTAGCGAAACCGAACCGATCCAGTCGGCGCGGGGGATCGCTTTGTAGAAAAGAGGGTTTGTCTCGGAAATGACTGCAAACGGATCGCCCGAAGATGGGGACCTTATAGGCAGCGACGGAAAGATCGTCGTGCCCGATCACGTTGCTGATGCAATAAAGACGCTGATCCAATGGGCGGGCGACGATCCCGAGCGGGAAGGCCTGATCGACACGCCCAGGCGCGTGGCGCGGGCGTGGAAGGAATATTGCGCAGGCTATGCCGATGATCCGTCGCACCACCTGTCGCGAGTCTTCGAGGAAGTGGGCGGCTATGACGAGATCGTCCTGTTGCGGGACATTCCGTTCCAGTCGCACTGCGAACATCACATGGCGCCGATCATCGGCCGGGCACACATCGCCTATCTGCCGAAAGACCATGTCGTGGGCATTTCGAAGCTGGCGCGCGTGCTGCACGCTTATGCGCGGCGGTTGCAGGTGCAGGAGCGACTGACCGCGGAGGTCGCCGACTGTATCTGGAACGGCCTGAAGCCGCAGGGTGTCGCGGTGGTGATCGAGGCGAGCCATGCCTGCATGACGGCGCGCGGCGTGCGCACCCCTGGCGTGTCGATGGTCACCAGCCGGATGATGGGCGTGTTCCGGGATGACGAGCGCAGCCGCAGGGAAGTGCTGGCGCTGATGGACATGCAGGGCCGCGCGTGACGCGCACCCAAGTCAACGGGACAGCCGGACTCGGCGCTATATTGGTCACCGGCGGCGCCAAGCGGCTTGGCGCTGCGATCGCGCGCGCCTGCGCCGCGGCTGGTGGGCGGGTGGTGGTTCATTACGGCACGTCGGCGGCGGCGGCAGAAGCGCTGGCAGCTGAGATCGATGGCGTAGCGGTTGGGGGAGACCTGGCGCGGACCGACGAGATCGGCGCACTGTTCGACCGCGCCGTTGCCGTGGCGGGAGGCCCGATCACCGGTCTGGTCAATAGCGCGTCACTGTTCGAAGAGGATCGGCCGGAGGCGATCGATCCGCAGCTTGCCGCGCGCCTCTATGCGATCAACTGCACCGCGCCCTCGATGCTGGGCGCGGCGCTCGCCGCGCAGCCGGGGCTTGAGCAAGGCGCGATCGTCAATCTGCTCGACCAGAAGCTGGCCAACCCCAATCCCGATTTCTTCTCGTACAGCCTGACGAAATATGCGCTCGCCGGGGCGACCGAGATGATGGCGATGGCCTTCGCGCCGCGTGTGCGGGTGAATGCCGTCGCGCCAGGCCTGACCCTGCCGAGCGGCGATCAGAGTGACGAGGAATTCGATCGGGTCGCGCGCGAGAACCTGTTGCGGCGGCCGGTGGGCGCCGATCAGGTGGCGGCAGCGGTGGTCTATCTGCTGGGCGCGCCGAGCGTCACGGGACAGACGATCCATGTCGACAGCGGCCAGCGCTTCCTGAAGCGCACCGGCGACGTGATGTTCGAGACGCGGCGGCCGGAGCGGCTCGATGGCTGACTATACCATCATCCTCGATCGGCTCGACGTGCCGATGCGGCTCGGCATCCATCCGCACGAGGCGGAACCGCAGCGGGTTCGCCTGTCGGTGGAAATGGCGGTCAGCTACCCGAGCCCGCCGAGCGCCGATGCGATCGAGGAAGTGCTGGATTACGACTTCGTTCGCGCCGGGATCCACGATCTGGCGCGCGGGCCGGGCTTCGCGTTGCAGGAGACGCTGGTCGAGGCGGTGGCGGCGCTCTGCCTTTCCGATGCGCGGGTGCGACAAGTTCGGGTGCGATCGATGAAGCTCGACGTCTATCCCGATGCGCGGGTGGGCTGCGAGATCGTGCGCAGCCGCTGACGGCTCCTGCTACCGGCGCAGGTTCCCTGCCGACCCATTCAGTATGACGGCCCGATAACGACGTGGGCAGCGCCTCGACAGCGCTGCCCCTCGAAGGTCAGGCGCGGTTTGCGGCGCTGAGGACCGCTCGCACGCTTGCGGTGGCGACGTCGGTGTCGATGCCGACGCCCCAGACGGTGCGGCCGTCCGCGGTGCGGCACTCGACATAAGCCGCCGCATGCGCGCCGGCGCCATGGCCGATCGCGTGCTCGGCATAGTCGATCACGTCGAGCGCTGGCCCGGTCGTGTCCGCCAGCGCGGCGATCACGCCCGAGATGAGGCCGTTGCCCCGGCCGGAGAGCGAGCGTTCCTCGCCGTCGATCGCAACGCGGCCGACAAAGCGGCGATCGCCGACGCTGCCCGTCTCGTCATAATCGCGCAGCACGAAGCGATCCTTGTCGCCCGGCAGGTACGTGCGCTCGAACGCGCCCCAAATGTCGGCGGCGTTCAGTTCGCGGCTCGTCTCGTCAGCCAGTGCCTGGACGTGGCGGCTGAAATCGGCCTGCAGGCGCTTGGGCAGCTTCAGCCCCTTGTCCTGTTCGATCACCCAGGCGACGCCGCCCTTGCCCGACTGCGAATTGACGCGGATCACCGCTTCGTAGCTGCGGCCAAGATCGGCCGGGTCAATCGGCAGATAGGGGACTTCCCAGAAATCATCGTTGCGCGCCTGCTGCGCGGAGAAGCCCTTCTTGATCGCGTCCTGGTGGCTGCCGGAGAAAGCGGTGAAGACGAGGTCGCCGGCATAGGGCGTGCGCGGGTGGACCGGGATATTGGTGGCATATTCCACCGTCTTCACGATCCCGTCGATGTCGCTAAGATCCAGCTTCGGATCGACGCCCTGGGTGTACATGTTGAGCGCGACCGTCACGAGATCGCAATTGCCGGTACGCTCGCCATTGCCCAGCAGGCAGCCCTCGACCCGGTCCGCGCCGGCCATCAGCCCAAGCTCCGCTGCGGCGACGCCGGTGCCGCGATCGTTATGGGTGTGGAGGCTGATCACCACCGCCTCGCGGTTCGGAATGTGGCGGCCGAAATATTCGATCTGGTCGGCATAGACGTTGGGCGTCGCGCATTCGACCGTCGCCGGCAGGTTGAGGATGATCGGGCGCTCAGCGGTCGGCTGAAGCACGTCCATCACCGCGGCGCAGACCTCGATGCTGAAATCGACCTCGGCGGTGGAGAAGGTTTCCGGGCTATATTCGAAATGCCAGTCGACGTTGGGCTGTTTGGCCGCTTCGTCGCGCAGCACCTTCGCGCCCTCGATCGCGATCGCCTTCACTTCCGCGCGGCTCATGCCGAACACAATGCGGCGCCACGCGGGGCTGACGGCGTTGTAGAGGTGGACGATCGCGGAATGCGCGCCCTCAAGGCTCTGGAAGCTGGTTTCGATCAGGTCACGGCGCGACTGGGTCAGCACCTGGATCTTCACGTCCTCCGGGATGCGATCCTGCCGGATCAGGCCAGAGATGAAATCGAACTCGGTCGCGCCGGCGGAGGGGAAGCCGACCTCGATCTCCTTCAGGCCGACCTTCACCAGCAGGTCGAAGAAGCGGGTCTTCTTTTCTGCATCCATCGGATCGATCAGCGCCTGGTTGCCGTCGCGAAGATCGGTCGACAGCCAGCGCGGCGCACGGGTGATGACCTTCGACGGCCAGGTGCGGTCGGGGATGTCGATGGTCGGGAAGGGGCGGTATTTGGTCGATGGATCGCGCAGCATGGTTGGTCCGCTTCGCTGGAGGGGCGTCTTTTCGTCTCGTCTGGCCCTTAGGCGGATCGCGTGCCGCCCGGTGGGCGCACGTCGCTGGTCGCGCCTAAGGGCGCGTAAGTCGAAGGAGAAGAGGGGCGCCCGTCCGGATCATCGCCACGGCGGTTGCCGCATATTCGATCGCATGTCCAGCCTTCAGGAATTTTGACGTTTACGTAAGAACTTGGCGGCTAGCGCTGGGCCGGCGCCGGGGGGGCGTATTCAGCCGAAGGACCCAAGTTGCGCCAGCTTCTCTATATCAGCACTGCCTCCACTGGCGCGTCGTTCGAGCTTGGATCTATCCTGGCGACGTCGCAGCGCAACAATCGGCGCGAGGGGGTGACAGGGCTGCTGTGGACGGACGGCTACCGATTTCTCCAGGTGCTCGAAGGCGGCGATGCGGCGGTGCAGGCCGTGTTCGACCGGATCCGCGCCGACCCGCGCCATCGCGCGATCGTCGTGCTTCACGATCGCGCGATCGAGGCACGCGAGTTCGGTGCGTGGGCGATGGCGCAGCGCGGGCCGACCGACACGGGCGACGAGTTCGACGCGCGGATGAACCGGCATCTGGAATCGGCTTCCGCTTCCGTCCGCGGCACATTCGAGGGGCTGATCGCCGCCCGAAGCGCCGCGTAACGGAGGCAGAACCGCGGCTTACTTCTCGAACGCGGCGGTGATCTTCAGCTTCACCTCGTCCGACACCATCGGGATGCCGTAGCCGATGTTGAATTCGCTGCGCTGGATCGCGGTGTTTGCGGTGAAGCCGACGGTTTCCTTGCCGCCCATCTGCGCCGGCATCTTGCCCGCACCATAGAATTGCGCGTCGAGCGTCACCGGCTTCGTAACGCCGTTCAGCGTCAGATTGCCCTCGATCTTCGCGTTCTGGCCGCTGGGCGTGACTCGAGTCGAGACGAAGCGCGCCGGCGCCGGAGATGCGCCGAAGAAGTCCGCCGACTTGCCCGCGTCAGCGGGCTTCAAGAGGTGCTTGGTGAGACCGGCGCTCGCCGTCGTGACTTCGGCCACCGGAATCGAGACTTCGACCTTGGACGCGCCGAGGTTCTTCGGATCGAGCGTCAATGTGCCGGTGATGTTGCCGAACAGCCCGAAATAGGGCGTGAAGCCGAGGTGATCGACGGTCCATTCCACCAGCGTGTGGCCAGCGTCGGCAGTATAGGTGCCGCCAGTAACCGCGGCGACGTTCTTCGATCCCGGCGGACTGCTCGGCGCCTGCTGCGCGACGACGGCACCGGTGAAGAGGGCGGAAAGGAGGAAGGCATGGGCGATGCGCATGTGAAGGAACTCCCCGAGATGATCGTTACGCGACAATCAACCACAACGCTCGGGATGCAGAAAGGTCCGCGCCCGAAACGATCGATTTCATCTATTCGCTGACGCCGACCACCAGGTCGAACTTGATACGCACCCAGGCGCCGACCATCGGCCGGCCGTTGACGCGCGGCGGACGGACCAGGAACTGCCAGGATGCCTGGCGCAAGCCGCGGGCAATGCCGGAACCTGGGCTTTCGCCGATCTCGCGGCAATCCTCCACGCGGTTACGCTCGATGGTGCGGCACGCGATCATGCCCCAGCCGGTCTGCGCGCGTTGCGGCAGATAGGTGACGAGCTCCGCGCGGGTCGGTTCGCGCACCCATTCGGCGTTGTAGAGCGTCTCGCCGTTCGGCCCGCCGCCACCGCCTCCACCGCCGCCCGGTTCGGCGCGCGCGGTCTCGGTTCCTGCGCCCGGCTCCGCACTTGCCTTGGGGAAGCGGCCGATATTGGAGGCGGCGAAGTCTGCGCGGGAGAGGTTGATCACGCCGGGCAGCTCGATCGGTGGCGGCGGCAGCGGCGGGGGAGGC
>CAYMIU010000072.1:0-14486 GCA_964390515.1 uncultured Stakelama sp.
CACCGAGATGCAATCCCACGCGGTTCACTTCCTGCGCAACGGGTACCAGCATCATCACGACCTCATGGCCCACGTGAGCAACGGAGCTCTTCTCCTCAGGCTCGCCGGCCGCAACGAGGAAGCCGAGGACCTCCTGAGAGAAGGCTTGAGGGCCGCGCCCGGCGAGGACCAGCTGATGCGCCTGCTCGCGATGTCGTTGATCGACCGCGGGCATCTCGACGAAGCGCTCGCGGTCCTGGAGCCGGGCACGGAGCCGGAGACGGTGCTCATGAAGGCGCAGTTCTCCAGGACCGGAACCGCGGCAGACCGTCTGGCGATCCTGCAGCGCATGTCCGAGCCTGCCGACGACCGGGTCGCCGGGATGCGGCGCAGGCTCACTGTGGAACTCGCCCTGATGGCGAAGGACCTGGAGGCAGCGGACCAGGCGATCGAAGACATGCTTCGTCACCCCGGCGACGTGGTGGCGGCCAAGCTGCTGCAGGTTCAGAGGGACCGGCAGACAGGCATTCTGGACGAGGAGGCGAACGACAGGTTGCTGCGGATCGCGTCGGAACTGGGCGACGACGCCAATCCGATCGACCGGTTCCTCGTGGCCGAGGCCTTGCTCGAGGCAGGGATGCCCGGCAACGCGGCCGATCTGGTCGTGGATCACATCGACCTGTCGAGCCCGAGGCCGGCGACGTTCCTGTTTCTCACGGCGCTCGCCGACGCGCGACGCGACGGCGAGTACCGCGACGCCCTTGCCGCCGCCTCGGACGCTGTGCGTGGACACCCGGACGTGCTTTGGCTCGACGCCCGTCATGCTTGGAACGCGGGTGATGTTGAGCGTACGCTGGTAGATGCGGAGCGCTTGCTCCAGTTGAAACCAGACCTCCCGAAAGCCGTCCTCCTCCGGATCGAAGCGCTGCTACGCCTAGACCGATCGCGGCAGGTGCTCGAGGCTATCGACGAGCCGATAGAGGATCTGCCGTGGAAAGGATCGAGTGACCCTTTCCGCGTAGCTAACCTGCTCAGCCACTTCGGCCATCATGATCGCGCAGCCCGCTACGCGTACAAGCTCTTCCTTGTTCACCGCGACAAGCCGAGGGCCTGGATGACCCTCTCGTCGATGACGATTCGGGAGGGGCAGGAGCCGGGCGTGCGTCCCGACGCCTGGTCGCCCGAGGTCGTCGCACCCGAGGTCGCCGTCGACTTCGAGTATGATGACGGCGGCACCGCCTTCTTCATTGTGGAGCCGGATTCACGTCTGCGATCAATGGACTCCGACTCCTGGGAGCCGGAGCACCCGCTGGTCCGCGCCGTCATGGGGCTTGCCATCGGTGACGCTTTCACGGCGCCTGACGGTCGCCGCGGCACCATCACTAAGCTTCGCCACAAGATTGTCGCGCGCTTCCACTACGTGTTGGAGAACTACGAGAAGCGCTTCCCAGAAGTCTTCGGCTTCAAGTCGATGACGATCGATCCAACGAGCCCGAACGGCCTAGACGACCTGATCGCATCGCTTAAGGAGCGCCACGACTGGGTGCTCTCCGAACAGGAGAGCCATTTTGCTAGTGGGATGCCGATCGATGTGCTGGCGGCTCGACTCGGGCTCGACACCATCGATGTGGCCGCCGGCATCGTCGAGCAGGGGCTGAGGCTCTCCGTCGCCGCCGGGAACGAGGAGGAGCGCCTCTATTCCCGCGATTCGATCATTGCCAACTCGGCCCAGGGTTGCGTGCTCGACTTGCTCGCGTTCTGGTCGGCATGGCGGCTGAAGGTACTGGATCAGCTGGCGAGATTGTGTGGCCCGATATCAGTGCCGCAGAGTGTCGTCGACCGACTGCAGGCCCGACGAGAGCGGCTGGCGATGTCAATCACCTCGGGACACGGGTCGATCGCGTATCAGGACGGCAAGATCCTGCACACGGAGATTCCGCCGGAACGGGTCGCCGAATTGCGTGATGACGTCTCCGCAGCGCTCGCCTGGATTGAGGTCAATGATGCCGCGAGGCCGGTGGTTCTGGACGAGACGCTGCCTCCCGTTGTTCGCGACCACGTCCGGTCGGGCCGCAGCGACATGCTGGACGCCATTGCCATATCGTTGAGGTCGGGACACCTGCTATTATGCGACGACCTAGCCCTTCGAGCCATGCACAAAGGGCTCGGCGGCACCAGGTCCGCGTGGCTCCATTTGGCCCTTACCCATGCCGCGGACATAGGCGCGCTTCCGAGCGAGGAGTTTACCCAGCTCACAGTGGACATGATCGCGAGTGGCCAATCCTACCTCGGCGTCTCCGGCAGCATGATTGCGCTCGGGATGGAGATGGATGCTCTCCAGCACGGCAGGCTGGGCGGCCGGGCAACGGCGCTGGTTAGCCGCCTCGGGGGCAAGGAGGCCGAGGTGCGGTCGCACGTCCAGGCCGCCTGCGAGGCGATCGCCCACCTGTGGTCGACGCAGAGTGTCAGGGCCGTGCGGGAACCCGCAACCGGCCTGATACTCGAAAGGCTAATCCGTGAGCGTGACGAATGGCGCGACATTCTCGCGGTGGTCATCAAGTATACGGCACGCTTTCCAGATGCCCAGCAGTACGTCAGGGACTGGGCCAGGGGGCATTTCCTGCCGGGATTCGCATGACCGCTGAGTAAGCGTGGCCGGTAGACCGCCTTGCTATTGGGCGCGGCTTTTCTGGTAGGCGAGTTTGCCGTTGTGGCGGCGGATGGCGATGGCGGCGACAGCGCGGCGGATGAAGCGTTCGTCGATGTCGCCGGGGTTATAGGGGCCGCCATACCATTCGCGCAGGCGGTCGTGTTCTTCGTGTGTCGGTTCGGCCATGGCATCAAGGAACATCTCGAAGCCGGGGAGACCGCCGACATCCTCGGGCGGGCAGCGCCGGTCGCCCTCGATGAAACGCGGATATTTGACGTCGGGTTCGCCAAGGCCGACCGTCTCCACGGTGATGGTGTGCCGCCAGTCGTCACCCATGTCGTAGGTGTAGACGAGTTCCCGCACGCCCCGGTCGATAAGGGCCGCGAGCTTCACGTTCTTTGCAGCGGTTATGCCGCTCTCCGGCCACATCGGGTCGGGGATGCCGTGGCGCCGGTCGCCGGCCTCGAAATGCCACAGGTGGCAATTTTCCCAGCCCATCGCGGCCTGGACGATGTCGTGGAGCATCTTGAGGCTGGCGGTGACCGGTACGTCGACCCGGCGCCAGATGGCGGGCTCGATGTCGTCGAGGGCGATGTGCAGACGGGCGATGGTCTCGGCGCTCATGCCGCCAGTCTGGCAGGTTCGGGGGACCAGTTCCACGGCATGAGTTCGTCCCATTGGCTGGCCGGCCAGTCGCCCGCGACCCTGGCAATGACGTCGGCGATATAGGCGTGCGGGTCGACGCCGTTCGCCTTGCACGTCTGGATGACGGTGTAGATGGCAGCGGCGCGCTCGCCGCCTGCACGGGAGCCGGCGAACAGCCAGTTGCGGCGTCCGACCGCGACACCGCGCAATGCACGCTCCGCAATGTTGTTGTCGATCTCGAGACGCCCGTCCTCCAGGAAGCGCGACAACGCCGGCCAGCGTTTGGTGCCATAGGCGATGGCTTTCGCCATGTCGCACCTAGGCGACAGATGGCGAAGGGCAGCGTCGAGTACCTCACGCAAGGCGTCGACCAGCGGCCGGCTGTTCTCCTGACGGCTTCGGCATCGCACATCGGGTGGTTGGCCGCGGACCTCGGCCTCGATGGCGTAGAGTTGGCCGATTCTCTCGAGGATGTCGGTGGTCAGCGGCGTGGGCGACCGTTCGTGGAGGTCGAAGACCTTGCGCCGGAAATGCGCCCAGCAGGCGACCTCGGTTACACCGCCCCGGTAGAGCCCGTCATAGCCGGCATAGGCATCGGCCTGGAGGAAGCCGCGAAACCCGGCAAGATGCGCCATCGGATGCGCGGCGGTGCGGTCGGGCGTGAAGCGATACCAGGTCGCGCGCGGCGCCGTGCTGCCGGATGCCTGGTCGTCAGCCGCGTACACCCATAACCGTCCGGTCGCGGTCTTGCCCCGGCCGGGGTCAAGCACCGGCACGGGCGTGTCGTCGGCATGGATCTTGTCGGTCTTGAGCACCTCGTCACGGATGCGCGTGACGATGGGGTCGAGAAGTGCCGCAGCCTGTCCGGTCCAACCCGCCAGCGTCGAGCGGTCGATGTCGAGCCCCTGCGCGGCCATCATCCCGGCCTGGCGGTACAGCGGCAGATGGTGGTCGAACTTGGACACGACGATGTGCGCCAGCGTCGCGAAGGTCGCCTTGCCGCGCGCCACGGCGCTGACCGGGGTGGGAGCCTGAACGATCTTCTCGCACACCCGGCAGCTGTATTTGGGGCGGACGTTGCGCACGACGCGCCAGCGCACCGGCACGATGTCGAGCATCTCATGCGCGTCCGCCCCGAGCGGGCGCAGCGCACCGCCACAGTCCGGGCAGGTGCAGGCGCCCGACGCCGGCTCGTGGACGACCTGTTCGCGCGGCAGATGGTCGGGCAGGCTGCGGACAGGCACCGGACGGGTCGTCAGGCTGGATGCAGCATCCTCGGCTACAGGCGCATCGCGCTCGGTCTCCAGTTCCTCCAGCGCCAGTTCGAGCTGCTCGATCTCGCGGCCCAGCTTCTCGGACGAGGCGCCGAACTGCATCCGCCGCAGCCGGGCAATCTGCCCGCGCAGCGTATCGATGAGCAGGTCGCGGGCCGCGAGCGCGGCATTGGCCCGGGCGAGCGACGCTTCCAGCGCGGCGATCCGCGCGGCGGCATCAGCGGAGGAAACGGGCGCTTCCGACACCCGGAATACATAGCAGATTGCGTGCTGACGGACGAGCAAAAACGACGTGAAACCGCCGTTTTCACCCTGCCAGCATGGGCGTGAACGTCCGCTCGGGCCGCCGCCAGTCGATGCCCTCCAGCAGCATCGACAATTGCGCTGGTGTCAGCACCACCGTGCCGGTCGCGGTCACCGGCCAGATGAAACGACCCCGGTCCAGGCGCTTGGAAAACAGGCACAGACCCTGGCCATCGAACCACAGCAGCTTGACGAGGTGGCCGCGCTTGCCACGGAACGCGAACAGCGCACCCGAATGCGGATCCTCGCGCAGTACCTGCTGCACCAGCACCGCCAGGCCATCGAACCCCTTGCGCATGTCGGTCACCCCGCACGCCAGGAACACCCGCGTCGGCAATGGCACAGGGCTCACCGCAGCACCGACAGCACCCGTGTCAGCGCGCCGGCATCCACGCCCGCGTCGACGCTCACCCGTACCCCACCCGGTAGTTCGATATGGATGAACCCCGGTGGACATGGTGCCGGCTGCGGTGTCGGCGCGACCGGATCAACAACCTGTACCTCGGCAAACACCGGCAACGAAGCCACGACGCCCGCCAGCTTGCCCTCGCGCAGTTGCTTGCGCCACGTGTAGATCAGGCTGCTCGACACCTCACGCCGGGCGATGACGTCGCAGACCCGCACCCCCGGCTGGAACGCCTCCGCGAGGATCTCCAGCTTCTCAGCGTCCGACCATCGCCGTCGACCAGACACCCGGCCGACGACCTCCATCCGACCAGTCATACGAGTGCTCGTATGACTGGTCGTAGAACCGAAAACTTCCTGCACCGCTTGCGCCCTCGTCAAAGGCGACAAGCATCCTGACTGCCAGCGCTACCGCAAGGCGGTCTTGCATAAGCCGGCGCGCTTTAGCCCTTACGGCTTGTTTGCGTCGTCCACTGACGCACCCTCTTCGATCAGGCGTTGCGCGATCAAGCGATAGGGTCGGTGGCAGCTCGTCCAGGGGTGCCGCGGCTCAATGGTCGCAGCTTTCCAGAACTCCACCAGCAGGCTCTGGTCGCCAACAAATGGACGCAGCACGTGCAGCGCGAGCCGCACCTCCAAGGTCCCTATCGGCTCGTACGACGATCGCTGCGCCGCCGCGCTCAAGATCTGAAGCGCCAGGTTGATGAGGGTGCGCCGATGCGCTTCCCGCCGAGTTCGCTGCTTACCGAAGGGCAGCGCCAGCAATGTGACGCGCGGTGACGCGCACCGATGCGGGCACTTTACCGACCAGTCCGCCGCCTTCCAGTCCGTGTTGCCGCCATTATTGCGCACCTCGGCGATCAGCGCATCCAACTCCCACAGTTCGGTCGCCTTGCAGCTTCGGCAAGTGACGCGCACCTGCGCCTCGACGCGATAGAGATCGTGCAGGGTCTTGGGCGGGCCAACCATCAGCCGTTGTCAATGCCAGAACGAAAGCGGAACGTAAGGGCTGGAGATGTTGGAGAAGTTGTGCAGGGGTGCAGGTCATGATCACGATTCTTGCTGCGCTCGCTACCGCCACTGTCCCGGCCGGCACCACATTCCGCTGCACGCCAACCCGAGTGTGGAATGGCGATGGCCCGCTCTGGTGCGCTGAAAGACCGCGCATCCGTTTATCCGGGATTGCGGCGCGTGAAATGGACGGCACTTGCCGCAGCAATCAGCCATGTCCGACCGCCACTGCGGACGCCGCTCGGGATGCGCTGGTGCGCCTCGTCGGAACGCCGGTCGGCAGATCGCGAGAGGGTCACGTCTTGGTGAAGGGCCCAACGCTTACCTGCCGATCGCTGGGGAACGGCAAGGGCACCAGGACGGCAGCGTGGTGCACTTCACCAATGAAGGGCGACTTGTCCTGCGTGATGGTGGCGACCGGAACGGGATCAACGTGGCGGCGGTATTGGCGCGGGCATCGGTGTGCCTGAGGGGCGGCTGACAGTCCTACAACACCGCAAGATTCAGAAAGCCGCCATTCCGCTCCCGCCCATAGCGGACATCGACGGATCGTGTAGACTGCCCTGATGAGCAACAGCCGCTACAAGGGTGGAGGCACTCGCGGGGTAGATGGGGCTGCGACCTCGCAGCGCTTTTCGGCAGAAGCTTATCGCGGCGCGCCGGCCGACGATGCACGTTCGCACGGTGGACGGCGTACGTCTGGCGGAGCTGGTCTGCGTGGTGCAGCGCCTGTCAGGGCAGATGGCTGAAGGCGGGGCGTGGAAACGGTCGGCCAAGTTGGATCTTTGACGTGCCTCGCCGTAATAGACGCGCCCGAGTTCGCGCCACCTTTGCGATACGAGGCGAGTAAGCGGAAACGTGAAGACCCACAAGCCGTCATCCATTTAGCTCCAATGGCACGCCAGCTCCGGACGTTCGTTCAGGCCGGCGCTGCAACAAAATGCGTGCCGATTGCCGGTGTGACCGCCACGGTGCCGTCCATCCCGACAACCTTGTGGTTTCGGCGGCACACCTCATCTTTGCCGTCATGAACACGTCACCGGCGAGCCCGCTTATCACATTGACAGCAACTGCGTGGTTGGCCTGTTCGATCGAACCTCCGCGACCGCGACTTCTGTGGACGAGCTTCGCAACCTCATGCGGTACGCTCTGTCGGGTGTGATCCGCATCGCCGTGACGACTAAGGTCGAAGCAGACTTCGCGCGCGACCGGAACGACGAACGGCGAAACGCGATGCTTGAGCAGATGACCATGCTTCCGGTAATCGCATCGACTTTCCGGCTCGACGAAAGCAGGCTCGATGAGCCGTGCTTTTTGGGCCTTGGGAGCAGGGCCTTTGGGACGAGATCCAACGGATCGTCTTTCCTGGGCTGACAGAAAGCAGCGGCAAGCGCGCGAATAAGATGGCAGACATTGACCACCTCCTCGGTCACAAGCTCGCCGCCCGCGACGTTTTCGTGACCGACGACCGCGACATCCTGCGGCGCTACTCAGAACTGCGCGACGGGCCTGGAATCATCGTCATGAGCCCAGAACAGTGCCTGCGATACGTCGATGCGCACTTCGCGCGTCAGGAGAAGAGGCCGCTCGAGCCGATCGTCGGTGCGGCCACCCATCGCGACACAAGGCTGCGGGGCACCGTCTCCTTCGATTACTCCAACAATGACCAGCGCTTCGTATCGGCGAGGGCCTGAACCTTTTTGAGACGCAGTGGTCCAAGGCGAGCGACACAAGTATTTATGCGCTGCGGGACGCACCTTCGATTGAGGCCATCGCGCTTGCCAAAGGGGCGGCGCATATCACAGATGTCCGAACCGCCGCGGCCTACGATTTCTCCTCGCGCCACTGGACCCCGAGGCTTGGAGAGATCATCGTTTGGCGCAATGCGAACGGCATTCATGCCGCCACGAAGATCATTGCGATCAAGGATGACACTGGGGGCGCCGACAATGACGAACTCAGCTTCGAGTTCGTAATCCTCCCGGACGGATCGACTGACTTCTCGCGAGCTTGAGAGTGCGAGCGGCGGCGCTGACCCAGAAACAGCCGTTCAGCGCCTGGCCCGCCGCGCCTAAGTCCAAACATTCGTTCATTCAGGATCTCAGTTGCTTGGGGTCGCGCTTGTCGTGCGTCCGCAACTTCGCCAGCTAGCGGCACCTGACGACCAGCTCACGGCTCTCCAGTCCAAATTCGGCCTGACATGTCGGCCGACAAGACCTCTGGCGCTGTAGCCGGAGAGCCGTTCGATGTTGCGGGCGGCCAACATCTCGCGCGGCAGCGTCAGCGGCGTCACCCAGGGGGAACCTCTCGGGTTCGCGTTTAAGGTCGCGGCGTGGGTCGTTGGCGAAGATGGTCGAAGCCGGCTGCCCACTTGCGCTCAGTCGTAGACTTCAACAGTCGTAGACTTCAAAATGACCGCGATACGCATTAATTGAAACCAGGAGAATACAAGGAGGACAGAGGGTGCTGCTCAAGACGGTGCACGTCACGAACTTCCGCTCGATCGACGATAGCGAGGAGTTTACGGTGGACCCGGTGACGTGCCTAGTCGGCAAGAACGAGGCTGGGAAGAGCGCAATCCTCCTCGCTCTCGCCGCGCTGAACCCGCACCCCTCCACGCCCGCGACGTTCGACAAGGAGCGCGACTACCCGCGCCGCCTCCTCACGCAATACGATCAGCGCCACCCCGACGGCGACGCCATGACGGTCTCGACGACATGGACCCTCGATCCCGCGGAACTGGCGAGCATCGCCCAGGCGGTCGGCGCGGGCGTCGTCACCACGGACACGGTCACGATCTCCCGCCGCTATGGGCACGCCATCGAAGTCGACGTCGGGTTGAACTTCGCCAAGGCGCTTGAGCACCTTTACGCCCGCTTCGAACTGGACGCATCCGAACGCGCGGTCCTGACCGCTGCGGAAACCACGACCCAGCTCATCGAGGTTCTCGGCAAGCTCACGTCGCCTACCGCTCGCCACACGGAGATGCAGGCCCACCTCGCCAAAGTCGGCGCCGTCACCCCGCAGGTCAGGCAGCTTGTCATCGGCATGATGCCGAAGTTCATGTACTTCGCCGCCTACGATCGCATGGACGGAGCGATCCAGCTCGAGCAGACGCGCAACCTGATGGCGAACAGCCAGATCGACGGAGAGGCGTATCGGGGAGCGAAGCTGTTCGCCGAGTTTCTCGACTACGCTGGCGTGTCCATCGACGAGATTACGCAGGTCACCACCTACGAGACGTTCAACGCTCGACTGCAAGCGGCGTCCAACAACATCACCGACCAGGTGCTCGAATATTGGACGCAGAACCCGGATCTCAGCGTCGTCGTGCGGGTCGAGCAAGGACGGTCGGGCGACGCGGCGCCGCTCAACCAAGGCACCATTGCCTGGGCGCGCATTAACAACGGGCTGCACCGCGTCGACACCCCCTTCTCCGAACGCAGCGCGGGCTTCGTCTGGTTCTTCTCCTTCTTGGTGGAGTTCGCCCAGGTGCAGAAGGATGGCGGCCCCGTGGTCCTCCTGCTCGACGAGCCCGGACTCACCCTCCACGGCAAGGCACAGGCCGATCTGCTGCGCTTCTTCAAGGAGAAGCTCGCACCTAACCACCAGATCGTCTACTCGACGCACTCGCCCTTCATGGTCGCCGCCGACGAGCTTTCGTCCGTCCGCATCGTAGAGGACAGGGTTGAGATGAAGGGGCAGCGCCGGGTGCCGATCGGGACCAAGGTGCGCGATGACGTGCTCACCCGCGATCCCGACACCCTGTTCCCGCTGCAGGGGGCGCTCGGCTACGAGATCACCCAGTCGCTGTTCGTCGGCAAGGACACCCTGCTGGTGGAAGGACCCGGCGACATTCTCTACATCCAGGCGCTATCGGCCGCGCTGCGTAGGCGCGGCAGGGCGGGTCTGGACTCCAGGTGGACGCTCTGCCCCGCCGGTGGCATCGACAAGATCAGGCCCTTCGTCGCGATGTTCGCGGGCAACGCGCTGCACGTCGCGGTCCTCTCCGACCAGGCGCAAGGGGACAAGCGGAAGGTCGAGGAGATGAAGCGATCGGACGTGCTCAAGGCCGAGCACTTCTTCACCATGGCCGACTTCATGGGCAAGCCCGAGGCGGACATCGAGGACGTGTTCGAACCGACGCTATTCGCGTCGATCCTGAACGGCGCCTACTCCCTCGACATGGCGCAGCAGCTGACGCCGGCCAAGCTGAGCGCGGCCAACCAGAACACGGCGCGTCTGGTCAAACAGGCCGAGGCGGCGTTCGCCGTGATGCCAAGCACGGTGGCGGAGTTCGATCACTTCGCGCCAGCGAGCTGGCTCATCGCCAACCCAAAGGTGCTAGATGCGAAGAACGCCGCCGTCACGGCGACGCTCGATCGCGCGCAGACCATCTTCGATCGATACAACGCGCTGCTCTGATGCCCCCGGACGATCACTCGCCTGGCCATCACGCGGCGACCGCGACGGTCATGATGGCGAACGTCCCTGCTCGACGGGGTTGGGGCGCTCTGGCCGGGCGGGAGTGCCAGTCCGCTTTGCAGACCATGCCGGAGAGCTTCCGCGCGGCGCTTCTGATCGAGATCGCGGACCAGAAGAAGCTGCAGGACCGTTGCTTTCGGGGTGCGGAGCGCTTCAGGCTGACCGCCGTCTGGGCCGGCTTCGTATCCGCCGTGGCCGTCGCGCTGTTCGGCGGCGAGCCCTGGGCGAAGTACCTGTCGGCGATTGCCGCCGTTTCGGCGCTCTGTCTCACCATCGAGCGCATCTTCGGGTTCCGCGCCCGCTCGGGCTGGCATTGCGAATACCGGATCGCGCTACTCGATCTCCTGCTGCGGCTCGACGACGGAGCTTCTCTAGAGGAGGTCCGCCGCGATCGCGTCGCTCTCGACGGCCGGATGAGCTCGCTCTTCCCACAAGGCAGCGACCCGGCGCTGCCGTCGCGTTGACGCGGCCACTCATCCGATCCGAACGCAAAGGGAACGGAGACCTTCTCCGCGGCTTTTAGCGGCAGCGTCGCGCGGCGGGTCGGTACGAGGAGATCCTTCCGCCTTGGCCTGGGCCAACGACCTAGACTGGCCGCCCCGCTTCGACCCATTCACGCATGGCCGCCATCATCTGAATCGTCGGATATGCCTTGATGTCGTCGTCCGAGGCTCCGCGTGCGGTCTCGCGTTCCCAATACCATTCTTGGAACACCATGTAGTTGTCCTGGATGCGCGACGCTCCGACCGGTTGCGCATTCGCTTGCCGAATCAGCCAACCCGACACGATCCGGACGAGCTTGATGAAATCGCCGCCGTGCGCCTGGATATCCCAGCCCGCGATATCGGAGAGCCCCTTCTGATAGTCGAAGCGGGTCTCCTCCAGGATCAGAATCGTCTTGCTGGTAAGTGGGTCCGGCCCGAACCGCGCGCAGGCATGGTCTAGGCCGAGTTCAAACGGCATATTCAGGCGCGCATATTCGCCGATTGCGGTCGATTTGCAGCGACTGAGATCATGGATGCCGTAGCGCGATCCCCGGATCAGTTCGACGATCCGCTCGAGTCGGTTCGCGGCGTTGTCGGCGTTCTCGGGAGCAATGCGTGGGTAGAAGTCGAGGTCGGTGACACAGAAGGCGATCGCTTGAAGGAGCGGTGCGTAGAGTTCATCGAACGGGCAATTGATGAAGACCGACCGCTCGAACGGCGGCGCGGGGCTCATCCCTTGGGCGGGTGGGGATCATTCCCGTAAGAGTTGCGCTCCCTAATGCGGCCGTCGCGACCGTGGATGTAGAGTTCGGTCTTCTGATTCCGCGCGATCGTTGTCGCTGCCGCGATTGCCGCCTGCTGCGTGGCGTGAGTGCTCGAGGCGCGTGAGGCACCCGCCTTCTTGACGCTCCACCCGCTCGTCGACGGGACAACGTGCTGACCTTTTTTCGCCATCATCACCTCCTGCTCTGGTCGTAATATAGGCATTCGCGCCCATAGTGGCTAGCGATGATACCGGCTGCACTGCTGTCGGGGCTTGTTTTCCGGCCCTCGCGCGGGTCAGCTTCCGCTTATGCCTAACGCCGATGAGCCTGAAACCCGTCCGGTCGAGCCGTCACCCTTGGTCGCGTCAACCGACGATCTCGCCGCGACAAATCTATCCGCCGCCTTAGACGGGCTCGAGCGGGCCGATGAGTATGTCCTCGAAACCGCCTTGCTCGCAGCCATGAAGGCGGCCGAAGCGGCGGATGCAAGAGATCAGGAGCGAGGATACCGGTTGCTGATGCTGCTCTGCACGTTGCATCTACGGATCGAGGACCCGGCGGAGCCGTGGGGACCGCGATGGCAGGGGCCGGACGGCCGCAGCTACACTGCCAGCGACTTCCGCGGCGAACAGACTGTCGTTCTCGCGGACTTCGTCGATCGTATCGTGCATCCGGCCCTCCGCGCCCGGGTTGCCGACGTGGTGTGGTATAACGATCGGCGACGGGCTGGGGCCGCTTTAAGCGCGATCAACGCCTATTGCGAGGCAGTGCGCGGCCGTCTCGACGGCACCTATGCACCACGGTTCGCCGATGCGGATCGTATTCTCGATCTGGTCGATTGGCAGCATCGCGCGCTGCAGATTCATGCGCTGACCCGTCGACGCGACCCGCTACCAGACGCTATCATCCAGACTTTCGGGTTGCTCTACGAGCGTGCCCTGGCTGCCAGCCAATATGTCGCCTTCGAGAAGATTGCGCGGCTCGGCGTCCAGTACCGCCTTGTAGCATGGGAGAAGGTCGGACGGGACGCGGGGCGCCTGGCCGAGGGACGAGCGAGCGGCGACTATCCGATGGCGATCCAGGCCGTCTGGAACCTTGCGGCTCAAGCATATGGGCAGGTGAACGACAAGGATGGTCAGCGACGCTGCCAGGAGCGTTCAGTCGACGAGACATTGCGGATGCGAGATCAGGTCGGGTCCGCCAACGCCAAGGCGTTCTGGACCCGCAAAGCGATCGGCGAGCTCAGGGCGGCACGAGGCTTCAAGGGTCGGATCGAGGCGCTCCGCGCCGAGCTGCGCGAGCAGCAGAATGCTGCGCTCGACGAGTTCGGCGAGTTCAGCGTACCGATCGATCTCACCGCAGAACGCAAGGGCACGATCGAGCTGTTCGAGGGGCTTACGCTGCCGGACATCATGATCCAGTTCGCGCTGTTTGCGACGTCGCCCAAGGTCGCCGAACTGAAGGCGCAGGCGGAGGAGAGTCGCGCCACCAGCGTGTTCGGGTCGCTATTCGGGGCCAGTTACTCCGACAGCGAAGGCAAGACCGTCGCCGAAACCCCGCCGACCGCGGCCGAAGGCCCGATCGAGGGCGACGACCTGAAGACGCAGTCACTTCAGTATTTCGACCTCTGGCGGCATCAGATCGTGTCGGGCTTCATCGAGCCAGCACGGCAGACCGTCATGGCGCGGTTCCCGCTTGAGGAACGGCATTTCGCGCCGATCGTCGGCATGAGCCCCTTCGTGCCACCCGGCTATCAGCATCTCTTCGGGCTGGGTTTCGCCCGCTTCTGGCAGGGCGACTATGCCTCAGCAGCTTTCCTCCTGATCCCGCAGCTCGAGAACTCGTTGCGGCATGTGCTACTCAACGGGGATCGCGACACTTCCAAGATCAAATCGGACCTGTTGCAGGAGGATCGCTCGCTATCGGGGCTGCTCGAGAACCAGCGAGGCGAGCTCGAGGCGGTGTTCGGGGTCGACCTCGTGTTCGAAATCGATCTGCTCTTCCACTACAAACCGGGACCGGCGCTCCGCCATCAAGTCGCACATGGGAAGATGTCGGCCGGCGCGTGCTATCACCCGTCGGGCATCTATGCCTGTTGGCTTCTCTACCGTCTGACCTGCCTACCGCTCGTCCGCTACTGGAAGGACCAAGTTGCCTCAGCGCTGGAGTCCGCTGCCCTCTGACGGCGATCTCGCGCGAGGGTCGTTGGGCTTGCTGATATCTGCTGCCACCTCGATCGCTGCCCCGGAGGCCGGCCAGCGCTACGGAGCCTACACGAAGTTGCTGGGAGATGGTCTCCGAGCATGCTGGCGGATGGCCGCTTACACGTCTTTCCAAACTACACGTTCCGACATCATCAGCGACCGGCGTTCAGCCGCGTTGCTCCGCAGCATGAACGAACGGTCGTTTATAGTGATCCCCGTCCGAAAGCGGCCGGTCCGGAATCCTGAAGAGTTTCGGATGCCGGCAGGCGTACGAAAGTCCG
>CAYMIU010000073.1:0-13544 GCA_964390515.1 uncultured Stakelama sp.
AGACAGCCCCATGCCCGTCTCGACACGGACGGGGAGTCGACCGCGCCCAGGAAGCAGAAAGCCCGGATGCTCAAATGCGAGTGCGCGACGTGCGGCTATACCGTCAGGACCGCGCGCAAGTGGCTGCAACAGGCCGGCGCGCCGCTCTGTCCGATCGGGGGGCATGGGCCGATGGAGCATGAGCCGCTGGACGACGATGATCCCGAGCCGGAGGATTGAGCGCAGTTGTATATCACAACGATAGACAGGTCATGCCGAAGCGATTAACGATAGTGTGCGCAGTGGGGGCATTATGATATTGGCAGTTGGAAACACAAAAGGCGGCGTCGGCAAGACCACCCTCGCCGTCAATCTCGCGGTCGCACTGGCGCTCGCCGGCCGCGACCTGTTGCTGGTGGACGGGGACGAGCAGGGCACCGCCCTCACCTTCACCCAGCTTCGCGCCGAGCGGCTTGGGCAAGCGGGCTATACCGCCGTCGCCCTTACCGGCGCGGCGCTGCGCAGTCAGGTTCGCCAGCTCGCCAGCAAATATGATGATATCATCATCGACGTGGGCGGGCGCGACACCGGATCGCTGCGCGCCGCGCTCACGGTCGCCGATACGCTCCTGGTGCCGGTGCAGCCGCGCAGCTTCGACGTGTGGGCGCTCGATCAGGTTTCGGCGTTGGTCGCCGAGGCGCGCGAGATCAACGAGGGCTTGCGCGCCGTCGCCGTGCTGAACGGCGCGGACGCGCAGGGGGCCGACAATGAGGCGGCCTTGGAGATGATCGGCGATATCGACGGTATCGAAGTGCTGCCCACGTCGATCGTGCGGCGCAAGGCGTTCCCAAACGCGGCGGCCGAGGGCAGGGCGGTTATCGAGCAGACCCCGCGCGATTCCAAGGCGATAGACGAATTGACGGCGCTGATCGGCGCGGTCTGTATATCAAGATAATATCGGAGTGCGTGTTAATGGCTATCGCTCGTAAACCGAACAGCAAGCCCAAGCCGCCGATTGACGAGGCGGCGGCCGATGCCTTCATTGCCGGCGCGGCGAAGCCCGAGGCCGCGCCGATCGCGGCCGAGGCCGACGAGGCAGGGCAGGGGGCCGAGCCGCGCAAGTCGCCGGTGATGCTGCGTTTCGATCGCGTGCTTCTCGCCAAGGTCGATGCGGCGGCCAAGCGGCGCGGGATCAGTCGGAGCGCGTGGATTCAGTTCACCGTCAGCCGCGCGCTCGATGCCGGCGAGGGATGATCGATCGACGGGAAGGGGCAGCCCTTTGGATCGTGCACTATAGGCGTGAGGGCGCGAAATTGGCCGCGACCGAACGCGACCCCGCCTTGGCGAGGCAACTGATCGTGGAGACATGCCCGTCGTTGCGGTAGAAGATTTGACAGGTTCCGCTCGCTGCGAGATCGCGGCCGTCTCGCAATATGACGCGGGAAACCGTCATCCGATTTCCCGCCATGGCACCTGAGAACCGCGCCATCGAGCCCCAGCTCCGTTGCTGGAAATCGAGGGTCGCGGTTGCCGATCCCCGTTCGATCGAGGCGGAGTCGCACAGGATCAAAGTCGTCTCGTTGCGATATCGGGCGACGCGATCGGGATAGTCGCAGCGTCCGCTTAGCTCCGTCTTCGGCTCGGCCTGGGCGCTCAGCGGGACGGACTGGATGAGCAGGGCCGCCGCTGCCGCCACGACGGACGAAAGGTGAGTTTTGGGGTAGGCCCTCACCGTTCGGCCGCTGGCGCGCTGAAATCCACCAGCACCGGCATTTCGGGTATGTCCCCGCGCAGCTTCGCGCGTCGCACGATGCTATGCTGGTCGATCAGGTTTTGCGCGTCGCGACGGCCGCTCATGGTTTTCGGGAGCCACATCATCGAAACCCGCTCGACCTTGCGGCCCTTCTTGATCGGCGTGAACTCGACCCAGAAGGGGCAGAGCTTGTTGATTTCGTCCTGCGCGACCTTGAGGCAGTATTTGTTGAAGTCGGCGAAGCGTTCCAACTTGCCTTCCGGCACGTTGAGCAGCCCGCGCAACTCCGCAATCGTGAACTCTTCGCTTTGCTTGTATTCAAGGCCGATCCGCCGTTCGATCATTTCATAGAGGCACAGCGCGTATTTCGACTCGAAACAATACATCACCTGCGTCTTGAGGCGGGCATAGACCTCGCTGTTGCGCAGTATCTCGATCAGCTCTTCGGGAATCCGGTAATGGAGGAAGCCGTCTTTTTCGAGGCTTTCGTCGCTGGGGCCGAGAAGCTGGACGCGGCGCTTGTAGCTCTTGCCGGCCTTGCGGATGGTGACGATCGCGATCGTGCCCATCAGGCGCAGCAGCGAGCTTTCTATGCGCTCATTGCCCTGGTGCGTGCCCTTGAGCGCGGATTTGGCGATGCGGTGAATGACCGGCTCGCCGATCCGGTCCCAGGCGTTCGCGATCAGCAGATTGTAGATTCGGCGATCGGCGAGGGTGAGGGGCGACAGCTCGACAATATCGACCAGCTCGCCGGGTTTGACGATTTCCCCATAATTGGCGGGATCGAACGGGTTTCCGCGCCCCTTTTGGGCGAGCGTCAGGGCGGTTTCGCCACCCGAGGCAGTCTTTGCCTTGCCTTCCCTCACTGGTGAGTTTGCGAGAACCATGCCCTCACCTTAGCAGCAACGGTGAGCTAGGCAATTCCTAAAGCTCGCCGATCACGATCGGGGGACGGATACCCCAAAACTCACCGTCAATTCCGCGGCGACCCCAAAGCTCACCAGACTCGACCCCAAAGCTCACTTCTACCAGCCCAAAAGCTCACCGAAGGCTACCCCAAAACTCACGCGACTCGACCCCAACACTCACTTTTCGAGGTTATTTTTCCAAGTTTTCTGCGGGTTTGAGGTAGCCTGAATCTTGAATCTAAGAAGAATCTTTGAATCAGAAGGCGAAAGGTGAGTTTTGGGGTAGCCCCGCCTGTGGATAACTTCGCGCCTGCCGTAGCGACACACCCGAAGAAGAAGAAGAAGAAGAAAAGCACCGCCTCTTGGGGCTTCGCCCCGCCGGCTCGCAGCCTTCGGCCGCCCCGGATCGCTCCGCGATCCTCCCACCCGGCATCCCCATGATGAGCCGGCTCCGCCGGCACGCCTTTGTTTGGTTTAAGGAAGCATGACGCCCGTCACACCTCTCTCACCAGCGCTCCACCAAGAACCAACCATCGAAAATGGCTTTCCAGAAAAGCCAAGCGGATAGATCAGCGTGCAATCGGGAGGGTAGTGGACGTAGAAACGTCCCGGCAGGGGTGATCTCCGGGCCGATGCGCATCATTTCAGTTCTCGGATAGGGTTTCGGGCGTTGAAATCGCCGACGGCGCTCTACGGGCTTCCTAGGCGGTCGATTTTTCCGGCGCGAGATCCACGACCCTTCGGAGTACACCCACCGCCGCGCGAAACGCGAACGGTGAGCCGCTACCCCAAAACTCACCTTTCGCGCGCCAGAGGGGGATTTTCCGCGCTTACAGACGATTTGGTGCGGTGTAGAAATATAGCGGAACGCCATAATTCAGATGCACAAGTAATATCGGTATAGTAGCAGAGTGGCCGATTTCCGGGCCGTGGAGCGCCAATCCAGCGGCGGGGCAGGGGTGGACCCTGAATGCGCTAGGATCGCTCCAACGGCGTCCCTCGCGCGCGCCGATCGGATCGGCTATGGTGTGTGAAGCGAACGGCCCAACGATCGCAACCCGAACCCGCCGCGGCTGCTACCGTGGCGGGTTCTTCTTGGTCCTCGGAAGCACGAATGCGCGGTGCCGGTGTATAGACTTCGTGCTTTCGGCGACCGTTCAAGCCGGATCGGCGAGGCCGGCGAACTCGCGCTGGTCGTAGTAGCGGAGCTTGTGCGCCCATAGCGGGCGCTGCCCTTGCCGGAGCAGCAGCAGCATATCGGCCGGCATCCGCATGATTTCGTCGGGCGTCACCAGGCGCCGGGCCGAGACATGCGTGCTAACGCTTTGCGAGGGGTCGGGACGCTCGAACCAACTCGTCTTGTGCGACGTGCTGACGGAATCGTATTCGATCGTCGTGTCGCCGATCGTGCGCGAGAGCATGTCGGCGGTGGCATGGTCGTTAACCCCGAACGCCTGAACGACGCCGGCGTTGGACAGGAAAGTGCCGGCGCGTTCGCCGTAGGTGGCGCGGAGCTGGTGCATGTCCTGGAGGATCGGCCAGAGCTGGAGACCGTAGCCGGCCATCAGGCCCATCGCGCGCTCGACCGGCTCCAAGCGGCCAAGCGCGGCGAACTCATCGAGCAGGAACAGCACCGGACGGGCAGGCCGGGCGGGGGAGCGCGCCATATCGGTGATGGCTTGCGCGACCAGCAGCCGCAGCCAGCGCGCATAGGTGTCAAGCCGATCGGGCGGCAGCACCAGGAATACCGTCGCCGGCGTCTCCTTGAGATCGGCGAAGCGAAAATCGGACGCGGCCGTGCTGGCGACGATGCGCGGGCTGTCCAAAAAATGCGTGTGGCGCTGCGCCGAGGAGAGCACGCCGGCCCCTTCACGATCGGATTTGCCGAGCTGGCGGTTGGCGGCGCGCGCGACCAGGCCGCCGGCGGCCGAGCTGTCCGTCATCGCCGCCAGCAGGCCTGAGAAGCGGGCGGGGGGGAGCGTCAGCAACTCGCGCACCGTCGCGAGCGTCCGGCGATCGGCGGGCTCGGTGGTGACGACATGGAGGATCAGCCCGGCGATCAACGCCTTGGCTTCCTCGTTCCAATGCGCCTCCCCGGTCTGCCCGGGCGCGTCGTAGACCAGCGCGTCGGCGAGCGTGCCGGCATCTTCGGCGAGGTCGATCGAGCCGGGATCGAGCCGATCGAGCGGGTTGTAGCGTGCCGCGGGCTGACCGGAGACCCCGAACGGATCGAGGCACCAGACCTTGCCCTTGGCGGCGCGCGCGCGAGCCGTCACGCGGGCATTCTCGCCCTTGGGGTCGATGCAGATGATGGAGCGATCGAGGGTGAGCAGATTGGGGATGATCGTGCCGACGCCCTTGCCCGAGCGGGTGGGGGCGATTGTCAGCAGGTGTGCCGGGCCGTCGTAGCGGAGCAGCTTGCCCGATTCCATCGCGCGGCCGATCAGAAGATCTCCGGACGTTTCAAGGCGGCGCACGTCCGCTCGATTGCCGAACCGCGCCGAACCCAGCAGGTCGTTCGGCCGGGTCGCGGCACGGCGGTTGATCTTCCAAGTGAAGAACAGGATCAGCCCGGCGAGCAGGAACGGAATGTCGGTCGCGATCTCGCCATAGCCGAAGATGCTCTTGAGCCAGTAATGGCTCGCGAACAGCGCCACGGCGGCCACGACAGCCGCGAGCCGCCAACTGATCGGCCGACGCCCGCCGATGACGGAAATGGCCATCAGCGCGCCTGCAACGCGAAATCCACCCGCACGGTGACGATGCCGGTGTTGGTGCCGGCCAGGACCGGCGGCCCCTGTTCAGCTTGCGGAGCGACGACCGGGGGCGGCGCGGCGATGCGCGCGTCCATCTCCCCGATCGGCGGCATGTAGCCGCCCTGGCCGCCGTCGCGGATCGAGAGCACGCGCGCGACGCGCAGGTTGGCGGCGGCGGCATAGGCGTCGGCCTTGGCGCGCGCCGCCTTGTAGGCGAGATCGTAAGCGCCGAGATTGGCTTTTTCCGGATCGGCGACCGAAAGGTTGGGACCAGAGACGATGTTGGCCCCGGCGGCGGTAACGGCGGCAAGGGCATCGCTCACCCGCTTGGTGTCGCGGACCCGCACGGCAACGCTGTTGCTCGCCTCGTAGCGTCCCTTGTTCGCGCCATAGTCGATCCGGTTGACCGAAAGGTTGCGGGTTTGGATGTCACGTTCGGGGATGTTCAGCCGGCCCAAGGCGGCGGTGATCTTGTGCATCGTTTCCGCGTTGCGGGTGCTGGCGGCCTGCGCGTCGGCGGCGATGCTGGACAGGCCGGCGGTGAACAGGGCCTGGTCGGGCGTTGCCTCGGCGCGGCCTGTGCCGGTGACGGTAAGCACGGTTTCGTCGCGATCGACGCCGCGAGGATCGGGCGCGGCCTCGGTGCAGCCCGACAGGACCGTCAGGGCGGCGAGACCGATAAGGGGCGCGGGGACCGCTTTCATGTGTCAGCTCCGTTGGAAAGGGGCGTGACTGCCAGCGCCGGATCGGCGTCGGGATGATCCATCAGCTTGAGGACGATTTGCGTGGCGAGGGGTGGGGGCACGGCTTCGTCGCGCAGCATGTCGAACAGCATATGTTCGTCGGTTTCCAGCGCCATGCCCTCGATCGCGAGGTTGGCGCGCGAGTCTGCATCATCCTCGCGCCACATAGCGACTTCCGCAGGCGAGCCGCGCTTGAAGCGCAGCGCGCGGACCTCTGCCCGGATCGCTTCGACATTCAGTTTGCTCATTTGGCTTCTCGCCCTTCCATTTCCGCATCGAACGCGCGTTTGCCGCGCCGCTTCCATAGTGCGAGCACGTTGCTCGCATCGTCACCGCGTGCGCGACCGGCCAACTCCAGCAGCGCGCCGTAGAGCGTCGCGCGATCGTCGTCGGTCAGCTCGACCAAACCGGCTTTCTGAACGAGGCCGCCCAGCTCGATCAGGTGGCGGGTGCGTTCGCGTCGAGCCAAGACCCAGCTCCGGTTATCCGTTCGACGCTGCGCCGCTTGCGCGCGCAGCATCGCTGTCTGGTTGCGCCGCTCCGCCGTTGCCGTTGCTTCCAGCATCTTTAGCAGCCTTGCGCGCGCGCCGCTGAAAGAAGGCAGCGCCATCAGAGCGCCACGCCTCCCGGTTCTCGGCGACCTCGGCCTCCGCGACAATATGGAGTAGCGCGCCGGTGAGAACATCGAGATCGAGCGCGTCGGCTCCGGTTGCGGTGACGAGCTGGCCGAGCTGTTCCACCTTCCGCGCCTTGATCGTCCTGGCCTTGTCGTTCAGCGCCTTCAACTCGGCATCATAATCGCGGACCTTACGCATCCCAGCTTTCCTCCGTTTCCTGTTCGGGCAGACCAGCGCCGCAGTCGGCCCAGGGCAGACGAGCTTCGACGCCGTAGTGATAGGCGGGCACGACACGCTCGGGATGATCGAGTGTGCCGGCATGGAAGGCGACTTCATCGATCGCTACACCACTTCCCTCATCATAATGGAGCGTCAGCGCCGAACCGCATTGCCCGCAGAAGGACCGCCGCGCGATCGGCGACGAGCGGTAGGATATTTGTGTCTCGCCATGCCAGCCCACATCGTCCCAGCGCACCCATGCGAGTACGGCGAAGGCGCTGCCGGTCGATTGTCGGCACATCGAGCAATGGCAATAGTGAACGCGAGGTGCGGCGCGTAGCACGTAGCGCATGGCTCCGCACAGGCAGCCGCCTTCAAGTTCTTGCTGGTCGCGCTCTTCCATTCTTCTTCCTCGCGCCCGTGAACCGGAGTCGCAGCCTAGCACGGTTGTGTCTGGAGGGTAGCGTTCGCATCAAGGAATGCGGCGAAGTCAATCACGCGAACGGCAGAGAGTGTGAGTGCGCGCTTATACGTCGTTGCCGACGGGCGCTAAGAAAGGCATCATTAGGGTCGTCATGGCGATCTACCATTTCTCGGCCAAGGTCATCAGTCGCGCCAACGGATCGAGCGCCGTTGCCAGCGCGGCCTATCGCGCGGCGGAACGGCTGCACGATGACCGACTCGGGCGCGACCATGATTTCTCGAACAAGGCCGGCGTCGTCCATTCGGAAATCATGGCTCCGCAAGGTGCGCCGGAGCGTTTAAACGATCGCGCGACCTTGTGGAACGAGGTCGAGGCCGGTGAGAAACGCAAGGACGCGCAGTTGGCCCGCGAGGTCGAGTTCTCGATTCCGCGTGAGCTGAACCAGCAACAGGGCATCCAGCTCGCCCGCGATTTCGTCGAAAAGCAGTTCGTGGAACGCGGCATGATCGCGGACATGAATGTGCATTGGGACAAGGCCGAGGATGGCAGTCCCAAGCCCCACGCCCATGTCATGCTGTCGATGCGCGAGATAGGGCCGGAGGGCTTCGGCCAGAAGGTGCGCGAGTGGAACAGCACGGCGCTATTGCAGGAATGGCGCGAGGCGTGGGCCGATCATGTCAACGAGCGGTTGGCCGAGCTGGATATTGACGCCCGCATAGACCATCGGACGTTGGAGGCGCAGGGCATCGACCTTGAGCCCCAACACAAGATCGGGCCGGCGGCGTCGCGGATGCCCGAACAGGGGCTTGAGGCCGAGCGGGTCGAGGACCATGCCCGGATCGCTTGGCGGAATGGCGAAAAGATCATCGCCAATCCGCAAATCGCGCTCGATGCGATCACGCGCCAGCAGGCGACGTTCACGCGGCGCGACCTGGCGCAGTTCGCGTTCCGGCACAGCGACGGCAAGGACCAGTTCGACCAGGTGATGAGCGCGGTGCGGACCAGCCCCGAGCTGGTGGCGCTGGGCAAGGACGGACGCGGCGAGGACCGCTTTACCTCGCGCGATATGATCGACACCGAGCAGCGGTTGGAACGCGCCGGCGATCGGCTTGCTGGACGGAAGGGGCATGGTCTCCCGGCGGCAGCGTGGGATCGTGACGCCGCCGCCGGAAGTGGGGGCCTGACACTCGGGGCAGAACAGCAGGCCGCGCTGGCACATATCACCGGCAAGGGCGATCTTTCAATTGTCGTCGGCTACGCCGGCACCGGCAAATCGACCATGTTGGGCGTTGCGCGCGACGAATGGGAGCGCGCCGGCTATCAGGTGCGCGGCGCGGCCCTGTCGGGGATCGCGGCCGAGGGCTTGGAAGGCGGCTCCGGCATCCAGTCGCGCACGATCGCCAGCATGGAATATCAGTGGGGCCAGGGGCGCGAGCTGCTAGGTCCGCGTGACGTGCTGGTGATCGACGAGGCCGGCATGATCGGCACGCGCCAGATGGAGCGCGTGCTGTCAGAGGCCGAGCGGGCAGGGGCTAAGGTCGTTCTTGTCGGCGACGCCGAGCAGTTGCAGGCGATCGAGGCCGGCGCGGCGTTCCGCGCGCTGGCCGAGCGCCACGGCGCGGCCGAAATCAGCGACGTTCGCCGGCAGCATGAGGACTGGCAGCGCGACGCCACCAAGGCGCTGGCGACGGGCCGCACCGGCGAGGCGATCCATGCCTATGAGCAGCACGGCATGGTCCACGCGGCGGACACGCGCGAAGCTGCGCGGGGCGAGCTGGTGGGCCGCTGGGACGCGCAGCGGCTTGCCGATCCGGACAAGACGCGGATCATCCTCACCCACACCAATGCCGAGGTGCGCGATTTGAACCAGGCCGCGCGCGAATGTCTGCGCGACGCCAGCGAGCTGGGGGCGGACGTGCGCGTGTCGGCCGAGCGGGGCGCGCGCGAGTTCGCCAGCGGCGACCGCATCATGTTCCTGAAAAACGAGCGCGGCCTTGGCGTGAAGAACGGCACGCTGGGAAAGGTCGAGCGCGTTTCGCCCGACAGCATGGCGGTGCAGCTCGACGATGGCCGGAGGATCGCGTTCGACCTCAAGGACTATGCCCATGTCGATCATGGCTATGCCGCGACCATCCATAAGTCGCAGGGCGTGACGGTGGATCAGGCGCATGTGCTGGCGACGCCGGGGATGGACCGTCATTCGGCCTATGTCGGCATGTCGCGGCACCGTGACGGGGCGCAGCTCCACTATGGGCGTGATGATTTTCCCGATCAGCGTCAGCTCGCCCGTGTCCTGTCGCGTGACCGCGCAAAGGACATGGCCGGCGACTATGGGCGTGAGGGCGCTACGGCCGAGCAGGACCGGGTGCGTGCGTTCGCCGAGCGGCGCGAGATCCGGTTCCCGGAACTCGCGCGGGAGATGGTTGCCAAGGTGCAGGCGAAGGCCAAGGGCATGTTCGCTGGCTTCCGCCCGAAACCGACGTCGCCCGAGCCGGTGCGCGACGGCAAAGGGGGGCCGATCAACACCGGCTCCGAGCGGGGATCGCCCGCGCCCAATCAGGCCAAGGCGATCGAACGCTATGCGCGCGCCCAGGCCGATATGGACCGGATGCGCGAGAAGGGCTTGCCTGTGCTCCCGCACCAGAAAGAGGCGCTGGCGAAGGCCGGGGACGCGCTCGATCGGGTGCGCCCCCAGGCGGCCCGGGATTTGGCTTCCGCGTTCGAACGCAACCCCGCACTGGTGCGCGACGCGGCCGAAGGCAAAGCCGGCGGGGCGGCGCGGGCAATGGCCGAGGAAGCCCAGGTCCGTTCCAATCCCGAACTGCGTGCCGACCGCTTCGTGGAGCGCTGGCAAGGTATGGCGCGCGAGCGGGCCGAGCTCGCGCGCAGCGGCGATCGCGCCGGCGCGGAGCGCACGGCCAAGAAGATGGACGGCTTGGCGGGAGGGTTGCATCGCGATCCGCAGCTCGAATCCGTGCTGCGGCGGCGCGCGCCCGAGCTGGGGCTGGAAATGCGTCGGGATCGTCCGATCAGCCAGGAATTGACCCGTTCGCTGGAAATCGGCCGCGATCGAGGGTTGAGCCGATAAGGAGAGACAATGGCGGACGAGGAATGGGAGGAAGGCGGCGACGCGGCAACGGAGGCGTTCGAGCAGGTGCGCGCCGCGGTCGAGCAGCAGCGCGGCGAACTGGCATTGATGCGCCGCGCCATCGAGGGCTTGGCGGCCGAGCGCGCCAGCATCGACGTGCCGGATTATTCCGAGACGCTGGGGCATGTCGTTCAGGGGCTGGACGGCATCAACGGACGCCTGGACCAGGTTACGACGACCATCGTGAAGTCGCCGGCGCTGGCGATGACGCCGGCGCAGGTCTCGGCTCAGATCAATCGAGCGGCGGCCGACCTTCGCAGCGCCGACCATGCCGCCCTCGCGACCGCCACCGACGAGATGAAGCAGCAGGGGCGCGAGCTGCGCACCGTCGTTCAATCGGCGCTGACGGCGCGGGATCAGAAGGACCGTCAACTATGGTTCGGGCTGGGCGGGTTGCTTATAGGCATCCTCCTCTGGTCCTTCCTTCCCGGTATGGTCGCGCGCGAGATCGCGCCGGCGAGCTGGCAATGGCCCGAACGCATGGCGACGCGGGTTCTTGCCGAGGCGACACCGTGGGATGCCGGGCAGCATCTGATGGCGAGCGCGTCACCGGCGAGCTGGGAGGCGATCGTCGCGGCCGACAGGTTGCTGCGCGACAATCGTGAAAAGATCGAAGGATGCCGGCAAGCGGCAAGGAAGGCGGATCAGCCGGTGCGATGCACGATCCAGGTGGGAGTGAAGAGATAATGGTGATTCCCTACCGCTCGACGCCCATATTCGATGAGGCGACATTGCCCGCTGCCCTGCGCTCCGAACATCGCACCAAGGCCGGTGTGTGGGGCGTGATCCGGGTCATCGAAGGGAGATTGAAGCTTACCTGTCTCGATCCGGCCTCTGAGGTGATCCTTACACCCGATCGGCCAGGGCTGGTGCTTCCGGAACAGCCGCATTTCGTCGAACCGCTCGGAGCCATGCGGATGCAGGTCGATTTCTACGATCAGCAGCCAAGCCTTTAGGGAGAGCCATGCCTAAAACAGCCTTGTCATACCCGCTTCTTGCCATCCTCGCTCTTGATGGCTGTGCGACGCCCGAACCGGCGTCCAATTTCGGCCCGCCTCCCGCCGGGCAGTCGGAGCGAAGCGGCGAGATCATGCCTTGGGAGCTGACTTATGGCGCGGCCTTGATGACCGCCAAGGTCTACCCGCACTTGGCAGCGACGGGCGATGCAAACGCCAATCTGTTCATCTCCCCGGTCAGCCTGTCGCAGGGCCTGGGGCTCGCCTATCTTGGCGCGCGGGGCGGCACGCGGGAGGAGATCGGCCGCGTGCTTGGCTGGGATTCGGCCCGCAACGTCCCTGCGCTCATCAAGTCCTACAATGCCCAGCTCAACGACACCGGCGATGCCGATACCGCGCTCGGCATCGCGAACGCGCTGTGGCTGGCGAAGGGATTTCCGGTCCGAAACGAGTATGTCGCCGAGGCGCATGCCGGCTTCGAAGCGGCTCCGGAAATAGTCGATTATGCCGGTGATCCCACCGGAGCGGCCGAACGGATCAACGGCTGGGTTTCGCGCGAGACGAAGGGCAGGATTTCGCAGATCGTCTCTCCGAGCGGCTTCGGGGATGACACCGCCGCTGTGCTGACCAACGCGCTTTACTTCAAGGCGAAGTGGCAGGTGCCGTTCGAGGAGACGGAAACGCGGTCCTTCACGCGTGGCGACGGCACGCGCATCCCGATCACGATGATGAAGCAAACCGGGCGGTTCCAATATCGCGAGACCCGGGAAGGGCAAGCGATCGCGCTGCCTTATGGTCGCAACGGTCGTTTCGTGATGGAGATTTTCCTGCCACGTGACGCGGCAACCCTGCGCCGCTGGGAGCGTGAGCTGAAGGGTGTCGATTTCTTCGCCGGCGAGCAGGGCGGCAATGATCGTTTCAACCTGTCAGCGGAGCAGGCTCGCGAGATGCGGATCGTTCTGCCCCGCTTCGAAGCGAGGTTCGATGAGAGCGTGAAGGCAGCGCTGATCGCAGCGGGCATGCCAAGCGCCTTCGACCAGCAGCGTGCGGACCTGTCGGGGATCGCCAGCGGTGTGCGCCTGGCGATCGATGACGTGGCGCACGCGACCTTCCTGCGCATCGATGAGGAGGGCACCGAGGCGGCGGCGGCAACCGCAGTCAAGATCGTCGTGACCAGTGCGCGGATAGAGCCTCAGGTGCCGGAGATGGTGGTCGATCGTCCTTTCCTTGCCACCCTGCGAGACCGAAAGAGCGGCGCGGTGCTGTTTTTCGGGCGCATCGCCGATCCGACAGCGATTCCATAGGCGCACTCAGGCCATGCTCCGTTCAGCCGTGCGGGCGTAACCTCCCGGTATGATGATGGTGTCGCTATCGCGAGCGATCGGAACGGCTCTGGCCGGTGCGGCGTTGAGCGCGTCCACGTCCGCCATGGCGTGCTCCTGCATCCTGCCCAACAATATCGAGGCAGCGGCGCGCGCGGCGTTCGCCAAAGCCGATCTTGTTGGTGAGTTGGAGATAGGGCGGGCGCCGGTGACGGCACCGCGCAGTTTCTGGTGCGGGTCGGACGGACGAGCGCGACCATGGTTCAGGCCCGGGCATAAGATCGAGCAGAGCCGCCCCGCGCGCGTTATCAGCATCACAAAGGGCCGCGTCTCGGGACCAATTCGCATCCGCACCAGTCCGGTGATGAACATAGGTGGCCGGTGCGGAATGACCGGGAATAGCTGCCAGGTGTCTCTCGGCCGAAGCACCGTTCGGACCGGCCCCATGCTGTTTCGGCGTGTTGCGCCGGGCACCTATGAACCCTTGGACGTTTGCACCCAGTCGGCGTTCACCACCTGGCTCGAACAGCGCCAGAAGCGTCGCGCACTCCCGCAGACGCGGTAACGCTTCGAGGAACCATCGATTTCCTGAATCACCGGCGTGCCATTGATTCAAGAAAGTCGCCGGACTTGGAGAGGCATAATTCGTAGGCTCCGCGCCATGAAGGGGTCGGTTCCGGCTGAGGGCGAAATGACACCCTAAGCGAAATGGCCGGGTT
>CAYMIU010000074.1:0-13391 GCA_964390515.1 uncultured Stakelama sp.
GCGCGGCCGTGGCGTCGTTGCGTGACGCCTCCGCCAGCGCGCGTGCCGTACGCACCGCGGGCACGTCCACCGCCTGCACGACGGCGAGATCCTTGCTGACCGCCGCCTGGCCGACGAACGGCGCGCGGGCGAGGCCGAGCGGCGGCGGCGTGCCGGTGAGCGACTGGAACCGCGCGGTCGCCTGCGCCTCGATCCGGCGGAAGCGGGCGAGGCGCGCGTCGGCCGAAGCGATATAGCTGTCGACCCGCGCGACATCCGCCTCCGCGGAGACGCCGCGCCGGATCCGTTCCTGCACCATCACGCGCAGCTCACGCTGGCTGGCGGCGAAGGCGGTGGAGAGGGCGACGAGCGAACGATAGGTGAAGACGTCGTACCAGGAGGCGAGCGTCTGAAGCGCAACGCGATCCTGCGCGCCGAGAATGTCCGTCTCGGCCGCGCGCAGCCGATCGCGGGCGGCACCGATGCGGGCGCTGGTGCTGCCCCCGTCGAGCAGCAGCTGATCGACGTTGAGCAACTGATCGGTGCGGCGGCCGGGGCGCGCCTCCTCGATCACGTTCTCGATGTTGTTGCCGAAGTTGCGCGACAGCACCTTGTAGCTGGTGATGGTGAGATCGACCGTGGGGCGACGTGCCGCCTTGGCTTCGCCGAGCGCGGCACCGGCCTCGTCGCGGGTCGCCTCCGCCTCGGCCGCCTCCGGGGCGCGGGCGATCGTCTCCGCGACGATCTGCTGCATCAGCGTAGTCGGTGCGGTGGTGCGAAGGAGCGCGATCAGCGGATCATCGGTGGCCCGGATCCGCATCGGATCTCCGCTGTGCGTGGGCAGCAGCGGCATCGCTTGCGGTGCGGCTACGGAAGATCGAGCGGCAGTCTGTGCGGCGAGGGGCGCAGCAAGCCCCGCCACCGCGAATCCTGAGATCGCAGCACACAACCTACCCCGGATCCTAATATTCGGGAACAAAAGCACTGCGCCCCCCGCGGACAAGCAAAAGCTCTATTCCGCGCCGTGGCAGCCGCCGAGTATTGTTACGAGAAGATATGCATCCGGGATGGTTATGTTACTGGCCGAACACACCGGTTCTATAGAGAAGGGTGATAGCAACGCGTCGATTACGGGGATCACCCGGATCGGCGGCAATCATCGGCTCGCGATCCGCCACCCCTTCGATGCGGTGGAAGCGACTTTCCGGGATGCCGCCAAGTGCCAGCCGGCGCCTAGTCGCCTCGGCGCGGCCGGTGGCCAGCATCCAATTGTTCATGGCGCGCGGATCGCCATAAGGAAGGCTATCCGTATGGCCGCGGATCATGATCGGATTCTGCGTGGCGCGGATCCCTTCGGCCACCATGCCGACCAGCGTCGAGGCATCACTTTCGAGTGTCGTCGTGCCGAGCGCGAACATCGAATAATTAGCATCGTCGACCAGATCGATACGCATGCCGGCTGGCGTCATGGTAAAGCGGATGTGCTTGGCGAGCGCGGCCAGCGACTTGCGCTCCCTTAGCTGCTGTTCGACCTGCTCCTTGAGCTTCGCGAAGTTGCGCTTGTCCTCTGCTGCGATCGACGTCGGGCTGCGCAGCGAGCCTTTCTTGCCGGTGCCCATATCCGGCCCGCCGGCACCATCGGTGCGCGAGACGATCGTGGGTGTGCGTGAATTGCCCTCGTATGAGCCGGTCTGCTGCTGCGATGTCGCCGATTCGCCGCCGAGCAGCCCGGTGCCGCCGATGCCCAGCGAGCGGGTGTTGAGCACGGTGGGCGCGAAATAATCCGCGATGCCCTTGCGCTGCTTTTCGGAGGTGGCGCCGAGCAACCACATCAGGAGGAAGAACGCCATCATCGCGGTCACGAAATCGGCATAGGCGACCTTCCACGCGCCGCCGTGATGGCCACCGTGACCCTCGATATAGATCTTCTTGACGATGATCTTGGGCGGCTGGTTGCTGCCATGGGGTGCGCGGGCGGCCATGGCTTACTTGCCCCTCAGGCCGTCGAACACCTCGGCAAAGCCGGGCTGGTTGCTGTGTGCGATGCCGGAGCGGGCGGCCTCGATCACCAGCGGCTGCGGGTGGCCGTGGAGCGAGGCGATGATGATCTGCTTCACCACGTGATAGATCGCCGCATCGGCATCGATCACCTGCTTCAGCCGCGAGGCGAGCGGGCTGACGATGCCATAAGCGAGCAGCACGCCGAGGAACGTGCCGACCAGCGCCGAGCCGATCATGCCGCCGAGCACGGTCGGCGGCTGATCGATCGAGCCCATCGTCTTCACGACGCCAAGCACGGCGGCGACGATGCCCAGCGCGGGTAGCGCGTCGGCGAGCGAGGTCAGCGTGGTGTGCGGCCCCTCCACCTCGTGATGGTGAGTCTTGATGGCGTTATCCATCACTTCCTCGACGGCATGGACATCGAGCGTGCCGGAGGAGACGACCACCAGCCGCAGCGTATCGGCGACCAGATTGACCAGCGTGTGATCGGCCAGCAGGCGCGGATATTCGGCGAAGATCGCGGAGGATTTCGGATCCTCGACATGCGGCTCCAGCGCGATCGGGCCTTCCATGCGCAGCATCTTCATCAGCTTCGACACGAGGAAGATGACGTCGAGATAATCCTGTTTCTTGTACTTCGGCCCCTTGAACACCTTGGCGAGGCCGCCGCCCATCGCCTTCAGCTCCTTGCCCGAATTGCCGATGATCAGCGCGCCGGCAGCGGCGCCGCCGATGATCAGCATTTCGTGCGGCAGGGCGTGGAGCACCGGACCCAGCGAACCGCCCGTGAAGGCAAAGCCGCCGAAGACCATGGCGATAAGAACAACAAGGCCGATGGCGGCGAACATCTCTATCCCCGGACGCTACATAAGGTGCTCTCTGTCAAACGACCGGCCGGGCGATTTCTTTACCGCTAAATTTCCCCTGTCCGGGGAGGCCGGGCGTCAGCGCAGGTAGCTGAACAGCGACAGGCTGGAGAGTTTGGAGAAGCTCGCCTGGGTCGCCTGCAGGATCGTCATCGTCTTTTGCAGCTGGACGATCGTCTCGGTCGGATCGGCATCCTCGATATCGGCGCGTACCAGTTCGCGATCGTCGGCGCTGGTTTTCAGCTGTGCGAGCTGCAGGTCGACGCGCACCTCGCGCGCGCCGAGCGACGTCTGCATCGCCGTCACCTGATCGCCGATCGCGGCGAGCGTATCGACCGCGCCGTCCGGGATCGGTTCGTCAGCGCGCAGCGCGGCGATGATCGCCGCCATGGCGGTGCCGAGGTCGTCGCCGTCCTTCACCGCCAGAAATTCGCGTGCGTTAACCGTTACCTCGACGCTCTGGCCGTCGCCGATCGGGATCGCTGCCGCCTTGCCATCGGCAAAGGTCAGCGCGCCGGCGGCACCCGGCGTGACGGCAGCGCCGTCATCCTTGCCGCCGAACAGCGGGAGGCCGCGGGCATCCTTGCCATTCGCCAGCGCGACGATCGATTCCATGATGCTGTCGAGCTCGGTCGCGATCACTTGCTTGGCGGCGGGCGAATTGGTGCCGTTGCGACCCTGGATCACCAGTTCGGAGGCGCGTTGCAGCCGCTCGGTCATCGAGGACAGGCTGGTGCCGGCTTGCTGCAGCGTCGCCTGGGCGAGCTTCACATTGGCCGCGTCCTGCGTGCCATCGGCGTTGGCGCGGTTGATCACCTGCAATCGCTGGTAGCCGACGCTGTCGTCCGAGGGCGCGAGCAGTTTCTTGCCGGTCGCCACCTGTTCGTTGAGCCGGTCGAACTGCGCCTGCAATTTCTGCATCGATGCGCTGGAGCGGTTGTAGAATTGATTGGTGGAGAGATTGACGCTCATCAGCGGATATCCAGCAAGGTCTGGAAGGTGTCGCGGGCGATCGAGATGACTCGGCTGGACGCCTGATACGCCTGCTGGAAGCGCAGGAGGTCGACCGCCTCGCGATCGAGATCGACGCCCGAAATCGCGTCGCGCGCGGCGATCGCGCCGTCGTGGATCGCGCCCTGCGCCTCCGCGACGACACCGCGTGCCTGGATCGCGGCGGCATTGGTCGAGACCATGTTACCGATCGTGCCTTCGAACCGCGCGCTGGTGCGCAAACTCTCCAGCGTGGCGAGATTGGCGTTGCCGCGTGTCCCCTCATCCGGTGCCGCCGCGGCGATTCCGCGCGGGTCGGTCATCGTCATGGTGATGTCGGTGGGGGAGGCGCCGACGGTGAACAGCGGCGCGCCGGCGGCATTGTCGAGCGTGCGGCCGCCCGCCTGCACCGCGTTGACGCCGGCGACAAACTCGGTGGCGAGCTCGGAAAGCTCGATCCGCGCGCCTGCGATCCGCTGCGCACCATCGGCGATCCCGCCGAGCGCGCCGCCTTGCGGGGCCAGCACCGAAACAGTGTCGCCATTGGTGACGGCAAAGGCGACGGTGCCTTGTGCGTTGCGCGCGTAGCTGACGGTGGCGACCTGATTGCCGCTCACCAGCGTCGTGCCGGCGCCGCCCCCGGCGCGCACGGTGGCGCGGCCGGCCGCATCATAGGTGGCGGTGACATCGATGAGGCCGCTCATCTGTTCGAGGATGGCGTCGCGCTGATCCGCGAGATTGACGGCGGCGTTGGTGTTGGGCGTGACCCGGCTCAGCCCGTCATTCACCTTGGCGAGCGCGGCCGACAGGCTGTTGAGATTGGCGACCGCGCCATCGGCGGTCGCATCCAGTTCCGCCGTGGCGTTGGCGAGCGCGACCCCAGTGGCGGTGAAGGAAGCGGCGAGGGCGTTGGCCTGTTCCAGCATCACCGCGCGCGGCGCGGTGGCGGTCGGATCGGCGGCGACGCCCTTTGCGGCGTTGAAGAAGGCCGTAAGGCGGCCCTCCAGGCCGGCGCCGGTCAGCGAGGACTGGATCCGGTCCATCCACACGCCGCCAGCCTCGGTCCGGGCAAGGTCGGCGCCGGCGGTGCGCACGGCGGCGGCCTTGAACTGGTCGGCGGCGCGGGTGACGCCAGTGACGAAGACGCCGTGGCCGGTCGCGCGGCCCGTCGTTCCCGACGCGCTGCTGATCTCCGTCGTCGTGATCGTCCGGCGCGAAAAGCCTGTCACCCCGGCGTTGGCGATATTCTCAGACACCGCGCCAAGGGCGGTCTGATTCGCGCGGACGCCCGACGCGCCGATGGACAGAAGATCGCTCACGATGCGCCTTGTGGCCTAGTCGTGGTTAAGGGGCGGTTGAAGCGCGGGCGCCGGTTCGGCGTCTTTTTCGCCGGCGTTCTGATTTTCCGCAGCTGTTGCGGAAAGGCCACGCGACAGGAATTCGGTCATCGCCTCGCCAATGCCGAGCGGCGTGTGCTGCGCCATCTGCTGGACCATTTTCTGGTCCTGCATGTCGCGGAAGGTGTCGATCGCCTGACTGTCGAACAGTGGCTCGGCAAGCTTCGCCGCGCGCATTGATTTCAGCATCATGCCGGTGAACACCGCCTCGAACTGTTGGCCGGCAGCCTTCAGATTGTCGCTGGACGCCTCGCGCTTCAGGCCCGAGTCGATGCCGGTGGTGCCGGAGATGCGGCCGATCTGAACAGGCCCGGTCACAGGACGATCAACTCCGCCTTGAGCGCGCCGGCTTCCTTCAGCGCCTCGAGGATCGCGACGAGGTCTGCCGGGGATGCGCCGATCGCGTTTACCGCCTTGACGATGTCGGCCAGTTTCGGGCCGGGCGCGAGCAGGAACATCGGGCGCTGCTCTTCGCTCACGTCGACGCCGGATTTGCGCTCCATCGCGGTCTGGCCCTGGCTGAAGGGCGCGGGCTGGCTGATGCGCTGATTCTCGTCGATCCGCACGGTGAGCTTGCCGTGGGTGACGGCGGCGGGGCCGACGCGGACCGCGGAGTTGATGACCACGGTGCCCGAGCGGGCGTTGACGATGACCTTGGCGGGCGGCTCTGCCGACACGACGTCGAGATTCTCGATCGTCGACATCAGCGTCGCGCGCACGTCGGCGCCGACCGGCGCGCGCACCGCGACCGACACCGCGTCCACCGCCTGCGCCACGCCGAAGCCCAGCCGCTGGTTGATCGCCGCGGCGACATTCTGCGCGGTGGTGAAATCGGCGCGCTGGAGATTGAAGGTGAGGTTAGGTGCGTCGGCAAAGCCGGTGGCGACCGCGCGCTCGACGGTGGCGCCCTCCGGGATACGGCCGGTGGAGGGCGTGTTGACGACGATCTGCGAGCCGTCCTTGCCCTCTGCGCCAAGCCCGCCGACTGCGAGATTGCCCTGCGCCATGGCGTAGATCTGGCCATCGGCGCCGAGCAATGGTGCCATGATCAGGCTGCCGCCGCGCAAGCTCTTCGCCTTGCCCATCGAGGAGACGGTGATGTCGATCCGCTGGCCGGGCTTGGCAAAGGCGGGAAGCTCGGCAGTGATCATCACCACCGCGGCGTTCTTCAGCCCCTGGTTGGCATTGGGCGGCAGCTGCAGGCCGAAGCGCGAGGCGACCGCCTTCATCGATTGCACGGTATATTCGAGATTGTCGTCGCCCGTGCCGGGCAGGCCGACGACTACGCCATAGCCGGTGAGCTGGTTCGACCGGATGCCCTGGAAGCCGCCGAGATCCTTGATCCGGTCGGCCGAGGCGGGCGCCGCGACGCACAGCGCCGCGATCAGCAGCGCAGGAAAGGCGAGGAGGGTGCGGAACATGGTCATCAGAAGGGGCTCACGACCTGGAAGAAGCGGCTGAGCCAGCCCTGCCGCCCGGCGCGCGCGACATCGCCCTTGCCGGTGTAGGCGATCTGGGCGTCGGCGACGCGGGTCGACGCCACGCGGTTGTCGCGATCGACGTCGGCGGTGCGCACCAGCCCCTTGATCTGGATGAATTCGTCGCCGCGGTTGAGCGTCACGCGCTTCTGCCCCTGAACGAGCATCGTGCCGTTCGGATAGACCTGCGCCACGGTGACCGAGATTTCGCCCGAGAGCGAATTGGCCTGGCCGGCGGTGCCGGTGCCGGCGAAATTGCGGTTGCCGCTGACGCTGGCGTCCGTGGTGTTGAACAGGTTCAGCGGGCCAGTGGTCGGCGGGGTGATGCCGAAGCCGCCGCCCGAATCGAGCTTCGAGGTCGAGGACTTGGACGCCGCGGTCCGCTCCACCAGGACGATCGTCAGTGGATCGCCGACGCGGCGTGCGCGCCAGCCCTCATGCAGCGCGGCATAGCCATCCGCCGCCTGGAAGATCGCTCCGGTCGCCGGCGCCGGCGCCGAAGCGACGGGCAGGGGGTGGACGGCGGTGAAATCCTCTGCCGGTGCCTTCTTGCCGAACAGGCCGGCGTGGGCGGGCGCGGCGAGGAGCGCCAAAGTGCCGAATGCGGTGGCGAGCGGGAGAGTGCGCGACGTCATGGCCGGTCAGTCCTCAGATGTTCTGATTGACGTATTTGAGCATTTCGTCGGTGGCCGAGATCATCTTGGAATTGACCTCATAGGCGCGCTGAGTCTCGATCATGTCGACCAGCTCCTCGACGACGTTGACGTTGGATGCCTCAAGCATGCCCTGGCGGATTTTGCCGCGCCCGTCCTCGCCCGGAACGCCCATGTTGGCGGTGCCCGATGCGGCGGTCTCGACGAGGTAATTGTCGCCGATCGACTGGAGGCCCGCGGTGTTGGGGAAGCTGGCGACCTGGATCTGGCCGAGGTTCGATGCCTCCACCTGGCCCGGGATCGATGCCGACACCGTGCCGTCCATGCCGATGGTGATCGCGGTGGCGTTTTCGGGCACGTTGATGCCCGGCATCACCTGATAGCCTTCGCTGGTGACCAGCAGGCCTTCGGGCGAGCGCGAGAAATTGCCGGCGCGGGTGTAGCCAAGCTGGCCGCCGGGCAGCTGCACCTGGAAGTAGCCGTCACCGTCGAGCGCCATGTCGAGGCTGTTGCCGGTGGTGGCGAGCGAGCCCTGCGTATCGATGCGGGCGGTGCTCTGCACGCGAACGCCGGTGCCGAGGTTGAGGCCCGTGGCGTAGCGCGTTTCCTGCGTCGACTGCGCGCCCGGCGCGGTGATCACCTGATAGCTCAGCGTCTCGAACGCCGCGCGATCACGCTTGTACCCGGTGGTATTCACGTTCGCGAGGTTGTTCGAGATCACCCGCATGCGCGTGTCCTGAGCGTCGAGCCCGGTGCGCGCGATGTGCATGGCGGCGGTGGTCATGGTCTAATTCCTTCTAATCGCGCGCGGGGCTTAGCCGGGCATCCGCATGACGGAGGCGGCGCCTTCGTCCATGGTCTTGGCTTCCTTCAGCAGGTTGGCCTGGACCTCGTAGCTGCGCTGGTTCTCGATCATGTCGACGAGTACCTGGGTCATGTTGACGTTGCTTTGTTCGAGCGTGCCGGAGGCGATCTTGGCGTCCATGTTTTCCGGCAGCACGCCGCCCCCACGAACGTGCATCAGATTGTCGAGGCCCTTCACCGTCGACGAGCCGCGGTCCGACACCAGCTTCAGCTTGTCGATCACCGTGACGTCGGTGGCGGTGCCGCCCTGCGGCACGATCGAGATCGAGCCGTCCGACCCGATCGAGAGCGAATTGTACGGCGGGATGGTGATGGGGCCCCCCGACCCCATCACCAGGTAACCGTCGCCCGTCTGCAACGTGCCCGATGCGGTGACGGTCAAGTCCCCGCGGCGCGTATAGGCTTCGGTACCGTCGGGCGCCTGTACCGTCAGCCAGGTGTCGGCATCGGTCAGCGCCACGTCGAGATTGCGACCCGTCTGGATCATCGCGCCGACGCTGCGGTCGGCATCGGTGACTTCCTGCGCGGCCGGCGCGCGCGCATCGAAGCGTGCGCCGCCGCCCTTCAGCTCGATCCGGTCGAACACCACGCGATCGGCGCGAAAGCCGGTCGTGGAGGCGTTTGCCATGTTGTTGGCGATGGCGGCCTGCGCCGCCATGTGCGCCTTGAGGCCCGTCGCCGCCGTATAGACCAGCTTGTCCATGGTTCGATCGATCCAAAGGTGTTCCGTTCACGCCGAAGCGCAGACGGAACACAGCAAGAGTCAGGCCAGAATCACGCGCGGATGTTGAAGATCGTCTGCGAGATCTGGCTGGAGGTATCGAGCGCCTTGGCGTTCGCCTGGAAGTTGCGCTGCGCAGCGATCAGCTCGACCAGCTCCTCGGTGATGTCGACGTTCGATCCCTCGATCGTGCCCGACATCAGCTTGCCGAAGCCGTTCTCGTTCGCGGCGCCCATCGTCGCCGTGCCGGAAAGGCCGCTGGCGCTCCAATACTGGCCGCCGGTCTGGCGAAGGCCGGTCGGGTTGACGAAGTTCGCCAGCGCGACCTTGCCCAGCTTCACCGCGTCGCCGTTGGAATAGCTGGCGGTGATGATGCCGCTGATGTCGACGGTGATGCCGGCGAATTCGCCCGGCGCGGCGCCGTTCTGCGCGCGCGAGGCGACGCTGAACGGCTGCTTCCCCGCCGTGGTGCCGGTCAGGTCGAAGCTGATCGGCGCGCGGGTCGCGTCACCAGCGTCGGGAAAGGCGAGCGAGAAGGTGCCGCTGCCCAGCAGATTGCCGCTCGAATCAAAGGCGATGTCGGTGCCGCCCTCGTTCAGTTCGACGTCACCGACGAAGCTGTGGACGGTCCAGTCGCTGGCGGTGCTGGTCGCATCGGCCGGTGCCTTGCGCACGAAATAGTTGGTCAGCGTCTGCGGATTGCCGGCGGCGTCATAGATGGTGGTGGTCGTCGCGCTGCCGTAGCTGGCCGGACTGGTACGGTTGAACTCGACGTCCGACGCGGCGGCGCCGGCGTTCAGATTGGCCTTCAGCGACAGCTTGCTGGTCGCGATGGCCGGGCCGCTGCTGTCGGGCACGCGCACGTCAATGAGGGTGCCCGCGCCCGGCACGGTACCGTCCGTCTCGACCGCATAGGCCTGCAGGCGGCTGCCCTGCGCATCGGTGATGAAGCGGTTGGGATCGACGCCGAAACTGCCGTTGCGAGTGTAGGCGATGGTGGTGCCGCCGGGCGCGGTCGTCTTGACCGGGAAGAAGCCGTCGCCGGCGATCGCGAGGTCGAGCGACGAGCCGGTCGTCACCAGGCTGCCCGCAGCGAACATCTGCTTGTTCTGCGCCAGCGCGGCGCCCGAGCCGGTCAGGCGGCGCGGATCGCTGGTGAAGTTCGACGCCATGATGTCGGTGAATTCGCTGCGGCTTTTCTTGAAGCCGTTGGTCGAGACGTTGGCGAGGTTGTGCGAGATCGTCGACATGTCGGTCTGCGCAGCCTGGAGGCCGGAAAGCGAAGTGTAGAAGGACATGAGGGAAGCTCCTGGAACGTGGGACAGGTGAGGGTAGAGGTCAGCCGATCTGGCGAACGGCGGTGGCGGGAACCTCACCGATCCCCGGCAAAGTCAGAACGGCGGCGCCGCTGGTGGTCGAAACGGAGGTGACGGGCGCCCAGACGAGGCTGTTGGCGGCGACCGAACGGCTGCCGTCATTGGCGCTGATGCTGATGGTGAAGGGACCGGCGCCGGCATCCGCGCCAGCGGCAGTCTTGCCGTCCCAATCGTAGCTGACGGTGCCTGCCTTTTGCGCGCCGAGATCGGCGCTGTGCAGCAGCTGGCCGTTGGCATCCGAGATCGCCACGGTGACATTGCTGGCATCAGCGCCAAGCTCGATCCCCCCGGCGATGCCGCCCGAGGCACGGCCGTAAGCGACGTTGCCCGGCGTCAGCACGGTGCGGCCGACATAGCTGACCGCATCCTGCATGGTGGTCGCGCCCAGCTTGTCGGCGATCGCCTTCAGCGTGGAGCCCATTTCGGTGATGCCGGCGAGCGAGGAGAATTGCGCCATCTGGGCAACCATCTGCGTATTGTCGACCGGATCGAACGGATCCTGGTTCTTCATCTGCGCGGTCATCAGCTTCAGGAAATCGGCCTGGCCCATGGTCGGGGACTTGGCCGCGTTCTTTGCCGCCGTGTTCGCGGTGCTGAGGCCGAGGCTGCCGATCGTCGTGTCGAAGGAGGTCGCCATCTATCAGCGCCCCAGCTTCAGCGTGTCGACGATCAACGACTTGGCGGTGTTCATCACCTCGACGTTGTTCTGATAGCTGCGCGCGGTCTCCATCATGTCGACCAGCTCGCGCGTTTCATCGACCGCCGACTGGTAAACAAAGCCGTCGGCATCAGCCATCGGATTGTTGGGATCGCGGATCTTGATCGGGTCCTCACCAGCGGTGACGACGCGTTCCACGTTGACGGTGGCCATGCCGCTCGCCTGGTCGAACTGCGTCCGGAACACCGGCTTCATGCTGCGATAGGCGGTTTCGGACGAGCCGGTCACCGCGCCGGCATTGGCGAGGTTCGACGCGGTCGTGTTCATCCGCACGAGCTGCGCCGACATTGCGCGGCCGGCGACCTGGAAGATCGATAAAGGCTGGTTCGCCATGGGTTATTCTCCCTTCAGCGCGCGGGTGAGCTGATTGATGCGTCCGTTCAGGAACGACAGCGTCGTCTGATACTGGACGGCGTTTTCGGCGAAGGCGGTCTGCTCCTTGCTGAGCTCGACCGTGTTGCCGTCCAGCGAGGGCGAGTCGGGCGTGCGGTACAGCGTCGCCTGCTCGATCCCGCCCTGCCGCTCCACCGAGGCGAGCGCCTTGGTGAAATCAATGTCCTTCGCCTTGAAGTTCGGCGTGGAGGCGTTGGCGATGTTGGAGGCGAGCACGTTCATCCGCTGCGCCCGCACCGTCAGTGCTGCCCCGTGAACCCCGAATAGACTGTCGCCGGCCATCGCCCGAACACCTCCTGCACGTTCCTGTGCGTGAGGCTCATCAGCAAGCGACGTGCCAGTTTTGCTTTCCGGGGCCGGGCACGGGGCCGTGTCGCAGGCGGCAGGGGCGAGCGGCAAGAAGTTGCCGGGCGGCCGGCAAGCTTGCCGGGTGCCGGCAACGCCTGGCGCAGGGCGGCGGCGGTTGCGGAAGCGCAAGAGACTTGGCCCGCGGCTTGCGTAGCGGGCGCCATGGACCTTGGTACGTTTCTCGATCCAGTGGCGTTTGCGATCGTCGGGGGCGGCACGGCGGCGTCGGCGATCCTGCGTACGCCGGCCGGCGACCTCGCGCGCGCGATCGGTGCGTTGCGCGTGCTGCCGCGGCGGCATTTCTCCGCAGAACCGCTGCTGCAGCAGATCGCCGCGCTCGGCCGGATCGCGCGACGGCATGGCGCGGTGTCGCTCGACAAGACAGTGATCGCCGACCCTGACGTTGCGGCGGCGATCGCCGACATCGTCGATGGTCATTCGCCCGAAGAGGTTGCGGCGCGGCTGCAGCATCTGCGCCGGGCACGGATCGAGCGGCATGTGGCCGCGGCGGACGCATGGGCGGGCATGGCGGAAGCGGCACCCGCGATGGGGATGATCGGCACGCTCGTCGGGCTGGTTGCGATGTTCGTTCAGATGACCGATCCGCAGGCGATCGGCGGCGCGATGGCGGTTGCGCTGCTCGCGACCTTGTACGGCGCGTTGATCGGAAACATGGTGGCAATGCCGATCGCCAATCGCCTGCGTGCCGCCGGCCGCGCCGAAGCGTTCGAGCGCGCCCGGATCGAGGCGCCGCTGGTGGCGCTCGCCGAACGCGAGCGCCCGCGGCCGGTGAGCTTCGCACCCGAACGCGGCGTCGCGGCATGACGTTGAGCGACGATTATCCAGCGCCAGCGCCCGGTCGGCCATTGTGGCTGATCACGCTTGCGGATCTTGCGCTGTTGCTGGTCGGCTTCTTCGTGCTGCTGCAGGCGAACCAGCGGATCGACCCTGATGCGCTGGCCGACGGGATCCGCGCGGGTTTCGGTGTGTCGCAGACGCAGGCGCAGGCGCGCCCGGAGAGCCTGCCGGTCGCGGCGGCAGGGATGTTCAATTTCGCGCCCGGCTCGGCCGAGCTGCCGGGATCGCCAGGTGGCCTCGTCGCCTGGGCGAAGGACGCGCTGCGTGATCCGCGCGTGTCGCTTCACGTGACGGCATCGGTCGATGGATCGGCGCGGGACGTGGACCGTGCGACCGGGAGTGGCGCGGTTCTGGCCGCCGACCGTGGCCGCGCCGTGGCTGCCGCACTCGCGCCCGTCGCCGACGGCCGCCTCGTCATTCTAACCGCTGACCGGCCATCGCGCCGGCAAGTCGTCGTCACACAAGCCTTTACCGGAGAACAACCGTGATCGCGCTCGCTTTGGCGCTCGCCGCCGCTGCCCATCAGGATACTGCCGCGCTCGACCGCGCCGTTGCCGCCTTCACGGGCCGGCCGATCGGCGAGGATGGTGGTGCGCGCGCGGTGGTCGATCCGCGGCTTCGGCTGGCGGCGTGCCCCACGGTTGCCCTGTCGTGGCGCACCGACGCGCGCGACGCGGTGGTGGTCGCCTGCCCCGGGCCCAACTGGCGGATCTTCGTGCCCGTGCGCATGCCGGCGCAAACCACGGTGA
>CAYMIU010000075.1:0-13334 GCA_964390515.1 uncultured Stakelama sp.
GCCGTGCGCCGCGCGCTGCTCGGTGTCGATCGGCGCGGCGTCCAGCCGCGCCGCGAGGGCGGCACGGGCGTCGTCGCGATAGCGTTGCGCCGCCGCCAGTGCCTGCCCCAGCATTATGCGCGCTCGAACACTGCGGCGATGCCCTGGCCGCCGCCGATGCACATCGTCTCCAGACCGTAGCGGCCGTCGCGGCGGACGAGTTCGCGGGTCAGATTGGCGAGGATTCGCCCGCCGGTGGCGCCAATCGGGTGGCCGAGCGAAATGCCCGAGCCGTTGACGTTGAGGATTTCGTTGCGGCTGTCGTCCTGGCTCCAGCCCCAGCCCTTGAGCACGGCGAGCACCTGCGGCGCGAACGCCTCGTTCAGCTCGACGAGGTCAATGTCGGACCAGGAGAGGCCGTTGCGGGCGAACAGCCGCTCGACCGCCGGGACCGGGCCGATGCCCATGCGCGAGGGGTCGCAGCCGGCCGCGGCCCAGCTGTGGAACCAGGCGATCGGCTCAAGCCCCAGTTCCTCCAACTTGTCCTCGGCGACGACGAGGCAGGCGGCCGCGGCGTCATTCTGCTGACTGGCGTTGCCGGCGGTGACGACGCCGCCTTCGAGCGGGCGAAGCTTGCCGAGCGATTCCAGCGTTGCATCGGGGCGGAAGCCTTCGTCACGGTCGAAGACGATGGGATCGCCCTTGCGCTGCGGCACAGAGACGGGGACGAGCTCGTCGGCGAACAGGCCCGTTTCCCAGGCGGCGGTGGCGCGCTGGTGCGAGCGGACGGCGTAGGCGTCGGCCTCCTCGCGGGAGATACCGTAATCCTTGGCGAGATTCTCGGCGGTTTCGATCATGCCGCTGATGACGCCGAACCGCTCGACCGGCTGCGACATGAGGCGGCCGCGGGTGAGGCGGTCGTGGATGGTAAGATTGCCCGAGCGCACGCCCTTGCGGATGTCGGTGGTGTAATGTTCGACGTTGGACATGCTTTCGCAGCCGCCGGCGACGACCACGTCGCTGACGCCGGTCTGCACCATCATCGCAGCGTCGATCACTGCCTGGAGGCCGGAGCCGCAGCGGCGATCGAGCTGATAGCCCGGCACCTCGATCGGCAGGCCGGCGGCGAGCCACGCCCAGTGACCGATCGCCGGCGCCTCGCCATTGCCATAGCCTTGCGCGAAGACGACGTCGTCGACGCGGCTCGGATCGATCTTGGTGCGCTCCATCAGCGCCTTCAGGATCGTCGCGCCAAGCTGGCCGGCGGTGAGCGAGGAAAGGCTGCCGCCGAACTTGCCGACGGCGGTGCGGATCGGGGCGACGATAGCGGCGCGGCGGAGTGTCATGATGGGTTCCTAATCTGAGGCGAACGGGGCGGAAGATTCATTCCGGGTTGCGGGGCGGGGCGGCGATGCCGGCGTCGAACAGCCGGGCGATCTCACCCGATGACAGGCCGAGCGTTTCGGTGAGCACTTGTTCGCTGTGCTGACCGTTACGTGGGGCCGGAGCGGGTGGGCGGCGTTCCTCGCCCGGCAGCGTCGCGAAGGCGCCGACGGCGGGATAACGCGTCCCGCTGGGATCGTCGGCGGTGCCGAAGATCGGGTTTTCGGTGACGAGCCGGGGGTCGCGCACGGCATCGGCCATAGTGCCATAGGCGGAGTGGACGATGCCGCCGGCATCGAAGGCGGCGGCGAGATCGGCGTGGTCGCGCGCGGCGATCGCAGCCTCGAACAGCGGGAACAGTGCGTCACGGTGCGTGAAGCGCAGGCCATCGTCGTGCGCGAAGCTGACGCCGCGTTCCGCCTCTACGCGCGCGATCGCATCGCCAAGGTTCAGCGCCGCGATAAGGTTGGCCCATTGGCGATGCGTGACGACGACGATCATCGTCCGCTTGCCGTCGCGCGTCGTGAAATCGCGCCCGAACAGGCCGAACACCGTGTTGCCGAGGCGCGGGCGGTCGGTGCCGGTGTGCATCACCTCGGCGATGCCGCCGAGATTGGCGGCCGTGCCGATCGCGACGTCGGACAGCGGGACTCGAATTTCTCCACCTTCGCCGGTAGCATCACGGCGGCGCAGCGCGGCCATCAGAGCGAAGGCGGCATAGGCCCCGGTCAGGAGGTCCCAGGCGGGGAGGACGTGGTTGACCGGGTCCGGCCCCGGCCCGGTCAGCATCGGATAGCCGACCGCGTTGTTGACGGTATAGTCGAGCGCCGGGCTGCCATCCGCCCAGCCCATCACGCGTACGGTGACGAGATCCGGGCGACCTTCCGCCAGCGTGTCATGCGCGAGGAAGCCCTTCACCGGGAAGTTGGTGACGAACTGCCCGGTCGCGCGGACCAGCGCCTGGAGCAGCTCGCGCCCCTCCGGTCGGCCGAGATCGAGCGCGAGGCTCTTCTTCGCGCGGTTGAGGTTTTCCCAGTAGAGCGAGTCGCCGTTTTGCGTGACGGGCCAGCGGCGGAAATCCGGACCGCCGCCGATCTGGTCCACGCGGATAACCTCCGCACCCATCTGCGCGAGATACAGCCCCGCAGTGGGCGAGGCGACGAAGGACGACGCCTCGATCACGGTCAGGCCGGGCAGGAGGTTGTACATCTCAATTCACCCCGGCGTTGAACTCGCGCAGCATGTGCTTTGCGATCTGGAGCTGGAGGATCTGGGTGGTGCCTTCATAGATGCGATAAACGCGCGCATCGCGGAAGAAGCGCTCCGCCTCATATTCGGCGAGATAACCGGCGCCGCCGTAGACCTGCACCACGCGGTCGACAATCCGGCCGCATGCCTCGGAGGCGAAGACCTTGGCGGCAGCGGCCTTGCGCAGCACGTTCTCGCCAGCGTCTGCACGCCGCGCCGCGTCTTCCAGCATCGTGGTTGCGGCGTAAATCTCGATGTCGCTGTCCGCCAGCATCTGCTGGATCAGCTGGAAATTGGCGATCGGCTCGCCGAACGCCTTGCGCTCCGTCGCGTAGCGGAGCGCGGAATCCAGCGCCCGCTGGGCGTAGCCGATCGACGCGGCGGCGACCGAGAGGCGCCCATTGTCGAGGCTCTTCATCGCGGTGATGAAGCCCTTGCCTTCCTCGCCGCCGAGCAGCGCGTCCGCTGGCAAGTGAACGTCCTCGAGGATGATGTCGGCGATGTGGCTGGCGGCCTGGCCCATCTTCTTGTCGGACTTGCCGACGCTGACGCCGGGCGTGTTCATCGGCACGATGAAGGCGGAGACGTGCGCGTTCTTCGGCAACGGCTCCTTCGAGGTGCGCGCCATGATCAGCGCGACGTCGGCCTGGGGCGCGTTGGTGATGTAGCGCTTGGTGCCGTTCAGCACCCAGCCGCCGTCGCTGGCGCGGACGGCCATCGTCTGCATGCCGGCGGAATCGCTGCCCGAGCCGGGTTCGGTCAGGCCGAAGGAGGTGATCGTGCCGGCGGCGAGCCTGGGCAGCCATTCCTGCCGCTGCGCCTCGGTCGCGCCGTTCTTCATTGCCGAGGTGAACATGCCGATCGTGATCGAGATGATCGAGCGGAAGCATGGCATGGCATAGGCCAGTTCGCGGATCGTGCGCGTGTACTGGGAGATGCTCATCCCCGCGCCGCCATATTCCTCCGGGATGGTGATGCCGAAGAGGCCCATCTCGCGCAGTTCGTCGATGATCTCGGCCGGAATGCAATCGCTCTCGATGATGTCGCGTTCGGCCGGGATCAGCCGATCGCGCACGTAGCGGCGCAGCTGATCGATGAACTGTTCGAACGTCTCGGCATCCATGCCGGGGTTGAGATTGGACATGGGCGGGGGCCTCAGATCGGATCGTAAGGGAAGACGTGGGCGGAGACTTCGTCAGCGCGGGCGAAGCTCGGGCGGAAGGAGGGGATCAGCTCGTCGGCGATCGACTGCGGCGTCCAGCCTTCGAGCTTCGTCATCGAGCGGATCGGGCGCGGCTTGGAGAAGAGCACGATCTCGTTCTTGCGCACTGCGAAGATCTGGTTGCTGACGTCCTTCGACAGATCGGAGGCGAGGAACGCGACGAGCGGAGCAATCTTGTCTGCGCTCATCGTCTGCAGGCGGGCGACCCGTTCCTTCGCCTCAGGCGTTTCGGCTGGGATCGAGGCGGTCATGCGGCTCCACGCGAACGGCGCGATGCAGTTCGAGCGGACGCCGGCGCGGGCCATGTCGAGCGCGATTGACTGCGACAGGCCGATGATGCCGGCCTTGGCGGCGGAGTAATTCGCCTGGCCGATGTTGCCGATCAGGCCGCTGGTCGAGGTGAAGTGGACGAAGCTGCCCGACTGCTGCTCGCGGAAATAGGGCGTCGCGGCCTTGGAGACGTTGAACGCACCGTTGAGATGAACGTCGATCACCGCGCGCCAATCCTCGTGGCTCATCTTGTGCCAGATCGAATCGCGCAGGATGCCGGCGTTGTTCACCACCGCGTCGATGCGGCCGAAATGCTTCATCGCATCCTCGACGATGGTGGCGGCAGCCGCGGGATCGGCGACGCTGGCGAGATTGGCGACGGCCTTGCCGCCGGCCGCGACAATGTCCGCGGCAGTCTGTTCGGCAGGACCCGCTTCGCCGCCTTCGCCGCCCCCGCCGACACCCGGATCGTTGATCACGACTGACGCGCCTTCGCGTGCGCAGAGCAAGGCGATCTCACGGCCGATGCCGCGCCCCGCGCCAGTGACCGCGACGACCTTGCCCTCAAGAATACCCGCCATTCCGCTCTCCTTGTTGCGCTTCGCGCTATCGCAGCGGGCGGCCGATTTCAACCGCGCTTCTTTCAGACTTCCGCATTGTTTTTCAGAATGCTGAAAGATAGTGGAAGCGTGATGGATGCGCAGGTGAAATCGGTGAGCCACGCCTTTGCGATCCTGCGCCTGCTGGCGGGCGGGGAGGCGCGGACCCTGTCCGAGATCGCACGCGCCTGTTCGCTCAGCCCCTCGTCATGCCTGGCGCTGCTGCGTACGCTGGTGGGGGAGCGGGTGCTGATCGCCGCAGCGAGCAAACGTTATGCGCTTGCCCCGGCGTGGCGCGAGGGGGCGGCGCGCTGGGCCGATCCGCAGGCGCGGACGATCGCGCTTGCCCAGCCGCAGCTCGACCGGCTTGCCCGAACGCTGGACGCGCCGGTTGGGCTATGGTGCGTCGTGCCGCGCGAGCGGCTGCAGCTGATCGCGCTGGGGGAGAGCGGAGCGGCCACGCGGATCCACATGCAGGTGGGGCAGCGCCAGCCGATTGGCGGCGGGGCCACGGGGCGCGCGCTGGCGGCGGCGCAGGGGGTGGATCCGGCACGGCTGGGGGCGCGCTTCGCGGCCGTTCGCTGGGAGCGGCCGCTGGAGTTCGCGATGTACCGGGAGCAAGTGAGCGACGCTGCGCACGCGGGTTATGCCGTCGACGATCGCTACGGCCATGCCGGCGTGCGATCGATTGCCGTCGCGGTGGCGGGCACGGAACCGGCCTTGTGCCTGTCGGTATCTTTCTTTGCCGATGCGGCGCGAGAGACGGACGCCGCAGTCGGCGAGGCTTTGCGGGAACTGACGGGTCAGCTGGCGCGGGGGTGAGGCGCCGCCGCGCCAAGGCGCCGGAGGTTAGGCGGAGCTTAGGCCGCCACGACCTTGCTGGCAGCCTCGACCGCCTCGATCTCCGCTGCCTTCGCTTCGACCAGCTTCACGATGTGGTCGATCATCCCGGCATCCTGCACGTGATGATCGGTAACCCCGGACAGATACACCATGTGTTTGCCGTTGCCGCCGCCGGTGATGCCGATGTCAGTTTCGCGCGCCTCGCCCGGGCCGTTGACGACGCAGCCGAGCACCGAGAGCGACATCGGCGTGCGGATGTGCTGGAGCCGTTCCTCCAGCGCCTGCACCGTGCGGATCACGTCGAAGCCCTGGCGCGCGCAGCTGGGGCAGCTGACGACGCGGACGCCGCGGTTGCGGATGCCGAGCGACTTCAGGATCTCGAACCCGACGCGCACTTCCTCCTCCGGCTCGGCCGAAAGCGAAACGCGGATCGTATCGCCGATGCCAAACCACAGCAGCGACCCGATGCCGATGGCGCTCTTCACCGTGCCGCCAACGAAGCCGCCCGCCTCGGTGATGCCGAGGTGAAGCGGGCAATCGACCGCTTCCGCCAGCTGCTGATAGGCCGCGACCGCGAGGAACACATCGGATGCCTTCACCGCGACCTTGAATTCGTGGAAGTCGCGATCCTGCAGCAGCTTGATGTGATCGAGTGCGCTTTCGACGAGCGCCTCGGGGCAGGGCTCGCCGTACTTTTCGAGAAGATCCTTCTCGAGGCTGCCGGCGTTGACGCCGATGCGGATTGCGCAGCCATTGGCCTTGGCGGCGTTGACGACTTCGTTGACGCGATCGGCCGAGCCGATGTTGCCCGGGTTGATGCGCAGGCACGCGGCGCCGGCGTCTGCCGCCTCCAGCGCGCGCTTATAGTGGAAATGGATATCGGCCACGATCGGCACCCGGGCCGCACGCACGATCTGCGACAGGGCCGCGGTCGAATCTGTATCCGGGCAGCTGACGCGAATGATGTCGACGCCGGCATCCTCGCAGCGGCGGATCTGGTCGATCGTCGCGCGCGCATCGGCGGTTGGCGTGTTGGTCATCGTCTGCACCGTCACCGGCGCGTCGCCGCCAACGGGAACGTTGCCGACCATGATCTGGCGGCATTGGCGGCGCTGGATATCGCGCCAGGGACGGAGGGACATGAAAGGCTTCCTAACGGCTTTGGCAGCGATATAGCGCCTCGCAGCAATAAACGAAACAAAGGGCAGGATGATGACGTTTTCGCTGTACGACGCCGTGGTGCCGTCGAACCTCCAGATCCTGGGCGCGGTGGACGGGCTGATCGACAAGGCGGAAGCGTTCGCGGCCGAAAAGGGAATGCCCGCGGAGGCGCTGATCGACGCGCGGCTGGCGCCGGACATGCTGCCGTTCGGATACCAGATCAAATCCGTGGCGGAGCATTCGATCGGCGGGATCGAAGGCGTGAAGAGCGGCAATTTCTCGCCGAGCCTGGCCGGCTGGCCGACCGATTTCGCCGGCCTGCACCAGCGGATGCGCGATGCGATCGCGACGCTGAAGGACGTGGATCGCGCCGAGTTCGACGCGCTGGCGGAGCGCGACATGCACTTCACCATGGGCGAGATGAAGCTGCCGTTCACCGGCGCGCAGTTCCTGCTCTCCTTCGCGCAGCCCAATTTCTATTTCCACGCGACGACGGCCTACGGGATCCTGCGCGCGCAGGGCGTGAAGCTGGGCAAGCGGGACTTCCTGGGGGCGCTGCGCATCAAGCGGTGACCGGCTCCGCGACGGCGAGCGGCATCGATTTCAGCAATTTTTTGTCATCATTGCTGGCGCTATAGCGGCTCCAAATGGAAGATTCTGTACCCGACACGCGCCGCTATGGTCTCGATTGGCTGCGAATTGGCGCGTTCGGGCTGCTGATCATCTACCATGTGGCGATGGTGTTCGCGCCATGGCCGTGGGTGGTGAAATGGCCCGAGACGTTCCCGTCGCTGATCGTGCCGATGGCGCTGCTGACGCCGTGGCGGATCCCGTTGCTGTTCGTCGTATCCGGCTTTGCGACGCGGCGGCTGCTCGCGCGCATGCCAAGCCTCGCCGCGTTCGCGCAGCAGCGCAGCCTGCGCCTGCTGGTGCCGCTGGCGTTCGCCATGCTGGTGCTGCTGCCACCCGAGCTATGGGTACGAGCGAAACTGGCGGGCGACCCTGATGGCCTCGCGACCTACTGGCTGGGCGATTACTGGAACCCGTTGGCCCTTTACGGCCGCAGCTTCCCGCAATGGGAGCATATGTGGTTCGTGGTGTATCTGTGGGCGTACACCATAGTGCTTGCGGTGGTGCTGGCACGGGTGGGCGCGGGGCGGATGCAGGCGTGGTTCGAGCGGCTGACCGTCGGCCGCCGGCTGATCTGGGTGCCGATGCTGCTGCTGGCCGGCGCGAAGGTCGCGCTGATGTTCGTAGTGCCGGAGACGCAGGGGCTGACGACCGACTGGGCTGGGCACGCGGGCTATCTGCCGCTGTTCCTGTTCGGCTTCGCACTCGGCGGCTCGGCGACGCTGTGGCGCGCGATCGGGCGCCACTGGGCGGGCGCGCTCGTCATTGCCGGGGCCTGTTCGCTGCTCGTGATCTGGGTGGAGCTGCAATATCAGGGGGCGGACGTGCCGGGCCATGCGCTGATGGCGGCGAGTCGCGCCGCGCGGCTCGCCATGGCCTGGGGCGTGATCGTCGCATTGCTGCGGTTCGCGGATGTGGCGCTGAACCGCGATCATCCCGTGCGCGTGCCGCTCGCGGAAGCGGTGTTCCCGGCTTATCTGATTCATCACCCCGTCCTGGTGGTGCTTGCCTGGGCCGCACCCACATGGGGGCTGGGCGCGGGCGCCGGCTTCGTCTTCCTGTTGAGCGCCACGGCAGCCGCGTGTGCTGCCTGTTACATCATTGGGCGCGATGTCGCGTGGCTGCGGCCGCTGATCGGCCTTGCGCCGGCGAAACCACGACCGTCGCGGCGCCTGGCCTAGCGGTATCCGCCCTCAGGCGAACCTGCTAGGAGCCCGGCGATGCAGCGGCATTACGGACTGGACTGGCTCCGCATCGGGGCGTTCGCGATCCTTATCCTCTACCATATCGGCATGGTCTTCGTGCCCTGGGGCTTTCACGCCAAGCTGGCGGCGGAGCAATGGGTGACCATCCCCATGATGCTGTCCAACCCGTGGCGACTGTCGCTGCTGTTCCTGGTGTCAGGCTATGCCAGCCGAGCGTTGTTCGTGCGGCATCCAGGCGCGTGGCCGTTCGTGCGCAACCGAACCGCGCGGCTGCTGATCCCGCTGGCCTTCGGCATGGCGGTGATCGTGCCTCCGCAGCCTTGGGTCGAACTGGTGACGCAGCATGGCTGGACCGGCGGCTTCCTGTCGTTCTGGAGCCACGATTATTTCGTGTTCCGCCGAGTCGATGGCATCGCGCTGCCGACGTGGAACCACCTGTGGTTCGTCGCTTATCTGTGGGCCTATACCTTGGTCTTCACGGCGGTGCTGGCGATCACCCCGCGCGGGGTACGAGCGGCGGCGCAGCGGTGGTTCGAGCGGTTGTTCGGCGGCGTCGGCGCGCTGATCCTGCCGATGGCGTGGCTGATGCTGGTGAGCGGCGTGCTGTTCCCCGGTGCGCGCGAAACGCATGAGATGATCGGCGACTGGGTGGCGCATGCGACCTATTTCCCGATGTTCGCGCTGGGATACGCCATGGCCAGCAGTGAGCGGATGCTTGCTACCTTCGCACGGTGGTGGAAGGTGACCACGTTGGCCGCGCTGCTGGCGTTCCTGACCGTGGCGACGATCCAGATCGTCTTTGCCGGTTATCGCGTGACGCCGCGGCCGTTCGGCACGATCTTCAGCCTGGCGCGCGGGGTGCAGGGGTGGATGACGATCGCCGCGCTGATCGGGGTCGCGGAGACCTATTGGAATCGCGACCATCGCTGGCGGCCGATGCTGACCGAGGCGGTGTTTCCCTTTTACATCATCCACCAGACGATCATCGTCGTCGTGGCTTACTGGCTGATGCCAAGCGGGCTGTCCGGCGGCGCGGAGTTCGCGATCCTGGTGGCGGCGACGGTGGCGGGATGCTGGGCCTTCTACCTTGCCGGACGCGAAGTGATGTGGCTGCGCCCGTTGATCGGGCTGCGGATGCACCGCCCCAGCGCCGCCGTGCCGCCCCGTCCGGCGATCATCTGACGCCGGACGGGGCGGGAGCGGCACGCGCTTACTCGCGGAAGGCGCGTTCCGACAGGCGGGTGATCGGCGTCAGGATGTATTGCATCACGGTGCGCGGATCGCCGAGCAGATTGACCTCCGCCGTCATGCCGGTGCCGATCGGGAGCAGCTTGCCGGTGCGGCGATCGAGCAGGCCCTTCGTATCGGTCCGCACGAAGACGTTGTAATAGCTCATCTGCGTCCGCTCATCGACGATCGCGTCGGGCGAGATGGATTCCACCCTGCCGTCGATCCAGCCGTAGATCGCGCTATCATAAGCCGTGACGTTGACGCGGGCATGCTGGCCGGTGCGAACGCGGGCGATATCCTGCGGCATCACCCGTGCCTCGACGAGCAAGGTGTCGCGGCTCGGCGATAGTTCGACGATCGGCGCGCCGGGTGCCACGGCAGCCCCAACCGTCGTCACGATCACGCGGTTTATCCGGCCGGCGAGCGGCGCGCGCACGGTGGTACGCTCAAGCCGGGCGGCGAGCGCCGGCATGGTGGAGGAGCGGGCGGAGAAATCCGCCTGCGCGCGGGCAAGCTCGTCGGCCGCGCGGGCGCGCCAATCCTGCCGTGCCTGGGCGAGACTGGCCTGTGCCTCCGCGACGCCGGCCTGCGAGCGTGCCAGAGCGGCGGCCGCCTGCGCCGCTTCGCTGGCGGCGACTGCGGCGGCACTGCTCGACTGGGTGAGCGAGAGGCGTGGCTCGATGCCCTTTTCGACCAGCGGCCGGATGGTGGCATATTCCACCTCGCGCGCCTCGCGCGCGCTTTGCTTGGCGGCGAGCGAGGATTGCGCCTCCGCCACGGCGCGGTTGGCCTGGACGCCGCGCGCGGCAAAGGTGCCGGTGATGCCCGCGAGTTCCTGCATCCGTGCGGCGTGGAGTGCCTTTTCGATCTCGATCTGCTCGGCGACCACGGCATTGGTGGCAGGGGGATAGACCGGCTCCCGCCCGAGCACTTCGGCCTTCAATCGCGCGATCTTCGCGAGCAGCGCGCCAGCCTGTGCCTCGCCGGAGCCGAGCTCGCCGCCCATTGTCGTGGGATCGAGCCGGACAAGCGGCTGGCCGGCGCGCACCACCTGGCCGGTGCGCACGAGGATCTCCTTCACGATCCCGCCTTCGAGGTTCGAGACGACCTGAAGCTGCGAACTGGCGATGATGCGGCCGTTGCCGCGCACGGTGCGATCGAGCGTCGCCCAAGACGCCCAGATGACGAAGATCACGAAGAAGGCGAGGATCGCCCACAGGAGCACGCTGGATGCCTGGCGTGGCTTGATGCGCGCGGCGAACTCCTCGAGCTGACTGGGGTGGTCCGTTGGCGCCAGTTCGGCTGGCGCGGCGTTGGCGGCAGGGGCGTGGGGGAGTGCTGCTTGGGACATGGCTCAGGCCACCTTGGGTCGGGTAAGCTGCTGCATCACCTGATCGCGCGGACCATCCATGATGATCTTGCCGCCATCCATGACGATGATGCGCTGGACGAGTTGAAGCAGCGGCTGGCGGTGCGTGACGAGCACCATCGTGCGGCCCTGCACCTCGCCTTGGAGCCGATCGATCAAGGCCTGTTCGGTCTGCGTGTCCATGCTGGCCGACGGTTCGTCGAACACCAGCATCGGCGGCCGTCCGGCGAGCGCGCGGGCGATGGCGATCGACTGCCGCTGGCCACCCGAAAGGCCCTCGCCGCGATCGGCGAGCTTCAGATCATAGCCGTTGGCGAGCTGCCCCATGAACTGGTGCGTGCCGGACAGGTCCGCGACGCGAAGCACCTCCGCATCGTCGACGCCGGGGCGGCCGAGGCTGATATTCTCGCGCACGGAGCCCGTCATCAGCACGCTGTCCTGCATCGCTACGCCCATGTGGGCGCGGAGCGTGGCAGGATCGATCTGGCGCAGATCCGTGCCGTCGATCATGACTAGGCCGTCAGCCGGCGGATAGAGGCCGAGGATGAGCCGGGTGATCGTCGACTTGCCGGATCCGACACGCCCGAGAAGTGCGATCCGCTCGCCCGGCTGGACGGTGAAGGAGATGCCCTGCAGCGCCGGCTCCGACGCGCCGGGATAGCGGAAGGAGACGTTGCGGAACTCGATCCGCCCGCCGATCCGCCCTAGCTTGAGCGGATCGCCCGCCGGCCCTTCGCTCGGCTGCTCCATCATTGAGTTGATCTGGCGATAGGCAGTGCGCGTGGCGGACATCCGGCCGAGCAACTGCGAGATGGTGGTGAGCGGCGCGATGGCGCGGCCCGACAGGAGCGAGCAGGCGATGAGGCCGCCCGCGGTGAGCTCGCGCGCGGCGATGAGGTTCACGCCGACGATCACGACCGCGGCATAGCTGACCGTGCTGGCCGAGCCCGCGACCGTGATGGCGATGGCCGAGATGAGCCGCTGACGCAGCGAGGATTCGGACTGCTGGCGAACCGCGGTGATCCAGCGGCGCGAAAGCATCGGCCCGGCGCCGGATGCCTTCACCGTTTCCAGCCCGCCGATCGTTTCGACCAGCACCGCCTGTTTCGACAGTCCCTCGCGCATCGTCTGGGCGGTGAGCCGCTCCAGCGCCGGGTTGGTGGCCCAGGCGGTGAGCAGGACGAGCGGGATGATGACGAGGAGGACGATCACCAGCTTGCCCCCGATGATCCAGATCATCAGCACCGTGAGGAGCAGGAACGGCAGATCGACCAGCGCCGACATGGTGGCCGAGGCGAAGAAGTCTCGCAGCGCCTCCAGCTCCCGCATCATGCCGGCGAGCGCGCCGGTGGAGCCCTGCTTGTGATCGAGCCGGATCGACAGCAGCTTCGCGAAGACGCGGCTGCCCACCTCGTGATCGATGTCCGCGCCGGCGATGTCGACGAAATAGGAACGCAGCATCTTCAGGACGAAATCAAAGATGATGACGACGCCGAAGCCGATCGACAGCGCGACGAGGCTGGACATGGCGTTGTTCGGGATGACGCGATCATAGACGACCATCGAGAACAACGAGGTGACGAGGCCGAAGATGTTGATCAGCACTGCGGCGGCGGCGACCTTGAAATAGGTGTGCCGGTTCTCGAGCATGGGCTCGAGCAGCCAGGCCGCAAAGCGCTTCTTCGGTTCGGGAACGAGCGCGTATTCGCTCATGGCTGGCGTCCTTGGACTGGATCGGTGATGCCAAGCGCCGGGAGCAACTGCCCGGTCCTGGAAAGCAGAACGTAGCGGGAGGCGTCGAGCTCGGTGACCGCCTGGAGATAGCCGACGGCCGTCTCGAAATAGCTGTCCTCCGCGCCGATCACGTCGAACAGGGTGCCGGACGCGACACGGAACCGCTCGGCGATCGAATCGCGCGAGCGGCGGCTGGCGATGTAGGTCGCCTCAAGCGCGGTGCGCTGTTCCTCCAGCGCCTGAACGTCGGACCAGGCGATTTCCGCGTCGCGCGCGGCCTCGATCGAGACCCGGTCGGCGCGTGCCTCGGTCGCGCGGGCGCGGGCCTGGGCCTGTTGCGCCCGCTCCTCAACGCCGCCCCACAAACGCTGGCGCAGGGTGAGGCGGGCGCGCACGTCGTAATCGCGCGGCGTCTCGTAGATGCCGTAGCGGCCGGTATCGAGGCCGGCGGAGAGCGTCGG
>CAYMIU010000076.1:0-13148 GCA_964390515.1 uncultured Stakelama sp.
GCCGCATCGGCATAGGCGCGCGTCGTCTCCGCGACGACGGATACGCGCATCGCGTCGGCATCCGCCTCGGCCGCGCCGACGTCGCCGCGCGCCGCCTCCACATTGCGGCTGACGCGGCCGAACAGGTCCACCTCATAGGAAACGTCCAGCCCGCCATCGATCAGCCAGCTTTCGCTGTCGATCCCGGGCGCGCGCTGCACCTGGGAGAAGCGGTTGTAGGTCGCGCTGGCGCCGACATTCGCCTGCGGCAGGCGATCGTTGCGGACCTCGCGCAGCGCCGCCCGCGCCCGGGCGAGCCGCGCCACCGCGACGCGCACGTCCGTGTTCGCCGCCAGCGCATCGCCGATCAGGCCGTCGAGCACCGGATCCTGGTACAGCCGCCACCAATCCTCCGCTGGCGCGGTCGTCGAGACCGCCGGGCTGGTCGAGACGAACGGCGCAGCGGCCGTCGCCGGGGTGGCCGGCGGGGCATAATCCGGCCCGGTCGCGCAGGCCGCCAGCGTCAGCGCGGAAGCGGCGACCATCAACGTTGTGAAGCTCTTGAGCATCGTTTCGCTCCTCATTCGGCCGGCTGCAGCGCGGAGTCAGGGTCGGCGGCGGTATCGGCAGCGGGGCGGCGACGACCGCGCCCGATCCGCTGCGCCAGTCCGCGGCAGACGACGTAGAAAGTGGGGGTGAAGATCAGGCCGAAGCCGGTGACGCCGATCATCCCGAAGAACACTGCCGTGCCGAGCGCCTGGCGAAGCTCCGCGCCCGCCCCGGTGGCGATCAGCAGCGGCACCGCGCCAAGGATGAAGGCGAAGCTGGTCATCAGGATCGGGCGAAGCCGGTCCTGCGCCGCGCGCACCGCCGCCTCGACCGGCGACAGGCCCTCCTGCTCCTCCGCCTGCTTGGCGAACTCGACCACCAGGATCGCGTTCTTGGCGGCGAGCGCGATCAGCACGACCAGGCCGATCTGCGTCAGCACATTGTTGTCCATGCCGCGCAGGTTCACGCCGATCATCGCCGCCAGCAGGCACATCGGCACGATCAGGATGATCGACAGCGGCAGGAACAGGCTTTCATATTGCGCCGCCAGCACCAGGAAGACGAACACCACCGCCAGCGCAAAGACGATCCCCGCCGTGCTGCCCGCCGCCTTTTCCTGGAAGGCGATGCCGGTCCATTCGGTGCCATAGCCCTTGGGCAGCGTCTCGGCGGCAAGCTTCTCCATCGCCACCAGCGACGCGCCGGAGGAATAGCCGGGCGCGGTGTCGCCATCCACCTCGACTGCGGGGAAGAGGTTGTAGCGCGTGACGCGATACGGCCCGGTCTTGTCCTCGAAATTGGCCACCGACCCGATCGGCACCATGCTGCCGGCGTTGGACCGCGTCTTGAGGTTGGCGATGTCCGCCGGGGTCGAGCGGAACGGCGCGTCGGCCTGCGCCGTCACGCGATAGGTGCGGCCGAGCAGGTTGAAGTCGTTGACGAATGCACTGCCGAGATAGACCTGCAGCGCCTCGAACACGCGTTCCGGGGGCACGCCCAGCATGTCGGCCTTGGCACGATCGATATCGGCAAAGATGCGCGGCGTGGCGGTGTCGAAGAAGGTGAAGACCTGCGCCAGCCCTTTTGTCTCGTTCGCCCTAGCGATCAGCTTCTGCGTTTCGTCGCCCAGCTTCTGATAGCCCGCGCCCTCGCGGTCCTGCACGATCATGCGATAGCCGCCGGCCGAACCGATGCCCTGGATCAGCGGCGGCGGGATGACGAGGATCCGCGCCTCGTCGATATCCGCCGTCACCTTGCGTGCCTCGTCCATCAGCCCGGCGAAGGTGACGCCAAGCTCGGCGCGCTCCGCGAAGGACTTGAGCGGAACGTAGGCGGCGGCGGTGTTGGGCGCGAGCGTCTGCGACGGGCCGTCGAAGCCGGCGAGCATGACGACGCCCTTCACCCCGGCGAGCGGCAGGATGCGCTTCGCCACCTTCTGCACCACCGCGTCGGTGCGCTCGACCGAGGCGCCGGCGGGAAGCTGAACGACGGTCAGGAAATAGCCCTGGTCCTGCGCCGGGATGAAGCCGGTCGGCGTCGCCCAGAACACCGCGCCCGTCGCAGCGATGAGGCCCGCATAGGTCAGCATCATCCGCTTGGGCCGGCGCACCAGCCGGTCGGTGAGCCGCGCGTAGCGATCGCTCATCCGCTCGAACCCGCGGTTGAACCAGCCGCCGGCGCGGGCGAGCGCGCGCGTCACGCGGTTGCCGTGCCCTTCCGCCTCATGCCCCTTGAGCAGGATCGCGGCGAGCGCGGGCGAGAGCGTCAGCGACACGATCAGCGAGATGATCGTCGCGGTGGCGATGGTGACGGCGAACTGCTGGTAGAACGCGCCCGACATGCCGGTCAGGAACAGGGTCGGCACGAACACCGCGCACAGCACCAGCACGATCGCGACCAGCGCGCCGGACACTTCGTCCATCGACGTGCGCGCCGCCTCCAGCGGGCTCAACCCATTGGCAAGGTTGCGCTCGACATTCTCGACCACCACGATCGCGTCATCGACGACGATGCCGATCGCCAGCACGAGGCCGAACAGCGACAGCGTGTTGAGCGAGTAGCCGAACGCCGCCAGCACCGCGAACGTGCCGACCAGCGACACCGGGATCGCCACGATCGGGATGATCGCCGCGCGCCATTTCTGCAGGAACACCAGGATCACGAGGACGACGAGGATCATCGCCTCGAACAAGGTATCGATCACCGCATCCACCGATTGCGCGATGAATTCGGTCGGGTTGTAGATCACGCGATATTCCAGGCCCTTGGGGAAGGACTTGGCCATCGCCTCCATCTCGGCCGTCACCTTTTCGGCGGCGGCGAGCGCGTTGGTGCCGGGGCGCTGGAACACCGCCGCGATGACGGTCGGCTGGCCCGAGAGGTAGGTGTTCGAATTATAGTCCTGCGCGCCAAGCTCGACGCGGGCGACATCGCGCACGCGCACCTGCTGGCCATCGGCATCGGTGCGCACGATCACGTCGGCGAACTGCGCCGGATCGACGAGCCTCCCCTGCGTCTCGACGCTGAGCTGGAAGGCGTTGCCCTGCGCATATGGTGGCTGGCCGAGCGTGCCGGCGGCGACCTGCACGTTCTGCGCGCGCAACGCCGAGACGATGTCGCCCGCCGTCAGGTTCAGCGCGGCGGCGCGGCCGGGATCGATCCAGACCCGCATGGCATAATCGCGGCTGCCGAACAGGCGCACGTCACCGACGCCGTCGATCCGGGCCAGCCGGTCGCGCACCTGCGTCAGCGCGTAATTGGAGATGTAGCCGCGATCGAGCGATCCGTCGGGGGAGATGAGGTTCACCACCATCAGGAAGTCGGGCGAGGTCTTGCGCGTGACGACGCCCAGCCGCTGAACCTCCTCGGGCAGGCGCGGCACGGCGACCGCGACGCGGTTTTGCACCAGCACCTGCGCGGCATCGAGGTCGGTGCCGATCTTGAAGGTGACGGTAATGGTGACGACGCCGTCGCCGGTCGACTGGCTCGACTGGTACAGCATGTTGTCGACGCCGTTGATTTCCTGCTCGATCGGCGCGGCGACCGTCTCCGCGACGGTCTCGGCCGAGGCGCCGGGATAGGTCGCCGTCACCGTCACGGTCGGCGGCACGATGTCGGGATATTGCGCGACGGGCAGTTGCCAATAGGCGATCGCGCCGATGATGGTGATGATCACCGCGATGACGCCGGCAAAGATCGGGCGGGTGATGAAGAAGCGCGACAGGCGCATGGCAGGCTCCCCGGAAACGAGGATGGAAGGGATCGGCCCCGGGAGTGGGGCCGAGCTGGGTCAGGCGTCCGTTCGTCCCGAACGGGGGGAATGACGGCTACCGCGCCGCGAACGTCGCCTGGCCGGCCAGTGCATTGGCGCCAATGCTGCCGGCGGCGGCCGCCTCGCGCGTCGGGGCGATCCGGCCGGCGCGCACCTGAACCCTGGTGCCCGGCATCGCCATCTGCGTACCGCTGATGACGACGCGGTCGGTGGCGGCAATGCCGCTGCGCACGACGCGCAGGCCATTCACCACCGGCCCGAGCTGAACCGCCTTGACGGCGACCGTGCCGTCATCGCCCACCGTCAGCAGAGTCTTGCGTGCCTGGTCGGTCTGCACCGCTGCGTCGGGCACCAGCAGCGCTGGCGTGGCACCGCCGCTCGCCAGCCGCATGTTGCCGAACATGCCCGGCGTCAGGAAGAAATCAGGGTTGCTCAGCACCGCCCGCCCGCGGATCGTGCCCGATCGCGGATCGAGGCCATTGTCGGTGAAGTCGAGCCGCCCGGACCAGCGGAAATCGCCCTCGTCCTGCAGCTTGATCTCCACGTCCGACGGCGGGGTGCCCGCGGCCTGCGCGCGCTTCGTCTTGAGGAACAGCGCCTCGGAACCGTCGAAGGTGAAATAGATCGGGTCGAGCGCATTGATCGTGGTCAGCAGCGTGCCGTTCGTGTCTCCCCCGGCGACGAGGTTGCCCGGATCGATCTTCCGGTCAGAGACGCGGCCGCCGATCGGCGCACGCACCTGCGTGAACTCCACATCGAGCGCCCGCGCCCGGACGCGCGCCTCCGCGCCGGCAAGCGCGGCGTTGGCGGCGCGCAAACGGGCGGTCAGCTGGTCGATGTCGCTCTTCGACACCGCCTCGTCCGCCACCAGCCGCTGCGCGCGATCGAGGTTGGCGCGCGCCAGCTCCACGTCGCTGCGCGCGCTGATCAGCCCGGCGCGCGCCTCGGCCAGTGCAGCGGCGAACGGCCGCTGGTCGAGCGTAAAGAGCAATTGCCCCTTTCGCACGATCGCGCCATCGGTGAAGTGGACCGCAGTTATCGCGCCCGAGACGCGCGGGCGCACCTCCACCGACTTGCTGGCCTCGAACCGGCCGACATAGCTGTCCCATTCGTTGATCGGGCGGACGAGCGGGCTCGCGACCGTGACGGTCGGCGGCGGCGGCGCGGCCTCCACCGGCGCCTCGCGATTCAGCGCCGCGCCGGCGATCGCCGCCACCAGCACGGGGGCAGCCACCATCGCGCCAAGCCGCCAGCGCGGCCGTTCACGCTCGCGCGCCGGCGTCAGATGATCGGTATTGATCTTGCTGTGCATGTTCATGCGTATCGGCCCTTGTTCAGGCTTGCGGCACCGATGCTGGCGAGCAGGGTGCGATATTGGCCGGTGGTGAAGCCGGCGGCAGTGAAGGCCTCCACCTCCGCATCGCTCAGCGCCTTGGCGCCGCGATGCCAGGCGAGCACCGCGACGCGGCGCAGCGCCTCCAGGCGCGGATCGGCGAGACGCGGGTTCTGCTGGCGGCCGAACAGGCTGCCGAGCGCCACCGACAGGCGCGAAGGCTCGCGCAGCGACGATGGGCGGTCACGCCGCGCAAGCGCCACGACGGACCATTCGAGGGCAGTGAGCCGGTTCGCCCGGTCGGCGCCCGGATGCGGCGCGGCCTCGACCGTCTTCCCGCTGTTGGCAACTGATCCGTGACGGTCGAAAGCCATGAACGCCATGAGGATTCCCCTTGAATTGGCGCACGCCTCCACCCGGCCGATGCGATCGGCCGACGGGCGCACGAGGGACCGCGATCGCGCCGACGCAAGCCGTCGACGGTCCACTGGTCCGGGAAGTGATAAGGAGTGAGGGGGAGAAACAGGCGCCTACTAACGCGCGCCGGCCACTCCGGTCAGACAATCAGCCATGGAAGCGGCCTTTCGCTTGGATGCCACGGCGGCATCCTTTCGATACCAACTGGTATATAAATCCCGCTGCGCCGCGTCAACCACCTTTTTGTACCACCCGGTATTTTTTACTGCAAGTGGGGCAGCGCGGGCCACTCCATTGAAGTGAGTGCCGCATTCCTTCGGCTTCGACGCGATGATATGATCGCCCCGTCAGGAGGATCGCCCGATGATCGTGACGCCAAGGCCCTATCGCCCCACCGCCTCATGGCGGGCTGCAATGTGGGGAACGCTCGCTGCCCTGCTCGTCCTGCCGCTGGTCGCGATGCAGCTGACGCCCGAGGTCCGCTGGACACCCTTCGATTTCGCTGCCGCAGGCGTGCTGCTCGGCGGCCTTGGCGCGGCGATCGAGGCGGCGATGCGCATCGCTGCCCGCTCACGCGTGCGGGCCGCGATCATCGCCGCGGCGCTTGCCCTCACCTTGCTGCTCTGGGCCGAGGGCGCCGTCGGCCTGTTCTGAGGTCCGGCCCTCAGCCGGCGGAAACCGGCATCTGGATGAGGTTCAGGAAGGTCATGACGATCGCGCCATCCTGATTCGTCACCGTCATGCGCATCGTCAGCACGCCGCGATCGGGCTTGCTGCGTGAGACGGCGATATCCACCACCTCGCGCGTGATTGACAGCACGTCCCCCGGCCGCACCGGATGGCGCCACTGCAGATCATCCACCTTCAGGCCAAGCATCGGCGTTTCGCCGAACGGCGCCCTGTCGACGAAATCGCGCATTACGCGCGACGCGACATGCCAGCCGCTGGCGATCAGCCCGCCGAATCGCCCCGCCGCCGCGGCTTCCTTGTCGACATGCATCGGCTGCGGATCGAACTCCTCGGCGAAGCGGACGATGTCGGCCTCGCTCATGGTGATCGGGCCGCCCGACCAGCGTTGGCCGATCTCAAGGTCGTTCAGGTAAAGCGACGGTCGCACGATCTTCCTCTTTCGCGGGTCAGGCATCGTCTGCGCCACCGCGAACCCGCGGCGATCGCGGGCGCCGGCCCATGGCCTGTGATATGGTCCCCAAGGCGAAGGCACTCGGCCCGGAAATGACTTAGCCCCAAGCCACCTTTCGGCAGCTCGGGGCTAAGTTTGAAACCTTGGCGCGCCCGGAACGATTCGAACGTCCGACCCTCAGATTCGTAGGGCGATAAAGTGCCTTCTCGTGACGTTCCAGGACGTCCCTTTTTGTTGCTAAATCAGCAACTTGCGCGTTCCGATTGTTCCCTGTATGTTTCAGGGTATCAGCACCTAAATGTTACCTAAGGTAACAGGATAGCGGCCGGAACGGATCAGGATCATAGCTATGCCCGGCAAAGCTGTAGGCCTCACGGACGCCAAGATCCGTGGCTTGACCCCGCCCCCTTCGGGTCAGTTGGAAATCTCCGACCAACTCATCGGCGGACTGCGCGTTCGCGTTGGCGCGTCAGGCGGTAAAACCTTCATCCTACGTAAGCGCGTGGGAGGCTCGGTCAGGAACGTCACTCTCGGGCGCTTCTCGGAAGCGTTCACGCTAGCCGACGCCCGTAAGAAGGCCCGATCATTGCTGATCGATCTCGAGTCCGGGAAAGGATTGCCCCAGCCGACCAGTAGCACTGGTGGTGCTGTTGGACGCCTCACATTCTCCGTTCTGTGGGCACAGTATCTCGAGCGTGCTGTCAAGGGTAAGAAGAAGAGTGCCTCCGAGATCGAGCGCATAGGGAAAAAGTTCATCCTCCCGCGGTTTGGCGATCGGCTTGCCGACACTATCACCCGGTCTGAAGTGACCGCGCTCGTAGAGGACATCACCTATCGTGACCCGATCCACCCGACCCCAAGAGCGGGACTGGGCGTGCATCAACAGCTGAGTTCGTTCTTCACCTGGGCGATGCCGAAGCTGGAAAAGCTACCAGCCAACCCCTGTCGAGATGCAGGCCGCCCTCCCCTTCCTAAAGCTCGCGATCGCTTCCTCTCAGATGCTGAAATTCGCATCTTCTGGCAGGCATGCGACGCAATGGGCTGGCCGTTCGGCCCCGGCTTCAAGCTGCTCCTCTTGACCGGCCAACGTCGCGGTGAGGTGTTCGACGCATCCCGTTCCGAGTTCGATGGCGATACCTGGGTCATTCCCGCGGCTCGAGTGAAGAATGGTAAAGCGCACATCGTGCCGCTCACCAATGCTGCCAGAGCGTTGATCGACGAGCTTCCGGTGATAGATGGGTCGCGCAAGCTCTTTCCCGTCGCAGGTAACCCCCACGCTTCGGTCAACGGCTTCAGCAAAGGGCATCCGCGCCTGCTGCGGGAGATGGCCAAGATCATGAAGGTAGACGCGGTGAGTCACTTCATCCTGCATGATCTGCGACGCACAGTCGCAACAGGCATGCAGCGCCTCGGAGTACCGATGCCCGTGACCGAAGCCGTGCTGAACCACATCAGTGGCTCCCGATCAGGTATTGCCGGCGTCTACCAACGCTACGATTACCAGCGGGAGAAACGTCAAGCGCTGGAAAGTTGGAACGATGAGCTGGAACGGATCGTGGGCGTGATCAGGCCGAACTGACCTCCGCAACACATTCGCTTGAAAGCTGCGCCGAGCGTTGGTTTACTCACCAGCCGGAGACGATGGCTAAGATTACGTGGAGTCTTAGTTGCACGGTAGTCGGATGTGACCGAACCAGACCGGCCTCCAGCAATTAGATTGCTTCAGCCGACGTAACAGCGATCGGCCGCACGCTTCGTCCGCCAGCTTCGCAGCAGCTTAATCTGTTTCTCATGCACGTCGTCGATCGCTGGCGCGGCCTGACAGGTTGTATTAGTCGCCTCCAAGTGTGAGTCCGAATTGTAAAGCCTGCCGCTGCTCGCGTGATCCAGGAGTGCGCGCAGCATCTGCCGCCCTCTCACCACGCGGCTCTTGATCGTACCGACAGGAACCTGTTCGATCGTTGCTGTCTCTTCGTAGCTCAAACCCTCGATCCCGACACACTGGATGCACCGCTGCTGCTCGGGTGTCAGGCGCGGCCACAGGCGGCGAACATCGCCCAACGTCACGACCCACTCTTGGTTTGACGCCACCGGAACATCGATCGGTTCGGCGGTCTCCCCTGCCTGTCCCGCACCTTTACGACGAACCTGCGACAGAAAGGAGTTGCGAAGGATACGGAAGGTCCACGCTTTCAAATTCGTGCCCGCCTCGAATGACGCACGGCTGCGCCAGGCTTTCAGCACGGTGTCCTGAACGAGATCCTGTGCAGCATCGGGATTTCTTGTTAGCGATCGCGCATAGCTCGCCAGCCTGGGCATCAAGTCGCTCAGTGCAGCACCGAAGTCAGACAACTCCTCAGCCGGTACATGCGCTTCGTGATCCGGTTGTTCCGACACGCAAAAGCCCTCGCTCGATCGAACCAGGGCGCCGTTTATACACCGACTGGTTTACTTGTTCGAAAACGCCCCCTCTCGTGGGTTGTTCCACTTCTCAGCGAGGAGCCGGATACCCGAACAAGCGCGCGAAAGGGTAAGGGTAAAGAGTCGGGTCTGGAGAAGGTCGGGTAGCGGGAAGTCAGCGCCTCTGCCTGCTCGAAAACCAAGCCCAGCCTGCAGGCAGCACCGCAGACGCCATCAACATCGCGCCGACAACATCATGGTCGCGCTGAAGGATCGCGCCCGCGACAAGCAGTCCGGCGGACAGAATGTTGGGATCGGCGCGCCGGGGCGATGCCGGAATTGGGAAAACCGCGCCTCCCTGCAATTCGATCGGCAGCGCACCCGACCGCGCAACCCGCTCGGCGAAGGCTACCAGCTCGGGCGAGGCGGTGGCCAGACGGCCAAGGCTCGTCGCCAGCCGGCGTCCGCCACGCTTGAGGCCGGCCGGGCCGATTCGCTCCCGCAGCAGTTCGCGCGCGATCGGTGCAGCGCGCGCGGCGATGTCGAAGCCGGGATCGAGCCGTCGTACGAACCCTTCAGCGATCAGCAGGGTGCGCAGCAGCAGGGCGAGGTCGGGTGGCAGCGCCAGGCGGTAGGTGCGCAGCAGCGCGAACACGCGGCCGAAGATGTCGGCGAGCTCGATCTGCTGGAGTACCGCCCCGCGGAACTGGCCGATCAGCGCGTCGAGATCGCGGGTCAGCGCCTGGCGATCGACGTCGGTCTCGCCCGACCATTGCAGCAGTATGTCCGTCAACGATCGTGTGTCCTCACCCGCGATGGCAAGGACGAGCGTAACAACCTCGTTCCGCCGGGCGGGACTGAGCACGCCAACCGCCCCGAAGTCGATGAACGCCAAGGACCCGTCGGCCAGAACAAAGACGTTGCCGGGATGGGGGTCCGCGTGGAACCGACCGTTGAAGATGATCATCCGCAGCACCGCATCGGCATATCTGCCGGCGACGTCAGCAGCGCCCTGACCCGCCCCGCCCTCACCCGCTCGGTCGAGGATCGCGCGGACGGGCACGCCGTCGAGCCGTTCCTGCACGTTGATCCGGCGGCCAACCTGATCCCAGTAGAAGCCGGGCGTGCGAACGCCGAGCGGCTGCAGGAATGCGCCGATGCTCTCGCAGGCTGCCGCTTCGGCGCTGAGGTCCATTTCCTGCGACAGGCTCTCAGCGAAGAACCGGAGCAGTTCGTCAGGCTTGAGGCGACGGATCTCCGGTGAGTGCCTCGCGGCGAGCCGCGCGATGCGGCGGATGAGCCGCAGGTCGGCATCGACGCGTTCCGCGATTCCCGGCCGGCGCACCTTGACCACGACCTCGGTTCCGTCGCGCAGGGTGGCGCCATGAACCTGCGCGATGGAGGCCGCGGCGATCGGCTCGCGGTCGAACCGCGCGAACACATCCGCGATCGGGGAACCAAGCGCTGTCAGGATCGTCGGCTCCAGCGCCTCGAACGGCAGCGGGGTCACCCGGTCCTGCAGCGTCGACAGCGCGCGCACCCATTCCGGCCCGAGCAGGTCTTCGCGGGTGGCGAGTACCTGCCCCAGCTTTACCGCGACAGGTCCAAGGTCTCGCAGTAACGCGACGACCCGCTCGGGCGGACCGAGGTCTATCGGCTGCTCCAAGCGACCGGGCAGCAGGCCCAGGCGCGAGGCGAGCCCGTTAAGGCCGTGTCGGCCCATGATCTGGATGAGTTCGGCCAGGCGCGTGCGCTCACCGATCTGAGGCTCGTCGTCGGTGGTGGACATCAGGCGCTGCAACCATCCGCCCCGCGCGGACGGCAGCCATCGAGGAACAGGTCGATACCGCGCAAGATACGATCGCGTGCCGCCTCGTCATACGCTGGCGGAGACAAACCCAGCGCTGCCCGGCGCATGGGGGCGACCACGACGAGTGTGACGAACTGCTCGGCAGCGAACACGGGGTCGACCAGCGACAGCTCCCCCCTGGCATTGGCGTGGGCGAGGATCGATGCCACCCACTGGACGGCCCGCTGGTAGCCGAAATCGTGGATGTTCGCCGCAAGCGCTGGAAAGCGTACGGCTTGCGCGATGACGACGCGTTCCATGGAGGCGATCCGGGGCGTCAGGAGCCACTCGAGCAGGCGATCGGCGATCATGCGAAGTCGCGATCCGATCTCGGGTTCGTCGCTGCCGGAGGGTTCGAGCGCGCGCAGCTGCGTATCGATCTCGTCGAGGATCACCGCCTCGAACACACGCGCCTTGCTGCCGAAGCGGGCGTAGAGGGTCCGCTTGGAGATGCGCGCCTGTTCGGCGATCATGTCGGCGCTCGCGCCGTCGAACCCGTGCTCGAAGAACAGCTCGCGAGCGCTCTTAAGGATGTGCGAGGTCAGGCGGACCGCGTCCTCAGTGGTCGGTCTGCCCATCTTTCTTGGGCGCCGTCCCTTTTTCTCGTCGTCGCTCAATCTCGTTCTCCCCGATCGAGGGTAGCGCAATCCGGACCGGTTGACGAGAAATCACGCCGGGACGGTCGGTCGGTCGCCTGCCATCTCGAGCTCAGCCAAGAGCTGTCCTATCGCTTCGCGGCCGATCACTGCCGTGATTTCGGCTTGTAGGTCGGAAGGGACGGAGCACTTACCCCCAAGCCCTCCTGATCGATGCGAACAGCCGTATCCCTGACAGCGCCTACCTTGTTACTTGCTGAACGAATGGTCTCACGCAGCTGGGCCTGTTTGGCAGTCATGCCGCGGATCGTGGGTCGAACCGCCTCGACGCGCGCTGTCAATTGCTCGGCTTCGTCTCGAGCGTTCAGCAACGGGCGGTTCGCCCTGGCGAGAACGGTCGCGCGGCGGTCGTTCAGGGCAGCTCTCAACCGTTGAGCGCTGGCGCCGGATCGCTGCAGGGCGTCCCCCACGGCTACCACGCGACCGCGTGCGCCAGTAAGTCCGTCGGATGCCGATCCGACCCTGTCTGCCCAACCGGCGGAACTTTCCGCAAGCGCCGCCAGTCGATCGCTGGCCCGCTGCTGCTGAGCGGCGTCGAGGTTGCGAGAAACAGAATCTACGGTGCGGCTGATCTTCTCGACCAGTGCGACGGGGTCCCCTCCGCCGCCAAGGAGCCCGCCTTCCTTGGCGGGAATGACGGGAAGCTCCCCGTCGCTCGCAACGATCGGGGGCGCGCCAGACGTGGCGCCGTCGAGGCTGATGTTCGCGGTTCCGGCCAGGGCCGATCGTGCGATCGACGCTTTTACGCCTGCGACGATTGGGATCTGAGGCTCGAGGCTGACGGTCACGAGGACCGCTGAGGGATCCTCCTTGTCGAACCGTATCGATGTGACATGGCCGGCCGCAACGCCCGAGAAGGTCACCGGCGACCCCTCCTCCAGACCGGCAACGCTTCCGGTGAAGCGGATCAGATAGGGATTCCCGTCCCCATCGCGTGCGTCAAGCAGCCACAGCGTGAAGATCAGGAGCGTGCCCAGCAGAAAGCCGGTCATCACGAGCACGATAAATTTGTTCGAGCGCGTTTCCATGCGTGGACACAGCCATTAAGAAACGGGGTGAAAGATGTAAACCGTACCGTTTCCTGAATGTCCCGAGAACGGGCTATTCTCGTGAGCGGTGGGGTCAGTTCGGGACGAGGATGGAATCGTGGCTGGAGACTGGAGCCTGCAACCAGGCAACATACCATGGGGCAACAGGCTGGGCCTGGAGCTGGTCTCGATCGGCGATGGCCTCAGCTCGCTGCGGATCGGTTGGCGTCGGGAGCTGGCGGACGAGGACGAGGCTCTCGCAACCGGCGTATTGACGAGCCTCATCGATCAGGCCTGCGGCGTTGCCGTGATGTCCCGGCTGGGCAGACGGCTGGCGATCTCGACCCTCAACCTGAAGGTGGACCATGTGCGGTCCGCCGAGGCGAGATACTCCGCGACGGCGTGGGCGCACTGTTACGACGCGACCGAGCACCGTGCGTTCGTACGGACCGAAGTCTGGGATACCGATCCTTCTCACCTGATCGCGACTGCCCAAGGCGTCTTTTCGATCAATCGGGCTGTCGG
>CAYMIU010000077.1:0-13119 GCA_964390515.1 uncultured Stakelama sp.
CATCACGCTCGGCGGATCGATCGGGCAGACCAGCACGGGGCTGGGCAATCTGTTCGGCGGCGGGCCGCTCAACTGGCTGATCGGGCCGCTGCTGAACTGGAACCTCAATCAGGGCCGCGCCCGCGCGCGGATCGCCGGGGCGGAAGCGGATACGCAAGCCGCACTCGCCACCTTCGACGGCACGGTGCTGACCGCGCTGGAGGAAACGGAGACGGCGCTTTCCAATTACAAGCAGGCGATCGAGCGGCGCGCGGCGCTGAGCCAGGCGCGCGAGGCGGCGGAACGGGCGGCGCGGATCACACGGGCACAGCGGCGCGAGGGGCAGATCGACAGCCTGTCGCAGCTCGATACCGAACGCACCTTTGCCGATGCGGAGGCCGCGCTCGCGCTGGCGGACGCGCAGATCGCGCGCGCGCAGATCGACGTGTTCCGGGCGCTCGGCGGCGGGTGGCAGACCGGGAGGACGGTAGCGTCCCCCGGCTGACCCAAATGCGGCTGATCGGCGCGGCATGATGCGATCCGCTGCGATGCGACTCGCAAAATCGCTTCTGGTGCGTTTAAGCGGTCGCCATGACGATGCCGACCGACGAGGAACTGGAAAAGCTGGGCGCCGCGTTCGACCTGTTCGCGCGCCGCTACAAGCTGGCGGAGGCGCTCGGGCCGGAAAAGCCGCTGAACGAGCTCGACAAGCAGATCCTGTCCTATGTCGCGAAGAACGACGGCTGCGGGCCGACCGATATCGCGCGCTATCTGGCGGTCGCCAATACCACCATCTCCTCCGCCACCGACCGGCTGGTGAAGCGCGATCTGCTTCGCCGGCAACGGCCGGAGGCGGATCGGCGCGCGGTGGCGCTTCACCTGACCCCCGCGGGCGAGCGCCGGGTCGCCGTGCTTCAGGCGATGTATGGCGAGCTTCATCGCCGAATGCTCGCGCCGCTCGACCCGGACGAGCGGCGGCAGATGATCGCCATGATGGCCAAGGTGGCGAATGACGACACTTGAATAGTACGAACTTCGTGATACTTTCCTGACGGCGCGCAACGGCGTCGCCAGGAGAGGTTCATGGCAATCACGATCAACGGCACCCCGGTCGATCCGCCGGCGGATGCGCGCGTCTCCCTGCTCGATCTGATGCGCGACCGGCTGCATCTCACCGGCACCAAGATCGGCTGCAATCAGGGCGCGTGCGGCGCCTGCACGGTACTGATCGATGGCCAGCGGGCGCTATCGTGCCTGACGCTGGCGGTGCAGGCGGATGGCCGCTCGGTCACCACGATCGAGGGGCTGGGCGCCGACGGGCTCAACCCGCTGCAACGCGCGTTCCTTGAGCATGACGGCTTCCAGTGCGGCTATTGCACGCCGGGCCAGATCTGCGCCGCCAGCGCGATGCTGGAAGAAGTCGCCGCCGGGATGCCAAGCTATGTGACGCGCGATCTCGCCGCGCCCGCGCCGCTGACCCGCGAGGAAGTGCGCGAACGGATGAGCGGCAATTTGTGCCGCTGCGGCGCGCATAACGGGATCATCGATGCGATCATGGCGGTGGCCGGGGAGCAGGCGGCATGACGCCGGTTCAATATCGGCGCGCGGAGAGCGCAAGCGCCGCGATCCGGCTGGCGGGCGCGGCGGGGCACCGGCTGCTCGGCGGCGGCACCAACCTCGTCGATCTGATGCGCAAGGGCGTCGAACGGCCGGACACGCTGGTCGACGTGACCGGCCTTCCCGGCGCGATCGAGGAAGCGGCTCACGGCAGCATCGTGATCGGTGCCGGCGCGCGCAACAGCGCGATCGCCGCCCATCCGCTGATCCGCGCCCGCTATCCGATGCTGTCGCGCGCGATCCTCGCCGGCGCCTCGGCGCAGATCCGCAACATGGCGACGGCGGGGGGCAACCTCCTCCAGCGGACGCGCTGCGTCTATTTCGCCGATGCCGCGGGTTCGCGCTGCAACAAGCGCGCGCCGGGCAGCGGCTGCGACGCGATCGGCGGCTTCACCCGCTATCATGCGATCCTGGGTACCTCGCCAGCCTGCATCGCGACGCATCCGTCCGACATGGCGGTGGGGCTCGCCGCGCTCGACGCGCGAGTGCATGTCGCCGGGGCGGAGGGCGCGCGCGTTCTGCCGCTGACCGACTTCCATCGTCTGCCGGGCGACCGCCCCGATATCGAAACGCAGCTGGCGCCGGGCGAGGTGATCGTGGCGATCGAGCTGCCGCCGTCGCGCCTCGCGCCGCGATCCGATTATCGCAAGGTGCGCGATCGCGCCTCCTATGCCTTTGCGCTCGTCTCGGTCGCGGCGGGGCTGGTGATCGAGGACGGGCGGATCGCCGAGGCGCGGATCGCGCTCGGCGGCGTGGCGCACAAGCCATGGCGGGCGTGGCGCGCGGAGGCGGCGCTTCAGGGCGAGGCGCCCGGCGAGGCGACGTTCATCGCGGCGGCCGAGGCGGAGCTTGCCGCGGCCGATCCGCAGCCGGGCAATATGTTCAAGGTGACGCTGGCGACGCGGACGCTCGCCGCCACTCTTTCCGCTCTTTGCGAGGATCAGGCATGAGCAGGGTACAGAATGTCCTCGTCGGCACGGTGCGCAGCGCACTCGGCTGGGTTCCCGCGCAATGGCTGCCCGGTGGCACGCCCGATCCGCTGATCGGCCGCCGCGGCGAAGTGGGGCGGCAGGCGGCGCGGCTCGACGGCGATGCCAAGGTGCAGGGACAGGCGCGCTTCGCCGCCGAAGTGCCGCTGGACGACCTGTGCTACGCCGCGCTCGTCCACAGCACGATCACGCGCGGGCGGATCACGCGGCTCGATACGGCGCGGGCCGAGGCGGCCGATGGCGTGCTGCTGGTCGTCACGCATCATAACATGCCGCGCATGTCCGGCCCCTCGCTGATCGCGATCACCGATCCGACCGCGGTCGGCAACAGCAGCCTGCCGATCCTTCAGGACGATCAGGTCCATTATAACGGCCAGGTCGTCGCCGCCGTTGTCGCGGAAACGCAGGAGCAGGCCGATCATGCCGCCTCGCTGATCGCGACCGACTATGCCGCCGAGCCCGCCGACACCCGCTTCGAGGAAGCAAAATCAGGCGCGCGGATCATCCCGTCGCTGCTGATGGAGCGCAATCACCTGTCGCTCGGCAAGGCGGAACGGGAACTCGCCCGCGCGGCTCATGCGGTCGACAATGTCTATCGCACGCCCTGGCAGAACCATAATGCGATCGAGCTTCACGCGCTGACCGTCGCGTGGGAGGGCGAAAAGCTCACCGTGCACGACACGACGCAAATGATCGCGTCGGAGGCGGCGACGCTGGCCAAATTGTTCGGGCTGAAGCGCGAGGATGTGCGCGTTCTCTCGCCCTTCGTCGGGGGCGGTTTCGGCGGCAAGGGCTTCTGGGATCATCAGGTCGTCGCGGTGGCGGCGGCGCGGATGGTCGGCCGCCCGCTTCGGCTGCAGCTCAGCCGCGAGAGCGTCTATCGCATCGTCGGCGGGCGAAGCGCGACCGAGCAGCGCGTGGCGCTCGGCGCCGATGCCGAGGGCCGCTTCACCGCGCTGATCCACAACGGCTATTCGGTCATGCCGCCCTATGGCGCCTGCCCCGAGGCCTATACGCTCGGCACAAGGTCGGCCTATCGCGCCAAGAGCTTCGAGATCCTGCAACGCCATATCGACATGGCGGTGGTGCCCAACACCTTCATGCGCGCGCCGGGCGAGGCGATCGGCACCTTTGCGCTGGAAAGCGCCGTCGACGAACTGGCGCATGAACTAGGGATCGATCCGATCGAGTTTCGGCTGCGCAACCTGCCCGACAAGCATCCGATCACCGGCGCGCCCTTCTCGCAACATGCCCCGGCCAAGTCATGGGCGGACGGCGCGGCGCACTTCGGGTGGGATCGCCGCTCCGCCACCCCCGGCGCCCGGCGCGAGGGCGAATGGCGCATCGGTATGGGCTGCGGCAGCGGCAGTTTCCCCTACATCCGTATGCCCGGCGCGGCGGTGCGCCTGACGATCCGGCGCGATGGCGGCGCGACGCTCGCCTGCTCGGCGCAGGAAATGGGCATGGGCACTTCGACCGTGCTGGCGCAGCAGGTCGCCGACCGGCTCGGCATCCCGCTCGACGCGGTGGTGATCGAAACCGGCGATTCCGATCTGCCGCCGGCGCCGATGGCGGGCGGATCGGGGCAAAGCGTGTCGATCGCCGGCGCGCTGCTCGCCGCGTCGGAGAAGCTGCCGGGCGAACTGCTCCCGCTGGCCGGCAATGACAGTCCGCTGGCCGGATTGCGCCCGGGGGAGATCCGATTGGGGCAAGAAGGCATGGCAAGCGCGGCCGATCCCAGCCGGCACGAAAGCTTCCGCTCGATCCTCACCCGCGCCAATCTCGACGAAGTGAGCGTCACCGCCACCGGCACACCGCCGCTGGAAATGATGAAATTCGCCATGCACTCCACCGCGGCGATGTTCTGCGAGCTTCGCGTCAGCGACGTGACGGGGGAGATCCGCATCGATCGCCTGCTCGGCTCGTTCGATTGCGGCACGATCCTCAACCCGCGCACCGCCGCTAGCCAGTTTCGCGGCGGCATTATCATGGGCCTCGGCCTCGCGCTCACCGAGGAGACGTTGCTCGACGAACGCAGCGGGCGGATCATGAACCCGACGCTGGCCGATTATCACATTCCCGCGCATCTCGACGTCCCCGATATCGAGGTGATGTGGACCGGCATCCCCGATCCGCGATCGCCGCTGGGCGCGCGCGGCATCGGCGAGATCGGCATCACCGGCGTCGCCGCGGCAGTGGCCAATGCGGTGTTCAACGCCACCGGCAAGCGCGTCCGCGACCTGCCGATCACGCTCGACAAATTGCTATAGCGTGAGGGGCGGGGCGTCAGGCCGGCTGGCGCCCCGCTGCCATCCGGCCCGCTCCGCCATCACGCGGGCGACTTCGGCCATGTTCTGCGTGCCCCAGGCGCACAGCGGCTCCAGCGCCTGCGCGAGGCTTCGGCCGAGCGGCGTCAGCGCGTAATCGACGCGCGGCGGCACTTCCTTGTAGTCGGTGCGCAGCAGGACGCCGTCCGCCTCCAGCTCCTTCAGCTGCTGGATCAGCACCTTGTCGCTGACGCCCTTCACCGCGCGCTTCAGCTCGCCGTAGCGGTTGGGGCCCTGCAGCAGGAAATAGAGGATCAGCGGCTTCCACTTGCCCGCAATCACGCGAAGCGTCGCGTCCAGGCCGCAGCTGAACGTGCAGGCCTGATGGGCGGTCGGTTCGCTCATCGTTTCGCTCGTCGTCATTTTCAGGGTACTTACCAAAAGGTGCATACTTGTCGATAGGTAGGTGCACCGCCAGCTTCCCGCCACCTGTTGAAGGAGGCATCAATGACCAGACTGAATGGCAAGACCGCGGTGATCACCGGCGGCGGCACGGGGATCGGCTTCGCGAGCGCCAAGCGCTTCATCGAGGAAGGCGCGTTCGTCTTCATCTTCGGGCGTCGCAAGGATCTGCTGGATGCGGCGGCCGAGAAGCTCGGGCCCAACGCGCGCGCGGTCGCGGGGTCCGTTGCCGACCCGGACGATCTCGACCGGCTGTTCAATGCCGTGCGCAAGGAGCGCGGCAGCCTCGACATCCTCTTCGCCAATGCCGGCACCGGCGATCTGGTGCCGCTGGGTGAGATCACGGCCGAACAATATGACCGCACGTTCGACATCAACGTGAAAGGCACGTTGTTCACCGTGCAGAAGGCGCTGCCGCTGATGGGCCCAGGCGGATCGATCATCCTCACCGGATCGACGGTGGGCGAGAAGGGCGGCGCGAGCTTCAGCGTCTACAGTGCGAGCAAGGCCGCGGTGCGCAATTTCGCGCGCAGCTGGGCACAGTATCTGGCCGGCACCGGCATCCGCGTGAACGTGCTGTCGCCCGGGCCGACGCGTACCGAACTCGCCCTCGAGGTGGTCGGCGCGGACGGCATGGAAGGGCTGGGCAAGTCGACGCCGCTCGGCCGGCTTGGTGACCCAAGCGAAACCGCGGCGGCGGCAGCGTTCCTGGCGTCGGGCGACAGCAGCTACATGACGGGGAGCGAAATCTTCGTCGACGGCGGCCAGGCGCAGGTCTGATCGCGCCGCTACCCAGCCGGGTGCAGGAGGCGTAGGATCGGCGCGTGACTCGCCGGACGGCCTCCTGCAGCTGCGGACAGCTTCGCATCACCTGCGAGGGTGAGCCAGGGCGGATATCGATCTGCCATTGCCTTGAATGCCAACGGCGTACCGGCAGCATCTTCGGCATGCAGGCGCGCTATGCGGCGAAGCAGGTGGAGGTTGCCGGCGTCTCCACCCGCTGGACGCGACAGGGCGACAGCGGAAGCACCTCCACCTTCCATTCCTGCCCGCGGTGCAGCGCCACGGTTTACTGGCAGCCGGATAGCGCGCGGGAGCTCGTCTATGTTGCAGTGGGGGCGTTCGCCGATCCCGCGTTCCCGCCGCCCCGCGTCTCCGTTTACGAGGAACGCCGGCATGGCTGGGTGGGGCGGATCGACGACCTGCCGATCGTCCGCGAAGCTTGAGGACTGCCTCGGACGGAAAGATCCGCCGGGCGGCGGGTTGATGCGGCATGGGCAGACGCTGGGTGACGGGCTGGAAGCTCGACGAACAGGATCGCGCCGAACTGCTGGCGCACTTCGTGCCGCGGTTTTGCGACGTGGTGGCCGATCACGTGACGCTGCGCACCGGAACGGACGGGGGAACGCCGCTGCCGCGCGAGACGCAGGGCGAGGTGGTCGGCGAGATCGACGACGGCGCCGGGATCGAGGCGCTGGTGGTGCGGATCGGCGGCACCACCGACCGCAGCGACGGCAGCACCTATCACATCACCTGGTCGCTCGATCGCGCTGGCGGGCGACGGCCGGTGGAGAGCAATGATGTGATCCGCCGATTGGGCTGGCGCGTGCTGCCCTCGCCGATCCCGATCCGCCTGCGGCCGGACAGGTTCTGACAGGGATGCAGCTCTACCTCGATTGTGACGGCGTGCTGGCCGATTTCGATCGCGCGGCCACCGCGCTGCTCGGCATGCCGCCGCGCCAGTTCGAGAAGCGGCACGGCCCGCCCGCCTTCTGGAAGCGGCTGGCGGCACACCCCGATTTCTACGGCTCGCTGCCGCTGATGCCCGATGCGATGACGTTGTTCGACGCGGTGCGCCACCTCGATCCGATCATCCTTACCGGCCTGCCGCGCGGCAATTGGGCGGCCCCGCAGAAGGTGCGCTGGGCCGCGGAACATTTCCCCGGCACCCGCATCATCACTTGCCTTGCCGCCGACAAGCGACGTCATGCACGCGAGGGCGACATATTGGTCGATGACACGCTGAAGTACCGCGACCTTTGGACCGGGGCTGGCGGGATCTTCGTCCATCATCGCGACGCGGCGAGCAGTATTGCCGAGCTGGAGGCGCTGATCCCCGAAGCGATGCGCCGGGCTGACCAGCTATCGTGACTCCGCTGCTGGCCAGGATCGGGACGGCGGGCTGGTCGATCCCGCGCGATTGCGCCGAGCAGCTGTTGGGTGAGGGCACGCACCTCCAGCGCTACGCCGCGCATTTCACCGCCGCCGAGATCAACAGCAGCTTCCATCGCCCCCACCGCCGATCGACCTATGAACGCTGGGCGGCGAGCGTGCCGCCGGGCTTTCGCTTCGCAGTAAAGATGCCGCGGACGATCACGCACGATCGCCGGCTGGTCGATTGCCGCGATCTGCTGGCGCGCTTTGCCGACGAGGTGGCGGGGCTCGGCGACGCGCGCGGGCCGACGCTCGTCCAGCTGCCGCCGAGCCTGGCTGCGCCGGACGAAGGACACGTACGCGCCTTCTTCGCGGAGGTTGCGGCACTGCTCGGCCCGTCGATCGTACTGGAGCCGCGCCACGCGAGCTGGTTCGCGCCTGACATGGATCGCCTGCTGGCCGCGATCGGCGTGGCGCGGGTTGCCGCCGATCCCGCACGCATGCCGGAGGCGGCGGAGCCGGGGGGCTGGGCGGGCCTTGCCTATTTCCGCCTGCACGGATCGCCGGTGATCTATCGCTCCTCTTATGACGACGCCGCCATCGCTGCCCAGGCGCGCCGGGTGGCGGCCTGGCGCGAGGCCGGCGTCGAATGCTGGACGATCTACGACAATACCGCCTCGGGCGCGGCCATGGCGAACGCGCTGGAACTGATGTCTGCGACCGGGCGCTGAGGTATCCCGAACTGGCGCAGATTGGGCCCTTTCGGCGCGCAAGGGTTCGTTGCAGCGCAACGGCGCGCTTTGTGCTACACGTCGCCTCAGGGTGGTCACTCCGGCCGCCATCATCAAATGGATTCTCATGGCAGGCTACAAGACACCGACGTTCAATGATCGCGCCGAGGCGGCGCGTGCAGCCAAGCAGGCTGCGATCGAGAAGTTGCGCAACAAGCCGGAGCCCGATCCGGAAGTGATTGCCGCCCGTCAGGCGGCGCAGGCAGCGCGCGAGGCCGCTGCAGCGGAGCGCCGCGCGGCGCGCCAGCGCGAGATCGAGGAAGCCAAGGCCGCCCGTGCTGCGGCGAAGGCAGCGGAAGAGGAAGCCAGGGCCGAGGCGGCCAAGCCCAAGAAGCCGCTGCTCGATGCGGCGGCGCTGAAGGCCGCGCGCGATGCGCGCTATGCGGCGCGCAAGGCCCGCAAGAAGTGATTCCACGCGAAGTGGTGGGCGTGGCGGAGGTTCCCGGCGGCCCGCCGCTTCGACTCGTCCGCCACGGCCGCGACTTCATCATCATGCTCGACCGCAACGAACTGATGAGCAGCCGGATGAGCGGCTCGGAAGTGGCGCTCGGCACGATGACGCTCGAGCGGCTTCGCTCGCCCGCGCCGCATCTCCTGATCGGCGGTTATGGCATGGGGTTCACGCTCCGCGCCGTGCTGGCGAAGCTCGGGCCCGATGCGCGCGTGACCGTGGCGGAGCTGGTGCCGGGCGTGATCGAATGGGCGCGCGGGCCGATGCAGGAGATGGCCGCCGGCTGCCTCGATGATCCGCGGGTCGACTTGCGGATCGCGGACGTCGGCGCGGTCATCGGCGAAGGGCGGGGCGCCTATGACGCGATCCTGCTCGACGTCGACAATGGCCCCGATGGCCTGACGCGGGAGGCAAACGACGGCCTCTATTCGGCGCGCGGGCTGGACCGGGCGCGTGCGGCGCTTCGCCCCGGCGGCGTGCTCGCAGTCTGGTCGGCGGGCGCGGATGCCGCCTTCACCCGGCGGCTGAAGCTCGCCGGCTTCGCGGTGGACGAAGTGAAGGTGCGTGCGCGGGAAAACGGCAAGGGACCCACGCACACCATCTGGTTCGCGCGGGCCGCCTGAAACCTCTCCCCGGCCCGGCGGGCGTGGGGAGAGCATTTCTGGATCAGTCGGGCTTCTTCGCCACGCCGACCAGGGCCGGGCGCAGCAGGCGATCGCGGATCATCCAGCCCGACTGCATTTCCTGAACGATCGTGCCCGGCTCCGCATCCGACGGCACTTCCAGCATCGCCTGGTGGCGGTTCGGATCGAGCGGCTGGCCCATCGCCTCGATGCGGGTCAGGCCGTTGCGCTGGAACACGTTGACCAGCTCACGCCCGGTCGCCTCCAGCCCGGTGACGAGGCCCTTCAGCTTCTCGTCCTCCCGCAGCTCGGCCGGGATCGCGGCGAGCGCGCGCTCCAGATTGTCGTTCACGCTCAGCACGTCACGCGCGAACGAGGTGGCGGCATATGCGCGCGCATCCGCGGTATCCTTTTCGGCGCGGCGGCGCACGTTCTGGATCTCGGCCTGCGCGTACAAGGTCTGCTGCTTCGCCTCGGCGAGCTGGTTTTCCAGCTCGGCCACGCGATCATGCTCGGCAACCTCGGGCGCGGCAGCGGCGGTTTCCTCGCGCAGATCCTCGCCGTTCTCGGTTCCGGGGGTGTTCGCTTCGGTATCAGTCATCGTTTCCCTGTCTTACTGGCGGCTCAACCCATCAGCCGGGCGAGCGTTGCGGCCGTGAAATCCACCATGGGCACGACGCGCGCGTAGTTCAACCGCGTGGGGCCGATCACGCCCACCACGCCGACCACCCGGCCGTCGCTGCCATGAAAGGGCTTGGCGATCACCGACGAGCCGGAGAGCGCGAACAGCTTGTTCTCCGCGCCGATGAAGATGCGCGTCGCATCGCCCGCCCGCGCCGAGTCGAGCAGCGCGGCGATTTCCTGCTTGCCGTCCAGATCGTCGAGCAGCTCGCGAACCCGGTCTAGATCGGCGGTGGCGGCATCGTCGAGCAGCCGCCCCTGTCCGCGCACGATCAGCACCGGGCGCCGGTCGCCATCCTCGCTCCACACGGCAAGGCCGCGCTCGATCAGCGCGCGCGACGCCGCGTCGACCGCTGCGCGATCCTGCGCCAGCTCGCGCTCGATCCGCGCCCGCGCGTTGGTCAGCGTCAGGCCGGAGAGGGTCGCGGACATGAAATTGCCCGCCTCGATCAGCGCCGATGCGCCGACGCCGGGCGGCAGATCGATCACGCGATTTTCCACCCCGCCATCCTCGCTGACGAGCACCGCCAGCGCCTGCGCATGCGATAGCGGGACGAAGCCGATCGAGCGCAGCACCTGCTCGCGCTTGGGCACCATGACGAGGCCGGCGCACGCGGAAAGGCCGGAAAGCGCCGCGGTGGTCGCGGCCAGCGCTTCCTCCACCGGGCCGCCGCGGCCGGCGCGCGATTCGATCGTCGCGCGTTCCTCGGCCGAAGGCTCCAGCGCCTGCATCATGCCGTCGACGAACAGGCGCAGGCCAAGCTCGGTCGGCATGCGGCCGGCGGAGGTATGCGGGGAGGCGAGGAGGCCGACGTCCTCCAGCTGCGCCAGCACGCTGCGGATCGAGGCGGGCGAGAGGTTCAGGCCCGCCTGGGCGAGCGTCTTCGATCCCACCGGCTGGCCGTTGGCGAGATAGCCGTCGACCACGCGGCGGAAGATGTCGCGCGCCCGGTCGGAAAGCTCGGTGATGGGGGGCGAGGCAGTCACGCGCAGAATCTAGGGTGTTGATACTGGCGCGGCAATCTTTGAACGGCTACGCGCCGCGCAAATCACCGCCGTTCGCCCGCGATCCTGTCGCCCGGCCGCATTCCGATGATCGGGGCGCCGGACCAGGGCGCAACCCGAACGGCCTTGCGGAGTTGCCCAATCATGCGTCCCAGCGGCCGTGCGCCAGATCAGATGCGCACCATCACGATCGAACCCCACTTCACCCGCCATGCGGAAGGATCGGTGCTGATCGGTTTCGGTGACACCCGCGTGCTCGTCACCGCCAGCGTCGAGGAGCGGGTGCCGCCGTTCCTGCGCGGCAAGGGCCAGGGCTGGGTGACGGCGGAATATGGCATGCTGCCCCGCGCGACGCACACCCGCGGCAGCCGTGAGGCCGCGAAGGGGAAGCAGTCCGGCCGCACCCAGGAAATCCAGCGCCTGATCGGCCGCAGCCTGCGCGCCGTGACGGACATGACCGCGCTTGGCGAACGCCAGATCACGCTCGATTGCGACGTGATCCAGGCGGATGGCGGCACGCGCACCGCAGCGATCTCGGGCGCGTGGGTCGCCCTTCGGCTGGCGGTGAACAGCCTCATCGCCGACGGCAGGATCGAGAAGGATCCGATCGGCCAGAAGGTCGCCGCGGTCAGCTGCGGCATCTATCAGGGGCAGCCGGTGCTCGATCTCGACTATATCGAGGATTCGAACGCCGACGCGGACGGCAATTTCGTGCTGCTGGAAAACGGCAACATCGCCGAAGCGCAGGCAACCGCCGAGAACGCGACCTATGACGAGGAATCGTTGCTTCGCCTGCTGCGCCTGGCGCGGATCGGCTGCGCCGAGATCTTCGCCGCCCAAGGCAAGGCCGTCGGTCAGTGAGTGGCGAGGGCGACACCCCCCAGGCGCTGCGCAAGCTCCTGCCCGGCAAGCTGGTGATCGCCAGCCACAATCCGGGCAAGGTGCGCGAGATTGCCGAGCTGCTCGCCGGCCACGGGCTGGATGTCGTCTCCGCCAAGGACCTCGATTTGCCGGAGCCGGAAGAGACCGGCACCACCTTCGTCGCCAATGCCGAACTGAAGGCGCGCGCGGCGGCGGATCTCTCGGGCTTCCCCGCGCTCGCTGACGACAGCGGCCTGTGCGTCGACGCGCTGGACGGGGATCCCGGCATCTTCTCCGCGCGCTGGGCCGGCGAGGGCAAGGATTTCGGCGAGGCGATGCGCCGCGTTCACACGAACGTCGCCGCGATCGAAGGCGCCTCGCGCGATGCGCATTTCGTCTGCGCGCTGGCGCTCGCCTGGCCGGATGGCCATGTCGAATGGTTCGAAGGCCGGGTCGACGGCACGCTTGTCTGGCCGCCGCGCGGCGACAAGGGCTTCGGCTATGATCCGATGTTCCTGCCGAACGGCCGCGACGAGACGTTCGGCGAGATGGACCAGGCCGAAAAGCACACCATCAGCCACCGCGCCGATGCCTTCCGCCAAATGGTCGCGGCTATTTTCTGATCGCGGCACTCAGCCGGGGCGAAACCGGCGGGAGGGTGAGCGCGGGACGTCCGGGCATGGGTGGTTAGCGGTCAAGCCGCCTTCCTCGCGGTCGATTTAGGCAGGAGGTCTATCCTCTCCCTCTTGGGAAGTGCTGCACATCGCCCGGCACCGTAATCCAATTGTGCTTCGTCTGCTCCCACACCGATCGCACGGGCGGTTGAAAAGCGGGATCGGCGATTGCCCCTACGGCCACGCCAATCATCGTCGGATGCTTGCCAGCCCGCGCGAACACGCTCGAACCGCACGACGGGCAGAAAAATGTCTCGAAGGTGTTCCCCTCATCGGTAGGCCGCTCATACCGTTGCGCTTTTCCGTCAATGGTCAGTTGGTCCGCGGGATAATAGGCCATCAAACCAAAGGGCGATCCGGTGCGCCGCTGGCAGGCGGTGCAGTGGCAAGCGACGACGGCGGGGGTTGCGGCAGGAAGCTCGACCACCAACTGCCCACACTGACACCTTGCCTTCATCGGCGGTTCCTCCGTCAACACATTCCCATGCCGACGGCACGTCCGCAATGGGGCGATTGTGTTGAAGAAGTCGGTTGTGGATGCGGATCAGGGCTGTCGCCGAGTGGC
>CAYMIU010000078.1:0-2075 GCA_964390515.1 uncultured Stakelama sp.
CCGCGGTAGCCAGCGCGTTGCGCTGCGCGGGCCGGTCGAGCGTCAGCACTGCGACCGCGCCCGCATCGTCCAGCCGGATCATGCCAGCACCGTCGTCAGACGCCACCAGTGCGGCGCATGGGTGGCAACCGCCGCAGCGGCGGCATCCCGCGCGGCTTCCGTCTCGAACAGCGCAAAGCAGGTCGCCCCCGAGCCCGACATGCGCGCCATCGTCACGCCCGGCTGAGCCTGAAGCAGCGTCACCACCTCCGCGATCACTGGGGCGATCGCGCGGGCAGGGGGCTCGAGATCGTTTCGGCCGCCAAGCGGGTCGGCAGGATCCAGCGCGCCGCGATCCATACCGTCCCAACCCGCAAAGACCGGCCCGGTCGAAACCGCAACGCCGGGGTTCACCAGCAGCACCGGTGTGCCGGACCAGCCATCGAGCGGCGCGAGCGCGTCACCCTTGCCGGTGCCGAACGCGGTCTTTCCGGAAAGGCAGGCCGGCACGTCGGCTCCAAGCGCCGCAGCAATCGCCACCAGCCGCGCATCATCCCGCGCGATCCCGTGCCGGCGTGCCAGCGCCCGCAGGGTCGCTGCCGCATCCGCCGATCCGCCGCCAATCCCGGATGCGATCGGCAGATTCTTCTCCAGCGCGATTCCGTGGGGCTGCTCGATGCCGAGCGCCGCGCGAAAAGCCTCGGCGGCCCGCACCACCAGATTGCCTGCCGGCCAGGCGTCACCGGTAGCGAGCCCCTCGGCAAACGGCCCGCTGATTTGCAGGGAATCCTGCCGTGCATCGGCCAGTGTCACGACGTCGCCGTCACGGCAGAAGGCGAACAGCGTCTCAAGGTCATGATAGCCGTCCGCGCGCCGGCGGCGGACGTGTAGCGCCAGGTTCAGCTTGGCCGGCGCGGCCTCGACAATGTGCGACATTATTTCTCTTCGACTGACCTTTGTTGGCCCGGCCCGTTCGCGATCTTGGCCTCAAGCCGTGCGCTGTCCTCGTCCTGCGCGGTCAGCTTCGCCGCGCGCCATGCGTAGCGCGCCTCGAACCGGCGGCCGAGCGTCCAGTAGATATCGCCGAGATGCTCCCCGATCTCCGCATTGTCCGGCGAAGCTGCCGCAGCACGCTCGATCAGCGGCAGCGCGCGATCGGCTTTGCCCGACAGATAATAGGCCCAGGCCAGCGAGTCCGCGATCGCCGCATCGTCGGGGCGCAACTGGCTCGCCTTCTCCAGCAGCGCCTCCGATTCGGGGATCGCTTCGCCACGGATGATCCGCGCGTAGCCAAGATAGTTCAGCGCCAGCGGCTCGTCGGGCGCGAGTTCGACCGCCTTCTGCAGCGCGGCGCGCGCCCGCGGCCAGTCGCCAGCCTCGTCCAGCGCGGCGCCATATTGCAGCCATTGCGACCATTCCGGCGTGTCCGCGTCGTCGATCAGCCGACGGTAAACGGCCGCTGCCTCACCCGGCTTGCCGGCCTCGATCAGCAGATTGGCATAGCGATGCGTCTCTGCCTTAGAACCGTCGCCCGCCAGCGACTTCGCCTCAGCCAGCGCCTGCTCCATCCGGCCCGTCTGGCTCAGCGTCTGTACCCGGCCGGCGCGCGCCGGCTCGATATAGGGGCTGGTCTCCGGGATCTCGGCAAGCGTCGCCAGCGCGCGATCTTCCTGCCCGCTGCGGCCCAGCGCATAGGCCAGCAGCAACCGCGCGCGTTGGTTGCTGGGGTCCGCGATCACCGCCGCCTGGGCGAGCGACAGCGGCAGCGGCCCCGGGGGGCCAAGCGCAATGTCGGTCGCGACGCGCGTGAACAATATCGACGCGCCGAACCCCAACGACGGCTTCGCGCCGCCGGCAGGCTTGGCACGCAGCGCGGCGACCGGCGCCGCATCACCCACCAGCAACGATCGCGAATCATCGGTCCGGCCCGCCCCGATCAGCAGGCGCGCCGCGGCGATGCGCATATCCTCGCCCGCCTGCCCGGTGCTCATCACCGCGCGCAGCGTCGCCAGTCCTTCCGCGTGATGCCCCTGCGCGATCAGGATCAGCCCGCGTGCCTCCCCTGCGAAGCGCCGCGCGACCATGTCGTCGCGATG
>CAYMIU010000078.1:2085-13057 GCA_964390515.1 uncultured Stakelama sp.
CCCGCCAGCGGCGCTGCCAGCACGGCAAGCCGCCCCTTTGCGAGCCGGGCGATCGCGCCGTCCGCGGCTGCGCGGTCGCCGCGCACCGCGGCATCCGCCACGATCAGGAGATCGGCATCGGCCGGCGCGGCCGGGCCGAGCGCGCGGGCCGCCCGCAGCGCCAGTGCCACGTCGCCGGCGTTGATCGCCTCGCGATAGGCATAGGCCGCCACCCGCGGGTCGTCCGGCGTCGCGTTCAGCGTCGCGGTATAATAAGCCGCCGCCACGTCGGCCGCATCGTCGCCGCTTGCCGCCCGCGCCTTCAGATAGGCAAGGAGGTCCGGCGCCGCGGCATGCGCCGGCGCTGCGGCGACGATCGCCGCAAGCGCCGCCGCTGCCAGCAGCTTACATGTTGGGATAGTTCGGCCCACCACCGCCCTCGGGCACCACCCAGTTGATGTTCTGCGTCGGGTCCTTGATGTCGCACGTCTTGCAGTGGACGCAATTCTGCGCGTTGATCACGAACTTCGGATCGCCCGTTTCCTCGCCGACGATCTCGTACACGCCCGCCGGGCAGTAACGCTGCGCCGGCTCGTCATACAGCGGCAGGTCGTATTCGACCGGGATGTTCGGGTCCTTCAGCGTCAGGTGGATCGGCTGATCCTCCTCGTGATTGGTGTTCGACAGGAACACCGAGGAGAGGCGATCGAACGTCAGCACGCCGTCGGGCTTGGGATAGTCGATCTTCTTGGCCATGTCCTTGCGCCACAAGGTCTCATGGTCGGCATGCTGTTTCATGGTCAGCGGCCACTTCAGGCCAAAGTTTTCCATCCACATCGCAATGCCGGCGATGCCCGAACCCATGAAATCGCCGAACTTCTTCACCAGCGGCGCGACGTTGCGGACGATCGACAGCTCCTTCTTCACCCACGACGCGTCGAACGCCTCGGGGTAGGCGGTCAGCTCGTCGCCCTGGCGCTGCGACAGGATCGCGTCGACCGCGGCCTCGGCGGCCATCATGCCGCTCTTCATCGAGGTGTGCGTGCCCTTGATCCGCGGCACGTTGAGGAAACCGGCGCTGTCGCCGATCAGCGCGCCGCCCGGGAAGACGAGCTTCGGGATCGACTGAAGCCCGCCGTCGCTGATCGCGCGCGCGCCATAGCTCACCCGCTTGCCGCCCTTCAGCAGCTTCGCGATCTCGGGATGCGTCTTCCAGCGCTGCATTTCGGCGAACGGGAAGACGTAAGGGTTGGAATAGTTCAGCCAGGTGACGAGGCCGATCGAAACCTGCCCGTTCGCCTGGTGATAGATCCAGCCACCGCCGTTGGTGTCGCTTTCGCTCAGCGGCCACCCCTGCGTGTGGATCACCTTGCCCGGCTCGTGCATGGCGGGGTCGATGTCCCACAATTCCTTGATGCCAAGGCCATAGGATTGCGGGTCGCAATTGGCGCGCAGGTCGAAAATGCGCATCAGCTCCTTCGACAGATGCCCGCGGCACCCCTCGGAGAAGAAGGTGTATTTCGCGTGCAGCTCCAGGCCCGGCTGGTAATCGGGCTTGCGCGTGCCGTCGCGCGCCACGCCCATGTCGCCGGTCGCGACGCCCTTCACGCTGCCGTCCTCGTTGAACAGGATCTCGGCCGCGGCGAAGCCCGGGAAGATCTCGACGCCCAGTTCCTCCGCCTTGCCGGCCAGCCAGCGGCACAGGTTGCCCAGGCTCCCGGTATAGGTGCCCTTGTTGTGCATGAACGGCGGGGTCATCAGGTGGGGCAGATTGAACTTGCCCTGCTTGCTCAGCACCCAGTGGATGTTCTGCGTCACCGGCACTTCGGCCAGCGGGCACCCATCCTCGCGCCAGTTCGGCAGCAGCTCGTCCAGGCTGCGGGGATCGATCACCGCACCCGAGAGAATATGCGCGCCGACTTCGCTGCCCTTCTCGAGCACGCAGACCGAGATATCGGCCTCTTTTTCCGCCGCGACCTGTTTCAGGCGGATCGCCGCGCTGAGGCCGGCCGGCCCCGCACCCACGATCACCACGTCATAAGGCATCGACTCGCGTTCGCTCATCACCATCTCCATCCGCCGGCCCCTGATCGCTAGCCTCGACCGCTAGCCCTGATCGGGCGCGCGTTCGGGCGCGCGCCGGCAACGTCCTATCCTCATCGGCTGTCGAGCGAATTGACCGCTGCGTCAACCATTGCGCTAACGGTAATGCGATGGGGGCCGAGCAAAACCACGATTGGCGGCAACAGGCCGCAAGTACACTGGAATGGTGGCGGGACGCCGGCGTCGACGTGCTCGTCGGCGACGATCCGTTCGACTGGCTGGGCGCCGAGGAGCCGATTGCCGTAGCGTCGCCGGCGATTGCCGCGCCCGCGCCGGCAACTGACGCGGTCGCCTTGCCGCAGACGCTCGACGCCTTCCTTGCCTGGCGCGCAGGCGAGGGCGCGCCGGAAGTCGGCTGGGGCATTCCCCTCGTGTCCGCGAGCGGCCCGATCGACGCCGATCTCATGATCCTCGTCGATTGCCCCGAGCGCGACGCCACCGATTCGCTGCTGGGTGGCAGCGCGGGGCGCCTGTTCGATCGGATGCTCGCCGCGATCGGCCGCAGCCGTGCCGACGTACACCTCGCCAGCGTCTGCGCCGCGCGCCCGGCGGTCGGCCGGCTACCACGCGACATGGAAGCGAGGCTCGGCGAGATCGCCCGTCACCATGTCGCTCTCGTCGCGCCGAAACGCCTTCTGGTGCTCGGCGATGCGGCCAGCCGTGCCATCCTGTCGGCGAACGTCATGGCAGCCAGTCATCATTTACAGGTACTTAACCACAGCAACGGGAAAACGACCGAAGCCATCGCGAGCTTCCACCCCCGCATGTTGGTGGAGCGGCCCGCGCTAAAGGCAGAGGCGTGGAGGAACCTGCAAATGCTGATTGCCGGAAAAACGGGGGAAACGAAGTGATCCGGAAGTTGCTGACCGCAGCATCGCTCGCCGCGATGACGCCGGCGCTGGCCTCGGCCGAGCCTGCGCGCGAGGCGTCGGCCAAGCCCGTGATCCCGAACCAGCTGACCGCGGAGCAGCGCACGCAATATCGCGCCGTCCTCACTGCGATCCGCGAAAGCCGCTGGCAGGATGCGCAGATTGGCCTTGATTCGATGGCGCCCGGCCCCCTGCACAATTACGCCCGGGCCGAGCTTTACACCGCCAAAGGCTCGCCCCGCGTCGAGCTTGAGCCGCTGGTGCGCCTCCTCACCGAAGCGCCCGAACTGCCGCAGGCGGAAGCGATCGCGCGCCTCGCCAAGATGCGCGGCGCCGAGGAGCTGCCCGCGCTCCCGGTCGCACAGCGCCTCGTCTGGCAGAACGGCGCGCCCACCCGTGTTCGCGCCAAGGCAACGCGCAGCGACGCGATCGCCGCCGATCTTGCGCTGAAAATGCAGCCCTATGTGAAGGGCGACATGGGCCGGGAAGCCGAATCCCTGCTCGATTCCACCAGCGGGCTCACGCCGGAAGCGCAGACCGAATGGCAGTCGCGCGTCGCGTGGATCTATTTCCTCCAGGGTCTCGATACCGATGCGCGCCGCATCGGTGACAAGGCCTCGCGCGGTCAGGGCGACTGGGCCACCCACGGCCGCTGGACCGCCGCGCTGGCTGCCTGGCGCCAGAACGATTGCGCCGCCGCCGGCGAAGGCTTCGAGGCGGTATCCGCCCGCGCCGGGGACACTGACATGCGCGCCGCCGGCCTCTACTGGGCAAGCCGTTCCGACATGCTCTGCGGCCGTCCGGACCGGATCGAGGCACGGCTCAAGAACGCCGCCCAATATGGCGAGACCTTCTACGGCCAGCTCGCCCGCCAGGCGCTCGGCATGCGCACCGCGGCGGTGAAGCCGCAGAAGGTGACCAGCGACTGGGCGAGCCTCGAACGCCGCCCGAACATCCGCGTCGCCGCCGCCCTGATCGAGATCGGCGAGGACGGCGCAGCCGACACCGTCATCCGCCAGCAGGCGAAGATCGGCCCCAAGGCGGAATTCGCCAGCCTCGTGCGCGTCACCGAACAGATGAACCTGCCGGCCAGCGTCGTGTGGCTCGCGCACAATTGCCCGGAAGGCTTTGTCGCCACCGCCGACACCCGCTATCCGACGCCGAACTGGACGCCGGACACCGGATGGCGCGTCGACAAGGCGCTGGTCTACGCCCACACGCTGCAGGAATCCGGCTTCCGCAACAAGGTCGTCTCGCCGGCAGGTGCCTATGGCCTGATGCAGATCATGCCGGCGGCCGCGACCGATTACATGCGCGAACGCGGCGTCACCGTCGACAAGACGGCGCTCACCCGGCCCTCCACCAACATCGACATTGGCCAGCGTCATCTTGAGCGGCTGCGCGACATGGGGCTGACACAGGGCCTGCTGCCCAAGGTGATCGCGGCCTATAATGCCGGCCCCAAGCCGGTCGGCGAATGGAACTCGCTCGTCCGCGACAATGGCGATCCGCTGCTCTACATCGAGAGCATCCCTTATTGGGAAACCCGCGGCTACGTCGTGACGGTGCTGCGCAATTACTGGATGTACGAAGGCCAGACCGGCCGTGAAAACTCGGTCAGCCGCTCGGCTCTCGCGCAGGGCATGTGGCCACGCTTCCCGGGAATGAAGGGCGAGCCCGCAATCCGCATGGCCGCCCGCGCACCCGCGAACACCATCGCTTCCAACGCCACTGTCGCGCCGGCCTCGCGCACCACGCTGACCAGCGCGCAGTAAGAACGGGGCAGGGGCGCTGCCCGGCACGAGCCGCAGCGCCCGCCCGCTTTGCACCGCCTACCTACCGGCCGCAGGCACACTCATCCGTTCGTCCGAGCAACGTCGAGAGGCGGACCCCCAGGTGCCACGGCGCCCACGGCCGCACCGCTTCAACACCCCCGTCGCACGCGGCGTGGCCCCGCCACCTTAGCCACATCCACCCCGTCACCCCGGACTTGATCCGGGGTCCCGCTGCTGCCTTCATCCCCGACCGCAAATAAAGACGTTCGCCTCTTGTTCCATAAGAACAAACACGATACACGAAGTTCACGCGTTGAACGGTTCGCGCGCTTGCTCTAGCGAAAGGGCTTCCCAATGGCCGCCAATCTCAAGGTGATCCCCAACAACATGGCAAGCGCGAACTCCGATCGTCAGAAGGCGCTGGACGCCGCTTTGGCGCAGATTGACCGCGCCTTCGGCAAGGGCTCCGCGATGAAGCTCGGCCAGAAGGAAACGATGAAGGTCGAGGTGGTCTCCACCGGCAGCCTCGGGCTCGACATCGCGCTCGGCGTCGGCGGTCTGCCAAAGGGCCGTATCGTGGAGATCTTCGGCCCGGAATCCTCGGGCAAGACCACGCTGGCGCTCCACGCCATTGCAGAGGCGCAGAAGGCAGGCGGCATGGCAGCCTTCGTCGATGCCGAGCACGCGCTCGATCCCGCTTATGCCAAGAAGCTCGGCGTCAACATCGACGAACTGATCGTTTCGCAGCCTGATACGGGCGAGCAGGCGCTCGAAATCGTCGACACGCTGGTGCGTTCGAATGCGATCGACGTGCTGGTGATCGATTCGGTCGCCGCACTCGTGCCGCGCGCCGAGATCGAGGGTGAGATGGGCGACAGCCACGTCGGCCTCCAGGCCCGCCTGATGAGCCAGGCGCTGCGCAAGCTCACCGGCACGATCAGCCGGTCGAACTGCCTCGTCATCTTTATCAACCAGATCCGCATGAAGATCGGTGTGATGTACGGCTCGCCCGAAACGACGACGGGCGGCAATGCGCTCAAGTTCTACGCCTCGGTCCGTCTCGACGTGCGCCGCATCGGATCGGTCAAGGATCGCGAGGAAGCGACCGGCAACCAGACCCGCGTGAAGGTCGTCAAGAACAAGGTCGCCCCGCCGTTCAAGCAGGTCGAATTCGACATCATGTTCGGTGAAGGCATCTCGAAGCTCGGCGAGATGATCGACCTCGGCGTGAAGGCCGGGCTCGTCGAGAAGTCGGGTTCGTGGTTCAGCTATGATTCGATCCGCATTGGCCAGGGCCGGGAGAACTCGAAGGGCTATCTGCGCGACAATCCCGAAGTCGCCGAGCGCCTGGAACGCCAGATCCGCGCTCGCCAGGAAGGCCTGGGTGAGGAGCTGATGGCCGGCCAGGCGGATGAGGACGACGTCTGATCCACCGTCGACCTCCGGCCGGGCATGTCCATCGCCGCTGATCCAGCATCAAGAAGGGGCCGGTACCGCAAGGTGCCGGCCCTTCGCACGTTCCGGCCGCCCGCATCTGTTGGAGAAAAAGGCGCCAGCGCCTCAACTTTCTCAACATTCGCTCCAACAAGCGCGGTCATCACCGCGGAACAAAAACTCGCCAGCGCCTCAACTTCCTCAACATTCGCGCTTCACGCAGCCGCCCGGCGATCTGCTACGACCCCCGCATCCGTCCCGCAGAAGGAGGTCCCATGACGACTGCACCTGACTGGCAAGCACGCGTCGGCGATGTCTGGGCGGCCGAATGGCGCCGCACCGACCGGAGCTTCGCCGATCTCGCCAGGCAGCTCGACGCGGCGATCCTCGCCGTCGCGCCCACGCACGGCCGCGCGGCCGATCTTGGATGCGGTGCCGGCGCGACCAGTCTCTCCCTTGCCGCCGCCAGGCCGCAACTCGACGTCTATGGCGTCGACCTGTCCGCCCCGCTGATCGACGTCGCCCGCAGTCGCGCTGCCGAAGCGAGCCTGCGCAACCTCTCGTTCGCCGTTGGTGCCGTTCCCGACGCCTTTCATGCCCATCAGCCCTTCGATCTCGCGGTGTCGCGCCATGGCGTCATGTTCTTCGACGATCCGCTCGTCGCCTTCCGCGGGATTGCCGCCGCGTTGAAGCCCGGCGCTCCGCTCGTGTTCTCCTGTTTCCGCTCGTCACAGGAGAATGGCTGGGCCTCGCGCACGATTGCTGCGATCGGCGGGCGCCTCGATCCACCCGGCGACTATGCGCCGGGCCCGTTCGCCTTCGCCGATCCCGCCGTGATCCGCCGCATCCTGGCCGGGGCCGGCTTTGACGAACCCTCGATCGCCGCCGCCGATTACGTCTATCACGCCGGCGCTGGCACCGATCCCGCAGCGGACGCCGCCAGCTTCTTCCAGCGCATCGGCCCTGTCTCCCGCACGATTGCGGAGGCATCCGAAGCCGATCGTCCTGCGTTACTGTCCCGATTGCACGCCGTTCTGGCTGAGCAGGTGAGGGGGGAAGCGCTCGATTTTCCCGCCGCCGCCTGGCTGGTCACGGCGCGCGCCAGCGGGAGAGGCCAATGATCATCGTCCACCACCTCGAGGATTCACGATCGCAGCGCGTGCTGTGGATGCTGGAGGAACTGGGCCTTCCCTACGAAATCAAGCGCTATGAGCGCGACAGGAAGACGATGCTCGCGCCGCCAGAGCTGAAGCGCGTTCACCCCCTCGGCAAGTCGCCGGTGATCGAGGATGTCGACGACGCCAATCGCGTCATCGCCGAGACCGGCGCGATCGTCGAATATCTCGTGGACAAGGCCGATGGGCGTCTCGGTGCGCCGGCGAACCGCAAGGCCGCGCTCGAATATCGCTACTGGCTCCATTATGCCGAGGGCTCGCTCATGCCCCCGCTGTTGCTGAAGCTGGTGCTCGGCCGGATCCCCTTGTTCGGCAAGGCGGCGCTCAAGCGGATACAGCCGATGATCGACGTCCATCTCGATTTCGTCGAGGCGCACCTCGCCACGCGGCCATGGTTTACCGGCGACGCGATGACCGCCGCCGACGTGATGATGAGCTTCCCGCTCGAGGCCGCCCGCAGCCGCGCCGGGCTCGATGCATCGCGCCCCGCCACCATCGCCTGGCTCGACAAGGTTCACGCCCGCCCCGCCTTCCAGGAGGCGCTGCGCAAGGGCGGGTCCTACGCTTATGCCTGACCGATCAGCCCCTCGTAGAGCTTGATGTAATCGTCCGCCATCCGCTCGACGCTGAACCGCTCGGCCACCCGGGCGCGGCAGGCGGCGCGGTCGATCTCGCCCACCCGCTCGATCGCCGCCACCGCTTCCTCGACCGTATCGACCAGAAACCCCGTGACGCCATGCTCGATCAATTCGGGCATCGACCCGCGGTTGAACGCAATCGCCGGCGTCCCGCACGCCATCGCCTCGACGACGGAAAGCCCGAACGGTTCGTCGAAGCCGATAAGGTGAAGCAACGCGCGTGCCTGCCCCAGCGTCCGGACCCGCTCCTCCCCGCCCACCACACCGCGAAAGACGACGCGCTCACCATCGACATGCGGGGCAACCTCCCGCTCATGATAGCCGTGGTCCTGCACCAGCCCCGCCATGATCAGCCGCCGATCCGCAGCCTTCGCCGCGGCAATCGCATCATGCGGCCCCTTGTCAGGGTGGATCCGCCCGAAGAACAACAGGTCCTTGCTTCCTAAAGGATCGAAGGCGAACTCATCCACCGGAATGCCGTGGTGGATCGTCGCCGCATAGCTCAGCGACGGGTGGCGATCGGCGTCGCTGATGGAGACGTAGTGAACGTGATCGTCATAGCGCTGGTACACCGGCACGATCCGTTCCGAGGAAAAGCCGTGGATCGTCGTCAGCATCGGCGTGTCGATCAGCCGCGACCAGGCGAGCGGCATGAAATCGGCCTGGTTGTGGATGAGGTCGAAATCGCCCGCCCGCTCGATGCAATGCGCAATGTGCATCGCCTCCCATACTTTGGCGTCGAGGTGCGGTGGCTCCGAATAGCCGCGCGGGGCGACGCCTTCCAATTTGCCGGCGGTGCGCGAATTCTGCGTGGCGAAAAGCGTGACGTCGACGCCGCGCGCGACGAGCGCCTCGGTCAAAAGGCTGGTCACCAATTCCCAGGGGCCATAGCCGGTCGGCGGCGTCGGCCAGGAGATCGACGACAACATGGCAATGCGCATCAGGTCAGCAGCTCCACGACATAGGCTTCATCGGCAGCGACAATGCCGTCGAATGCTGCCCGCCTGCCGTTGGCGACGATGATCCGGCCGGGGCGGGTGGCATCAGGCAGCGCAACCTCGCGCGCCGTGCTGCCGAGATTGAGGACGACCAGCAGCCGCTCGTCGCCATGGCGGCGCTCATAGGCGAGCACGTCGGTAGGTGCGGCGTGCAGCGTCATGCTGCCCAGCGACAGGGCAGGGCTGGCGCGGCGCGCGGCGAGCAGGCGGCGGTAGAGCCAGAGCATCGAGGCCGGGTCCGCCTCCTGCGCCGCGACATTGCGGGTGCGCCAGTCAGGGTGGAGCGGCAGCCACGGCTCGGCGGTGGAAAAGCCGGCGTTGGGCGAAGCGTCCCAGGCCATCGGCGTGCGCGAGCGATCGCGGCCGAGCCCCATGCCGGGCTGGCGCAGGTCCTGCGGGTCGCGGACCCGGTCGGGCGGGATGTCGACCTTTCCGATGCCGATTTCGTCACCCTGATAGATTGTCGGGGTGCCGCGCAGCGTGAGCAGCAGCATGGCGGCGACACGGGCTTGGCGTTCCCCGATGCGCGCGGCGATGCGTGGCGCATCGTGGCTGCCGATCACCCAATTGGGCCAGCCGTGGGCGGGAATGGCGGCATCGTAGCTGGCGATCAGCCAGGCGAGCGTGTCGCGATCCCAGGGGTTCTCGATCAGCTCGAAATTGAAGGGCAATTGGACGTAGGGCTGATCCGCCTCGCCGTACCAGCGCATCAGGCGATCGAGCGGCAGGAAGATCTCCCCGACCAGCAAGGTCTCGCCATAGCTGTCGGCAAGCTCCCGGAACTGGCGGGCGAAGGCATAAGCCTCGGGCTGGTCGGTGGAGTTCAGCTGAATGAGGCGCAGCTTCTCCGCCATCCCCTCGCGCCAGTCGGGATTGGGCGGATTGTCGGGCAGGCCTTGCGCCTTCACGATGTGCCACAACACGTCGATGCGGAAGCCGTCTACGCCGCGGTCGAGCCAGAAGCGCAGCACATCGATCATCGCCGCCGCAACCTCAGGATTGCGCCAATTGAGGTCGGCCTGCTCCTTCAGGAAGGTGTGGAGATAATATTGGCCGGTTGCGGAATCGAACTCCCACGCCGGGCCGCCCATGTCGCTGATCCAGTTGTTGGGCGGGCCGCCGCCCGGCGCGGGATCGCGCCAGAAATACCAGTCACGTTTCGGATTGTCGCGGCTGGAGCGGCTTTCGACGAACCAGGGATGCTGGGTCGAGGAATGGTTGGGGACGAAATCGAGCAGCAGCTTCAGCCCGCGCGCATGGACCGTGGCGAGCAGGCGGTCGAAGGCGGCGAGGTCGCCGAACATTGGCTCCACGCCGGTATAGTCGGCAACGTCATAGCCGAAGTCGGCCATCGGCGAGGGGAAGATCGGCGAGAGCCAGATCGCGTCGACGCCCAGCGAGGCGATATGATCGAGATGCGCCTCGATGCCGGCAAGGTCGCCGATGCCGTCGCCATCGCTGTCCGCGAAGGAGCGTGGATAGACCTGATAGATGACGCCGCGCTTCCACCAGGGCGCAGCGATGGTGCCCTCGCTCATGAGGATCGTAACGCCGCGGCAACGGATGGGTTCATGCGGGCGATGCCGCGAGCGGCAGCGGGCAACAAAAAAGGCCGGAGGTTGCCCCCCGGCCTTCTTCGTTACGCTAACTGAAACGTCGGATCAGGCCGACGCGACTTCCGCCACGTCGATCTTGATGCCCGCACCCATGGTGCTGGAGATCGCGACCTTGCGGACGTACTTGCCCTTGGCGCCGGCCGGCTTGGCCTTGACCACCGCGTCGACCAGCGCGTCGAAGTTCGCGCGCAGGTCCTCGGCCGGGAAGCTTGCCTTGCCGATGCCCGAGTGGATGATACCGGCCTTTTCGACGCGATATTCCACCTGGCCGCCCTTGGCAGCCTTCACCGCCTCGGCGACGTTCATCGTCACGGTGCCGAGCTTCGGGTTCGGCATCAGGCCCTTGGGACCCAGAACCTTACCGAGACGGCCGACGATGCCCATC
>CAYMIU010000079.1:0-11559 GCA_964390515.1 uncultured Stakelama sp.
TCAAAGGGCCGGAAAACTCTCACTCAAACTGGATGAAAAAACCGGGAGGACGTCAGACGATCACCAACGCCATTATCGAGCGCCTGGAGGCTGGCGTCAGGCCGTGGCGCCAGCCCTGGACCGGTGGCCCCGTTTCGCGGCCACTGCGCGTCTGCGGAACCCCCTACCGCGGCGCGAACGTGATCTGGCTGTGGATGGCCGCCCAGGCACGCGGCTTCATCTCACCGACCTGGATGACCTATCATCAGTCGCAACTGCTCGAAGGTCAGGTCCGCAAGGGCGAACGCGGCACCTGTGCCATCTTCTACAAGAGCTACAGCAAGCAAGTCGAAGATCCCGCCACAGGCGAGCGCGAGGACGAAGCTCGCCGTGTGCTGAAAAGCTTCACCGTCTTCAATGTCGACCAGATCGACAGCCTGCCCGAACGCTTCACGCCGGAGCCCATCCCGCTGCCCGAGCCGACCGCGCGCGATCATGCGCTCGACGCCTTCTTCGGCGTGATCCCCGCCTCGATCCGCCGCGGCGGCGGCGAAGCCTATTACCTGCCGAGTGCCGACCAGATCACGATGCCCGATCCTGCCGCGTTCCGGTCACGTGACTTGTACCGGTCCACGCTCGCCCACGAGTTGGCGCACTGGACGGGACACCAGAGCCGGCTCGGGCGCTCTCTCGGCAACCGGTTCGGCAGCGGTGCCTATGCCATGGAAGAGCTGATCGCCGAGCTTGCATCTGCCATGGTCGGCGCCGAACTCGGCCTTCCGGTCGATCACCTCGACGACCATGCGAGCTACCTCGCGTCCTGGCTCAAGGCGCTGAAGGCCGACAATCGGGCGATCCTGACAGCTGCCGCCAAGGCCGAAGAGGCGTCTGCCTTCCTGCTGGGCTTCGCTCGCGTTGCGCACGCGCCGGACGCCCTCCTCGCCGCCTGATCCTGCCGCCGGGAGCGAAAGCACGCGTCCGCTCCCGACACTCTCTTTCCATCGGAGACACCCCATGACCTACGATGTCGGTTATCGCTTCGCGCAGGCGCTCGATCCGAGTGGCCTCGACACCATCGCTGCCTGCCTGCACGCCATCCAGGCCGCGGCCAAGGACTGCCGCAACGCAGGCAAACCGTTCGAAACTGATCCTGCCGTCGTGCTCCTGGCGCAGCAACTTGGACACGTTGCACGCGCCAAGATGTCCGACCGATCCGCGCTGCGATCGCTATGCGGTGAGGCGCTGGCCGAGATTGCCCGCACGCCCATGCTGACGTTGCTGGTCGCCCGTGGCGTCGACCATGACGCAGACGCCAAGCGGACCTTCCATACGGAGGCACGCCGCGCGCTCCGGCGGCTTGCGGAAGCGCTCCAACTCGTTGGCGACACATACGAGATTCGGGTCTGCGCAGGCGGGCCGGCGGTCTCCGGCGAGGTCATCCTGCACGGCGATGAGCTCTATGTGCAGGTCTCGATCGGCGGCTTCGGCCGAGGTGAGATCTTGTTCCGCAGGTGCCGCGGTCGCTCCGACTATGTCGGCGAGCGCAACCACTGGGCGCGGATGGCGGAGCTGATCGATCCCACAACGTTGGCCGCTCGCATCGCGGGCGAACTCGGGCTCCCCATGCCCGTGGAAGTTGAGCCGCGGCTGGTCGCCTGAGGTCACAAGAGAAGGTCTTTCAGACCCCACCTGCGGCCGCAGAGGCCCTCTACCCGCCGGCGGTCCACGCGCAACCCGCCCGCCAGCGGCCCGTGTTGCCTCACCCGGTGCCGGGCACCGGGAGAGGCTGCCCGCGCCAGCCTTGTCGGTGGGTGGCGCTGCGTCCCTGGTGCCGGCGGGTCGGAGGGTTTGCGTCGCCGCAAGGATGCGGCGTCTGACAGGAGACCTCTCATGCCGACTACCCTCGCCGCCCAGCTCGCCGCCCTGGAGCTCGGCCATCTCTCGATCAGTGCGGATCGCGGAACGCGTGCCCTTGCCCGGCCAGAACCCGAGGCGATCGACCATACACTGGCCGCCGTCTGGTCCGACCTGTTCGCGCTGTTCACCGACACGATCCTCGAGGATCAGGCCGAGGAACTCGGTTGGGGGTTCGTGAACCTTTTCCACCGTGCGGCAACGAAGGCCTCGACCCGGATCGACCGTGCCACAGACGAGATCCGCTTGTTGCTGGCAAGCGCCGACGGGTCCGAGGTCCATACGTCCGAGCTAGAGCAGCAGGTCGAACGTGCCCAGGATGCCGAGGCCGAGATGCTCGCACTCGAGAACCTGCGGGAGACCGCGGCATCCTTGTATCTCGCCGAGACGGGATCGTCGTGGAAGCCCGCCGGCGGCTCTCGGCTCAGTCACGACGCGCTGACGACATCGGCGGTCGTACAGGGTCGCGAGTTCCTGAAAGCGCGCGCCGAAGGCAAGCGCCGGGCCGCTATGCCCGAGGGAACGCCGGTCGTGTTCGCCGGTGGACGGCAGACCTTCCAGACGACCGATGACGCGAAGGCCTATGGCGATGCGATCTGGCAGACGCTCGACCGCGTCCGCGCAAACGTCGCCGACATGGTGCTGGTCCACGGCGGCGACGGCAAGGGAGCCGACCGCCTCGCAGCATCCTGGGCCGAGCGCCACAAGGTGCCCCAGATCAGCTTCAGCCTCGACACGCGCCTGGGTGCACGGGCCGGCTTCCGTCGCAACGAGCAGATGCTCGGATTGAAGCCCCGCTATGTCGTGGCATTCGCCGGCAATGGCGTACTGGAGCGGCTCGTCATTCAGGCCAAGGAGCGGAGCATTGCCGTCGTCGATCGTCGCGGACCGCTCGGCACCAATCCCAAGCACAACGCACGGGTGACCGGCGCTTCCGTAGCGGGTTGACCGCTCGCTTGGGCGTCCCTTCGGCGGCGCCCTCCTCGTTGCTGGTCCCACTCGACCTGACTCGCTGTTCCACGAGCGAGTGACCACGGATCCGGTCGTAAGCCCACCGGAAAGATGTGGTGGCTTGATGCCTGACACCTGTCTGCCGCTCGAAGGTAGCTGCCGCTGACCCGAGCGGCGGCTTTCGACCCGAAGGCAGACGTAGCCGAGGCAAGTTGCCGGTCTTGGAAACTGACAGTCTGAACCGGGGTTCTGACACACGCAAACCCCCGGAAAACCGTGGTCGCGTCTGCAGCGTCAAAACCGACCGGTTGTGACACCGCTGATATCGCACTTATGTCTGATCGAGGTTCGGCCAGATCTGGAGTGGATCGGATCAATCATCAGCCTGGACCCGTGGCTTCGCGAGGATCGGGCCATATACGACCAGGAAGAGTAAGAATGCTGCAACCCACAAGGTGGCGGAGAGGTAGAGACCGGGCAGGTAGTCGATGTAGTCGAAGGCAGTCGCCAGGCGGGTCAGGCCGGCAAGGCTGATCAGGACATAGCCCGCAACGGTAGGGAACGCGGCGCGGAGAGCGCGACCGGTGTGGCCAAGGCTTGCGCGCGTCGTGACGCCAAGGATCAACGTCCCAACCGCCCCAACTGCGAGGGCGTGGATCGCGGCGGTCCTGGGCACATCGACCGAGAGGATGGCGAGGCCCAGCAGCATCAGCCCTACCACCAGCCAGGCATAACCGATGTGGAGGACCAGCAGCAGCGGATCCTTGACCGTCGCTAGACCGCGCCAGCGGGCTAGCCGCACCGCCTGCAGCACGGCGGACGCGATGAGGACAGCCCCAGTCACCTTTGCTGCGGGAACTAGGATCCATAGAACTAGAGCCGCAGCGCTGGCGGCGATTGTGGCAACGTCATAGGCTCCCGGCTGAGCTGGAAGGCCAGCCGAGATGCCTCGCTTGGCCATCCAATTGCGCGTGAAAGTGGGAATGATCCGTCCGCCCACCACCGAGATCATGATAATCAGGATGGAGAGGCCGCAGCGGATACCGAGCAGGTCATCCCCGAATTGGCCGGTGATGCAGAGATAGTCGAGTGCGTCTGCCGCGCCGAACAACAGCACCAAGAGCGAGACTGGCAAATTGCGGTTGCTCGAAGCAACCACCTCGCGCACGGCTATGGCAGCCAGCACAATATAGAGACTTACATCCAGCACGGCCGCGACCGGCACGAGCGGCCCGGGCATAACAAGCAGGGCCAGACGGCCCGCGGCCCAAAGGCCAATCAAAGAGGCCAATGGCCAGCCAGCGATCGGCGGGCGTCCAGTCCAGTTTGCAATGGCCGTCAACAGAAATCCGGCCACCGCCGCGCCTGCGAAGCCGAACACCATCTCGTGCCGATGCCAAGCAAGCGAGTCCAGGCCGCGCGGAAACGCGATGTCGCCGCTCAACGCGAACATCCATATAAGGATTGCGAGCACTGCCCAAACTGCCGCTCCGAGGAAGAAGGGTCGGAAGCCGCCGCGCAGGATTGGCGGAGAGGCCGCCATGCGCCGGCGGCGCAGGTCCAGCGGCTCCTGTTCCGATAAAGTGCGGCGCTCCGTCATTATGTTTGATTCCTCGACGCCGCATCGCGCTCTCTGTTTACTCCGCGTCTAGGGCGACCAGCCACGGAATGATGGGCCGCAGCGGACGTTGGTCACCGACGCAGGTGTCACATACGAGCGCTACTCCACACTTCTCGCCCAATTTTTGCTAATCACCAGCGCCGTAAGGGTGCAGAGTACGCCAGACAGCAGGTATGCCCCGACTGCCCAAAGCCCGAACTGGCTTGCGAGAAGCAAAGCGACCAGCGGCGCGAACCCGGCGCCGATAAACCAGGCGGCATTGGCGACGATCGCGGCGCCTGTGTAGCGGTGATGGGTCGGGAAACGGTCGTTGACGATGCCCGAGGACTGCCCAAAGGCAAGCCCGAGCAGCAGGAAGCCGGCGACCATGTACACGATCTCCCCCGTCGTGCCGGCGCCGAGCAGTTGCGGTGCAAAGCCTGAGAAGGCGCCAATCAGGACTGCCGATACGCCCAGCACCATGCGTCGCCCGACCCGGTCCGCGAGGAGCCCCGAGGCGACGACCGCGAGAAGCCCGACAACCGCTGCGCCCATCTCGATCAGGAGAAAACGTTCCGGCGCTTCCCGGCCGTAGAGTGTCACCCATGACAGCGGAAATACAGTGACCAGATGGAACAGGGCGAAGCTCGCCAGCGGCGCAAACGCGCCGAGCAAGATGGTGCGCCATTCGGCGAACATCGTCTGGAAAGCGGGGGAGGGTTGCAGCTCTCGGCTCTCGAAAGCGCGCTCGTAATCAGGCGTGGCAACGATGCGCAGGCGGGCGAACAATGCCACCGCGTTGATCGCGAACACAACGAAGAAGGGGTAGCGCCAGCCCCAGCTGAGGAAATCTTCAGGTGTCAGCGTTGACCGGAAATAGGCGAACAGGCCAGCAGCGATCAGCAGACCAAGCGGGGCGCCGAGCTGCGGGATCATGACATACCAGCCACGCTTCTCGCGTGGGGCATTGAGCGCGAGGAGCGAGGGGAGTCCGTCCCACGCGCCTCCCCAAGCGACGCCCTGTCCGATGCGGAACAGACCAAGCAGGATGGGCGAGGCAATGCCGATTCGAGAGTAAGCTGGCAGGAACGCCATCGCAATTGTGGAGCCGCCGAGCAGGAAAAGGGCGATGGTCAGCTTCGTACCGCGCCCGTGATTGCGGTCAATCCACAGGAATAGAAGTGTCCCGAACGGCCGTGCCGCGAATGCCAGCGCAAACATTCCGAACGAGTAGAGCGTGCCGGTGAGCGGATCGGTAAAGCCGAAAGCTAGCGAAGGAAAAACTAGTACAGAGGCAATGGCGAATACGAAAAAGTCGAAAAATTCGCTCGTGCGGCCAATGATGACGCCAATCGCGACTTCGCCAGGCCGGATCTGGTGGTCACGCGCATTCACCAACCGCGCGTCGCGTTCGAGCGGTGTCGAGTTTGCCGCAGCAATCGAGCCAGTAGCCACCTCTTACTCCTTCTCGCCTCGCGCACCCGGTGCATTCGGGTCAAAAACGCTTTTGAACAACCTCAGGCTTCCTTGCACTTGCCCGCGCCGCTATGGGATAGGACAAAATGACCACTATCGCCAAGACCAACTCACGATATGGGCCGATGCATGCGCAACGATAAATTCCGGTCCCTTCGAAAGCGCCGCATGGGTATGGCTGCGCTCCCTGCGCTTCTTGCCCTGGGGGCCTGTTCGCGGGAGCGCTTGATCGTCCTGTTTCCGGCCGGTGACGTCGCGGTTCAGCAGCGCGACCTGCTCGGCTTCGCAACGCTGCTCATGCTGGTCGTGGTCATCCCCGTGATCGTGATGGCGATCGTGTTCTCGCGCAAATACAGCGCCCGGCGGGGCGGGCATAACTATGACCCGAAGTTTGACCACTCGACTGGGCTCGAGTTGGTGATCTGGTCGATTCCGCTTCTCATCATCACCGTCCTGGGCGCGGTTACCTGGAAGAGCACTCATCTACTTGATCCGTTCCGGCCGCTCGATCGGATCGCGCCCGGCAAGCCGCTACCGCCGGGCACCAAGCACTTCGAAGTCCAGGTGGTGGCGATGGACTGGAAATGGTTGTTCATCTACCCTGAACAGGGAATCGCGACGGTGAACGAGTTGGCACTGCCGGTGAATGTCCCCGTGCGGTTCTCGATGACCTCGACGAGCCAGTTCAACACGTTTTACGCACCCACTATGGCCGGCATGATCTACGTGATGCCTGGCATGGACGCTAAGCTCCACGCCGTGCTGAACAAGCCGGTGGAGAGCTTTGGCTACTCGGGCAACTACACAGGTCGCGGCTATTCGGACATGCGATTTACGTTGCACGGGCTCCCGCCGGCGCAGTTCGATCAGTGGGTAGCGCGGGTTAAGGCGCGCGGTGGGCTCCTGCAGGCGGCGAACTACATCCGCCTAGAAAAGCCGAGTGAGAAGGTGCCCGTCATGCGCTTTGGTGCCGTGGCGCCGGGCCTGTACAGCCGAATCCTCAATCGCTGCGTCGAGGCAGGCAAGCCGTGCGTGTCCGACGTGATGATGCACGACATGATGCGCGGTGGCTCGGGTGTTCCGCAGAACAGGGGCGGGATGCCGCTCCATGGTGAGAAGCCTGTCCCTGCCTTGCAAAAGGCACCGGAGGACAAGGGCTCCGGACCCAACGTGACCAAGCCCGAGAAGCCGGGCGCGGCACCCGGACAGCTGAAGCCCGGCGACCAGCGGAACCGGGATATGTCCAGCCTTTCGCCTCTTTCCATTCCAGGCGCGCGCTCGGCCGCGCGCTCCGTCTGACATGAGCATTCCCATGAGCGACAGCCTCGCCAAGACCATTTTCGGCCGACTGACCTGGGAAAGCTTCCCAGTTCACGAGCCAATCCTGCTTTCCACCTTTATCGTCGTGATGCTGCTCGGCGCCGGCCTCGTTGGCGTGGTGACAAAGTACCGGCTGTGGGGCTGGCTGTGGCGCGAGTGGTTCACCACTGTCGATCACAAGAAGATCGGCATCATGTACATCATCCTGGCGATCATCATGCTGCTGCGCGGCTTCGCCGATGCCTTGATGATGCGCACGCATCAGGCGATCGCGTTCGGGGACAATCCCGGCTTCCTGCCGGCCCATCATTACGATCAGATCTTCACCGCCCACGGGACGATCATGATCTTCTTCGTTGCAATCCCGCTGGTATCGGGGCTGATCAACTTCGTCATGCCGCTCCAGATCGGCGCGCGCGACGTCGCGTTCCCGTTCCTCAATTCCTTGAGCTTCTGGCTCACCGCGGCGGCCGCGCTACTTACCATGGTGTCGCTGTTCGTGGGTGAATTCGCGCGAACTGGCTGGCTCAATTACGCGCCGCTGTCCGGGCTCGCCTACAGTCCGGACACAGGGGTCGATTATTATCTATGGTCGATGCAATTGGCAGGCCTTGGAACAACCTTATCCGGCGTCAATATGGTGGCCACCATCATCAAAATGCGCGCGCCGGGCATGACCATGATGAAGATGCCGGTCTTCTGCTGGACCGCGTTCTGCAGCCAGATCTTGTCCATCGTCATCTTCCCGGCGTTAACGGCCGCCTTCACCCTGCTGCTGCTCGATCGCTACATTGGAACCAACTTTTTCACCAACGAGCTCGGCGGTTCGCCGATGATGTACTGGAACCTGGTCTGGATCTGGGGCCACCCGGAGGTGTACGTTCTGATCCTGCCCGTGTTCGGCATCTATTCGGAGGTGACCGCTACCTTCTGCGGCAAGCGGCTGTTCGGCTACACGTCGATGGTCTACGCGACGCTGGTCATCCTGATCATGTCGTACCTCGTCTGGCTGCACCACTTCTTCACCATGGGCGCAGGGCCGAGTGTCAATTCGTTCTTCGGGATCGCCAGCATGGCGATCGCGATCCCTACGGGAGCGAAGATATTCAACTGGCTGTTCACCATGTACAAGGGGAACATCCGGTTCGAGGTGCCGATGATGTGGGTGGTCGCCTTCATCATCACGTTCGTGATTGGCGGTCTGACGGGTGTCCTGCTGGCCATCCCGCCTGCTGATTTCGTCCTTCACAACTCGCTATGGCTCGTGACGCACTTCCACAACACCATCATTGGCGGTGTCGTGTTCGGATTGTTTGCCGGCATGGTCTACTGGTTCCCCAAGGCTTTCGGGTTCAAGCTGGACCCGTGGTGGGGCAAGGTCGCCTTCTGGGGCTGGGTCGCCGGTTTCTGGATCGCATGGATGCCGCTCTACATTCCGGGACTTTACGGCGTGACCCGGCGCGTGAACCACTTCTACGATCCCTCCCTCCAGCCCTGGTTCATCGTTGCAGCGATCGGTGCGGTGGTGATCCTGGTCGGCATCCTCGGCTTCGTGATGAGCATCGTCATGGGCTGGGTGAAGCGTGATCAGCTTCGCGACACGACGGGCGACCCGTGGGGCGGGCGGACGCTGGAATGGTCCACCTCCTCGCCGCCGCCGGTCTACAACTTCGCGTTCACCCCGGTCGTCCATGAACTGGATGCGTGGTACGACATGAAGGATCGAGGCTATCAGCGCCCGGCCGATGGCTATCGTCCCGTGCACATGCCGCGCAACACCGGGACGGGAGTGATCTTGTCGGGTCTGGGGCTCGTGTTCGGCTTCGCCATGGTGTGGTATATGTGGTGGCTTGCCGCGATTGCGTTTATCGCGCTGCTCGTGGTGGCGATCGGGCACACCTTCAACTACAATCGTGATTACTTCATCCCTGCCGATGAGGTGGCGCGGATCGAGGGTGAACGGGATCGGCTCGCAACCTCAGTGGCGGGAGCCTGATCGATGTCTGCGCAAACGATGACCCCCGAGGCAGAGGCGGACGCACGCGCCGTCACCTGGCACCTGGCCGAGGAGGAGGATCACGACCACGGTGGGGGCGGCGCGACCCTGCTGGGGTTCTGGATTTACCTGATGACCGACGCGCTGCTTTTCGGCGCGGTCTTCTCCGTCTTCGGCGTGCTCAGCACCGCTTATGCCGGTGGTCCAATACCGCGTGAGATCTTCGATCTGCCGCTGGTTGCGGTGAACACGGGACTGCTGCTGTTGTCCTCGATCACCTACGGGTTCGGCATGCTGCAGATGGAGGCTGGCCGCACCCGCGGGGTGCAAGCCTGGCTGTTGGCCACCTTCGTGCTCGGCGCGGGATTCGTAGGTATCGAGATCTACGAGTTCAGCCACTTGATCGCAGAGGGCGCAGGCCCGGGACGTAGCGCGTTTCTGTCATCCTTCTTCGGGCTGGTCGGTCTGCACGGACTCCATGTGGCGGTGGGCCTGATCTGGATCGCGACCATGGTCGCGCAGGTGGGCATCTACGGGCTCAACGCAGACAACAAACGCCGTCTTCTTTGCCTTTCTCTGTTCTGGCACTTCCTGGACATCATCTGGATCGGCGTCTTCACCTTTGTGTATCTGTTTGGAGTGACTCGCTGATGGCTTCGTCCAACGGCAACCGCGATGCGGAGTTGCACAGCCACGGCGACACGCATGGCCACGGCTCGTACCGTGACTACATCGTCGGCTTTCTCCTCTCGGTTGCGCTCACCTCTGTGCCCTTCTGGCTTGTGATGACGGGAACGCTGGGCGCAGGGGCAACCCTTGCGACCATCTCCGTGCTCGCGGTGATCCAGATCATCGTCCACGTTCGTTTCTTCCTCCACGTCGACACGCGCGGGGAAGGTGGCTGGACGCTCATTTCGTTCATCTTCACCGCGATCATCGTCGTGATTACGATCGGCGGATCGATATGGGCGATGTACCAGATGAACACGAACATGATGCCCACGAGCGTCGAGAACATGACGGACATGCCCTGACCTCTTCGCCTGCGTCATCCGCTCGAACCAAGCGCGGCCTGCTTGCAGGCCTGCTCGTCCTGGTGATCGCGGTGACCGCCATGCTCGGCATCTGGCAGATCGAGCGACGGGCCTGGAAGCTCGCGCTGATCGCAGCGGTCGATGCCCGGGTGCATGCGGCGCCGGTCGCGGCCCCAGCCCCTCTTTACTGGACCCGCATCACCGCCGAGCGGGACGCCTATCGCCGAGTTCGGGTGACGGGCAGCTTGGACAATGACCGTGAGACCCTCGTGCGGGCGGCAACCGGTCGTGGTCAGGGTGGCTGGCTGATGACACCACTGCGCACTGACGAAGGCTGGACGGTGCTCATCAATCGCGGCTTCCTGCCCGAAGGTGCGCAGCCGAGCCGCCCCGCAAGCCGGGTGACGGTCACCGGGCTGATACGCATGACTGAGCCAAAGGGAGCAGTGTTGCGCGCCAACGACCCCGCCGCCGATCACTGGTATTCGCGCGATGTCGCTGCCATCGCACGCACCCGCCGCCTGCAAGGGGTTGCGCCTTACTTCATCGACGCCGACAGCACCCCGAATGCAGGAGGCTACCCCGTTGGTGGGCTCACCGTCGTCGCGTTCCGCAACACGCACTTGAGCTATGCCCTCACTTGGTTCGCGTTGGCCGGAATGAGCGCTTGGGCATTGTGGTTCGTCCTACGCGAGCGTTGATGGATACTCGCTTGACGTGCCTCAGGCGGCGGCGGAATGGGCATTGGTACGGGTTGTGCCACTGCTGATCCGCGCCGACTCAGGGCAGAAGTCTCAACCTCTCAATCGCTTGAAGACGCCGCGAAACTCGTGTTCGGCGGCTGACGGAAGCATACACCCGCTCCTGCGTCGTTGCGCTTTTGCACGAAGGTTACCCCAGCAGCCTCTAGAGCATTGATGATTGAAGCGGTGTTGTTGCGGGTCATAGCGCCCACGCCTCGTTCGAAGTTGGCGAGCGTCGTGCGGGCGATACCCGCTTGCTTAGCCAGTCGCCCTTGGCTCCAATTGAGCAAGGCGCGCGCAGCTCGGCACTGGGCTGATGATATATTTTTGGCCCCAGCCATCTTGTCGCCGCACCTTTAGAAATGACAGTCAGGCATCTGCGTCATATAAACAAGAAGTCGAGGGAATGGGTAGCTTTGGACCCGTTCCGACAGCTCCCGGATATCACTAATCAAGCGCGCAGAGGACGCCATCTTGGTGTCAAAACCGAACGAGACTGTTGAAAAACGCGTGCTTGCGACGGCGATGGAGGCGTGATTCACTCTT
>CAYMIU010000080.1:0-11367 GCA_964390515.1 uncultured Stakelama sp.
CGGAGACGACAATGCACTAACTATCAACCCGGACCACCCGGTGGGGGCTGCTCACTCGCGGGCTTCCCGCTCGGCGTGGCGGCGATGTTTTGGGCCAATCGCCTGCTGCCGATGGCGATGCGCGGCCGCGCGCAATGGGAGGTGCACGTGCTGTTCCTAATATGGGCGGCGGCGATCGTGGTCACCCTCGTCCAGAAGCCGCAGCGCACCTGGACCTGCCTGTTTGCACTCACCGGCGTGTCGCTGCTGCTGCTCCCCATCTTCAATTTGGTGGGTACGCGGTGGAACGCATTGTCCTCGCTGATTGTCGGCGACCTGCTGCCGCTGGGTGTCGACGCGACCATGCTCGCGTTTGGCGGGGCATATCTCTGGTTGGCGCGGCGCGTCGCGCATTACGTGCCGCACAGCCGCAAGCCGCGCAGGGCGCGGCCGGTTCCGACCGCCAGGCCAATGCAGGAGGTACCCGCATGATCGCGGTCGCACTGCTGCTTGCGCTGGCGTCCTTCGGCGCATTTGGCCTGGTGACCGACGGTCATTTCCCGCGCGTGTTCGGACGGCGACAGTCCGCGTCGACGAAGATGCGCTGGCGCGCCGCGGCGTGGCTCGCCTTCGCGCTGTCTGCCGCTGCGACGGTGCTTGCGCGCGGCTGGGCTTTTGGGCCTGTCTGGTGGATCGGCCTCATTATGTTCGCCGCAGGCACGGCCTTCCTCATCCTGAACCTGGCGGTTTCAAGCCGACCGGGCCAAGACAGTCGATAAGCCATCGGCGCCATCCGACATTGCGGAGCAATAAAATGGCGCCTCACGGTTCAAATGGCGCTCAAAACAAAAGAGCTAAAGCTGGAAATAGAGCGTGCGATTATCGAAAGGTCGCAACATAGGTTCATCCACTTAGATCGTTATGCTTCTGCAAGCCGGTAACGTGCACGGATAATCAACAATCGTAGGTTTTAGCCATGCAAGTTCCAATGTCGAATACGGTCGCGGTGATTCTTGATGCGAGTTAGCAAATGGCGGAAGCGCAAACGGCTTGAGGTGAGTCAAAGTGGCAGTCTAGACCCAATATCGGCCGTTCAGCCGCCGGGTCCGGCTTCGTTGAAACTGCCGTAGGTTAAGGTATCAGCATCCCTATTCGCGCATAATGATCCACGAGAATGGCTCACGCTGGGCTTGAGCCGGCATGGGGCTGCCCTGCAATGTCAATGAGATTCTGAGCCTAGCTTCGCAGTTCTTGTGCTTTAGGATGTCGCCTCAACAACGTTTTGCCAAAGTCATGCTGGCGAAGAAGGCGTCGATGCAGCGCTGAGCATGTCAGGTGCAGAATCGCCGATTGGAACGCGCAGAGGCAGCAATGTGTAGCGTAAGGAGGAGATAACTATTGTCTCCTCGGATTGGGTCAGCGTTGGTCAATGACCTTCAGTCCGGTCCTTAAGTTTTTTTAGACCATCGCCCTCTTTTCATTACCTCACTACCGCCTTCAGGTCGACCCTCAGTTCACAGGTTTGTGTCGCGAACAAAGCTTGCGATTGCAGTATTGCTGCTTGGACGGCGTGCATGGTCGTGTCGCTCCCATGACGTACCTTTCCTCTCCGCTTCTTCCATTCTAAAGAAAGAATAGCAACTTCAACGCGTTGGATCAAACACCTAGGTGAGACCTGTACCATTCAGCGAGACCGAAGCCAAGCTCTCGTTACCCCCGGGTCTCGCAGACCTCTCAAGCCCATGCTTTTGCTGTCAACCTTTTAACCTGCCGGCCGGAAGCCGGAACAGGCCCGTAATGACGAACAGTCACGACTGCGGATAGCGCGCTAGGATCGCGCTGGTCACGCCATTGGTCCAGCCAAAGCCGTCCTGCGTCGGATATTCGCCGCCGCCGCCGGGCTTGCGCTCCTCCACGTCATACTTTTCGAGCATCTTGCCCGTCTCGGCATATGCGGTGGACACCGTCTCCAGCCACCTCGTCGCAATGTCGCGCGCGAGTTCCGGCTGGCCGCTGCGCTCCAGCCCGGCGATCGCCACCCATTGCAGCGGCGCCCAGCCGTTGGGCGAATCCCATTGCTGCCCCGTGCGGATCGGCGTGGTGCGCAGGCCGCCGGTGGCCAGCAAATCGCGTCGCACGGTGCGCGCCACCGCCGCGGCTTGCTGCGGCGAGGCCGCGCCCGCAAACAGCGGATACAGCATCGCGGCGGACATGCGCGGCGTCGGCTTGCGCGTTTTACGATCCCAGTCCGCGTAGCGCCCTTGCCCCGCCACCCAGAAATAGCGGTTCAGGGCCGCGCGGCGCTTGTTCGCCATTGTCGTGAATTCGCGGGCGCCCGCCTGATCGCCGACTGCTGCGCTGCGCCGGGCGATCGCCTCCTCCATCATCAGCATGAGGCTGTTGAGATCGACCGGCACGATCTCGGTCGTGCGGATGGAGGCCAGCCGCTGCGGATCGGACAGCCAGCGGCTGCTGTAATCCCAGCCGCTTTCTGCCCCCGCGCGCAAATGACGGTACATTTCCTCCGCCGGGCGGCTCGGATCCTCCCTGGCGGTGACCAGATCCTCGGCGAAGCTTTCGTCGCGCGGCAGCGGGCGGTCATCCCAATAGCGGTTGAGCAGCGTGCCGTCGGGCATTCGCACCACCCGCGCGCAGGCACCGCCAGAATCCGAGCCTGCGTCCAGGCAATCGGCGCCCCTCATCCAATAGGCATGTTCAGTCTTCAGCGCCGCCAGCCGCTTCGCCGCGGTCGCGGCGTCGGCGTCCTTGGAAAGATCGAGCATCAGCGCATAAAAAGGCGGCTGCGCGCGGCCGAGATAATAGGTCCGCATGCCGTTGGGAATGTGGCCGTAGCGCTCTATCGTATCGGTGAAGTTCGCCAGCATCAATTCCACCAGCGGCTGCTGCCCGTCCACAGCTAGGCCAAGCATGGTGAAGAAGCTGTCCCAGTAATACATTTCGCGGAACCGGCCGCCGGGCACCACATAGGGATGCGCCATCGGCAGCAGCGACGATCCCGCCACCGCCTCATCGGGCTGGCGCACCAGCATCGGCCACAGGTTGCGAATATGGCGCCTCAGATCGGTCGCGCCGCGATCGTTGACGCCCGGCACGGCAAAGTTGGCGAGCACGAACGTGCGCAACGCCTCAGGCGTTGTCGGCCGCTCGCGCTGGTAATCTGCCATGATCGCCTGCGGATCGCGCTTGGGCACCGCATCGACAAAGGTCTTACCGTCCGGAAACAGCCGGCCCGTCTGCACCGCGCTGAACAGATCGCCGTAGAGCGCGGCGGGCGATTGCTGCGCGCCGATCGGTTCGGCAGCCAATGCACACACCGCCAGCGATGTCCCGACCAGCGATTGCCAAAACTTCATCGTTCGTCACCCTTTTTGACCGGATCTGCCGGCGTCGTGCCCAGATGCCGATCGAAAAAGGCCGAAACAAGTCGGAAAGCCTCCAGCGATTCCGGCATGTCTGGCCAGACAAAGAACGCGTGGCCCAGCCCGTCAAAGATCTGAAGCTCGCTTTTCACCCCCAGTGCCGACAGACGACGATGCTGCCAGGTCAGCACACTGGCGGCGAAATCACGGCTTCCGGCGAGCTGAAGCGTGGGCGGAAATTGCCGCATCACGGCGTCTGACCCGAGCGGGTACGCGACCGGATCGTCGGTCGGAACTCCCGTCATGTAAGCAGCTTGCAACTCAGTCGGCAACGCGCCTTCGCGCATCGGCTTGCCAGCGGTCAGCGGGTCGGAAAGATAGGCGCTGTCGCCGGCATATCCGCCGCCGGTGCCGCAGAACGTGCCGACGGCCCCCGGGCGCGGCAGGCCGTGGCGCTGGAACCAGGCAACCGATTGCGCGGTAATGACGCCGCCCGCCGAACAGCCGTAGATGCCGATGTTCTTCGGGCGATAGCGCTTCAGCAGATCGCGGTACACCGCCGCGACGTCTTCAGACGCGGCGGGGTAGCGATGTTCGGGGGCCAGGCGATAGTCGACGGTTACCACCGTAATGCCCATGGTCGCTGCGATCGGGATCGCCTCAACCAGCGCGCCGCTGCCGCTGCCCCACATAAAGGCGCCGCCGTGCACGTTGAGCAACACGCGCGCCGCATTGCGCGGCTCCGCTCCGGCCGCCGGCGTCACCACGTCTACCGCCACGCCGCCCATGCGCTCGCGTCGTGCAACCGTGCGGAAGTGTTGCCGCATTTCGGCCAGGCGATCATCATTGTAGCGACCCCAGAAAGCGCGCGCTGCAGCAATGTCACCGCCAAAGTCCGGTGGACGGATCGCCTGTTGCCGTTCGATCACGCCTTTCGCAGCCGCACTGAGCAACGAGGAGGGCGGCAGCCGCATAGGCAGCACCTCTACGGTTTGCGCCAATGTCGGCACCCCACACAGAAGCAGCCCTGCCGCCATTACGCCTGATTTCACCATCGCACCCTCATCAACTGTTGCAGAATAGCTGCACTACACCCCGGATTGCACAACACCTTCTTTAGCATGCCTCGACGGGCATCAACGGCGTTCCTATGTCGCGACCGTCAAGCCGCTACCGGGAGGCGCGGCTGAATAAAAAGGGTAAATTCCATGTCTTCCATCTTCATGAGCCGCCTCATGATCGGCACTGCCGCCGCAGCCATGCTCGCGGGCGCGCCCGCGATGGCCCAAACCGACACGTCTGCCGCCCGCGCCGCCGACAGCGCGCAGCGGGCGCAGCCGGAAACCGGCCTTGTTGATACAAATGCTCAGTCGGGCGATGACATTATTGTCGTCGGCACGGCCGGCGGCGGCACCCGCCGCCAGGACGCGTCGTTCGCGGTCACCACGCTCAGCAACGATGCGATCGAACGCGCGGCGCCGAACAGCACCGCTGACCTCCTTCGCACGGTGCCGGGTGTCATGGCGGAAAGCTCGGGCGGTCAGAACGGCGCCAACATCTTCGTGCGCGGCTATCCCTCGGGTGGCGACGCGCAGTTCGTGACCTTCCAATATGCCGGCACGCCGATCTTCGCGCCGCCGACGCTGTCCTTCCTGGAAAACTCGCAGCTGATCCGCCTGGACGAAACCGTGCAGCGCGTCGAAGCGGTGCGTGGCGGCACCGGCTCGCTGTTCTCCAACGGCCAGCCGGGCCTCACCGTGAACGTCGTGCCGCGCATCGGCGGCCGCGAGTTCCACGGACTGGCTAAGATATCCTACACCGATTTCGACGAGATCCGCGGTGACGGCTACATCTCCGGTCCGCTTGGCCCGGACACCGGCTTCATGGTCGGCGGCTATTACGCGCAGAGCAACGGCATCCGTGATCCGCGCTACCGCGCCGAGCAGGGCGGCCAAGTCACCGCCAACATTCACCATGATTTCGGCGGTCAAGGCTCCGTCGAGCTTTACGCCCGCTATCTCAACGATCGCGGTCAGTGGCTGCTGCCGATCCCGGTCGTGGTGGATGGCAATAACACCAGCCAATACCCCGGCTTTGATCATGGCACCGGTACGCTGAACGGCCCGGACACGCGCGCCGTGCAGAACGTTGTTGGCCGCACCGTGGATCTGCAGGACGGTCGCGGCGCCAAGGTGATCAACACCGGCATCAACTTCGATTACGAAGTGGTCGACGGCCTGCGCGTGCGTGAGCGCATGAGCTACATGGGCGGCAACGCCGACACGCGCGGCTTGGTGCCGACCGAGGCGCCGGTTGCCGCTTCGGTGATGGCGACCCGCCTTGCCGGCGCGGGTGCCACGGTATCGTCGCTCGTTTATGCCGACGGCAGCGGCGCGCTGGCCACTGGTGCTGGAACGCCCGTTCTGCGCGCCGGCATCTGGGAAGTGCGCAAGAAGATCTCGTCCTTTGTCGCCGACACGGCGCTGGAGTGGACGGCGGGCAACAACAAGCTGACCGGCGGCTTCTATTACACCAACTTCACTTCGCGCGATCAGTGGGCGCTGGGCAACCAGGTGCTGCTGACGGCAGAGCCCAACGCCCGGCGGCTCGACATGGGCGTGACCAGTGCGGCCGGCATCGCTCAACAGGCGACGCTGCGCGGCTTCACCAGCGGTCCGGCGTTCCAGGTGCGCGGCTGGTATGAAGGCCAGGATCTGGCGTTCTATGCGGTGGACGAGTTCCAGATCACGCCGGAACTGCGCATCGATGGCGGCATCCGCTGGCAGCGCCACATCGTGGACGGTACGCTCAGCACGCCGCGCACCGCAGCGCAGGGCGGCAACGTCAACCTGGATGGCAATCCCAACACGCTGTACGACAACAACGTCACCGTGCTCGGGCCGCTGCGCAACATCCGCTATCGTGACGACGCATGGTCGTGGACCGCAGGCGTCAATTACGACTTCAGCCGGAGCGTGGGCGTGTTCGCCCGTTACAGCCGCGGCAACAGCTTCCCGCAGTTCGATAATCTGCGCGAAGCCAGCGTGGCCGACATCGCCAACAACACCGGCCTGGCGGTGGTTGCCGAAGTCGACACCTACGAGGGCGGCCTGAAGGTTTCGACCGACATCGCCAATCTCTACGCCACCGTCTTCCACAACCGCTTCGACGGTCTGGCGACCACGACGATCATCAACGACGTGCCGACCAGCTCCAACGGCGGCGCAAAGGCGACCGGCGTTGAGCTGGAGGGCGTGGTGCGTCCGTTCCGCGGCTTCAGCCTGGCAGCGGCCGGCACGTTCCTCGACGGTACCTACCGTGATTTCTTCACGGGCAACGGGCTGATCGACAACACCGGCAACCGCGTGCAGCGCCAGCCCAAGTGGATGTGGCGCGTGACCCCGGCCTATGAACTGCCGGTCGGCAGCATCCGGCCGTCGCTGTTCGCCACGCTGCAATACACCGGCGATCGCTTCTCCGATCCGGAGAACAATCAGCTGCTGCCGAACTTCTATCAGCTCGATGCTGGCATTTCGGTAACCGTGGCGGATCGCATCCGCCTGCAGGTGACCGGCAACAACCTGACCGACGAGCTGGGCCTGACCGAGCAGAACCCGCGCATCATCGGCGGTCAGGGCCAGGGCGTGATCCTCGCCCGGCCGATCCTGGGTCGTTCGTTCCGCTTCAGCGCAGCGTTTGAGTTCTGATCGACGCTGACTGAAACAAGAATGGGGGGCGGCGCCTTGATGGAGGCGTCGCCCCTTTTTTGTCCGGCAAAGGTCCGCACAACGGTTTGTGCCCTTCGCGGCGATGGTGGTTGGCGCTATCGATGCCCGAGATAGACGCAACGTGTTGAAAGGCATGGCCGGCATCGCAGCCGCCAGCGCCGCGCCGGGTATCGCTCAGACAGCCGCGCAGGCCCCCACAAAGCAGCGCAACGTGCTGCTCCTGATCTCGGACGATCAGGGGCTGGATCTCGGCTGCTACGGCACCGCGGTGAAGACGCCGCGGCTGGACCGGCTCGCGCGCCAGGGCACGCTGTTCCGCCATGCCTATGCCGCCGTTTCCTCGTGCAGCCCGAGCCGCGCGGTTATCAACACCGGGCTTTATACGCACCAGAACGGGATGTACGGCCTGCAGCACGACGTTCACAACCAGTCGCTGCTGCCCGGCATCGAGACGTTGCCCTCGATGCTTCGCCGCGCCGGCTATGCCACCGCCCTGGTGGGCAAGAAGCATGTCGGGCCCAACAGCGCCTTTCCCTACGAAGCCGAACTGGTGCCCGAGCGCGGCGGCGTTCGCCACGTGCGCGAACTCGCCATCGCCGCGGCGAGCTTCATTCGCTCCACAAACGAGCGACCATTCTTTGTCACGATCGCCTACAGCGACCCGCATCGTGCCGCTGTGGACTACGGCAACGATCGCGCTTGGCCGGGCGTGAAGCCCGAAACCTATGATCCGCGCCGCGTGCAGATCCCCGACCATCTGCCCGATCTGCCTGCCGTACGGCAGGATCTCGCCGAATATTACGAATCCTTGAGCCGCCTTGATGCCGGTGTCGGCTTGATCCTGGACGATCTTGCTGCCACCGGCCGCGCGGACGATACGCTGGTGATCTTCCTCAGCGACAATGGTCGCCCCTTCCCCGGCGCCAAGACCAATCTTTACGACGCGGGGCTACACCTGCCGCTCATCATCCGAGCGCCGGGCAGCGCACCGGGGACCAGCGATGCCATGGTCAGCTTCACCGATGTCGTGCCAACCGTTCTCGACTGGGCCGGTGTTGCCGCTCCGGCAGCTTATCCGCTTTCGGGCAGCACGCTGCTACCGATCCTGGGCGGTGTCGCCGATCCCGCGCGCGACGCGATCGTCGCCAGCCATGATTTTCACGAGATCAATCAATATTATCCGATGCGCAGCATCCGCACGCGCACTCACAATTACATCCTCAACCTGGCATGGCAGCTGCCCTATCCGATCGCCGGCGACGTGGCTGGCTCCCCTTCGTGGAAGGCGATCAGCGCCGATCCGACCATCTTGCTCGGCAAGCGCAGCCAGGCCGCCTACCTTCAGCGCCCGGCGGAGGAATTGTACGACCTTACCCGCGATCCAGACGAGTTGAACAACGTCGCCGCCGATCCCGCCTATGCCGCGGTTAAGGCGCAGTTGGCCGAGCGGTTGCGCAGTATCCGTGCCGCGACAAAGGATCCGTGGCTCGCCGGCCAGACCAATCCCTACGGGCACGTCGGCGCGCATTGATGGCGGCGAGGATCAACCGCCGCGGCGTGCTTCTCGCCGGCACCGGGGGCGCCTTTGGCCTCTACAGCTTCGCGGCCGGCGGCGCGCCTGTGACGAAGCAGCTCAAGCTGCGTCGCAAGGCCGGCGTGAAGCCCAAGAACACCCTTGTGATCCTCACTGACGATCATCGCTACGACGCGATGGGCTTCATGAAGGCGCAGGATTTCGGCGAGACGCCGACGCTCGATTGGCTGGCGCGCGAGGGCATTCACTTCCGCAACGCCTTCGTCACCACCGCGCTCTGCTCGCCCAGCCGCGCGTCGATCTTTACCGGCCTCTACGCGCACCAGCATCGCGTGGTGGACAACAACCACCCGATCCCGCCCGGCCTCACTTACTATTCCGAATATCTCCAGGCAGCGGGCTACGAGACCGCGTTCATCGGCAAATGGCACATGGGCATCGAAACCGATGCGCCGCAGCCCGGCTTCGATCACTGGGTCAGCTTCAAGGGCCAGGGCTATTACCTGCCGCACCCCGACGGGCTCAACGTCAACGGCCGGCATGTGCCGCAGAAGGGCTATATCACTGACGAGCTGACCGATTACGCGCTCGACTGGATCGGCCAGCGCGATCGCAAAAAGCCGTGGATGATGCACCTCGCGCACAAGGCGGTGCATTCCGAATTTATCCCGGCGGAACGCCACAAGGGCCGCTACGACAAGGAAACCTTCCGCTATCCGGCCAACATGAAGCCTGGCGTTCCCGGCCGCCCGATGTGGGTCGAGAACCAGCGCAACAGCTGGCACGGGGTCGACTATCCGTACCACGGCACGCTCGACATCGGCGACTATTACAAGCGCTACATTGAAACGCTGCTGGCGGTGGACGAAGGCATCGCGCGGATCATGGACCTGCTCGACCGGCGCGGCGAGCTCGATGACACGCTGATCCTCTACATGGGCGACAATGGCTTCATGTTCGGCGAGCATGGCCTGATCGACAAGCGTGCCGCCTACGAGGAATCGATGCGCGTGCCGATGCTGATGCGCTGCCCCTCGCTGTTCGGCGACGGTACCGTCAAACAGGTCGTCGCCAACATCGATGTCGCGCCCACCATGCTCGCCGCGGCCGGGCTCGAGGCACCGGACGGCTTGGCCGGATCGAACATGCTGCCGCTGGTCGCCGTCCCCCCGGCGAGCGGCGGCACGGCCGACGTGCCATGGCGCAAGGAGCTGATGTACGAATATTATTGGGAACGAAATTTCCCGCAGACGCCCACCGTCCACGCGCTGCGCGAGGATCGCTACAAGTACATCCACTTCCACGGCATCTGGGATGTGGACGAGCTCTACGATCTCGCCGCCGACCCGCACGAGAACGACAATCTCCTCGCCCGCCCGGGCCATGAGGATCTTGCCGAGCGAATGAGCGCGAAGCTCTTTCGCCTGCTCGAAGAAACCAATGGCATGCAGATCCCGCTCAGCGCCGACGCTGGCGAGCGCAACGAACTGCGCGATCCCAAGGGCCCCGGCATGGCCTCCTTCCCGCCCAGTTTCTTCCGTCCGCCGCACGAGTGATACCGATGATGCTCGTTTGCCGCGCGCGATGGCGCCGCGTCTGCACGGCTTTCGCGGCCGCCGCCGCCCTCCTCGTCGCCGCTCCGGCGACGGCGCGGGAGAAGGCGGTCGACCTCGTCGACCCCTTCGTCGGCACGCTCGGCGATTTTGGCCAGCTTACCCCTGCCGCCGTCGCGCCCTACGGCATGGTGCAGCTGGGACCGGATACTGACCCCAAGAACCACGCCGGTTACGATTTTGCCGCCCGCCAGCTGCGCGGCTTCTCGCACACCCGCGCGGTCGGCGTCGGCTGCGGCGGCGGCGGCGGCGACTTGCTCATCTCGCTGCTTCCCGAAGGCGCTCCGCCGCTTGCCGCGCTCGACAAGGCAAGCGAGCGCGCCTCTGCCGGCCGCTACCGCGTCACCTACGCCAACGGCATCACCGCGGAGATGACCGCGACGCGCGGCGCCGGGCTGCTACGCTTCACCGTCACGCAGCCCGGCCGCTACGTCCTCAGCCTCGACGCGGCGAACGCCTACACCCGCCGCCACGCCGCCACCATCACCGCGGATCTTCGCGCCAGCATGACGGCGGGCACTGTGTGCGACGAGGGCGCGTATACCATTCACAGCGCCAGCCGCGTCACCATCGATGGCAAGCCTGCCCCCGCCGCCACCGTCACGGGCGCCGTCGCCGCGCTGCCGCTCACCCTCGGGCGCGGCGCGGTGGTGGAAGTGCGCACCGGCCTCTCCACCGTCGATCCCGCCGCCGCCGCAGTCGTGCGCGAGACCGAGCTTGGCACCCGCCCCTTCGCCGCCGTCCTCGCCGCCACCCGCGCGCGCTGGCAGCACGAGCTCTCCCGCCTCGACATTACCGCACCGCGCGATCGCCGCGCGCTCTTCTACACCTCGCTCTTCCGCGTGATGCAGACGCCGGTCGCGATCGAGGATCCGGACGGCCGCCACCGCGGCAGCGACGGGCGCATCCACCGCTCCGCCCCGGGCGAGACGCGCTACGCCAGCTGGGCGCTGTGGGACAATTACCGAACCCAGCTCCCGCTCATCGCCCTCATCGATCCCGACCGCGCCGCAGACATCGCGCGCTCGCTCGTCGCGCTCTACGGCGAGGGCAAGCAGCGCTGGGCGACGAAGACCGAACCCTTCCTCACCGTCCGTACCGAGCATGCCGGCGTCGCGCTGCTCGATTTCCGC
>CAYMIU010000081.1:0-11134 GCA_964390515.1 uncultured Stakelama sp.
GCAGCCAGCTGCTCGCCCATTCCCGTGATACGCCGCACGCGTCGGCACCGCAGCTATCGCGCGGGAAAATGCCTGTAAAAGGTCGAGATCGAGACGCCGATCGCGCGCGCGATCTCGCGCGACGACATCTCCGTCTTGAGCAGCTTGGTGGCCGCGTTGCGGCGGTCTTCGGTCATCATCGTCTTTCGCCCGCCGAACCGGCCCTTGCGCCGTGCGACGGCCAGCGCAGCAGTGGTCCGCTCGCGGACCAGCTCGCGTTCCATCTGGGCCATCGCCGCCAGGATGTTGAAGACGAGCCGCCCCGCCGTTCCCGAAGTGTCGATTCCATCGGTGATCGAACGCAGCCCGATCCCCTTCTCGTCGAGGTCGGCCGACAAATCGACCAGCCCCTTCATGGTGCGGCCGAGGCGGTCCAGCTTCCACACGACCAGCACGTCACCCGATCGCGCATAGGCAATCGCTTCGGCGAGGCCAGGACGATTCACTTTCGCGCCGCTAGCCTTGTCGGAATAGAGCCGCTCGCAGCCGGCTTGCTTCAATGCCTCGATCTGGGGCGTCAGATCCTGGTCGGCCGTCGACACCCGCGCATAACCGATCAACATGCAATTTTCCCGAAACTCATCGACAACGGCCCTGCCACTGAGTTACTAACGGAAATGGGTTTTGAGAAGTGCGCTTTGTTGACAACTTCCAACGGGATCGGCCGATCGCGGTCACGAGCGGCGGTATTCCCATGAGGGCGTCGCAAATCAGATCATTTGCGAGGTGGTCGGTGATACCTCCGATCTCCGAGCCGAGCGAAGCGAGGGGATTGATCCGCGAAAGCACGAGTCCTTGGCGAAATGACCTACGCGTCGGGGACCCGACTTCGTCATACATCCCTCACTTCGTGCTTTCGCGGATCAATGCGAAGGGCGGAGTTCGTGCTTTTGCGGATAATTGCAAAGCGGGGCTACGGTGACGCACGCCACGCGAGTTGCCAAGGGGTCCGGGCAGATGCCGATAAATCAGGGATCAATCCCAACAGCGTCGTCGCGCAGATCGAAGGTGGCACGATCTTCGGCCTGTCGGCTGCGCTCTATAACGAGATCACCTGCACCAACGGCCAGGTCGATCAGGGCAATTTCAACGATTATCGCCAGATGCGGATCAATGAAGTGCCGCCGTTCAAGGTGAAGCTGGTCGACAGCGAGGATGAACCCGGCGGCATCGGGGAATCGGGCACGGTGTCCGCGGCGCCGGCGCTGACGAATGCGATCTTCGCCGCCACGGGCGTCCGGCTGCGCAAGCTGCCGATCGATCGCGAACTGCTGATGGCGGACGACGCACGCAAGACGGTGGTCGGCGGCGCGATGGTGGCGGGTGCCGCCGCCGCCGCGATGCTCAGCCGCAAGGGAGACGTGGCATGAAGCGCTGGGGCCGGATCGCGCTTGGCCTTGCCGTGCTGGTGTTTCTCGGCGCCTGCGCCTTCTTCTTCTGGCCCGCCCGCCTCGAAGCTGTGCCGGCAAGCCCTGCCCAGCCCAGGGGCGCGGCGCTGATCGAGAAGGGCCGCTATCTCGCCACCGCCGGCGATTGCATTGCGTGCCACACCGTGCCCGGCGGTCAGGCTTATGCCGGCGGCCTCGCCTTCAAGCTGCCCTTCGGCACGATCTATTCCTCGAACATCACGCCCGATCGCCAGCATGGCATCGGCGCCTGGAGCGATGCGCAGTTCGTGCGCGCCATGCGCCACGGCGTGGATGACGAGGGGCGGGAACTTTATCCCGCCCTCCCCTACACCGCTTATGCCAACATGAGCGTCGATGACGTGCTGGCGATCCGCGCGTATCTCAACACGCTCGCGCCGGTCGCGGTGGCGGTGCAGCCCAATGGCCTCGGCTTCCCGTTCAACCGCGCTACGCGATGCGCGCGTGGAAGCTGGTCAACGGTCCGCGAGATCCCATTCAGCCGGATCCCGCGTGGTCGGCGGAATGGAACCGCGGCGTCTATCTCGTCGAAGGCCCCGGCCATTGCGCCGAATGCCACACGCCGCGCAACTTCATGTACCGCCTCGATCGCAGCCGGAACTATGCCGGTGCGATCACCCAGGGGTGGAAGGCGTATAACATCACCTCCGATCGCGAGACCGGCATGGGTGACTGGTCGGTCGAGGAGATCGCGACCTACCTCGGCACCGGCTATGCGCCCGGTCGTGGCCCGGCGAGCGGCTCGATGGCGGAGGCGATCAGCCTCAGCCTCAGGCACCTGACGCCGGGGGATCTGCGCGCGATGGCGGTCTATCTCCGCTCGCTGCCGCCACAACAGAGCGAGCGCGGCGGCAAGGTCGATCCCGCTCCGCCGCTGATGGCTGCCTCGGCACTCTACGCGCCGGCCGGCGCTGAGACCGCCAGCAAGGATCTCCAGGGCCTGCGCCTCTTCGAGGGCCATTGCGCCAGCTGCCACGGCTGGAACGGGGCGGGCGTGCAGACGAAGTACGGCGCGCTACGCGGCTCCCAGACGGTCAACGATCCGGGCGCGACCAACCTCGTCCAGGTGATCCTGCGCGGCTCGTCGATCGAAGCGCCGGAAGGCCATGTCGCGATGCCGGGCTTCGGCGCGTCCTTCACCGATGCCGAAGTGGCCGCAGTAGCGAACTATGTGCTCCAGCATTTCGGCAACAAACGCCCGACGGTGACGCCGGATCGGGTGAGAAAGGCGAGAACCGAGTCCGAATAGCCACCATCGGCGGCCATGACGCACCATCTGCTGCCAGTCGGGCACCATGCGTGACCGTCCGGCACCGTCGCGTGCACGCCGAACGACCGGCTTTGCACGTCTTTTTGGGCCCCGCCGGTGGCGGTAAATCATTTATTTGATGGTGAAGTTGGTCGGGGAAAGAGGATTCGAACCTCCGGCCCCTGCGTCCCGAACACAGTGCTCTACCAGGCTGAGCTATTCCCCGACCAGGGCTATCGACCGGCGCGGGGCCGGTGACAGGCGGCGGCTTATATCAGCGAAACGCGCTGCATCAAGAGAGGATTTCGCCCTGCCCGCGCGCCGCGAGCATCGCCTCCACCGCGGTGAATTTCTCCCGCGGCGACCCGTCTCGCGCCGCGGCGATCTCGGCCGCGTCGATCTTCTGCCAGTCACGGAACGTAACGACATCGACGCCCCGCTCCGCCAGAAGCGCATCGAGCGCGGCGCGCCCCTCCTTGCCGCTGTCGCCGGCCGTGTCCGCCGCGATGTGATCGGCGATCATGAACCCGTCCGGTCGATTGGTGCCGATCGTCCCCGTCGGCCCCCTCCGCGCCCAGCCCACGGCATACAGCCCATCGCCGATCCGCCCCTCGACATTAGCGAACCGCCCCAGTGCTTCGTCATAAGGCACGCCTTTGATCGGCGGCGTGCGATAGCCGATGCAGCTGACGACAAGGCTGGCGGGAATGACATAGGTCTCCCCCGTCCCGACCGCGCGGCCAGTGGCATCAAGCGCCGTCCGCTCCACGATCACGCGCTCCACATGACCCTCGCCCTCGATTGCCACGGGCATGGCGAAGAAGTCGAAGGTAACGGTGATCGGCGACGTAGGAGTGTTGTCTGCAAAGGCCCGCAGGTGGCCGACCGCCTTGCGAAGACCGGGATCGAGCGCCGCGTCGGCCTCTGCCGGTGGCAGATCGGCAGGATCGACGATCGGCGTCGCGCGCGACAAGTGGCCAAGTTCGCCCAGTTCCTTGGGCGTCATAGCAATCTCGTGCGGCCCGCGGCGGGCAAGGATCGTGACGTTCTCGATCGTATGCGGCCCCAGCGCATCAAGGGCATGGCCGACGATATCCGATCCGGCGAACTCGTCGCCTGTTTTTGCGAGGATCCGTGCCACGTCGAGCGCCACATTCCCCGCGCCGACAACCACTGCGCCCGGCCCGTGAAGAGCAGGCGCCAGACCGGCAAAATCCGGGTGGCCGTTGTACCATCCGACGAATGCCGCTGATCCCACCACGCCCGGCAGATCGTCACCCGGGATACCGAGCGGCCGATCATGAGGGGCGCCGGTCGCGAGCACGACGGCGTCGTACATTTCGAGCAACTGGGGAATGGTGACGTCCTGGCCCACCGTCACGTTACCGACGAACCGTACATTGTCGCTGAGCGCCGTCGTCTCGTAGCGGCGCGACACCGCCTTGATCGACTGGTGATCGGGCGCGACTCCCGTGCGGATCAGGCCATAAGGGACGGGCAGACGATCGATGATGTCCACGCGAACGCCGTCGCCAAATTGCTTCTGGCAGCCTTCGGCCGTGTAATAGCCGGCCGGGCCCGAGCCGATGACGGCGATGTGGCGCATGTTTCGCTCTCCTCGCGGCGCACGCTAGCCGCTTGGCGCTTCAGGGCAAGCATGCTTATCCATCGCCATGTCGTGGATGGAATGGCTTGCGACCGCGCTCGGGATCGCCTGTGTTGCACTTGCTGCGTGGCGGAGCATGTGGACATTCCCCGCCGGCACCGCCTCCGTGACGCTGGTCGGCATCGTCGTGTACGAAGCGCGGCTGTACAGCGATGCCGCACTTCAGGCGTTCTTCGTCGCCGCCAACGTCTACGGCTGGGTTCAGTGGAAACGTGCCCGCAGCACGCTTGGCGAGGTGGCAGTCGGTACTATGTTGCCGCGCGCGCGTCTTCGCTGGGCCGCAGTGACGATCATCCTCGGCGCCTCCTGGGCCATCACGATGCACCGCTGCACCGATGCTTCCTACCCCTGGTGGGACGCAGCGATTGCGGCCGCCAGCGTCGCCGCGCAGTTGCTGATGGCGCAGCGTAGGATCGAGAATTGGTGGTTGTGGATCGCCGTGGACCTCGCCTCGATCCCGCTTTACCTCGCAAAGGGGCTCTACCTTTTTGCAGGGCTGTATCTCGTCTATCTGGCGCTTGCGGTTGGCGGCCTTATCAGCTGGCTGACGGCGATGCGCCGCACTCCTAACCTCGCATGACGTTGCGCACTATCTGCCTCCACGGCCCGGAATCGACCGGCAAGTCGACGGTTGCGCCGCGCCTCGCGGAGCAGTTCGGCTCCGTGGTGGTGGCCGAATATGGTCGCACCTATTGCGAGCGGAATGGCACCGATCTCACCATGGCGGATCTGGTGACGATCGGCCGGACGCACGATCAGCAAACCCGCGCGGCGGTCGCGACGGGGCAGCTTCCGGTGATCCTCGATACTGATCCGCTGATGACGGCGGTCTGGGCTGACATGTTGTTCGACCGGCGCGATCCGTGGTTCGACCGCTGGGCCAATACCGCGGACCTGTACCTCCTCTTCGATATCGACCTGCCGTGGGAGGAGGATGGCACCCGCTTGTTCGGCACGCCCGACTTGCGGCGGAAGTTCTTTGACTTGTCACGCCGCGAACTCGATCGCCGTGGCGTTCCATGGGCGCTTGTCAGCGGTAAAGGCGAACAGCGGACGCGCGCCGCGCTGGAGGCGATCCGCCGTCACATGCGCTAGGGGCGGTGCCGGTGCTGACTGGCCCCGCCCTCGCTCGGCTTACCGCGCGCGCGGTGCCGCGGCGGCGGCATTCTCGGGCAGGCCGCCGAGCTGGCTGACGAGCTTGGTGTAGGCGTCGAGGTAGCTCAGCACGATGATCTGGCCGATCGCGGTGTCCTGATAGCCGCCGCCTGCCGCACCGCCGAAGGTGCCGCCGGAGAAGAGCCCGCCGCCTGCGCCGAAGCTCACGTCCGACTTGCGGGCGTAACCCTCGGTCATCGCTTCTTCCTCGGTGGTGCGTGCGTTGACGAGGCTGAGCGTCGTCTTCGCCTCGCCCTTCTTCACGTTGATGCCACCGGCGATTGCACCGATCGTCCGGCCGGCGCCGCCGAACAGCCCGCCGATCCCACCGATCGCGCCGCCAAGGCCGCCGCCGCCCGAGTTGCGGTTCGCCGTCACGATATCCGGCTGAAGGAAGTAATCCGCCGCGCGCACCTGGCCCTTGCCGAGGTTCGATCCGGCCTGCAACTCGCCCGAGTCGGCCATGGCGCGTTCCATGTTACGGCTCACCATCGCGCGGCCGCGGTTGACCATGGTGAAGCAACCCGACTTCTGGACGAAGATCTTGATGATCGCTTCCGGGCTGCCGAGGTTGAACTCACGCCACCACTGGTTGTCGGGCTCGACGATCGCGAGCGAGCCGAGGCGCTTGGTGCAGACCGGAATCTCCGCTTCGCCCTTCTGCTGCGCCTGATGTGCGGACGAGCCCTTGTTCTGCGCCAAGGCCGGCGTGGCGGCGATGAGCATGGCGGTGGCGGCGGCGACGAACGGAATGCGCATGAGATCCCCCCTTAAGTCGCCAGCGCCGTGTTCGGCGTGCGGCGATATTTCGTTATGCGACCCCGGCAGGGCGCGAGGCTAGCATTGAGCCTGGCGTCCTGCCAGCGGACGGTTACGCGATTGCGTGCGGACTGATCTGCGTCAAGTCTGCAGCGATTGCCGGCGCGAGGCAGAGGGCGCTGGCGACGAAGGCCGCGACCAGCGAGAGGAAGTGGCGTTTCATGATGACGTGGCTCCTGATCCGAAGCGCCGTCTCTGCGCGCCTTCGCGCGGCGGTGCACTCGTCGCGCGACCGAGGGGACGAAGATGCGACCAGAGCGCCGCTTTGGGATTGCCGTCGGAGGTGCTAACGCGCGCGGCACTCACTCAAGCTGGCAGAATTTCGTGGCGACCGAGCTTTCCAAGATCCGTAACTTCTCGATCATTGCCCATATCGATCATGGCAAGTCGACGCTGGCCGACCGGCTGATCCAACGTACCGGGGGGCTGACCGACCGCGAGATGTCGGCGCAAGTCCTTGATAACATGGAGATTGAAAAGGAGCGCGGGATCACCATCAAGGCGCAGACGGTGCGCCTGGAGTGGAAGGGCCATGTCCTCAATCTGATGGACACGCCGGGGCACGTCGATTTCGCCTATGAGGTGAGCCGCAGCCTGGCCGCGTGCGAGGGCGCGTTGCTGGTCGTCGACGCGGCGCAGGGCGTCGAGGCGCAGACGCTGGCCAACGTGTACCAGTCGATCGAGCATGACCATGAGATCGTGCCCGTCATCAACAAGATCGACCTGCCCGCGGCCGAGCCGGAAAAGGTGCGCAAGGAGATCGAGGACGTCATCGGCCTGGACGCGTCGAACGCGATCCTCGCCAGCGCCAAATCGGGCATCGGCATCGAGGAGATCCTGGACGCGATCGTCGAGCGGATCCCGGCGCCCAAGGGCGATCCCAACGCGCCGCTGAAGGCGATGTTGGTCGACAGCTGGTACGACCCGTATCTGGGCGTCGTCATCCTGGTGCGCGTGATCGACGGCACGCTGAAGAAGGGCCAGCAGGTCACCTTCATGCAGGCGGGCACGCAGCATCTGGTGGACCGCGTCGGGTGTTTCCGCCCCAAGATCGAGCAATTGGCGGACCTGGGGCCGGGCGAAATCGGCTTCATCACCGCACAGATCAAGGACGTGGCGCAGGCGCGCGTCGGCGACACGCTGACCGATGCGAAGAAGCCCGCGGCCGAGGCACTGCCGGGGTTCAAGGAAGTGCAGCCGGTGGTGTTCTGCGGGCTGTTCCCGGTGGACGCCAACGACTTCGAGAAATTGCGCGAATCGATCAGCAAGCTGCGGCTGAACGACGCGTCGTTCAGTTTCGAGATGGAGACGAGCGCGGCGCTGGGATTCGGCTTCCGCTGCGGCTTCCTGGGGCTGCTCCACCTGGAGATCATCCAGGAGCGGCTGACGCGCGAATATGACCTGGACCTGATCACCACCGCGCCGAGCGTGGTGTACGAGATCGAGCTGACGCACGACGGCGGCATGATCGAGCTGCACAACCCGGCCGACATGCCCGATCCCAACAAGATCGCGATGATCAGCGAGCCGTGGATCGAGGCGACGATCTACGTCCCCGACGAATATCTCGGCAGCATCCTGAAGCTGTGCCAGGACCGCCGCGGCATCCAGAAGAACCTGACGTACGTCGGCGGGCGCGCGCAGGTGACGTACGAACTGCCGCTGAACGAAGTGGTGTTCGATTTCTATGACCGGCTGAAGAGCATCAGCCGCGGCTATGCCAGTTTCGACTATCACCAGATCGGCTATCGCGAGGGCGACCTCGTCAAGATGAGCATCCTGGTGAACAACGAGCCGGTCGATGCGCTGAGCATGATCGTCCACCGCGGCACCGCGGAGACGCGCGGGCGCGGCATGTGCGAGCGGCTGAAGGACCTGATCCCGCGCCACATGTTCAAGATCCCGATCCAGGCGGCGATCGGCGGCAAGGTGATCGCGCGCGAGACGATCGCGGCGCTGCGCAAGGACGTGACCGCGAAATGCTATGGCGGCGACGCGACGCGCAAGCGCAAGCTGCTGGAGAAGCAGAAGGAAGGCAAGAAGCGCATGCGGGAATATGGCTCGGTGAGCATCCCGCAGGAGGCGTTCATTGCGGCGTTGAGGATGGGGGATGACGCCTGAGCCTAGGGAGGTGATCGCGTAAGCGATCGCCGAGCTGGGCGAGGATCAGCGGGATCCCCGGCCGACGACCGCCCGGGTCCACCGGGCGTGTCGATCGACGACGCGGCTTTGCCGCGGCGCGGGGCGGATTGATCCACATTCGGCCCACCTCGTTGCATCTCGCCATCGAAGGCGTACTTTGATCGCGTGAACGAGCCTTCGCCCATTGTGTCCGAGTTCGACAGCGCGGAAGCTGCCGAGGCTTATGAGCAGTGGTTCAAGGCCAAGGTGCGGAAATCGCTTGCGGACGCGCGACCCTTGGTGCCGCACGATGAGGCGATGGCGCGAATTCGCGCGGTGGTTGCGGCCCGACGCTCGACGGGCAAGCGCGCTTGAAGCTGATCTAGCGTGAAGAAGCGCTGACGATCTCGGCACGAACGCCATCCATGATCCGACGGTGTGGCTTCAGTTAGGCGAAGACCAGCGGCTCGCTAGTCCCACTACTGCCCGGTTCCCGGACGTGTCGATCGAGACGGGGCTACTCAATGGCCACACCTTGAACGTTCATGAGGCCGGCAGATGACGCTGCAATGCGTTCTTTCTCTCAGCATCCGACCGGAAGGAATCGGACAGTTTAGTTAGGCGCCCACATCATGCCGTTTAGTAATGGAGGCGAGCTATACGTGCGGTGATTGCAGTAAGCGCATTAAAACCGAATCGTTCGCGAAGTGGATCAAGTTATCCGGCGAGGCCGAGTCGCGATCTCCTAATCGAAACCATTGTCCTTATTGGTTTGCTCACTTTCGGTGCAATCCACCCTTGCGCGAATCATAGTTCGCATCGGCAGGTTGCTCATTCGATAAGGAGGAAGCTTTGTCAGGAGCAGCAGATTCTTGCCTCAGTGCGTCACTGGTTGGTTCCGAAAAAACCATCGCTGGCCGGCATGATCGGGCGACTGTCGGTTCGGCGTCTGTAGCGGCTCTCGCGAGCCTGTTGTCGGGCGTCACGGACCAGCCTTGGGGAACAGCAGAGGCGATATTGCACGAGTTTGGTTCACTTGGCGCTGCTCTGAAAGGGCCGTGTTCTCGGGTTAGCCGAGTTGCTTGCCGCAGCGTTTTTGAGGCGCTTCACAGGGCCGATAATTTCATGGGACAGGTACTGCGCGAAAGTATCGAGGCCCGTCCCTTAATTGGCGATGTGCAAGCGCTGGTCAAATACCTGCTCCCGCAGATGCAGCATCTGCGTAACGAGCAGGTGCGCGTTCTCTATTTCAGTAATCATTTCGGGCTCATCAAGGATGAGATTCATGCGGACGGGACGCCGAGCGCCACGACATTGTGCGTGCGATCGGTGATTTCCCGTTGTTTGGAGCTTGGGGGCACCGGATTAATCTTGGCGCACAATCATCCTTCGGGGGATCCGCGCCCAAGCGCCGTCGATATCGCGACGACCCACGCCGTCATCGACGCCGGGCGCCTGATGGGCATCACCGTTTACGATCATCTGATAATCGGAACCGGAGGGCACGTTAGTCTGCGATCGAAGGGGTTGATGTGATGGGGCGATCACAAGCTGTCGGTCGACAGGGCAAACAGCTTGGGTCGGTGGATGCGAAAATCAGGCTTCTAGCTGGCATGCCGACAAAGGTGCTCGAGTTGCTCGCGGAAGCTGTGATAGGCGAATTGGACTCAAGGATGGGAGATCCCGACTTGGAGCCAGAGGAGGATAGGTGCCTAGCGGGAGATGATGCCGTTTTCTCAGGGCCAGTGATTACATTGTGCCAACCGATGATCAGTCGTCCGGGCAGGTGCGCCCAATTCGATCGTGCAGAATTGTAATCGTAGCGCTTATTCACAAACCGCCGACGCAACGTGGTGCGTTTCTACAGCGTTCGGGAAATCTGTTTGTTGAGGCGGCGTCATGCCCTCACCGTCCAATAAAACTAGGGCCTGATTTAAGGCTATCCCGACCTGAATCAGGTTACTCTCGTCAGCGATGACGAGAGCGCTTCGAATGTGCTTCAGCAACTTCAGGCGGTCTTCTTCTTGCTTCATCAAACTTCGCTTCTTGGAACATTGGCAATTGATTAGCGTTAACGTGGTTAATAAAAGCCTAACGTATAGGGGGGCGTGTCATGCAGCGTGATGGAGTTGCTGTGTGGGGTGTATCTACGCGCTGTGACGACATGGAGCAATCTATAAGCTCGGCGACGCTGAACGCGGCTCGTGAAGTTGTCGAATTTAGACGCAGACGGAATCAGCGTTTCGCGCAAGAGGGAGTTTTCGAAGACCCAGCTTGGGATATTCTTCTGGCCATTTTCGTAGATGAGGGTGTGGGTAAACAGGTCCCTGTCTCATCGGCCTGTCACGCATCAAACGTAGCAGTCACTACCGCCTTGAGGTATATCAACAGGCTGGTTGAGGTCGGCTTGATTGAGCGGCAGGACGACGCCGTCGATAAGCGGCGCACGCTGCTCAAGCTCACGGTGACCGGACATCGTAAAATGTGTGAGTTGCTTGGGGGATAAACAGTCGCTCGCGACCAATCGAGGTTGTTGGTAGTTCCCAGTCTCGCGGATACTACGGACTGCGGTACCGGGAACCGAAAACGCGCTTGTGCTCGCGAGGTGCCGTCTGGGATGTGGTGGACTTTTGAGAGGGTGGCGTAGTCTCCGGGTGT
>CAYMIU010000082.1:0-5387 GCA_964390515.1 uncultured Stakelama sp.
CCCCCGCGCCAGCACGGCGGCCCCGACAGCGATCAACACCAGCCCGGCCGCACCGAACGTCTCGTACAAGGGATGGCTGACGTACCACCACAGATTACCGATCAGGCCGTGCCCCGTCGCACCGAGATGCAGCGGCCGCGCCTCACCACGCAGGTCGTGAACCACCGTCTGCCAGTCGAGCAGCAGGTAGGGCGAGACGATCACCAGCGTCACGACCGCGACCGCCGGCGCGACCAGTGCCAGCCGCCGATCGCCCCCGCCGCCACGATAGCCCAGCGAAGCCAGCACTGGCGCTGCGAGGATCAGGAATGCCGGCCATTTCGTCGCACAGGCCAGCCCGGCCGCGATCCCGGCGATCACATGATCGCGCACCCGCCCCCGCTCCAGGATCGCCAGTGACGCCAGCAGGCACCATCCCATCAGCAGCGTCACCAGCATGTCGGTGCGGATCACTTGCGACAGTTCGACGTGCAGCGCGTTGATCGACAGCAGGAGCGCGGCGACCAGCCCTGCCGCCGGGCCCCCGATCCGCCGCCCGACCCGCCACGTCATGGCGACGCTCGCCACGCCGAAGGCCGCGATCAACATCCGCATCGGCAGCACGATGGTCGCCGGATCGGCAAACACCGCTGCGACGAACGCGTCCGTGCTCACCCATCGCCAAATCGCCAGCCCGGTGCCGGCAACCCCGACGATCACCAGCGCCAGCAGGTAGAACAGCAACGTCGCCGGATGCCCGAACCAGCCGGGGTTCAGCCGCCCCTCGCGCAGCATGTCCAAGGCGGTCATGATGAACACCGGCTCGTCCGGATCGTTCAGCGCGGGCAGCCCGAAGTCGATGTGCCACAGCCGCACCACTGCGGCGATCAGCAGGATCATCACGATCGCCGCGTGCTCCGCACGGCTCGCCGGCATGCGGGCTGACGCCGCCGTTTCCGTCTTCCCTGCGAATGTCATCTGCGGGAGGACCCATGCGTACCGTGATACTGGCCGGCGGCCTCGGCAGCCGGCTCGGCGAGGAAACCGCCGTCAGGCCAAAGCCGATGGTCGAGATCGGCGGCATGCCGATCCTGTGGCACATCATGAAGATCTACGCCGCCTCGGGCTTCGACGATTTCGTGATCTGCCTTGGCTACAAGGGATATCTGATCAAGGAATATTTCGCGAACTACTTCCTCCACACCGCAGACGTCACGATCGACCTGCGGCGCGGCAGCAACGGCATGGAGGTGCATCGCGCTCGCAGCGAACCGTGGCGCATCACCCTCGTCGAAACCGGCGCGACGACCATGACCGGCGGGCGCCTCGCCGCGATCCGTCCCTATCTCGATCCGGACGAGCCGTTCTGCTTCACCTATGGCGATGGCGTGGCGGACATCGACGTCGCGCAGCTCGTCGCCTTCCACAAGGCGCATGGCCGCCGCGCGACGATCACCTCCGTCACCCCGCCCGGCCGCTTCGGCTCGCTCGAATTCGACGGCGATCGCGTGGCGGCGTTCCGCGAAAAGCCGGCCGGCGACGGCGGACAGATCAACGGCGGCTTCTTCGTCGCCGATCCCAGCGTGCTCGATCTCATCGACGGCCCGGATACGATCTGGGAAGCCGGCCCGCTGGAGGCGCTCGCCGCCAAGGGCGAGCTGATGGGGTACCGCCACGACGGCTTCTGGCACCCGATGGATACCTTGCGTGACAAGGTTCACCTCGACACCCTCTGGCAGACGGGAGACGCGCCGTGGAAGCGCTGGTGAGCACCTGCTGGCACGGCCGCCGCGTGCTGGTGACCGGCCACACCGGCTTCAAGGGCAGCTGGCTGGCGCTGTGGCTTCACGCGATGGGTGCGAAGGTGACCGGCTTTGCCTTGCCTCCCCCCACCGATCCCAGCCTGTTCGCGGCCACGCGGCTCGCTGACTTGGTCGATCATGTCGAGGGCGACGTGCGCGATTTCGCCGCGCTGCGCGGCGCAGTGGAACGCGCCCGGCCGGAGGTGATCTTCCATCTCGCCGCCCAGCCGCTCGTCCGCCTCTCGTACGAACAGCCGATCGAAACCTATGCCGCGAACGTCATGGGCACCGTCCACCTGCTGGAGGCCGCCCGGCTCGCCGGCGGCGTCAAGTCGATCGTCTGCGTCACCAGCGACAAATGCTACGAGAACCGGGAATGGGACTGGCCGTATCGCGAAAGCGATCCGATGGGCGGGCACGATCCGTACAGCAGCTCGAAGGGCTGCGCGGAGCTCGTCGTCGCGGCGTGGCGGCGCTCGTACTTCGGCACCGCGGACGCCCCGCTCCTCGCCTCGGTCCGCGCCGGCAACGTCATCGGCGGCGGTGACTGGGCGGACGACCGCCTCGTCCCCGATCTGGTCCGCGCCTTCGAGGCCGGCGTCGCGCCGCTGATCCGCGCGCCCGATGCGGTGCGCCCATGGCAGCACGTGCTGGAGGCGCTGGGCGGATACATCATGATCGCCGAGCGGCTGCTGGCCGGCGAGCGCCGCTTCGCCGACGCCTGGAACTTCGGCCCTGCGGACGAGGATGCGCGCCCCGTACGCTGGATCGTCGATCGCATGCGTGCCGGCTGGCGCGAGGGCGCGGCCTCGCCGACCCTCTACGCCGGCCCGCGCCCGCACGAAGCGGGGCTTCTCCGCCTCGATTGCGCCCGCGCCCGCGCGGCGCTGGGCTGGCGTCCGGCGCTCGATCTCGGGCAGGCGATCCGCTGGATCGTCGACTGGCACAAGGCGGTGGCCGCCGGCGAGGATGCGCGGCGCGGGACGCTCGATCAGATCGCCCATTACGCCGCGCTTTCCGCCGGCACCCGGAACGCCGCCGCCGCCTGATCCGCGTGCGCCAGCGTCAGCATGTTGCCGAGGCGCAGCTTCACCGCGCGCTTCGGCAACGGCAGCCGGCCCAGCCGCACGCCCGCCGCCTGCGCCGCCTGCGCCGCCAGGAAGTCGACCGGAAAGTGGTTCGCACTGCGCGTCACCGTCATCGTTTCCAGTCCGGCGCGCGCCAGCAGGTCGCGGATCGTCGCGGGATTGTAGAGCTCGGGATGCTGCAGGCAGAACGCCGGCCACCGCGGCCCAAGCAGCCGCCGCAGCAGCGAGCTTTCGTCATGCGTCACGATCATCAGCGTCCCCGCCGGATGCAGCGTGCGCCTGATCTCCGCCAGCAAGGCGATGGGATCGAGCAGGTGATCCAGCACATGCACCATCACCGCAAGGCCCACGCTCCCGCTCGGCACGGGTGACAGGTCGTCCATCCCGGGCAGGATCGTCGCGCCCGGCGCCGCGGCCCGCAGCCGGCCGTGCACCGCCCGGTTCGGCTCGAACAGCCAGAACCGCCCGAACCGCCTCGTCTCGCGCGCCGCCCGCACGATATGGCCCACATCAGGCCCGATCTCGAGATAATCGCCACCCAGCTCCACCCGTGCCGCCGCTTCCGCGAAATAGCCGCGCTGCGTGGCGATGATCGCTTCGTCCGGCACCAGATCCATGTTCGGCGGCATCGCGCCATAAAGCTCGGCCAGCTGCGCGCCGTCGAAGAAGATGCGGTTGTACAGCAGCCCGCATCCGGCGCAGCGATGATAGGGGAAGAACCGCCGCTCCTTGTCGATCCCGAACCAATAGGGCCGCAGCGCGTCGAGCGTCTGCCGCTCCACCTCGCCCCCGCTCGTCACCTCAGGCGCGGCATCGCGGCTCCCGCACGATGGGCAGGCGCGTTCGCGCAGCGCCGGCAGCGTCGACGATCGCGTCATCGCCCGCCCCGGAACGTAACCCGGCTGTGCCAGAACCAGCTGGTGGCAATCAGCACGATCGTGAAGCCAAGCTGCGCGATCACCGGCGGAATGCCGGCAAGCTCCACCAGCAGCGGCAGCGCTGCCCAGTTCGCGGCATAGTTGAACAGGTAAAAGCCCGAGAACGCGCCGAACTCGCGCGCGATATTGCCGCGCGTGCGGAACACGCCCAGCTTGTACGTGGCAAAGGCGAAGCACAGGCTCACCACCTGCGCGACGCCGAGCGCCACCATGTAATGCGTCGAGAACGCCGGCACGCTCCACAGCAGCAGCGGATAAATGGAGAGGCCGAACGCCGTGTTCGCCGCCCCCGCCACCAGGAAGCGAAGCGGCCGGCCACCGGGCAAGGCCGCCACGGTCATGCCTCTTCCTCGAGCGGGATCGCCATGTTCGCCGCCAGCACATCGCGCGGCAGGAACGGCGACAGATCCTCCAGCGGCGGCGAGGTGATGCGCCCGTCGGGATGCACCTTCGCGCTCAGCTTGGGCGCGAAGGCGACATGCTCGTCGACGATGATCTCGCACAGGGCGGGCCCAGGCGCGTCCAGCGTCGCCGCGATCGCCGCGGGCAGATCATTGTGCCCTTCGGCGCGCGCATAAGCGAAGCCGAAGGCATCGGCGATCCGCTCGAAGCTCGGGAAGGTGACGTTGCTCTTCGGCCCGCCGCCAACCTCCACGCCGTTGAAAAAATTGCGATGCGTCTGGAAGATCGAGACATAGCCCGAATTGTTGATCAGGAAGACCTTCACCGGCATGCCATAGCCCGCGATGGTCTGCATCTCCTGCAGGTTCATCATGATGCTGCCGTCGCCCGCGATGCAGATCACGCGCTGCTCGCCGCCGGTCGCCGCCCACACGCCGATCGCTGCTGGCAGGTCATAGCCCATGGTCGCGCAACCGGAGTTGGTCCACAGCCGCTGCCCGCGCTGGATCCGCCCCGCCTGGAAGCTGACGACACACGCCGATCCATTGCCGGTGACGACCACGTCGTCGGGCGCCAGCGCTTCGAACAATGCCTCCATCGCCACATAGGGATGGTTCGCCGGGCCATGATCGCGATATTCGGGCAGCACCGCCGGGAAAGCGCGCACCCGCGCCTTGGCCCAGCCCAGCCATTCGCGATGCGCCGCGCTCGGCCCGGCATAATCCGCCGCGCACAGGGCAGGCAGCAGCGCCGCCAGATCCGCCACCACCGGCATGTCCGGCTTCACCGTGGGCTTGCGCAGCTCCAACGGATCCACGTCGACCCAGATCTTGTACGCCGCGCGCGCGAAGCTCTGCCAGTTGTAGCTCACCTGCCGGATGTTGAGCCGGCTGCCGAGCACCAGCAGCAGGTCCGCGCTTTGCGTCACCAGATTGCCGCCGCGATCGCCCACCGTCCCCGGCCGCCCGGCATGAAGCGGGTGATCGTCCCACAAGGCGTCATGCGCGTTCCACGCGGTGACGACGGGCACGCCGAGCTTCTCGATCAGGCGGATGAACTCATCATGCGCTCCGCTCAGCCGCACCCCGCTGCCGACCAGCACCACCGGCCGCTCGGCGGCCGCGACCCGGTCGAGGATCGCGCGCGCGGCCGCCGCGCAATCCGTCGCCTGCCACGGC
>CAYMIU010000082.1:5397-11074 GCA_964390515.1 uncultured Stakelama sp.
CGGCTCGTCCAGCTCGCCCGCATCGAAGCCCGGCAGCGCATCAGGATCGATCATGGCCGCCTGCACGTCGAGCGGAATGTCGACCCACACCGGCCCCGGCCGCCCGCTGGTGGCCAGATGCAGCGCCTTCTCCAGATGATAGCGGATCGTTGCCGGATCCTCGACCATCACGGCATATTTGGTGATCGGCCGCACCAGTTCCTCGATATCCAGCTCCTGGTCTCCCAGCTGGCGCAGCGGCAGCCCGGTCGAGCGCACCGTCGTCTCGCGCTTCACCTGCCCCGACAGGACGAGCATCGGGATCGAATCGACATAGGCGCCGTACACGCCAGTGATCGCATTCGTGCCGCCCGGCCCGGAGGTGACGTTCACCACCGCCGGCCGGTTGGTCAGCCGCGCATAGGCCTCCGCCGCGATTGCCAGCGCCTGCTCGTGATGGGTGAAGGTGGTCGTCAGCCGCGGATGCGTGCCGAGCGAATGGTTGAGGTGCATCGCGCCGCCGCCGGTCAGCATGAAGACATGGGCGATGCCGTGATCGGCGAGCCAGTCGGCGAGCCACGCGGAGAGCTTCACTTGGGGCATGATATCCATCCATTGGCGGCGGCAGTGCGCCGGATCGCGTCGTCGAGATTGACGGTGGCGGTGAGGCCGAGATCGCGGCGGATCGCGGCGGTGGAGGGAACGTAGCGACCGGGATTCCACCCGGGATCGGGCCGGCCCAGCACGTCCACGCCGGGCGCGCCAAGCACCGCCGCCGTCCGGCGCGCGAGCTCAGCGACCGACACCGCCTCTTCCGATCCGACATTGTACGTGCTGCCGGGCGCCGCGCTGATCACCAGCCGCCACATCCACACCGCCAGGTCCGCGGCGTAGAGGTACGACCGCACCGCCTGTCCGCTGCCCTCCACCACGATGCGCCGCCCGCCGATCGCATCGCGGATGAAATTGCCGGCCGCGAAATGCGTGTCGAGCGAAAGGCCGGGGCCAAGCAGCGCGAAAATCCGCGCGCTTACCGTCTCGATTCCGAGCTGGCGGTGATAAATCGTCGTCAGCGTCTCCGCCGCCCGCTTCCCCTCGCCATAGGAGGATCGCGGGTCGCGCACGTCCGGCCCGCCGGTCCAGCTCTCGTCGACATGCGACAGCACGGGTGGTTGCACGCCATAGACTGCGCCCGAGCTCATCAGCAGGAACCGCGCCCCGTCGCGCCGTGCGACCTCCGCCGCCGCCCCGGTCCCCGCCAGGATCGTGTCGAACATGCGCCGCGGGTCGCTCGCGGTCAGCGCCGCGCTCGCATCGGTCGCACCATGGATCACATGGGTGAACGGCCCCGCCGGCGGCTCGAAGCGCAATATGTCACCCTTCACGCCGGGAAAGCGCGCCGCCAGATGCGGCGCCCGCGTGGCATAGCCAGCGGGATCACGGGTCAGCACTGTCGCGAAGACGGTGATTGGCGCGCGCGCCAGCGCCTCCAGCATCCACTGGCCGATGAAGCCGGTGCCGCCCGTCACGAACAGCCGCGCGCCGTCCAGCGCCGGCCAATAGGGTGCCAGCGCGGCATCGACCGCCGCGAGATCAGTTTCCGGTATCATCATGCAAGGCCAAGCACCGGCCGCGCGCTGCGATGCGCCCGTGCGATACGAAGCAGGGAATCTAGCGACAGCGCCCAGACGATCAGCACCACCAGCCCGGGCCGCGCGAAATGGCCAAGCGTCAGGCCGAAACTGGGGTTCACCGGCCTGCCGGCCAGCCAGCTTGTCGTGTTGAGTTCCAGCACCGTCGCCAGCGGCCAGTCACCGACGAGGCACAGCAGATATGCCGCGACGATCGCCGCGATCGCCCCGCCCCGCCACGGCTCCAGCAGGACGAGGAACAGCAGGAACACCTGCGTGTATCCACCCGGCGACTGGGTCACGAGATACGCGCCCAGCATGATCGCCGCGATCCGCGCTTCGCTCAGCGCGCGCGGCTGCAGCCAGGCCGCGGCCAGCGTCACCAGCGCCAGCCCCTGCGTCGCGCGGATCACGATCGGCACCACGCCCTCGATCCCCTCCACCAGGCGCGAGGAAACGAAGGTCAGGAGCGGCAGCTGGCTCTCGCGCATCAGCAGGAACGGCGCATAGCTGGTCGAGTAATTGACCTCGTTCCACACCTGCCCGGCGACGAAGTTCACCCAGTTCGCGGTGTTCGACACCAGCTCGCCCGGCGTCCCCGCCCCCACCCAGGCGAGCGTCGCGCAATACAGCAGCACCGTCGCGATGCCGGCCAGTTCCAGCGGCCGCCACTCGCGCCGCACCGCCTGCGCCAGCGCGGGCAGCAGCAGGTAGGGCTTGAAGTTGATCGTCGCCGCCACCGCCAGCGCGCGCACCGCCCGGCTGCGCGTGATGCCGCCATAAGCCAGCACGAAGGCGGCGAAAGCGACGAGGATCAGATTGCCGCGCTCCAGCGTGAACAGCAAAGGCAGGCCGATCGCAAAGGCGATCGTGCGCGGCAGCGCGGTGCGCGCATCGGCCCGCCGAAAGGCGACGGCGACCAGCATGATGTCGACAAGGTAGAACGCCAGGATCGTCGCCCGCGCCAGCCAGTCGCAATCGCGCGCGTGGAAGGGCGAGCTGAGGTAGCATCCCGGCAGCGTGGTCAGGTCCAGGAACACGAACGACAGCGGCGGATAGATGCTGCGCCACACGTCATAGGCGCCCGGCCGATTCGCCCAGAAAGCGGTGTTGAACCAGTCCATGAACGTGTCGTTGGTGTCGAACACGAACGGCTGCGGCAGGTAACCGGTCCGCGCCAGCCACAGCGCCGCCGCGCCGGCGCTCGCCGCCACCGCCATCATCAGCGCATATTCGCACCAAAGAGGGGCGCGCCCGGCGCTCATGCCGCGTCGGGAAAGTTGAGCCGCGCCTCCTCGATCACCAGCGGCACGCCGCGCGTCCGCTCGCCGATCAGCCGCACCTGATCCCCGATCAGGCCCAGGAATAGCAGCACCGTCGCGAACATCGCCAGGATCAGCGCCAGCCACAGCAACGCGCCCCCGCCCGCCAGCACGCCGGCGACCGCGGCGAGCAGGGAGGCGCCATAGCCCCATAGCGACAGGATGATCGGCAGCCGAAGCAGCGACTTGGCCGATCCGGCGAGCCCGGACAGCGCGAAGCTCGCAAGGCTCGCGATCCCGTTCTTGGTCTCGCCAGCCGCGCGCGGCGGCCGGTCGAACGGCACCAGCGCGACCGGAAAGCCGCTCTCGATCACCATGCCGCGGAAGAATGGCTCGGGCTCCCGCCACCCGCGCAGCGTATCCACCACCGCCCGGTCATAAAGCCCGAAGCCGGTCGCCCCCGGCACCACCGGATAATCGCCGACGCGCGCCAGCACGGCATAGCCAAGCCGCCGCACCGCCGTCAGCGCGATCCCGGCACGTTCACTCCGCCGCTGCGCGAGCACCACCTTAGCGCCCGCCCGCCACATCGCCACGAACTCGCCGATCATTGCGGGCGGATCCTGGAAATCGGCGCACATGCCGATCACCGCCCGCCCTCGCGCCTGGTAGATGCCGTGCGTCGGTGATCGCATCTGGCCGTAATTGCGGTTGTTGAAGATCGCCCGCACCCGGCTGTCCTCGCGACAGATCTCGGCGATCGCCTCGCGCGTCCCGTCAGTCGAACGATTGTCGATCAGGATGATCTCGTGGGTCGCGACATGCGACACCGCCTCGCGCGATACCGCCGCCACGATCGCGCGCACGTTCTCGATCTCGTTGAAGCAGGGGATGACGATCGAAAGCTCGGGCCGGCTCACCGCCCCGACTCCCCGATCAGCGGCAGCCGAATGCCCGTCGCCGGCGCGTAGACCTCAGTGAACAGCGCCAGCGCGATCACCAGCACCAGCAGCGCGACGGCGGGCACGTTATACTTGCGATCCGCGTCCAGCCGCGGCGCCTCGATCACCTGCGCGTCGGATGCCGTCTCCGCCGCCAGCGCCTCGACCGCAATCTCCTCGGACGATCGCGCGTACACCTCGTACAGCGCTTGCGCGAAGCGATAGTCGCGATAGAGGTCGAGATACGCGCCCGACACTTCCGAAAGCCCGGCAACGTTCGGCCCCGCTGCCCCCGATGCCGGATCGGCCGTCCGGGCAATCTGCGCCCGCAGCGCCGCCACCTCCGATTGTACCGCGCGAAGCTGCGGATTCTCGTCGCCCTGGAACTGGCGCAGCGTCTGCAGCTCCACCTGCTTCGCCTGCAGCTGCGCCTGGAGCCCCGCGCGCAGCGAAAGCTCGGCGCCAAGCTGCGCCTCGGGCTCCGCCAGCCGGTTGCGGCGGCGGAACGCCTGCAGCGCCGCTTCCGCCTTTACCACCCGCTCGCCCGCCTCACGGAAGCGCGCACGCACCACCTGCTGCTTTCGGATCACCCGGTCGCGGCTCAGCGCATTCAGCCGGTCGGTAATCGCAGTGACATAAGCGCGGGTCAGCGCCTGCGCTTCCTCCGCATCGCGGCTGCGCGTCTCGATCTCGATCACGCCGCCGGTCAGCGAATGGACGTCCACTTTCTTCGCCAGCGCCAGCTGCGCCTTCCGTTCGGAGCCATAACGATCCGCCAGCTTCAGCCGCGCGATCACCGCATCCGCCACTTCGCGCCCGCGCGCGATGGTCAGGTACAGGTCGATCGGCTGCTTCGCCCCGCCCAGCAGCGCGGCAAAGCCGCCCAGCTGCCCGCCAAGCGCGTTCATCGTCGAACCCAGCCCAAGGCTCCCCGGCTCCTGCGGCACCAGCTTGGCCCGCGCCTCATACGGCTGCGGCACCACGCACAGCACCGCCAGCACCACGGCGAGCGCGCCATATACGCGAAGCCGCCAGCGCGGATCGCGCACCCACTCGGTCACCCGCGCCATCAGTTCACCGCATTCACGATGGTGGCGGCGCCGATCACGCTGCCGAACAGGCTGCCGGTAATGTCGCGCAGCCGCGCCCAGAACTCGCCGCGATTGGCGTCGACCGGCACGAAGACGAGATCGCCCGGCAGCGCCGGCTCGCTCAGCGTCCGCTTGCCGCGCGCCAGCACCATGCCGTTGGCGCGGACGACGAAGATCTCCTTCCTGTCGCCCAGCGACTGGATCCCGCCCGAACTGCGCACCGCGTCGCCGATCGTCTGGCCGGGGCGGTAAGCGAAGGACGCCGGGCTCGCGACCGCGCCGAACACGCCGATCGTCGCAGGCCGCGTCGGCACGTGCACGCTGTCGTTATTCTCCACGATGAGATCGGCTGGCAGCGTCGTCGCGGTCACCGGCACGTCAAACACCAGCCGCCCGGTGGGCTCGCGCTCGCGCATCTTCGCCACCACCTGGTCGATCAGCTGCAGGTTCGCCGCAGAGGCAAGCTGCGCGCGATTGGCCGACACCAGCGGCTGCGTGCCGAGCAGCAGCTCCACATCGTCCACCGCCCGCGCGAAGCTTTCGCGCTGCTGCGCCTTTACGGATTCGCGCGTGATGACGCTGGCGAACGGAAACGCCTGCGGCGTCAGCCCGCCGGCCTTCGCCACCACGTCGGACAGAGGTGTACCCGGCGGCACGTAATAGCGCCCCGGCCGCGCCACCTCGCCGCTCAGCGTCACCAGCACCGGCTGCTGCGCGATCGGCCGCGCAAGGCCAGCGTCGCTCAGCACGCGTACCACGTCGCCGCGCCGCAC
>CAYMIU010000083.1:0-10759 GCA_964390515.1 uncultured Stakelama sp.
GCCCCAGCGCCGCCAGCGCCGCCTCGGCGCTCGCCCGCCGGCTCAGCGGTGCGCGCGCCCGGCGGATACGGTCGAGCCGCGTCTCCTCGCGCGTCAGCGCGTCATTCTCGGCCAGCAGCGCGGCGCGGCGTTCCTCCGCCGCCGCGCGCCGCTGCTTCTCCTCGCCCCAGTCGCGTTCGCCGATGCTCGCCTCGCGCACCCGCTTCAGCGCCTCGGCACGTTCCGCCATCAACTTGTTGACGACCGGCTTTGACGCGCTCGGCTTGAACAGCTCGGCCGCCTCGCCGCTCAGCGTGTCCAGCACCTGCCCGATCCCGGCGATCCCGGTCCCCGCCTCCAACGTGATCTGCGCCGCATCGTCGCGCCCGCGCAGGATCGCCTCGCCGCCGTCGCGCAGCCGTTGGTGGTCCAGCCCGAACATCCGCTCGAACGCCGTCCGGTCGACCCCCGCCAGCAATGGCGCCAGCACGTCGCCGGGCAGCGCCGCGCCGGTCGCGGGATGAAGCAGCGTATCCTTGTTGCCCTTGCGCCGCACCGCCTCGATCGTGCGCCCCTCCGCCTCGATCAGCCCACGGATGCGCAAATCGCCATAGCCGAACCGCCAGCCTTGCGCGGTCTGCCCGGCAATCCCGAACAGGAAATCGCCGATCGCATGCAGCGTGGTCGATTTCCCCGCCTCGTTCGGCCCGACGATCAGGTGAAGGTCGCCCTCCCCCGCGCCGTCCCCGAAATCGAGCAATCGGTCGGCAAAGCCGCCGTAGCGGATCAGTTCGATCTGCCGGAAGCGCATCAATCCTCCCCCTCGCCCAGCCGCGCCGCCACCGCCGCGCGTGCCGCGCCCAGCAGCGCCGCCGAATCCCCCGCCCGCGCCGCCGTCACCAGCGGCGCAATGTCCGCGTCGCCGACATCGGCGGGCAGCTTCGCCACCAGCGGCGCGGTCGCCGCCGCCACCGCGCGCGCGCAATCGGAGTCGTTCAGCGCCTCCTCCAGCAATTGCACCAGCTCGGGCGGCAGGCCCATCGGCACCGCGTCATCGGTCGTCAGCCGCACCTTCTCGATCCACAAGTCGCCTGACACGCCCGCCGCGGTCGCGCGCACCTCGCCTTCCGCCCAGGCCGGGTCGGCACGCATCCGCCGCCCCACCGCGCCGTCCGCCATCATCGTCACCCGCGCCGCCAGCGGGCGTCCGTCCGCCTCGCGCACGCTGCTGGCGAGCAGCCGCCGGATCTCGCCCAGCGCCTCGGCATAATCGCCCGCGCCGCGCACATCGGCCGCCACCTGTGCCCAGCGCGCCTCGTCGCACGCGCGATGCTCCACCAATCGCACCGCCCCATCCGCGACGCGCACCAGCATCGCCCCCTTGGCCCCCGTCTCGCGCACGTTGCGCCCCTGGGTATTGCCGGGGAACACGATATGCGGATGCTCGGATCGGATCGCCGGCTCATGCACATGGCCAAGCGCCCAATAATCATGCCCCGCCGCCTGCAATTCGCCCAGCGAGCAGGGCGCGTAATTGGCATGGCCGTCATGCCCGTCGAGCGCGGTGTGGAGCGCCGCAATGTTGAACATCCCCCGTTCCGGCGGGCAGTATGTCGCGGCGATATTCTCCGTCGTCGCCGCCTCGCGATAGCTTCGCCCGTGGATCGCCACGCCCAGGTCATCGAAGCGCACCGTCTCGCACTGCCGGTTGCTCAGCAGGAACACCCCCTCGGGCGGGGTGAAATGCCGCGACACCCGGCTTTCCGCATCATGATTGCCGAACAGCACCACCGCGCGGATTCCGGCGCGCGTCAGCCGCGCCAGCTCGCGGATCGCGAACTGGCCGGTCGCCTGGTCCTTCCACGTCCCGTCATACAGGTCGCCCGCGATCACCACGAACCGCGCTTCCTCGGCGATGGCAAGGTCCACCACGTTGGAGAACGCCCGCCGCGTCGCCCCGCGCACCAGCTCGGAAAAGGCCTCGTCCTTGCGGCTCAGCCCTGCCAGCGGGCTGTCGAGGTGAATGTCCGCCGCATGGATGAAGGTGAAATCGGTCATTCGGCACTTCCCATCAGCGCAGCAGCCGCTCTTCCAGCAGCTGCGTGAAATCGCGCCGCCCATGCGCGATCAGCAGGATCACGACCCGCCGGTCGAACAGGCGATAGACGATGCGATAGGGCGCGGCGATGATCTGGCGAAACTCGCTCATCCCCAGCGGCTCCAGCTCGGGCAGTACCGCGCCGCGCAACGGGAAGGTCTCCAGCCGCTCGATCCGCTCCAGCACCTGGTCGAGGAACCGGTCGGCCGCGTCATCGCCCCCCTGCCCCGCGATCCAGCCGTGGATCGCCGCCAAGTCCCCTTCAGCGCCCGCGGTCAGTTCGACGTCGTACCGCTCGCTCACGCCGCCGGGTCGCGCCGCTGCCGCAACCGCTCGATCGCCGCGCGCGCCGGCACCGTCCGCCCCGCCGCCACGTCCTGCGTGCCGAGCGCCATCAGCTTCAGCAGCGCCATCGTCTGGCGCGTGCGTTCATAGGCGGCGACATCCTGAAGCACCGCCTTGGCCTCGCCATTCTGGGTGATGATCACCGGCTCGCCCCCCTCACCGATGCTGCGCAGCAGCTCGGCGGCATTGGCCTTCAGATAGCTGACGGGCTTGATCTGCTCTGCGAGTGACATGGCATCCATCCTTATTCGGTCCGAATATGGTCCGATCGGCGCAGCTTCGCAACGCCCTGCGGCATCTTCCGCGCATATTCCTTGCGCGATTGAAGTAATTTATGCCAGACCCCTGCTGACATGCTTCAATTGCGCGCCGGGGTGGCTTCATGAATGCAATCACCAGCCAGATCGGTGATCTTGCCGATGCTGGCGAGCGGATGATCGAACGGCTCCGGCGCAAGGCATTCCTGCCCGAAAGCCGCAAGGGCCTCAACGTCCGCTTCGGCATTGCCGAGGCCGCGGCGCTGCTCGGCTGCTCCACCAATCGTATCCGCATGGCGGAGGATGACGGCCGCCTGCCCCCTCCCCCGGCCAGCGAGAATGGCCGGCGGCTGGGCTATTCGGTGGAGGAACTGCTCCACATGCGCCAGGTGCTCGGCGCCTCCCCCGCCCGCGCGCCGCTCGATGTACCGGCGGTCATCGCGGTGCAGAATTTCAAGGGCGGCGTCGGCAAGTCCACCGTCACCACGCACCTTGCGCATTATTTCGCGGTCCAGGGCTATCGCGTGCTGGTGGTCGATTGCGACAGCCAGGCGACCACCACCACGCTGTTCGGCTTCAACCCGCATTTCAACATCACGCGCGAAGAAACGCTTTACCCCTATCTGTCGATCGATCCGACGCAGGCCGACCTTGGCTATGCGGTGAAGCGCACGCCCTGGCCCAATGTCGATCTCATCCCGTCGAACCTCGAATTGTTCGACGTGGAATATGAACTCGCCGCTGCCGGCTCGGACGGGCAATCGGTGCTCGCCGCACGTTTCCGAAAGCTGAAACAGGGGCTGATCGATCTCGCCCGCGATTATGACGTGGTGATCCTCGATCCGCCCCCCGCGCTCGGCACGATCAGCCTCGCGGTGATGCAGGCGGCCAATGCGCTGCTCGTACCCCTCGCCGCGACGACGCCCGATTTCTGCTCCACCGTCCAGTTCCTGTCGATGATGGATCAGGTGCTCCAGCAGCTGGAAAGCGTCGGTATTGCAGTGGATTACAGCTTCGTCCGGCTGATCTGCTCGAAATACGATTCCAACGATCCCAGCCACGCGATGGTGCGCGCGATCATGGAGCAGAGCTTCGGATCGGCGCTCCTCCCGGTGCCGATCCTGGACAGCGCGGAAATCAGCCACGCCGCGATGCGGATGATGACCGTCTATGAGCTGGAGCGGCCGATCGGCACGCCCAAGACGCACAAGCGCTGCCGTGCCAACCTCGACGAGGCGATGGGCCAGATCGAGCAGCTGGTGCGACAGGGCTGGGGCCGTGTGGCCCCGGCGCGCGAGGAGGATGTCATCCATGCCGCGGCCTGATCCTGCACCGGCACATCGCGCTCGCCGCAGCGGCGTTTGCGGGCCTTTCCTACACGGAACTGTTCCCTCTATGTTCTTCGTGAGGGAGGCCCGTCATGGCGCGTAAGCAATCCGATTACCTTGCCGGCCTGCTGGCGGACGATGAACTGGTGGCGCCCACGTCACCCGCACCTGCCGCGTCGCCCGCTCCGGACGGCACGGGCGCGCCCGCAGCAGCCGTGTCCCGTCCCGCCCCCCCTGCCCTGCCCCCGCGGGAGCGCTTGCGGGGCACGACGCTGCTCGGCCGGGAATCCGCCCTCGCGCGCGTGGCCAGCGGCGAGGTCCGGCAAGTCACGCAATTGCTGCTCGATCCCTCCCGCGTGCGGATCTGGCCAGGCAATGCGCGCTCCTACGCGCATCTCAGCGAGGAAAGCTGCCGCGAACTCATCGATTCGCTGATTGCGGAGGGCGGGCAGAAGGTGCCGGCCGTCGTTCGCCGGGTGGAAGGTGATCCGGATCACGATTACGAAGTGATCGCCGGCACGCGGCGGCACTGGTCGATCTCCTGGCTGCGCGCCCATTCCTATCCGGACATGATGTTCGTCGCGCAGGTCGCGGTGCTTGACGACGAGGCAGCGTTCCGCCTCGCCGATCTCGAGAACCGCGCGCGCAAGGACGTGTCGGATCTCGAACGCGCGCGCAATTATGCCGCCGCGCTCAGGAGCCACTATGACAATCACCTGACGCGCATGGCCGAACGGCTCAAGCTGTCGAAGGGCTGGCTGTCCAAGATGCTGAAGGTGGCGAGCCTGCCGGACACGGTGATCGCAGCCTTCGCCTCCCCGGCGGACGTGCAGTTGAAGCCCGCCTATACGCTGGCGCAGGCGCTCGACGACAAGATCGCCGCCCCCGCCATCCTCGCCAAGGCCAAGGCGCTGGCGCGCGACCAGAAGATGCGGCGCGAGCACGGCCTGAGGCTGTGGAATGCAGCCGACGTGGTTCGCCAGCTGCTGGAAGCGCCCCGTGCCTCCGGGGCCAAGACGCCGGACGAGCCCTGGGTATGGACGACCGCGCACGGCCGCCCAGCACTCACCATCCAGTCGGCCAATCGCCAGGGCGTGACGATCCGCCTCCATGCAGGTTCGGGTGCCGATACCGACGAGCTGGCCAACGCGCTCCGCGAAGCGCTTGCTCATCTGGAAGCGGAAGGACGGGGGCTGCAACGTTGAATCGGGCCAGAAAACGCGCCAGAGCCTCAACTTCCTCAACATTCGCGGGCTGTTTCCCTGTTTCCCCGGGGAAACACCGCGGGTCCCCCGCCCCTGCCGCGCTTGGCCGGGCGCCGTTTCCCCGGGGAAACACGCCGTGACGCGCGCCGCCCGCGAAGCCGTCTCGGAACAGTTCGACCTGTTCCTCCCCTATCTCGCCGATCTGCCGCTGCGCGATCAGCGCGAGATGATGGAGCGCCCCTTCTTCAGCCTCGCCAAGTCGAAACGGGTGAAACCGATCGACTATCGCAGCCCGGACGGGAAGCTCTGGGTCCATGTCTCCGCCAATCCGGATTACGGCATGGCGACGATCTGGGACGCCGATATCCTGATCTATTGCGCCAGCGTGCTCGCCGACATGGCGCGCCGCGGCGTCAACGATGTGCCGCGAAAGCTGCACCTCATGCCCTATGATCTGCTGCGCGCCATCCATCGGCCGACGACGGGGCGCGCCTATGAGCTGCTCGGGCAGTCGCTCGATCGGCTGGTGGCGACGACCATCAAGACCAATATTCGCGCAGAGAACCGCCGCGAGGCGACGTTCAGCTGGCTCGACGGCTGGACCCAGCTCGTCGACGAAAAGACCGAGCGTTCGCGCGGCATGACGATCGAGCTCTCCAACTGGTTCTGGGAAGGCGTGATGATGACGGGCGGGGTGCTCAGCATCGACCGCGCCTATTTCGATCTCACCGGCGGGCGCGAACGCTGGCTCTACAAGGTCGCGCGCAAGCACGCTGGCGGCGCCGGCGAGGCCGGATTTGCCATTTCCATGCCGACGCTGTTCGAAAAGTCGGGCGCCGAAGGCCAGTATCGCCGCTTCAAGTTCGAAATCGCCAAGATCGCCGAGAAGGATCCCCTCCCCGGCTATACGCTCGCGCTCGAGCAACCGGCGGGCAAGCGCGAGCCGAGCCTGCGCATGCGGCGCCGGACGGACGCGGGCAGCCGCGGTATGGCAGCCGAGCCCGCCGCAGCCGCGCAAGGCGCCTCGCCCCGGCGCGCTCCTCGCACCGCCGCTGCCGCTACCCCCGACCAGCCGCCGCGGTTCCCCGGGGAAACACCCGCTTCCCCCTCCCTCGCAACGCTTGCGGCACTTGAGCCTCTGCCCAACCCCCTGGCCACTGACGCGAGCGTCAAGTGCGCTCCCGAAGCCTCGCTGCCGCCCCCCGCCCCCTCACCCGAACGCACCGCCGAGCTGTCCGATGCGGCTGCCCTGATCCGGCGATCCGTGAAGGGTCTCGCCACGCGCGCGACTGCCGGCGATCTCGCCGACGCGACACTCGCCACATTGCGCGCCGAATGCCCCGGCTGGGACTACCAGACGCTCCACGCCGAATTCCGCCAGTGGATCGACGCGGATCCGGCCCGAACGCCGGTCAATTACCAGAACGCCTTCATCGGTTTCGTCAAACGCTGGGACGCCAAGCACCGCCACGAACTCGGCCGGTGACGAAGCGGGCAGGGGGGTCCTGCCAAACCGCGCCCGGCGCCACCTCGACGACTGCCCCTCCCGACCACGCACGAAACCTCGCGCCGCCGCGCGACAATCAACCTGATCGCGTGCCTCGAATGTCATGCCGGCGGCCCGGGCGCGGGCATCGAGGCGTCGTACCTGAGCTTCCAAGCCCGCATCGACTGGAAGGGGAGGGGAGCACAGCTGCCTGTTGCCCGCGGCCGTTCCCGATGTGTCGGGTCGTTCAGCCAGCCCCTCGACGAACGACGACGTCCCCGACGGATTTGAACCTCTCCCAACCACAACCTTGCGAAAACGATTCAAATGAACGCGGTCGAATGGCCGAGATAGACGACCTTCGACACTCCGGGAACGGTCATCGGCCTTTCAGGAACCACCCGACGACACTTCGGGAACGCAAGGCTCGGATCTCCGGGAACGAAGCCTCGACACTCCGGGAACAGAGACCGGGAACATTGTTCTCCCTTTCCCGACACTTAGCGCCGCGTTCGGTGCCCCTAACCTTCTAACTCCAGATATAAACCCTCTAACCAGAAATGATGCTGAAGCCTGAATTTTTAGAGGATTGGACCCAAGTGGCCGCGTCGCCGACCAACCCGCTAGCCCGCTGCGAAAGCTCCGATGCGGGTTAGTCCGGAGGGGAGGGCAGGGACCCACCATCACTTCGCCGTGCACGAACTACGGCGCCAACCCCAAACGCGACGCCTGTCCGCGACGGATCACCTGTTCCTTGGGCGGCGACAACCCGCACATCGGCCTTGGGACTGGCGTGGGTGACACTCTGCCACGGCCTGTCGGCAAAGTGTCACCCGCGACAAAGTCGCCGCGTCGGTGAGATGAGGGATTCACCTTGCGTTCTCGCTGTGCTTGATTCCGCAGCATGAGCAGCAATCTCGATCTCGGCACGATCCTGGCGACGCTGACAAGCGCCTCGCGCCGCCCGCGTTACGCCTTTCTCGTCCTCGGCCTGATCGCCGAGGCGGCCCGCCCGGATGGACGAGCGGGACCGTGGATCCGCCCTCAAGGGGAGGGGGAGGGCACGCGCATCGCCTTGCGCGACTGGCTCGCACGTCAACTCGCGCCACTGGCGGCCAACGATCGTCGCCGTGCGACCCTCAGGGCCAAGGTCGCCGCCCGTATCGCCTCGCAGGACGCTGCGGCGATCGACGCGGCACTGGCGGAGGAAGCGCTAGCGATCGGCCGCGCCAACGTCAGCCGCGCAGTCTCGGATCTCGTCCGCGCCGGCCTGGTGCGTCGCCACTATGCCGGCCGGATCACGGACCACGTCAACCGCGGCGGGCGCCGTATGGCGGTATATGCCGTCGAACCACCGGTACTAAACGCCATCCGCTCCCGCCCCACGCTCGTCTAGAACGGAGAAACTGGCGGCGCGCCGGCTGGACGATGACAGACCGATCCCTTAGGTTGCTAACAAACCAAAGGGAGAGGACAGGGTGGTTTCAGTCGCAGTGGTCGCTGGCAGTGCGCGCCAGGGTTCGTTCAACGCCAGGCTGACGTCGCTGGCGGCGGCGCGGCTGGCGGCCAGTGGCGCGGCAGTCACCACGATCGATCTCGCCGCGCTCGCCCTGCCGCTCTACTGCCAGGATCTGGAGCACGCCGCCTATCCGCCGGCCGCGGCCATGCTGAAGCGCCAGCTTGCGGAGAGCGACGCGGTGCTGTTCGCCACGCCGGAGCATAATGGCGCGCCCGCCGTGCTGCTCAAGAACGCGATCGACTGGGCATCGCGGCCGACCGACGGGGAAGGGCCGCTGGCGCTGTCGGCGTTTCGCGGCGGCGTCGCGGCGGTCATGGCTGCCGCGACCGGGCCGTTCGGCGGCCTCCGCGCGCTGGCGCAGCTTCGCCAGATCCTTGGAACGGTGCAGATGATGGTGATCCCCGAACAGGTCGCCTTGCCGTTCGCCGACCGAGCCTTCGACGCCGAGGGGCAACTCACCGATCCGCTGGCCAGCACGATCCTCGATGCGCTGCTCGCACGCCTGCTGGATACCGCCGGACGGCTGCGACGTTAACGGGCTTGTCGCAGCGCACCAAGACAGATAGCTTAGCTATCTAAGTTTTCCGGGGAATGCGTGGATGGGGCCTCTTTCCGATATCCGAGTGGTCGAACTGGGGCAGCTGATCGCCGGCCCCTTCTGTGCGCAATTGTTCGGCGACATGGGCGCCACCGTGGTGAAGATCGAGCCGCCCACAACCGGCGATCCGATGCGCCAATGGGGGGCCGGGGATCCGCCGGTGTGGTGGGAAGTGATCGCCCGCAACAAGCGGTCCGTCGCGGCGGACCTGCGTACGGCGGAGGGGCAGGAGATCGCGCGGCGGCTGATCGCGGGGGCGGACGTGCTGATCGAGAATTTCCGCCCCGGCACGCTGGAGAAATGGAACCTCGCGCCCGCCGATCTGTGCGCCGCCAATCCGCGCCTGATCGTGGTGCGCGTCTCCGGCTATGGCCAGACGGGGCCTTATTCCACCCGCGCCGGCTTCGGCGGGATCGGCGAGGCGATGGGCGGGTGGCGCGCGCTCGTCGGCTCGGCCGATCGCCCGCCCTCGCGGCTCGGCGTGTCGATCGGTGACAGCCTGGCGGGCACCTATGGCTGCCTCGGCGCGCTGGCCGCGCTGCATGAGCGCGAGAGCAGCGGCAAGGGCCAGATCGTCGACGTCAGCCTGTTCGAATCCGTGCTTCAGGTGATGGAAGGGCTGGTGCCCGAATATGCCGCCGCGGGCCATGTGCGCACGCGCAGCGGATCGGTGCTGAAGGGCATTGCGCCGTCCAACGTCTATCCCTGCCGCGACGGCGAATTGCTGATCGCGGCCAATCAGGATGCGATCTTCCGCCGCCTCGCCGCCGCGATGGGCCGGCCCGAACTGGCCGACGATCCGCGCTACGCCACCCATGTCGCGCGCGGCCAGCATCAGGACGAGCTGGACGCGATGATCGCGGACTGGTCGCGCGGCTTCGATATTGCGACACTGGAGGCGCTGATGGCGGACCATGCCGTGCCTGCCGGGCGCATGTTCGCCGCGCGCGACATGCTGGAGGATCCGCACTTCCGCGCGCGAGAGGCGCTGGTGGAGGTGGAGACGGAGCGGCACGGCGCGCTGCCGATGCAGGGCATCTTCCCGCGCCTGTCGCGCACCCCCGGCGGCATTGCTCGCCCGGCGCCGGCGACGGTGGGCAAGGATACCGACGCCCTGCTTGCCGAGGCAGGCTATGACCAGGGCGCCATCGCCGATCTGCGCGCGCGCGGCATCATCTAGGCGCATGGCCGGCCGGACGCTCCTCGATCGCATCTGGGACAGTCATCTCGTCGCGCAGGACGGCGGCGAGGCGTTGATTTACGTCGACCTTCATCTGCTGCACGAAGTGACGTCGCCGCAGGCCTTTGCCGGGCTGCACGCGGCCAGCCGGCGCGTGCGGGCGCCGGCGCGCACGCTGGCGCTGTTCGACCACAACGTGCCGACCGAGGGGCAGGAACGGGGTATCGCCGCGGTCGCCGATCCGGAGGCGCGCGCCCAGCTCGGCCGGCTGGTGGAGAATAGCGAACGGCACGGGATCGAGCGGTTCGCGATGGGCGATCCGCGCAACGGCATCGTCCATATCGTCGCCCCCGAGCAGGGCCGTACCCTGCCCGGCAGCACCATCGTGTGCGGGGACAGCCACACCTCCACGCATGGCGCGTTCGGCGCGCTGGCCTTCGGCATCGGCACGTCGCAGATCGAGCATGTCCTCGCCACGCAGACGCTGCGGCTGCGCAAGCCGCCGGCGATGCGCCTCACCATCACCGGCGCGGTGACTGCGCCCGTATCCGCCAAGGACATGGCGCTTGGCGTGCTGGCGGCGATCGGGGTGGATGGCGCGATCGATCATGTGATCGAATTCGCCGGCCCGGCGGTCCGCGCGCTGTCGATGGAAGGGCGGATGACGCTCTGCAACCTCGCGATCGAAATGGGCGCCCGCTCCGCGCTGATCGCGCCCGATGCGGTGACGATCGCCTATCTGGCGCAGCGGCTCGGCCATCTGC
>CAYMIU010000084.1:0-10627 GCA_964390515.1 uncultured Stakelama sp.
GGAGTGCGCCATCATGTAGATCGAGTTGATCGGCTTCTCACGGCCGGTCTCCTCGTCGATGCGAACGGCCTTGATCTCGTTCATCATCGAGTTCGCCACCTGGTCACCGCAACGGCTCCAGGCGTCGATCACCTTGTTGTACTTCTCCTGCTGCGTGATCAGGCCGTCCTGATACTGCTGCTCGAAGTCCTTCACCTGCTCACGCGTCTCGTCGACCAGCTTGGTCTTGTCCGGCGCGATGATCATGTCGTCCTTGCCGAACGAGATGCCGGCGCGGAATGCGTGACGGAAGCCGAGTGCCATGATGGCGTCGGCGAACAGCACCGTCTCCTTCTGGCCGGTGTGACGATACACCTCGTCGATGACGTCGGTAACGTCCTTCTTGGTCAGCAGGCGGTTGACCGTCTCGAATGGTACCTTGTGGCTCTTCGGCAGGCACTCGCCGAGCAGCATGCGGCCCGGGGTCGTCTCGTAGCGCTTGAGGTACTGGTTGCCGTCCTCGTCGGTCTGCGGAACGCGGCTGACGATCTTGGTGTGCAGCGTAACGGCACCGGCGTTGAGCGCTTGGTGGACTTCCGACATGTCGGAGACCAGCATGCCTTCGCCCGGCTCGTTCTGCTTCTCCATCGAGAGATAGTAGAGACCGAGCACCATGTCCTGCGACGGCACGATGATCGGCTTGCCGTTTGCGGGCGAGAGGATGTTGTTGGTCGACATCATCAGGACGCGCGCTTCCAGCTGCGCCTCGAGGCTCAGCGGGACGTGCACGGCCATCTGGTCACCGTCGAAGTCGGCGTTGAAGGCCGAGCAGACCAGCGGGTGAAGCTGGATCGCCTTGCCCTCGATCAGCACGGGCTCGAACGCCTGGATGCCCAGGCGGTGGAGCGTCGGCGCGCGGTTCAGCAACACCGGATGCTCGCGGATCACCTCGTCCAGGATATCCCAGACCTCCTTGCGCTCCTTCTCGACCCACTTCTTCGCCTGCTTCAGGGTCATGGACAGACCCTTGGCGTCGAGACGGGCGTAGATGAACGGCTTGAACAGCTCGAGCGCCATCTTCTTCGGCAGGCCGCACTGGTGCAGCTTGAGCTCCGGACCGGTCACGATGACCGAACGGCCCGAATAGTCGACGCGCTTGCCGAGCAGGTTCTGACGGAAGCGGCCCTGCTTGCCCTTCAGCATGTCGGACAGCGACTTCAGCGGACGCTTGTTGGCGCCGGTGATCGTGCGACCGCGGCGGCCGTTGTCGAACAGCGCGTCGACGGCTTCCTGCAGCATGCGCTTTTCGTTGCGGACGATGATGTCCGGCGCACGCAGCTCCATCAGGCGCTTCAGGCGGTTGTTACGGTTGATCACGCGGCGATACAGATCGTTCAGATCCGACGTGGCGAAGCGACCACCGTCGAGCGGCACCAGCGGGCGAAGCTCGGGCGGGATGACCGGAACGACCTCGAGGATCATCCACTCCGGGCGGTTGCCCGATTCCAGGAAGCTCTCGACGACCTTCAGCCGCTTGATGATCTTCTTGGGCTTCAGCTCGGACTTGGTGACGGCGAGCTCTTCGAGCAGCGCGGTCTTCTCGCCTTCGAGATCCAGGCTCTCGAGCATGATGCGCACGGCCTCTGCGCCGATGCCGGCGGAGAAGGCGTCCTCACCATATTCGTCCTGCGCCTCGAGGAGTTCGTCCTCGGTCAGCAGCTGGAACTTCTCGAGCGGGGTCAGGCCCGGCTCGATGACGATATACGCCTCGAAATACAGCACGCGCTCAAGCTGCTTGAGCTGCATGTCGAGCAGCAGGCCGATGCGCGACGGCAGCGACTTCAGGAACCAGATGTGCGCGACCGGGGCGGCGAGCTCGATATGGCCCATCCGCTCACGGCGAACCTTCGAGACGGTAACCTCGACGCCGCACTTCTCGCAGACGATGCCCTTGTACTTCATGCGCTTGTACTTGCCGCACAGGCATTCGTAGTCCTTGATCGGACCGAAGATGCGCGCGCAGAACAGGCCGTCACGCTCGGGCTTGAACGTGCGATAGTTGATCGTCTCGGGCTTCTTGATCTCGCCGAACGACCAGGAGCGGATGCGGTCCGGGGACGCAATGCCGATCTGGATCTGGTCGAAGGTCTCCGGCTTGGCGACCGGGTTCGCGAAATTGGTAAGTTCGTTCATTTTTCTACCTCTTCCCCCTCCCGCGCGGGCGGGAGGGGCTAGGGGAGGGATGGTCGATCGTCGGAGTGGTGCGGTTACTCAGCCGCCTCGGCCAGGTCGCCGTCGTCCGCGTCTTCCATGCTCTTCAGCTCGACGTTGAGGCCCAGCGAACGCATTTCCTTGACGAGCACGTTGAAGCTCTCCGGAATGCCGGCCTCGAACGTGTCGTCGCCCTTGACGATCGCCTCATAGACCTTGGTGCGGCCAACCACGTCGTCGGACTTCACCGTCAGCATTTCCTGGAGCGTGTACGCAGCACCATAAGCCTGCAGCGCCCACACCTCCATTTCGCCGAAGCGCTGACCACCGAACTGCGCCTTACCGCCCAGCGGCTGCTGGGTGACGAGGCTGTACGGCCCGATCGAACGTGCGTGGATCTTGTCGTCCACAAGGTGGTGCAGCTTGAGCATGTAGATGATGCCCACCGTCACCTTGCGGTCGAACTGATCGCCGGTGCGCCCGTCGAACAGATCCGACTGGCCCGACGGATCGAGACCCGCCAGTTCGAGCATGTTGGCGACGTCCTGCTCCACCGCACCGTCGAACACCGGGGTGCCCATCGGAACGCCGGGCTTCAGATTGGTCGCCAGCTCGATGATGCCCTGCGCGTCACGTGCCTCGATCTCGTCGACATAATGTTCGCCGTAGATCGTCTTCAGCCGGTCCTTCACCGCCTCGGGCATGGCGCCCGGGGTGGCATCCGGATTGGCTTCACGCCATTCCTCCAGCTGCTGCGCGATCTGCTGGCCGAGGCCGCGGGCTGCCCAGCCAAGGTGCGTCTCGAAGATCTGACCGACGTTCATGCGCGACGGCACGCCCAGCGGGTTCAGCACGAGATCGACCGGCGTCCCGTCGGCGAGGAACGGCATGTCCTCCACCGGCAGGATGCGGCTGATGACGCCCTTGTTGCCGTGACGGCCGGCCATCTTGTCGCCCGGCTGCAGCTTGCGCTTCACCGCGACGAACACCTTGACCATCTTCAGCACGCCCGGCGGCAGCTCGTCGCCACGCTCCAGCTTTTCGCGACGGTCCTCGAACTTCTCCTTAATGAGTTTCGCGGCTTCGTCGTACTGCGCCTTCACCGCTTCGAGATCCGACTGGACCTTGTCGTCGGCGACGGCGAACTTCCACCATTCGTGGCGGTCGACGCTATCGAGCATGTCCTGATCGATCACGGCACCCTTCTTGGGGCCGCCCTTCGGCACCGCAGTCGCGGTCTGGCCGATCAGCATCTCGCGCAGGCGCGACCAGGTGGCACGGTTGAGGATCGTGCGCTCGTCGTCCGAGTCCTTCTTCAGGCGCTCGATCTCCTCGCGCTCGATCGCCATCGCGCGCTCGTCCTTGTCGATGCCGTGGCGGTTGAAGACGCGAACGTCGACAACCGTACCGGCAACGCCCGGCGGCAGGCGAAGCGAGGTGTCACGCACGTCGCTGGCCTTTTCACCGAAAATGGCGCGCAGCAGCTTCTCTTCCGGCGTCATCGGGCTTTCACCCTTCGGCGTGATCTTGCCGACCAGGATGTCGCCCGGCTCGACCTCGGCACCGACGTACACGATGCCCGCCTCGTCGAGGTTGCGCAGTGCTTCCTCGCCGACGTTCGGGATGTCGCGCGTGATGTCCTCCGGCCCGAGCTTCGTGTCGCGGGCCATCACCTCGAACTCGTCGATGTGGATCGACGTGAACACGTCGTCCTTTACGATCCGCTCGGAGATGAGGATCGAGTCCCCGTAGTTGTAGCCGTTCCACGGCATGAACGCGACGAGCGCGTTACGGCCGAGCGCCAGCTCGCCGAACTCGGTCGACGGGCCGTCGGCGAGGATGTCGCCGGCGTTCACCACGTCGCCGACCTTCACCAGCGGACGCTGGTTGATGCAGGTCGACTGGTTGGAACGCTGGAACTTCATCAGCGAGTAGATGTCGACGCCCGACTTGCCGGCATCGACCTCGCCCGTGGCGCGGATCACGATACGGCTGGCGTCGACCTGGTCGACCACGCCGGCGCGGCGTGCGGCGATCGCCGCACCCGAATCGCGGGCCACCGTCTCTTCCATGCCGGTGCCGACGAAGGGCGCTTCCGCCTTCACCAGCGGCACGGCTTGACGCTGCATGTTCGAGCCCATGAGCGCGCGGTTCGCGTCGTCGTTCTCGAGGAACGGAATGAGCGATGCGGCAACCGACACGAGCTGCTTGGGCGACACGTCCATCAGCGTGATCGTCTCGGGCAGCGCCATGAGGAATTCGCCGGCCTGACGGGCGGAGATGAGATCCTCGGTGAAGCGGCCTTCGGCGTCGAGCTCGGCGTTCGCCTGCGCAACGGTGTGCTTCTGCTCTTCCATCGCGGAGAGGTACACGACCTCGCCGGTCACCTTGCCGTCCACCACGCGACGGTACGGCGTCTCGATGAAGCCGTACTTGTTGACGCGTGCGAAGGTCGACAGCGAGTTGATGAGGCCGATGTTCGGGCCTTCCGGCGTTTCGATCGGGCAGATACGGCCATAGTGCGTCGGGTGAACGTCGCGCACTTCGAAGCCCGCGCGCTCACGCGTCAGACCACCCGGCCCGAGCGCCGAGACGCGGCGCTTGTGCGTCACTTCGGACAGCGGGTTCGTCTGGTCCATGAACTGCGACAGCTGCGACGAGCCGAAGAATTCTCGCACCGCGGCGACGGCCGGCTTCGCGTTGATGAGGTCGTTCGGCATGACGGTCGACACGTCGACCGAGCTCATGCGCTCCTTCACCGCGCGCTCCATGCGGAGCAGGCCGACGCGATACTGGTTCTCGAGCAGCTCGCCCACCGAACGAACACGGCGGTTGCCGAGGTTGTCGATGTCGTCGATCTCGCCCTTGCCGTCCTTCAGGTCGACCAGGGTCTTCACGACCGCCAGAATGTCTTCGGTGCGCAGCGTCGTCACCGTGTCCTCGGCATCGAGGTCAAGGCGCATGTTCAGCTTCACGCGGCCGACGGCCGAGAGGTCGTAGCGATCCGGATCGAAGAACAGGCCGGCGAACAGCGCTTCGGCCGTCTCCAGCGTCGGCGGCTCGCCAGGGCGCATCACGCGATAGATGTCCGACAGCGCCTGCTCGCGCTCTTCGGCCTTGTCGGCCTTCAGCGTGTTGCGGATCCACGGACCGGTGGTGACATGGTCGATGTCGAGCAACTCGATCCGGTCGATGCCGGCCTTGTCGAGCTTCTCCAGGCTTTCCGGGCCGATCTCGTCGCCGGCCTCGACGTAGATCTCGCCGGTCTGCTCGTTGATGAGGTCGTAGGCCGAATAGCGGCCGTAGATTTCCTCGGTCGGGATGAGGAGGTCGGTCAGGCCGTCCTTCGCTGCCTTGTTGGCGGCGCGCGGCGTCACCTTCGTGCCCGTCGGGAACACGACTTCGCCCGAGTTCGCGTCGACGAGGTCGAACGTCGGCTTCACGCCGCGCCAGTTCTCGGCCGCGAACGGGATGCGCCAGCCACCCTGGCCGCGCACATAGGTGACGCGGTTGTAGAAGTGGTTGAGGATTTCCTCGCTGTTGAGGCCCAGCGCGTACAGCAGCGCCGTCACCGGCAGCTTGCGCTTACGGTCGATACGGACGTTGACGATGTCCTTGGCGTCGAACTCGAAATCGAGCCACGAGCCACGATACGGGATCACGCGCGCTGCGAAGAGATACTTGCCCGACGCGTGGGTCTTGCCGCGGTCATGATCGAACAGGACGCCCGGCGAACGGTGCATCTGGCTGACGATCACGCGCTCCGTGCCGTTGATGAAGAACGTGCCGTTCTCCGTCATCAGCGGCATGTCGCCCATGTAGACGTCCTGCTCCTTGATATCGAGCACCGAGCGGGTTTCCGTTTCGGGATCCACCTCGAACACGATCAGGCGAAGCGTGACGCGCATCGGGGCAGCATAGGTGATGCCACGCTGGCGGCATTCCTCGACGTCGAACTTCGGCGGTTCGAGTTCGTAGTTCACGAAATCGAGCTCTGCCGTGCCGGCGAAGTCGCGAATCGGGAACACGCTGCGCAGCGTCTTCTCGAGGCCGGAGACATAGCCGATCGAGGGATCGGACCGCAGGAACTGTTCGTAGCTCTCGCGCTGCACCTCGATGAGGTTCGGCATCTGCACCACTTCGTGAATGTTGCCGAACACCTTGCGGATGCGGCGCTTCGCAGTGCCGTATTCGATCGCCTTGGATGCCATGTAGCTGTACCGCCTTGGTCTAATTCGTCCGGGCGCGGACAAGACACGAAAAGGCCGCACGTCATGTTCCGGATCAGGAACAAACGGCAGCCTTGAAGCGTCTTATGAAACCACCAACTCCTATCCGTTCGACACGGTGCGCGACGCCATGTCATTTCCCGAAGCTGTGGTGATCGGCCGGATATAGGTGACGGGGCCGCCAGCGTCAACCAGCGGGCAGGCGGTAAAGCGCGCTATTTCCATCGGCATAGACAGGTGCAGCGCCGGGCCACGGATCATGGCCGCGCGTGCCGAGCACCCACAGATACTGCCAGGCCCCGCCGCGGATCTGCGCCAGCGTCGCCCTGAGCGGCCGGGCAAGGGGGCCGTTGCAATCGAAGCCATCTATCAGCTGCGAGGGATCGTGCATCAGGGCGGGGTTTCCGTCGCCACGCACGGTGAGCAGCGCCGCGCCGGGCAGCAGCCACTGGCTGTTCACCAGCGCATGGCGCCGGCCGATGGCGAGGCTCGGCAGGTGGTTGTACGCGGTCGCGCGCCACGGGCTGTGGCAGCGATCCTGCAGCACCACGGCATGGATCCGCGCCCCGGCCGGCATCAGTTGGAGCGCTGCCAGATGCGAGGCATAGGCCGCGTCGAGCCGGCGCCAGTCCCGCGCGATCATCACGGTGCGCACCCCGAACAGCAGCGCGGCGAGGCCGGCAAGCGCGATCGCGCCGCGTCGGCTGCCGCGCCAGCGCAGCGACAGCAGCGCGGCGATCACCGCCGCCGGCGCGATCCGCTCGTCCGCGCCCCAGCTGCCGAACATGGTGGTGGGCATGACGAGGCAGGCAAGCGCGATCAGCACGGCGCCGGCCCCAAGCCGCCAGTCGATCAATTGCCGGCACCAGGCGGCAAGACAGGCGAGGGCGATCAGCAACGGCGTCCCAAGGTCGATCCACTTCGCCTCACCGCGCAGCACGACCACCCAGTTCATCACCTTGCGCGTGACGAGGCTGTCTCCCCACGCCATCAGCGCGCCATGGTCGCCGCTCTGCCAGGCAACCGTCAGGATCAGCGGGGGCAGGAGCGCGAGGCCGCGCAGCAACGCGTCCGCCAGCGCTGCTGCGCTGCGCCGCTGCCACAGCCGTTCGAGTTCGAACCCGCCAGCGAGCAGCGCCAGCACGCCCCAGCCCATCGCATGGGCAATCCATGTGACGAGCGCCGCGACTGCCAGCAGCGGCATCGTCCACGAGCCGGGCGCCTCGCGCAGCCGGATCCACGCGGCAAAGGTAAGCAGCGCCAGCGCGAAGGACAGCGAATAATTGACGAAGCCGAACATGAGCGGGTTCGCCATCGCGAAGCAGGCGGCCGCCACCGCCGCCGGCTGGATGCGGCCGTGCAGCGCATGGCTGACGGCCGCCATGCCAAGGATCGTCAGCGGCGCGATGGCAGCGGCGGCCAGCCACGCCGCCCGTTCCGCCCCCACCCAGCCGAGCGCGCGCACCGTCAGGTCGCCGCCAAGGTTGCCGACCAGCTTCCACGTGAAGACATAATATTGGGCAAGATCCGCCGAACGCCCGCCATCCAGCATCACGGCGTAGCGGCCGATATGGCCCGGCAGATCGGTCATCGATGGAATGGCCGCGCCGAGGAACGGCACCAACGCCAGAAGCGCCATTGCCGCCAGCACCACGCCGAAGCGCGGCAAGTCGCGCCGGCGGTCAATCGGCCGGACGGAGCGAAAGACAGGGGCGGGGCCGGGGCGCATCGCTGGCGATCATGGCACAAAGCGCGTCAAGGAAGCGTGAAAGCTGCCCGATGCCGGTTGATCGCCAGCCCCGCGTCCGACTATCGCCCGGCGCTTGAGCATCCGTCCCGCCTCACAGGGGAAAGAGGCGGACGCGATCGGGCCGATGGGCGGTCAAAGGGGTGAGGCGAATGAAGAAATTGCTGCTGCTGGCCGGCATTGCCATGGCCGTCACCCCGCTCGCTGCGCAGCAATTGCCCGCGCCCGCCGGCGACATTCCGCCCGGCTTCAGCTATCCGATCGACGCGCGCGACTACGTGAAGCGCGAAGTGATGATCCCGATGCGCGACGGGGTGAAGCTCCACACCGTCATCGTCATCCCCAAGGGGGCGACGAGCGCGCCGATCCTGCTCACGCGCACGCCCTACAATGCCAGCGGCCGCGCCAATCGCGTGGCGAACAGCCCCAACATGCGCGCGCTGCTGCCGCAGGGGGACGAGCCGTTCGTGCGCGCCGGCTACATCCGCGTCTTCCAGGACGTGCGCGGCAAATATGGCTCGGAGGGGATTACGTCGTCACTCGCCCGGTGATCGGCCCGCTCAACCCCTCGACGACCGATCACGTCACCGATGCCTATGACACGATCGACTGGCTGGTGAACAAGGCGAACCTGCCGGAAACGAACGGCCGCGTCGGCATGCTCGGATCGTCCTACGAAGGGTTCACGGTGGCGATGGCCCTGCTGAACCCGCATCCGGCGCTGAAGGTGGCGGCGCCCGAAAGCCCGATGATCGACGGCTGGATGGGGGACGACTGGTTCCATTACGGCGCCTTCCGCCTCGCCAACATCCGCTGGTTCGGCAGCCAGACCGGCTTCAAGGGCACGGGCAGCGGCCCGGCGCCCGAAGTATACGACGATTACGAGGTGTTCCGCCGCGCCGGCTCTGCGGGCGCCTGGGCGGAAAAGTCGGGCTATGCCAAGCTTCCCTATTGGCAGCGGATGGCGGCGCACCCCGCCTATGACGCCTTCTGGCAGGGCCAGGCTTTGGACAAGCTGCTCGCCGCAAACCCGTCGAACGTGCCGACCATGTGGGAACAGGGGTTGTTCGACCAGGAGGACATGTACGGCGCGGTCACCGCCTGGGAAGCGCTGAAGGCGAAGGGCAAGGCGGGCAGCAACTTCCTCGTCATGGGGCCGTGGCGGCACAGCCAGGCCAATTACGACGGCTCGTCGCTGGGCGATTTCAAGTGGAACGGCGATACCGCCACCGAATGGCGCGAGGACTACCTCTTCCCCTTCTTTGACCAGTATCTGCGCGATGGCCGCCCGGCGTTCACCCCGCCGCAGGCGCTGATCTACAACACCGGCGCCAACCGCTGGGACAAGCTGGCGCAATGGCCGCTCGCCTGCGATGCGGGCTGCGCCGCGCCGATGAAGCCGATCTATCTGCAGGGCAACGGCTGGCTCGATTTCGCCAGGGCCGCGACCGGTGGCGACAGCTATGTCGCCGATCCGGCGAAGCCCGTCCCGCACTTGCGGCGACCGGTGAACTTCAACGACGGCCGCTGGCAATCCTGGCTCGTCTCGGATCAGCGTTCGGTCGACGGGCGCACCGACGTGATGACGTACCAGACCGAGCCGCTCAGGCAGGCGGTGCGCGTCTCCGGCGCGCCGCTGGCGGATATCTTCGCCAGGACGACGGGCACCGACGGCGATTTCGTCGTCAAGGTGATCGACGTCTATCCCGACAATTATCCCAACGAGCCGAAGAAGGGCGGGTACCAGTTGCCGATCAGCCTCGACATCTTCCGCGGCCGCTATCGCGACAGCTTCGAAAAGCCGACGCCGATCCCCGCCGGAAAGGTGCAGCGCTATCGCTTCCGCCTGCCCACAGTGAACCACGTGTTCCAGCCGGGCCACCGCATCATGGTGCAGGTGCAATCCTCGCTGTTCCCGCTGTACGATCGTAATCCGCAGACGTTCGTGCCCAACATCTTCCACGCCAAGCCCGAGGATTATCGCAAGGCCACCGTCACGCTGATGCGCGGGGGCGAGCAGGGGAGTGCGGTATGGCTGCCCGTCGTCGCCACGGATCAGCCACAGGTGAAGCCGTGATCCGTTGTCGCGCGTTCATCTTGGCAGGACTAGCGCGATGACGATGCGCAGAACGACGGGACATTTGGCGGGCGCGGCGATCCTCGCCCTGGCCGGAACGGCCGCCGCCCAGGTGCCGCCGGGCGGTATGCCAGATCTCGGCAATTTCAGCCTGCCGCCAGGCCAGTCGAGCCCGCAGCCGACGCCCACCCCGACGCCTGTGCCGGTCGTGACGCCGCCGCCGCCACCCTCGGTGGTGACGCCCACGCCGCGAGCGACTCCGACGCCGCGCGCCACACCGACCCCGCGGCCCGCCGAGACGCCCACGGCGCGCGCGACTCCGGCCCCGCGCCCGACGCCGACCGCGACCCCGACGCCCGCGGCCGCGCCGACGCCGGTTACCTC
>CAYMIU010000085.1:0-10262 GCA_964390515.1 uncultured Stakelama sp.
CCTGCTGCGGCGTCGGCGGCCCCCGTTCTTGCCTCCCCGGCGGTGCGGGCGCGGGCGAAGGATCTGGGCATCGACCTGTCCCAGGTGAAGATCTCGGAGGGCGACCGCATCCGCCACGCCGACCTCGACGCCTATCTGCGCTATGCCGGCGGGCAGGGCTATCATCCGCCGCACGCCAGCCGCGCGCGAGCAGACGAGCAGGTGAAGGTGATCGGGATGCGTCGCCGCATCGCCGAGAACATGGCCGCGTCGAAGCGCAACATCCCGCACTTCACCTATGTCGACGAGATCGACGTGACCGCGCTGGAAGAGATGCGGGCGGACCTGAACGACAATCGTGGTGGGCGGCCGAAGCTGACCATGCTGCCGTTCCTGATCGTCGCGATCTGCCGCACCTTGCCCGACTTCCCGATGCTGAACGCGCGCTATGATGACGAGGCGGGCGTGGTGACGCGGTCGGGCCGGGTGCACATGGGGATTGCCGCGCAGACCGATGCGGGCCTCACCGTGCCGGTGATCCGCGATGCGCAGGACAAGAATGTCTGGCAGCTCGCGAGCGAGATCGGGCGTCTGGCCGAAGCGGCGCGTACGCAGAAGCTGAGGCCCGAGGAGTTGGGCGGCGGGACGATCACCGTCACCTCGCTCGGGCCGCTGGGCGGGATTGCGACGACTCCGGTGATCAACCGGCCGGAAGTGGCGATCATCGGGCCGAACAAGATCGTCGAGCGGCCTGTCTTCCGGGGCGATGACATCGTGCGCGCCAAGCTGATGAACCTGTCCATCAGCTGCGACCATCGCGTCGTCGATGGCTGGGACGCGGCAAGCTATGTCCAGGCGGTGAAGAAGCTGCTCGAGACGCCCGTCCTGCTGTTTGCGGACTGAGGGGAAGGGCGATGCTTCCCGCTATCGTCCTGTCGGTCACGATCGCGCGGCCGTGGCGGGAGGTTTATGAGGCGTTCTGGCGCCCGGAGACCTTCCCGCGCTGGGCCTCGGGCCTGAGCGAGTTCGCCTTGCGCGAGGATTGTGGTTCGTGGGTGGGTGAGGGGCCAGATGGCGGTATCCGGGTCTTCTTCACGGCCCATAACGACCTGGGCGTGATGGATCACCGCGTCATTCCCGATGGCGGGGAGCCGGTGAACGTGCCGCTGCGCGTGATCGCCAATGGCGAGGGGGCCGAGGTTCAGCTGACGCTGTTCCGCCAGCCGGGCATGGATGACGAGGCGTTTGCGCGCGATCGTCGCTGGATCCGCAAGGACCTGGCGACGCTGAAGGCGCTGGCCGAGCGCGGCTGAAGATTCGCCGCGCCGGCCCGGCCTTTGCCGCTAGACGCGGCGGCTGAGCGTTTGCCGCTAGACGCGGCGGCCGGTAAAGAGCTGCACCAGGCCCACGATCAGTGCGATCACCAGGAGAATGTGGATCAGGCCGCCGGCGACATGCAGGCTGAAGCCGAGGAGCCACAGGATCAACAGGATGACAACGATCGTCCAGAGCAAGGCGCGTTCCTTTCAAGCTAATGCCCTTGTGAACGATGCCGTGAAGCGACCGTTCCGTACCGCCCGGCAACATTGTGTAACACGCGCGCGGCGGCGCGGATGGAGTGATGGCGGCGTGTGCCGGTGGGGGATTGCTCCGCACCACATCCCGATCTATATTGCCCATGCTTTCTCTTACATCGTCAGATGCGAGGGGTCGCGGGGCAGGGCTTCGCGGCGGCAACAACCTGTGTGTATGTGGAGCCCCGATGGCGGATATTGCCGCGCTGACCCAGTTGATCGAAACCGAGGCGAAGGTGCTCGGCTTCGACCTCGTGCGTGTCGCGCTGTTCGGCAAGGGTGACGAACGCACGCTGCAGGTGATGGCGGAGCGGCCCGACACGCGGCAGCTGACGATCGACGATTGCGCCGATCTGTCGCGCCGCATCTCCGACGTGCTCGACGCGCTGGAGGAAGAGGGGCGGGACCCGATCGAGGGCGCCTATCGCCTGGAAGTGTCGAGCCCCGGCATCGATCGCCCGCTGACGCGCCTGTCGGATTACACCGACTGGGCCGGACATGAGGCGAAGCTGACGCTGGACGCGCCGCTCGACGGGCAGAAGCAGTTTCGCGGCGAGATCGCCGGCGTTGAGGGTGAGGACATCACCATCCGCAATCGTACCGGCTCGGTGGCCAACGTTCCCTTCGCGCGGATCACCGACGCGAAGCTGGTGCTCACCGACAAATTGATCGCTGCAACCGTCCCGCTCTCCGTCGAGGGCGCGGAAGAAGAAGAAATCGAAGCAGAGGAAACCGAGTAATGGCTACCGGCGTCACCGCGAACCGCGCGGAACTGATCGCGATCGCCAACAGCGTCGCCAGCGAGAAGATGATCGACAAGGCGATCGTCATCGAGGCGATGGAGGATGCGATCCAGCGTGCGGCGCGTACCCGCTATGGCCAGGAAATGGATATCCGCGCGAAGCTGGACCCGAACAACGGTGACCTTCGCCTGTGGCGTGTCGTCGAGGTGGTCGAGCAGGTCGACGACATCTACAAGCAGGTCGACGTCAACGGCGCGCAGAAGCTGCAGAAGGGCGCGACCGTCGGCGACTTCCTGGTCGATCCGCTGCCGCCGATCGAATTCGGCCGAATCCAGGCGCAGGCTGCCAAGCAGACGATCTTCCAGAAGGTCCGCGATGCCGAGCGCGAGCGCCAGTATGAGGAATTCAAGGATCGCGCCGGCGAGATCATCACCGGCGTCGTCAAGCGCGTCGAGTTCGGCCACATCGTCGTCGACCTGGGCCGCGCCGAGGGTGTCATCCGCCGCGACCAGCAGATCCCGCGCGAAGTGGTGCGCGTTAACGACCGCATCCGCTCGCTGATCCTGAAGGTGGTGCGCGAGAACCGCGGGCCGCAGATCTTCCTGTCGCGCGCGCACCCCGACTTTATGAAGAAGCTGTTCGCGCAGGAAGTGCCCGAAATCTACGACGGCATCATCGAGATCAAGGCCGCCGCCCGCGACCCGGGCAGCCGTGCGAAGATCGGCGTCATCAGCCACGATTCGTCGATCGATCCGGTCGGCGCATGCGTCGGCATGAAGGGTAGCCGCGTTCAGGCCGTCGTGCAGGAAATGCAGGGCGAGAAGATCGACATCATCCCGTGGTCGCCGGACATCGCAACCTTCGTCGTCAACGCGCTGCAGCCGGCGAACGTCAGCCGCGTGATCATCGACGAGGAAGAGGAGCGGATCGAAGTCGTCGTTCCCGACGACATGCTGAGCCTCGCCATCGGCCGCCGCGGCCAGAACGTCCGCCTCGCCAGCCAGCTGACCGGCAAGGCGATCGACATCATGACCGAGACCGATTCGAGCGAGAAGCGCCAGCAGGACTTCGTCGCCCGGACCGAGATGTTCCAGAACGAGCTCGACGTGGACGAGACGCTGGCACAGCTGCTGGTCGCCGAAGGCTTCACCGAGATGGAAGAGGTCGCTTATGTCGAGCTCGACGAGCTCGCCGCGATCGAAGGCTTCGATGAGGATCTCGCGCAGGAGCTGCAGAGCCGTGCTGCCGAGGCGATCGAGCGCCGCGAGCAGGCGAACCGCGACGAGCGCCGTGCGCTGGGTGTCGAGGATGCGCTGGCCGAGCTGCCGTATCTGACCGAGGCGATGCTCGTCACGCTGGGCAAGGCGGGCATCAAGACGCTCGACGATCTCGCCGATCTCGCGACTGACGAGCTGATCGAGAAGAAGCGTGCCGAGCCGCGCCGCCGCAACGAGGATGCGCCGCGCAGACCGGAGCACAAGGGCGGTGTGCTGGGCCAGTATGGCCTGACGGAAGAGCAGGGCAACGAGATCATCATGGCGGCCCGCGCCCATTGGTTCGAGGACGAGAATGAGGACGCTGGCGAGCCGGCGGCCGCAACCGAGGAATCGAACGCCTGATGCCGTTCGTGTCGATCAGACTGGCAGGCTCCGCATCCAAGGAGCAGAAGGCGGGGATCGTGGCTGACGTCACGTCCTCGCTGGTCACGCGGCTGGGCAAGAACCCGGCCGCGGTGCAGATCGTGATCGAGGAAGTTTCGACCGACAACTATGGTGCCGGCGGCGTGCTGATCGCCGACCGGGACGCGCCGAGGGTGCCAAGTGAGGGAGACGCACATGCGGAACCCTCACAATGATGCGCTAACGCCGCCCTGTATCAGTCACTCGCGTCGCGGCGCGCTTCCCAAGGAGGCGCGGCGATGACGGAGCGTACCTGTATCCTGACCCGTGATTCGTCGACGCCGACGCATCTTATCCGGCTGGCGCTGGCGCCCGATGGCCGCGTGCTGCCGGACGTGCGCGCGAAGGCGCCGGGCCGCGGCGCCTGGATCGGCGTGACCGCGGCCGAGCTTGCCGAGGCGCAGGCCAAGGGCAAGCTGCGCGGCGCGCTTGCCCGTTCGTTCAAGACCGGCACCTTCACCGTGCCCGACGACCTGCCGGCGCTGATCGCCACCGCACTGGAGCGAAACGCGCTCGACCGGCTGGGCCTGGAATCGCGCGCCGGCATGGTACTGACCGGATCGGAGCGCATCGTCGAGGCGGCCCGTAAGGGGCGCATTTTCGCGCTTTATCATGCGTCAGACGCCAGCGAGGACGGCCGCCGGCGGCTTGCCCAGGCGTGGCGCGTCGGATCCGATCGGGAGGGTAGCGATCTGGGGGGCTTGGTTCTTCCGGTTTCGCGCCCCATATTGTCGATGGCGCTGGGCCGCGAGAACGTGGTACATATCGGCGTCATCGACCGCATGGCGGCCGGCAGGTTGGGCGAAGCGCTCGATCGCTGGCGCCGCTTTATCGGCCCCGACCCTGTAGAAGCCCGTCAAGGTGACACCTTGATGGGCGCCTTAGACTCCGCATCTTGCGCAACGGCCGCGCAAGGCGCATCGGCGCCCGGACTTTCCGGGCGCGTACCGGCCGTGACGACACACGAGGAATTTGAGTGAGCGACACCGACAACGAAAAGCCGAAACTTGGCATGCGCGCGCCCCTGGGCCTTCGGCGCACGGTCGAGACCGGCAAGGTGCAGCAAAGCTTCAGTCACGGCCGCAAGAATACGGTGATCGTGGAAACGAAGAAGGCGCGCCCGATGCGTCGGCCGGGCGATCCCGCGCCGGCCGAGCAGGTTGCGGCGCCTGAAGCTGCGCCTGAACCCGTTCAGCAGGCGCCGGCCCCGGCACCCGCACCCGCGCGTCCGCCGTCGAACGAGACGCCGCAGGAGCGTCAGGCCCGCCTGTTGCGCGAGGCTGAAGCGCAGCGGATGCGCGCTCTGGAAGAGCAGCGTCTGCGCGAGGAGGCCGAGCGCGCCCGCCAGGCTGAGGAAGAGCGCCGCCGCGCTGAAGAGCGCGCTGCTGCCGCTGCCGCCGCCGCCGCGCCGGAAGCTACGCCGGCGCCTGCCGCGCCTGCAGCGGAAGAGTCGAAGGCTGACGTGAAGCCTGCGGCTGCCGAACCGGCTGCCGCGCCAGCGGCTACAGCCGCGCCGGCCGCGCCGGCGCATGAGCCGGAGGTCGTCCGTGCTGTCGCGACGCCCGCACCGCGTGCTGCTGCGCCCAAGGCCCCGCCTGCGCCGCCGGCCCCGCGGCCTGTTGTTGAGCTGAGCCGAGACCCGTCGATGCCGGCGCCGCGCCGCTTCTCGCCGGTGCCTCGCCCCGAAATCCCCAAGCCGCAGCCCAAGCCCGAGCCGAAGCCCGAGCCCGCGCAGCCCGCAGCGACGACGGCGTCCTCGACGTCCACCCCACAGCAGCGTAGCCTGCCCTCAGGCCAGGCGACGCCGCGCAACAATGCGGCGCCCGCGCGTCCGCAGCAGCGCGACCGCAAGGGCGACGAGCGTCGTGGCGGCAAGCTGACCGTGACCCGCGCGCTGAACGAGGATGGCGCACGCGCCCGCTCGCTCGCCGCGCTGAAGCGCGCGCGCGAAAAGGAAAAGCGTGGCTGGACCGGCCCGCGCGAGCCGCAGGCCAAGCAGGTCCGCGACGTTCAGGTGCCGGAGGCGATCACCGTCCAGGAACTCGCCAACCGCATGGCGGAGCGCGGCGCTGACCTGGTGAAGGCGCTGTTCAAGATGGGTTCGCCCGTCACCATGACGCAGACGATCGACCAGGATACGGCCGAGCTGCTCGTCACGGAATTCGGTCACAATGTCGTTCGCGTCAGCGACAGCGACATCGATCTGGTGCTGGATACTGCGCCGGACGATGCTGCTGATCTGAAGCCGCGTCCGCCGGTCGTCACCATCATGGGTCACGTCGACCATGGCAAGACCAGCCTGCTCGACGCGCTGCGCGGCACCGACGTGGTGCGTGGCGAGGCCGGTGGCATCACGCAGCATATCGGCGCCTATCAGGTCACGCTGAAGGACAAGTCGAAGATCACCTTCCTCGACACGCCGGGCCACGAGGCATTCAGCGCCATGCGTGCGCGCGGTGCGGACGTCACCGATATCGTGGTGCTGGTGGTTGCCGCGGACGACGGGCTGATGCCGCAGACGATCGAAGCGATCAATCACACCAAGGCGGCCGGCAAGCCGATGATCGTGGCGATCAACAAGATCGACAAGCACGATGCCAATGCCCAGCGCGTGCGCGAGCGCCTGCTGGAGCATGACGTGCAGGTCGAGGAGATGGGCGGCGAGACGCAGGACGTCGAAGTTTCCGCGCTGAAGAAGACCGGTCTCGACCAGCTGATCGAGAAGATCCAGCTGCAGGCCGAGCTGATGGAGCTGAAGGCCAACCCCGATCGCGCCGCCGAAGGCAGCGTGATCGAGGCGAAGCTGGACAAGGGCCGTGGCCCGGTTGCCACCGTGCTCGTCACGCGCGGCACGCTGAAGGTCGGCGACGTGTTCGTCGTCGGCGCGGAAAGCGGCAAGGTGCGTGCACTGGTCGACGACAAGGGGCGTCAGCTCAAGGAAGCGGGCCCGTCGACGCCGGTCGAGGTGCTTGGCATTTCGGGCACGCCGTCGGCTGGTGACCAGCTGCAGGTGGTCGAGAGCGAAGCGCGGGCACGCGAAGTGGCGGAATATCGCCAGGGCGTGCTGACGCAGAAGCGCACGACCGCGGCGCCGGCGAGCCTCGAGAGCATGTTCTCTGCGCTGGCGGCGAACAAGGCGATCGAATATCCGCTGGTGGTGAAGGCGGATACGCAGGGCACCGTCGAGGCGATCGTCGCCGCGATCAACAAGATCTCGACCGACGACATCCGCGCCCGCATCCTGCATTCGGGCGTCGGTGGCATCACCGAGAGCGACGTGAACGCGGCTGCGGCCTCGGGCGCGCCGATCATCGGCTTCCACGTCCGTGCCAATGCCAAGGCACGCGAGATCGCCGAGCGGCACAAGGTGGCGTTGAAATATTACGACGTCATCTATGACCTGATCGACGAGATCCGCGCCGGCATGGCGGGCGAGCTTGGCCCCGAGGCGTTCGAGACGGTCGTTGGCCGTGCGGAAATCCGCGACGTCTTCTCGGCCGGCAAGCACGGCAAGGCCGCCGGTCTGCTGGTGGTCGAAGGTGTCATCCGCAAGGCGCTCAAGGCCCGCATCACGCGCAACGACGTCATTATCTACAATGGCGAAATTGCCTCGCTGCGGCGCTTCAAGGACGACGTTCCGGAGGTTCGCGCTGGTCTGGAATGCGGTGTGACGTTCACGCAGAACTTCACCGACATCCGCCCGGGCGACTTCCTCGAAACGTTCGAGGTCGAGCTGCGCGAACGCACGCTGTAAGGACATGAACCCTCTCCCCCATGCGGGGAGAGGGGAGTCTCACGATGACCGATCAACCAGAAAAATCCGTCCGTACCCTGCGCGTTGGCGAACAGGTGCGTCATATCCTGTCGGAGATCCTGCAGCGCGGCGACGTGCATGACGACGTGCTGACGACTCACCTGGTGAGCATCACCGAAGTGCGCATGTCCCCCGACCTTCGCCATGCGACGGTGTTCGTGAAGCCGTTGCTGGGCAAGGACGAGGAAGCGGTGCTGAAGGCGCTGCGCACCAACACCGCCTATCTGCAGCGCGAAGTCGCGCGGCGGGTGAAGATGAAATATGCCGCGCGCCTGAAGTTCCTGAGCGATGAGAGCTTCGACGAGGGCACCCACATCGACCAGCTGCTGCGATCGCCCACCGTGGCGCGCGATCTGGACGCCGGCGGGGAATAAACCGCCGGCTGCCGATCAGCAGCCGAGCTTTGCCGCCAGGTCGATGAGGCTGTCGGCGGACCATTCCCAATCCTGCGCCAGCTTCGCGTCGGGGGCGGGGTGGCCGCCATATTCCATCGGGCGTGACACGAAGGCGGTCTTGAGCCCGCAGGCGCGCGCGGCCGCGAGGTCGCTGTGGTGTGCGGCGACCAGGCACACCTCCTGCGGCGACAGGCCCAGGATCTCTGCGGTGCCGAGATAGGCGCGCGGATCGGGTTTGTAGGCGCGGGTGACTTCGGCACCCATGATCGCGTCCCATGGCAGACGACCGCGACGCGCCATGTCGAGCATCAGCGCGATATTGCCGTTCGACAAGGTGACGATCGGAAATCGGCGCTTGAGGCGCGTCAGCCCCTCGACCGAGTCGGGCCAGGGCGTGAGGCGGCGCCAGGCGAAGGTCCAGTCCTGCAGCAATGCCTCGTCTAGCGTGGCTGGATCGACGCCCGCGTCCGTCAGCGTTTCGTCCAGCATCTCGCGGTGGAGCACATCGAGGATGGTGAAGTCGCGGCCAGACTTCGCATAGGCCGCCATGCCGGTGAGATAGCGGCGGCGCCAATTGTCGGTGAAGGTGGCGGGATCGAGATCGCTGCGGCCGATGCGCGCGAGGAAATCGGCGGATTCGGCGGTGATGCTGGTGCGCCAGTCGACCACCGTTCCGAACACGTCGAACGCGAGCACCTTCGGCAAATCGGACCCGGCCATTCATCCTCCCGTATGTTTCGCCGGGTGCTACGAGTGATGCCCCCCGTGGACAAGCCGCGTTGATCGGGCCACTCACGCGGCCGGCAACAGCAAGGCGGTGCGGCATGGCGTTCACGGCAACAATCCTTCTGCTCGGTTCGGGCGAGCTTGGGCGCGAGTTCGTGATCTCGGCCAAGCGGCTGGGCTGCTATGTCATTGCCTGCGACAGCTATGACGGCGCGCCGGCGATGCAGGTGGCGGATGGGCGCGAGATATTCTCGATGCTCGACGCGGACCTGCTGCGGGCGGCGGTGGAGAAGCACCGGCCCGATTTCGTCGTGCCCGAGGTGGAGGCGATCCGTACCGAAGTGCTGGTCGAGCTGGAGGCGGCGGGAACGACGATCGTGCCGTCGGCGCGCGCGACGATGATGACGATGAACCGCGACGGCATCCGCGAGGTCGCGGCGGTCGAACTGGGGCTGCGCACGTCGCGCTATCGCTATGCCGAGACGCTGGAGGAGGTGCGCGCGGGCGCGGCGCACACCGGGCTGCCGTGCGTGATCAAGCCGGTCATGTCCTCATCGGGCAAGGGGCAGAGCACGGTGCGCGAGGAGAGCGCGCTGGAGGCGGCGTGGGATTATGCCGTCGCCAATATGCGGGGCGACCGGGCGCGGGTGATCGTCGAGGAGTTCGTCGACTTCGACTATGAGATCACGCTGCTGACGGTGCGCACGCGCGAGGGCGTCGTGTTTTGCCCGCCGATCGGGCACCGGCAGGAACGCGGCGATTATCAGGAAAGCTGGCAGCCGGCCGCCATGTCGGACAAGGCGATCGCTGACGCGCAGGACATGGCGCGCAAGGTGGTCGACGATCTGGGTGGCTATGGCCTGTTCGGCGTGGAATTCTTCGTCAAGGATGACGAGGTGATCTTTTCCGAGCTGTCGCCGCGCCCGCATGACACGGGGATGGTGACGCTGATCTCGCAATCGCTGAGCGAGTTCGATCTGCACGCCCGCGCGATCCTTGGCCTGCCGATCCCGACGCTGACCAGCTACGGCCCGTCCGCCTCAGCGGTGATCCTGGCGGATCGCGCGTCGGACACGGTGCGCTATGACGGCATTGCCGAGGCGCTGGCGACCCCGGGGGGCGAGGTAGACGTGCGGATCTTCGCCAAGCCGACGACGCGGCCATATCGCCGCATGGGCGTGGCGTTGGCGCGCGCCGCGACCACCGACGACGCCCGGCGCAATGCGGCCGAGGCGGCGTCGAAGGTCCAGCTGAGCTACGATCCGGCTTAGGCGGCGCGCTTGACGAGGCGCGGGTCGGCGGCGGCGACACCGGTGGCGAGCACCAGCGCATCCTCGACGAAGCGCTCGATG
>CAYMIU010000086.1:0-9899 GCA_964390515.1 uncultured Stakelama sp.
GGACGAACCTGCTGGTCGAGCGCCAGCCGCTCACCCGCGCCGCGCTCGCGCGTGCCGCTGGCGCGTTCGCCGAGGCGGCGGATCCCGACGGCCGGACGTCGGAGCGGTTCGAGATCATCTTCCTCACCGGCTGGGCCCCCTCCCCGGATCAACCGCAGCCGGCACGGCGCGGCAGCGCCACCGCGTCGCTCGCCGCGGCGCTGAAGCGCGATCAGACGGGGAACTGAAGCCCTAGTTCTCGGCGCGACGGTTGAGATCGTGGCCGAAGGCGAGGATGCCGACGCCGATGATGGTCCACAGCGCCTCGCCGCCTTCCAGGAAGGCCGTGTCATGCGGCAGCGTCATCGCGCCGGCCATGATGCCAAGCCCCAGCGAGCCGGTGGCAAGCGGCAGCAGGTAACCGTGCTGCATTGCGCCGCGCCCGAGGCCGATCGCCCCGAGCACGATGGCGATGCCCAGCCCCACCTCGTGGAAGATCGGATTGCCGAGAAGCCCGCTGACCGTGGAGAGCATCGCGAAGAACACCGCGCTCGCCACGCAATGAACGATGCACAGCCCCGACACGTACATCGCGATCCGGTCGAGGCCGATCGGACGATAGGGGCGGGTCATCGTTGTCATCGATCGGCCATGTAGCGCGGTTATAGGCGGGTTACAATATCACATTAACTCGGCTCACCGAACCCGCCCGCCATTGCCCGGGCGACCTCATGTGCTTAGAGGGCTTCATGCTCCACCCCAGCCCCGGTTTTCGCGTCTCGGCCCAGCCGCAAGCCCTCGTCAGATGGCTTTACTTCGTCGCCTTCCTGATCGTGGCGATGGTGGCGGTCGGCGGCATCACGCGGCTGACCGAATCGGGCCTCTCGATCACGCAGTGGAAGCCGATCAGCGGCATCATCCCGCCGTTGACCGAGGCACAGTGGATGGCTGAATTCGCCAATTACCAGCGCATCCCGGAATATCAGCAGATCAACCGCGGCATGACGCTGGACGGCTTCAAGCAGATCTTTTTCTGGGAATATGTCCACCGCCTGCTGGGCCGGGTGATCGGCCTCGCCTTCGCGCTGCCGCTTCTGTGGTTCGCGATCCGCCGCGCCATCCCACGCGGCTACGGCCCGCGCCTGCTGGTGCTGCTGGTGCTGGGCGGGCTGCAGGGCGCAATCGGCTGGTGGATGGTCGCGTCCGGCCTGTCGGAGCGTACCGACGTCAGCCACATCCGCCTCGCGGTTCACCTGACGGCCGCGCTCGTCATCCTGGGCGGCGTCGTCTGGACGGCGTTTGATCTGCGCGATCTCGCCCGCGATCCCTCGGCCCGGCCCGCCGGCCTGCGGCCACTCGCCGCCGTCGCCCTGCTGCTGCTGACCGTCCAGATCGTGCTCGGCGCCTTCACCGCGGGGCTCAACGCCGGCTATGCCTTCAGCAGCTGGCCGCTGATGGGCGACAGCTTCTTCCCCGCCGATGTGCCGATGATGCAGCCGGCGTGGATCAACGTCGTCGACAATCCCGTGGTGGTGCAGTTCGTCCACCGCTGGTTCGCCTTCGTCAGCGCCGGCGCGCTGGTCGCGCTCGCCTTCGCCGCCCGCCGCCGCGGCGCAGTCCACGCCTGGGCCGCCGTGATCCTGCTCGTCGCGCTTCAGATCGTGCTCGGCATCGCCACGTTGCTCACCGGCGTCCAGATCGCCATCGCGGTCGCGCACCAGGTCAACGCTGCCATCCTGCTGATCGCCGCGGTAGCCGCCGCTCACGCGATCAGCCGCACGGCGTCTCGCTAGACACAGGCGCTGCGGCGCCTCAGCCTGCGTGAAGGCGATAGCGCGCCAGCGCCGCGTAATCCTCGCGGCACGCGTCGGCGATCCGGGCGAGCTCCCCGGGCAGCGCGCCCGGCTCCCGTTCCGGCGAAGCGAAGCCGGTGGACGATTCCACCCGGCCGTACCAGTGCGACGCCCAGACGCCGTCCGCCGCATGCCGTCCCGCCGGCCACGCCAGCATCGCATCGGTCCAGGCGATCCCCAGTGCCGCGCACAGCGACGCCAGCGTGCCCGCAGGATCGCGCAGCACGTCGGCCGCATCCACCACCGGCGGCGCCCGCCCGGTCCGCTCCGCCTCGCGCTCGAAGAACGCCCGCTGCGCCGCGACGCCCAGGTCCTCGGCGGTCACCGCCTCGCGCTTCGCCGCATAGGAAGCGACCATCCGGGCCGGATCGCGGATCAGGAAGGCGTGCGTCACGCCCGCCAGGTCATCTGGTGCGATCGGCCCCACCATATGGTGCGGCATGTGCTTCTGGTACCAGACCGGCTCGCCGCCCGGCGCCGGCCCCGCCAGCGTGGCGGCGACCGACTGCCAGTCGCAGTCCATGTCGGCGATCACCGCCTCGCGCATCGGATGATCCGCGCCGCTATGCTTCAGGAAGCAGCCGTAGAACGGCTCGTCACTGACGGCGCAGTCCGGCCGGCTGGAGAAACTGCGCATCATCGCGGTGGAGATGTTGCGCGGGCCGGACCACATGGCGATGCGCAGCGTCACGCCAGTTCGCGCTCCACCGCCGCACGATAGAGGCCCTGCAGCCGCTCCACCATCGGCCCGCGCTCGGTGCCGATCAGCCGCCCGTCGATCATGCCGACCGGCGCCAGGCCCGCGAAGGTGCCGGTGGTGAACGCCTCGTCCGCGCCATAGACGTCGGTCAGCGAGAAGTTGCGCTCATAGGTCGGGATGCCCGCCGTCCGCGCCGTCTCGACGACGATCCGCCGCGTGATCCCGTCCAGGCAATAATCCCCGGTGGAGGTCCATACCTCACCGTTGCGCACGATGAAGAAGTGGGTCGAATTGCACGTCGCGACGAAGCCGTGCGGGTCCAGCATCAGCGCCTCGTCCGCGCCGGCCTGCGCCGCCTGGATGCAGGCGGTGATGCAGTTCAGCTTGGAATGCGAATTGAGCTTGGGGTCCTGAACGTCGGGATAGCCGCGGCGGACGTGCACCGTGAAGAGGTTCAGCATCCGCGTCGCGGTGCCGGGCGCCGGCGTCTTCCACTCCGGGATGAGGACGATCGTCGCCGGCGAGATCACGACCCGCGGGTCCTGATATGGCGTCGAGCGGATGCCGCGTGTCACCATCAGGCGGATGTGGACGCCGTCCCCGGTCATCTCGTTCGCCTCGAGCGCCCGCCGCAGCCGCCCGACCAGCTCCGCGCGCGAAATGCCGATATCCAGCATGATCGCTTTCGCGCCCTGCCACAGCCGGTCGAGATGCCGGTCGAGAAAGGCGATCCTGCCGTCATAGACGCGCAGCCCCTCCCACACGCCGTCACCGAGCATGAAGCCCGAATCGAACACCGACACCTTGGCTTCCGGCCGCGGGAAAAGCTTCCCGTTCACGTCGATCAGCACATTGTCGTTGCGCGGATCGGGGGTGAACACGTGCGTGCCGGTGGCATGGTCGGTCATGGTCGTTCCCTTGATGTCCCGTCACCCCGGCGCTTGAGCCGGGGTCCCGCTTCTTCTTTGGTGCTCAGGCACCCAACGGGCCCCGGGGTCGAGCCCGGGGTCACGGCAAGAAATCAGATATGCAGCGGCCGTCCGTAGGCGGACAGCACCGCCTCGTGCATCGTCTCGCTGATCGTCGGGTGCGGGAACACCGTGTTGATCAGCTCCGCCTCCGTCGTCTCCAGCGTCTTGCCGATCGTATAGCCCTGGATCAGCTCGGTCACCTCGGCGCCGATCATGTGCGCACCCAGTAACTCGCCGGTCTTCGCGTCGAACACCGTCTTCACGAACCCTTCCGGCTCGCCCAGCGCGATCGCCTTGCCGTTGCCGATGAAGGGGAAGTTGCCGACCTTCACCTCATAACCGGCTTCCTTCGCCTTCGCCTCGGTCAGCCCGACGCTGGCGATCTGCGGCCGGCAATAAGTGCAGCCCGGGATGTTGCGCGGGTCCATCGCATGCGGGTGGCCGCCGGCGATCGCTTCAGCCGCGATCACGCCCTCGTGCATCGCCTTGTGCGCCAGCCACGGCGGCGCGGTGATGTCGCCGATCGCCCACACGCCGGGCACGTTGGTGCGGCAAGCAGTGTCGGTCTTCACGAAGCCGCGATCGTCGGTAGCGACGCCCAGCTCCTTCAGCCCGATGCTCTCGGTGTTCGGCACGATGCCCACCGCGACGATGACATGGCTGAACTCCGCCGTCGTTTCCTTGCCGGCCTTGTCCTTCAGCTTCGCGGTCACGCCCTTGTCGCTGACCTGAAGCGCATTGACGCCGGCGGAGGTCATGATCGTCATGCCCTGCTTCTTCAGCGCCTTTTCGAGATGGGCGGAAACGTCCGCATCCTCTACCGGCACCAGCCGGTCGAGCATCTCCACCACCGTCACCTCGGCGCCCATGTCGTTGTAGAAGCTGGCGAACTCGATGCCGATCGCGCCCGATCCGATCACCAGCAGCTTGCTCGGCATCTCGCCCGGCGTCATCGCGTGGCGATACGTCCAGATGCGCTTGCCGTCGGCCTTGGCGAACGGCAGGTCGCGCGCCCGCGCGCCCGTCGCGACGATCACGTTCTTGTACTGAAGCTCGCTCGCCTTGCCGTCCTTGTCGGTGACGGTCAGCTTGCCCTTCCCGTTCAGCTTCCCCTCACCCATGTGGACGGTGATCTTGTGCTTCTTCATCAGGTGCCCGACGCCCTGATTGAGCTGTTTGGCCACCCCGCGCGAGCGCTTCACCACCGCATCGAGATCCGCGGCGAAGCCCTCGACCGTCAGGCCGAAGTCCTTCGCATGGCTCATGTAATGGAACACCTCGGCCGAACGCAGCAGCGCCTTGGTCGGGATGCAGCCCCAGTTGAGGCAGATGCCGCCAAGCAATTCGCGCTCGACGATCGCGGTCTTCAGACCAAGCTGCGCCGCACGGATCGCCGCGACATAGCCGCCCGGCCCGGAGCCGAGGACGACGAGATCGTAAGTGTCTGCCACAATTCAGTTCCTTGGTTTGCGCGCGGCCTTCACGAGTTCCGGCACGCTCATCACGAACACGGCCAGCATCGTCGCCCAACCCACCGGATCGAGCGAATCCTCGCCCTGCGGATAGGCCCAGACGCCAGCACGGAAGATCGCCAGCGTCAGCGCCAGTCCCGCGGCGAGATGCAACAACTCCACCGCAAGCGCGCGGTTCATGTCAGGCGAGCATCCCCAGCGGGTTCTCGCACAGCTGCTTGAACGCCTGCATCAGCTGCGCCCCGTCGGCGCCGTCGATCGCGCGGTGGTCGAAGCTGCCGGTCACGCTCATCACCGTCGCGACGCCCAGTGCATCATCGACGATATAGGGGCGCTTCTCGCCGGCACCCACCGCCAGGATCATGCCCTGCGGCGGGTTGATGACGGCTTCGAACTGCTTGATGCCATACATGCCCATGTTGCTGAGCGATGCGGTGCCGCCGGTGAATTCCTCCGGCTTCAGCTTCCTGTCGCGCGCCCGGGCGGCGAGGTCCTTCATCCGCGTCGAGATCGACGACAGCGACGCCGTATCCGCCTCGGTGATCACCGGCGTGATCAGGCCCTCGGCGGTCGACACCGCGACCGAGATGTCCGCCCGCTGGAAGGTGATCAGCTCGCCCGGCGTGTACATGACGTTGCACTTGGGCACCTGCACCAGCGCGACGCCCAGCGCCTTGATGAGGAGGTCGTTGACGGAAAGCTTCACGCCGCGCGCCTCCAGGCTCGCGTTCAGCTCGCTGCGCAGCTTCAGCAGCTTGTCCAGCTGCACGTCCACCGTGAGGTAGATGTGCGGCACCTGCTGCTTCGACTCGGTCAGGCGGCGCGCAATCGTCTTGCGCATGTTGCTGAGCTTGGTCTTCTCGTGCGGCACGTCCGGGATCTGCGCAGGCGCGGTGGGCGCAGCGACGGCGGCGGCCGGCGCGGCCGCAGTCGCCTCAGCGGCAGGCGCGGCGGTGCCCGGCTGCGCACCCTCCACGTCGGCCTTCACGATCCGCCCGTTCGGACCGGATCCGGCAAGTGCAGACAGGTCGACGCCCTTCTCGGCCGCGATGCGGCGCGCCAGCGGGCTCGCCTTCACGCGCTCCCCATCCGCCCGCGGCGCCTCGGCGCGCGACTGCGGCTGTGACTGCGGCTGCGGCTGTGACTGTGGCTGGGCCGGCGCTTCCGCCTGCGGATTAGCGTCCGGCTGCTTCGTCTCCGGGTTCTGCTGCGATACCGGCTCCCCGGTCTCGCGATCGACTGGCGCGTCCACCTGCTTCTTGGTCTCTTCCTTGGCAGGAGCCGGCGCGGCGGCAGGCGCGCTGTCGGGCACGCTCTCGCCTTCCTCGGCGAGCACCATGATGACCTCGCCGACCTTCACGCCGTCGGTGCCCTCGGCCACGGTCAGCTTCGACACGACGCCTTCGTCGACCGCCTCGAACTCCATCGTCGCCTTGTCGGTTTCGATCTCGGCCAGCAGATCGCCCGATTTGACGGTGTCACCTTCCTTGACCAGCCATTTGGCCAGCGTGCCTTCCTCCATCGTCGGAGAAAGAGCAGGCATCTTGATCTCGATCGGCATGAAGGTCCTCGAACTTGTCCCGGGGGGAGGGTCTCTGTCTCTCGCGCCGTGCCCTTGCGCGGTCAACCCCGCAGGCGGATAAGCTGCCGCCAACGAGGGGCCGACAGCAATGCGTATTTACCTGACCGTGATCGACGACACGCCCGAGGCGGAGATCGCGCTGCGCTTTGCCGCGCGCCGGGCCGTGAAGACGGGCGGCGGGGTCGAGATCCTCGCGTTGGTCGAGCCGCAGGAGTTCATCGCCTTCGGCGGCGTGCAGGCAACGATCGAGGAAGACGCGTTGCGCTATGCCGAGGCGCTGGTCGCCCGCGCCGCCGGCACGTTGATCGAGGAATCGGGCCTTCGCCCCGCCATCACGGTGCGCCAGGGCGAAGGGCCCAAGATCATCCGCGAGTTGATCGCCGGCAATCCGCAGATCGCCGCGCTGGTGCTTGGCGCCGCGGCGGACGGCGCCCCCGGCCCGCTCGTCACGCACTTTGCCGGCGAGGTCGGCGCCCTGCCGGTACCGCTGATGATCATCCCCGGCAGCCTCGACCGCGAGGCAATCGACCGGCTGAGCTGAGCAGCGGCGGCACCCTTCCCCGCCGGATCACCGACGGGGAAAGACGCCCGCACGTCACTCCTTGGTGGCGACCAACGTGCCCTTCGACCCGTCACGCGGATCGGTCCACGCCACATTCAGCGTCTTGCCGTCCGCCGCGGCCTCATAGGTGGTCACCTGCGTGACCTTGCCGTTCTGCATGTCGGTAAGTTGCAGCCGGTTCGGCGCCAACAGCGCGGCCTTGGTCATCGTCTTGCCCGGATCACCGACGATCGGGGCATAATCGCCGCCCAGCTTCGCTTCCAGCGTCTCACCCATCGGAGACCTCATCCGCAAGGTGTCACCCTCGACGTTGAACGTCGCGCGCAAGGCATTGTCGGTCACGTTGATGGAGGCAGGGTCGGTCTTCCAGGCACCGGAGATCAGATGCGCGCCCTTCACCGGCGTGCCGACACGGGTCTGGACCGTCTTCTGCTCCACCCGGGCGCCCGCGGCGTTGTTGGTGTTCATCCCGGTCACCGCGGTTGACATGCCGTCGGCTGAAACGACGCGGCGGTTCTCCCCCACCACCTTGCCATCCTTGCGGAACTGGAACGTCACGGTCTGCGGGTCGACCGCCTTGATCGCCACCTCGTCCCAATAAGGACGATCAGGCACCGCATGGAACGCACCGTCCGCCTTCACAGTATAGGCACTCGGCATGCAGGATTTGCACGAATAGCTGTCGCCCTTCAGCGTGTACTCGTCGGGCTTCACGTCCATCACGGATGATGTCGGGTTGAGCTTCCACGTTCCATTGAACGGGCTATCGGCAAAAGCCGGCGTAGCCGCCAGCAACGCACTGCCAAGCAATGCGGCAAACACTTTGTTCATGAGACTTCCCCCTGAATAATAAATGACAACGCACATCGGCGACCATTCATTATCTCTTCACGATACGGTATTCGGCCGCCGCGTCAAATCACCTTGTCTGATCCCGCAATTGCCGCCACCACGCCGGCATGATCCGCATCCTGCCCGCCGCCGCCCTCCCGATCTCCGCCCTGCTCTTCGCCACGCCGGCCACCGCGCGTGACACGCCATCGCCCGATCGGCTGCGCGGCTCGGTGGAGAAGCTCGTTTCGTTCGGCACCCGCCACTCGCTCTCCTCGGCGACCGATCCGAAGCGCGGCATCGGCGCCGCGCGCAACTGGGTCGCGTCCGAGTTCGAGCGCATCGGCGCGGCCTGCGGCGGCTGCATCACGGTCGAGCGCCTGCAGCGCCGCTTCGTCAACGCGCGCGCGCCGAACGGCGTCGTGATCGAAGACGTGCTCGGCATCCAGCGCGGCACCGATCCCAACCGCTACATCATCGTCGGCGGCCATATCGACAGCCGCGTCACCGACGTGATGGACGCAACGTCTGACGCCCCCGGCGCGAACGATGACGCCAGCGGCGTCGCGCTGGTGCTGGAGGCCGCGCGCATCCTGTCGAAGGAGAAGTTCGCCGCCAACATCGTCTATGTCGCTTTCTCGGGCGAGGAGCAGGGCCTGCTCGGCGCCACCCTGCTGGCCGAAACCGCCAAGGCACGCGGCTGGCAGGTCGATGCGATGCTCAACAACGACATCGTCGGCAATTCGATCGGCCAGAACGGCCTGCGAGTCGCCGATCGCGTGCGCGTCTTCTCCGAAGGCGTGCGCGCCAGCGAGAGCCTCGCCGAGGCGATGGAGCGCCGCGCGATCGGCGGCGAGGACGATGGCCCCAGCCGCGCACTGGCCAAGGCGATCGACGGCATCGCCGACACCCTGCCGGGCAAGTTCGACGTGTTCGTCGATCGCCGTCCCGATCGCTTCGGCCGCGGCGGCGATCACGAACCGTTCCTGCGCCAGGGCTACCCCGCCGTACGCTTCACCGTCGGCGCGGAAAATTGGGATCGCCAGCACCAGGATCTGCGCACCGAGAACGGCCGCGTCTATGGCGACACGATCGAGGGGATGGATTTCCCCTATCTCGCGCGAGTCACCGCCATCAACGTCGCCACCATCGCACAGCTCGCCGCCGCCCCCGCCGCCCCGGCCGGCGTCAGCGTTGCCGGCGAATTGACCCGTGATACGACCGTCGCGTGGCAGCCGGTGCCGGGCGCCGCGCGCTACAAGATCCGCTGGCGGCGAAACGACAAGCCCGCCTGGACCGACGAGCGGGAAGTCTCGGGCGCAACCCAGCTGCTGCTGAAGGAAGTGTCGGTCGACGATCACTTCTTCGGCGTCTCGGCGATCGGCCCCAATGGCGCCGAGAGCATCGTCACCTTCGCCGGCCGCGCGCCCCGCCGCTGATCGCAGAATAAAGGCGCCGTTCCGCGGATCCGCGGAACGGCGCCCCCTTGCCCCCCGACAAGCTCGTTTTCGGGATCAGCCGCAGCCCGTTCGGCCGCCGCATCTCCCATGGTGATCGTCGCGCCTAGCGCGCCCCGCGGCGCGTGTAGGTCACGGCGTCGTCCCAGGTTTCTGTCGTGGTGGTCGTCACCCTCGGCTGGCTCTGCACCGTCACCGTCGTCACGCTGGTGCCCGGATAATAATAGCCATCGGCATAATAGCCCGGCGTCGCCTGGGGCCCGCTCGTGGTCGTCGTGGTGACGACCGTCGTCCCCGGCCCCGCCGTCACGATCGGCGCCGGCGCAGCAGGTGCCCGGGCGCCGATCGCCGGCATGGGCGCAGATCCCGGAGCATAAGCCGGCGGCGGCGCGGCAGCGCGCGTGCCCACCGCCGGCATCGGATATGACGCGCCATAGGCCGGCGGCGGCGGCGCACGCCGGCTGCTGTCGGCGGACTTGTCGACCGCATATC
>CAYMIU010000087.1:0-8732 GCA_964390515.1 uncultured Stakelama sp.
CGCCCGCCCCGTAGAGCATGGCAGCGGAAGGGAGAGACATGACCCGATCCATCCCGTCTCAAGAAGAGCGCAGCACCTTCTCCGACGCTGCGGCACCCGAAAACGCCAGCCCCGATCCCGAACGCGAACCGGGCGAATGGGACGCGATCGAACGCTATTGGCGCGCCGCCAATTACCTCACCGTCGGCCAGATCTACCTTCGCGCCAACGCCATGCTGCGTGAACCGCTGACGGCCGAGCACATCAAGCTGCGCCTGCTCGGCCATTGGGGCACCAGCCCGGGGCTGAACTTCATCTGGGCGCACCTCAACCGCGTCATCCGGCAGCGCGACGCCGACGTGCTGTTCATCTGCGGACCCGGCCACGGCGGCCCGGCGCTCGTCGCCAACAGCTGGCTCGAGGGGACCTGGACCGAGACGTATCCCGAGGTGGGTGAAGACGAAGCCGGCATGGTGCGGCTGTTCCGCCAATTCTCCTTCCCCGGCGGCATCCCCAGCCACGCCGGCCCGCACGTGCCCGGATCGATCCACGAGGGCGGAGAGCTCGGCTATTCGCTGTCCCACGCCTTCGGCGCCGTGCTCGACAAGCCGGACTTGATCGCCGCCTGCGTGGTCGGCGATGGCGAGGCGGAGACCGGGCCGCTCGCCGCCGCGTGGCACGGCACCACCTTCCTCAATCCGTCCTCGGACGGCGCGGTGCTGCCGATCCTTCACCTGAACGGCTACAAGATTGCCAACCCCACCATCCTCGGCCGCATGCCCGACGATCAGCTGCAAGCCTTCGTCGAGGGCCTTGGCTATGATCCGCTGATGGTCTCGGGTGAGGAGCACGAGCCGATGCACGCGCGCATGGCGCATGCGCTGGATCGGGCGTTCGACCGGATCGCGGCGATCCGCGAGGATGCGCGCGCCGGTCGCGGCGACGCCGTGCCCCGCTGGCCCCTCATCGTCCTGCGCAGCCCCAAGGGGTGGACTGGCCCCAAGACGCTCGACGGTCAGAAGGTCGAAGGCTTCTGGCGGGCGCACCAGGTCCCCCTGCCCGATCCGGTGCACGATCCTGCGCAGCTCGCGCAACTCGCCGACTGGATGCGCAGCTATCACACCGCCGATCTGTTCGACGAAGGCGGGCGCCTGCTCCCCGAACTGAAGGCGCTTGCGCCCATCGGCACCCGTCGGATGAGCGCGAACCCGATCGCCAATCCCGGCCGCTCGGTCCTGCCTAAGCCCGACTGGCGGCATTTCGCGCTCGACGTGCCAAGCCCGGGCGGCGCGATCGCAGAATCGCCCCGCGCACTCGGGCGCTACCTCGCCGAACTCATCCGGCGCGACGGTGCCGGCGCCTTCCGCCTGGTCGGCCCGGACGAGACGACGTCGAACCGGCTGGGCGATGTGTTTGCTGCCACAAATCGCGTCTGGGCCGAGCGGATCGAGCCCTATGACGATCACCTCGCCCGCCACGGCCGGGTGATGGAGATCCTCTCCGAACATTGCTGTCAGGGGTGGCTGGAAGGCTATCTGCTGACCGGGCGGCACGGCCTGTTCAGTTGCTACGAGGCATTCGCGCCGATCGTCGATTCGATGGTCAACCAGCATGCCAAATGGCTGAAGCTGTCGCGCGAGCTGGAATGGCGAAAGCCGATCGCCTCGCTCAACTATCTGCTCACCAGCCACGTCTGGCGACAGGATCACAATGGCTTCAGCCATCAGGATCCGGGCTTCATCGATCACCTCGCCAGCAAGAAGGCGGATGTCGCGCGCATCTATCTGCCGCCCGATTCCAATTGCCTGCTACGGATCATGGATCACTGCCTGTCGACCTACGATCGGATCAACGCGGTGGTGATCGGCAAGCAGCCCGCGCCGCAATGGCTGACGGCGGAGCAGGCGGACATGCATTGCGCCGCGGGGCTCGGCATCTGGGACTGGGCCGGCACCGATCGCGATGGCGTGGAGCCCGATGTGGTCCTCGCCTGCGCCGGCGATGTGCCGACGATGGAGGCGCTGGCCGCGGCGGATCTCCTGCGCCACTGGGTGCCCGACATGCGCGTGCGGTTTATCAACGTCGTCGATCTGATGGCGTTGCAGGATCCCGCCGATCATCCGCACGGCCTGAACGAGCAGCGCTTCGATTCGCTCTTCACCCGCAGCCAGCCGATCGTCTTCGCCTTCCACGGCTTCCCGCACCTCGTCCACCGGCTGCTTCACAACCGGCAGAGCGCCGTGAACTTCCACGTTCACGGCTTTCGTGACGAGGGTTCGACGACCACGCCGTTCGACATGGTGGTGCGCAACAAGGTCGATCGCTTCCACCTCGCGATTGCCGCCATCGATCACACCGGCTGGGGCCCGCGCGCCGCCCATGCGCGGCAGCATTTCGCAGCGCAGCTCGTCAGCCACCACGCCTATGTGGTGGAGCACGGGGTCGACATGCCGGGCGTAGCGGACTGGCGCTGGGCCGGCTGACTGTCTGCGACACAGTGCCGGCTGTGGCCGGCGCTATCCGCAAACATACGGACAGCAGCGGAGCGGCGGATGACGCAGGATGGCCGGCGAAGGAGAACCCCATGTCCGATGCCGCGCGCCCGCGCCACATAGTCATCCTCTGCCATCCGGAACAGGACAGCTTCAACGCCTCGATCGCGGATCATTACAGCCAGACGGTGCATGGCGCCGGGCACGAAGTGTTCGTTCGCGATCTCTACGCGATGGGCTTCGATCCCGTGCTGCGGAACCTCGAACAGCCGGGGCCGGACTTCAAGCAGTTCCGCGACATTCAGGACGAGCTGGATATCATCCGCGGTGCCGACGTGTTCGTGATGGTCTATCCCCTTTGGTTCGGCACGCCGCCGGCGATGCTGAAGGGCTATATCGATCGCGTGCTGGGCAGCGGCGTGCTTCCCGCGGCGGTGCGGGATCACACCGCGCAGGGCGTTCTCACCGGCAAGCAGATGGTCAGCTTCACCACCTCTGCCGCGAACGAGGTATGGCTTGATATGCAGGGCATGCTGAGCTCGCTGGAAACGATCTTCGATCGCTACATCAGCCATGCCTTTCAGATGCTGCCGCCCAGGCATTTCCACTTCGGCCTAATCACCACAGACATAGACAAGCTTACGGTCGAACGGCACCTGGGCGAGGTGGAAATGCACGCGCGGACGGTCGTGCAGGAACTGGCCGACCGGTCCGCGGCGACTGCATAACGGCGGTCGGCGCCGATCCGGCTATGTCCGCCGCCGAGGCGGCGCACCGCCCTGCTGGGCGGATGCCGCAGCCGCTGTCCTACAGCACCCCCGCCGTGCGACAATCAGGCCATGATCAGCCGTTCTCCGCTTCTGGTGCGCTCCACTCGGCGCGCGCCAATGTTGAAGGATGTTGGAGAAAAAAGCGCCAGAGCCTCAACTTCCTCAACATTCGCGCCAACATCTGCCCGAGCCAACGTCGTTACCGGACAAGAAAAAACCACCCCGGTTGCGGCCGGGGTGGTTCGATTTTCGTCAGTCCCGATGGGATCAGCGGGGCTGCGCGGCGCCCGGCGGCATGCCGGGAATGCCACCGCCCATCATCTGCTGCTGCTGCATCTGGCGCAGCACCGCTTCGGGAATGAAATCGAGCAGTTCGACATCGAAGACCAGCGTCGAGTTGCCGGGGATCGGCCCCTTCGTCTCGGCGCCATAGCCAAGCTCCGGCTTGATCCAGAAGCGATACTTCGCCCCCTTCGGCATCAGCTTCAGGCCTTCGGAAAAGCCCGGAACGACGCCGGTCACCGGGAACGGCGTCGGCTGCTGCGACTTGTCGAACGTGGTGCCGTTGAGGAGCTTGCCCTCATAGTTGACGAGCGCGACGTCGGTGTCGGTCGGCTTCGCGCCCGAACCAGGGCTCAGCACCTGATATTGCAGGCCGGAGGCGGTGGTCACCACCCCCTTCGTGCGGGCATTGCGGGTCAGGAAGTCATCCCCCTGCACCGCCAGCGCCGCGGCGGCCACCACGGCAGCGATGATCCCGGCGATCAGCCAAAGAACATAGCTGCGCTTGACCGGGGCGATCGGAACGGCGGTAACGGTCGACATAACGGTCCCCGGTCAGGCCGGATGCGGCAACTGCGCATCCGGTGGCACCAACAGAAAATGAAAAACGGTCAGGTGAAGGCGCGGGTCTTACCGTGCGCCGTCACGCTCCGCACGCTTGCGATCGAGCTTGCGAGCGCGGCGAACGGCTGCCGCACGCTCGCGAGCGCGCTTTTCCGACGGCTTCTCGTAATGCCGGCGCAGCTTCATCTCGCGATACACGCCTTCCCGCTGCAGCTTCTTCTTGAGCGCGCGGAGGGCCTGATCGACATTATTGTCGCGAACGATGATCTGCATAAACCGACACTTCTCCGAAATCTAAAACGGCTATGGCGGCCGCGGACATTGGCCCGCGCCGTGAACCCCTCGCCTCTATCACTCGCTGTTGGGCCGCGCAACCCGCAGTGGCACCTACGTCCGCCATCCGCGTTTGCCGCCGGCCGGCGGGCCGTCTAGTGGCGAACGCATGATTCCGCTCACGCTTTACGACAGCCTGTCCCGCTCCCTGCGCGAATTCGCGCCGCTCGATCCGGCGCTCGGCGTGCGCGTCTATTCCTGCGGTCCCACTGTCTACAATTACGTCCACGTCGGCAACCTGCGCGCCTATGTCTTCACCGATACGCTGGCGCGGGTACTGACGTGGAAGGGCTATGATCTCAACCATGTGATCAACATCACCGATGTCGGGCATCTCACCTCGGATGCCGACGCCGGCGACGACAAGATGGAAGCCGCCGCCAGGAAAGCGGGCCAGGATATCTGGTCGATCGCAAGGCATTATACCGAGGCGTTCAAGCAGAATCTGAGCGACCTCAACATTCGCACGCCCACCCATATGCCGCTCGCGACGGATCACGTCGCCGGCATGATCGAATTCGCGAAGGCGATCGAGGCGAAGCATTGCTACCGGCTCGAGACCGGCCTCTACTTCGACGTCTCGACCGTGCCCGACTATGGCCGACTGGCGCGCTCGGCCGACGATATCGGCGAAAGCCGGATCGATCCGGTCGAAGGGAAGCGCCACGCGCAGGATTTCGCGATCTGGCGCACGTCGCCGCCGGGCGAGAACCGGCAGATGGAATGGGATTCGCCCTGGGGCCGCGGCGCGCCGGGTTGGCATCTCGAATGCTCGGTGATGAGCCAGAAGTATCTCGGCGCGCGATTCGATATCCACACCGGCGGGATCGATCATCGCGAGATCCACCACCCGAACGAGATCGCGCAGAATCAGGCGCATTGCGACTGCGCGGACAGCGGCGCCAACTTCTGGCTGCACAACAACTTCCTCATCGAACGCGGTGGGAAGATGAGCAAATCTTCCGGCGAGTTCCTGACGCTGCGCGCGCTCGTCGATCGCGGTTTCCATCCGCTGTCGTACCGGATGCTGTGCCTCCAGGCGCATTATCGCAGCGAGCTTGAGTTCACCTGGGACAATCTCGTCGCCGCGCAGGTGCGCCTGAAGCGCCTGGTGCAGAACATCGAGGCACTGCGCGCCCGCAGCGGTGAGCCCGCCAAGGGATCGGCTGCCGCCTATCGCGACCAGCTCGACGCCGCCGTGTCGGACGATCTCAATACGGCGAAGGCCCTGCCCGTCCTCGATTCGCTGGTCGCGGACAAGAAGGTGTCACCGGCTGACCGGATCGCCGCACTGGCGGATTTCACAGCCGTTCTGGGCCTGCCACTCGATCGCCTCACCCGCGCCGATCTCAGGGTGCGCCCTGCCTCCGCGACGATCGACGCGGACGCGATCGAAGCGCGACTCGATGAACGCCGAACCGCTCGCGCCGCCAAGGACTTCGCCGCCTCGGACGCAATCCGCGACGAGCTTGCCGCCGCGGGCGTGGAGGTGATGGACGGCGATCCGCTCGGCTGGGACTGGCGACCGGCGCTACCTGCCTAGCGCCTGATCCCGCGCCGCCAGGATCGGCGGAGTATAGGGGCCGGGCGTGGACGGAATCGCCGCCGCCGTGGCGCGCATGGCGGCGATCCGCTTGGCGGTCGCGGGGTGCGTCCGGCTGCGGAACACGCCGCCGTCGATGTCCCCGCCATGCGCTTCCCAGAAGCGCGCGGCGGAGTTCGGATCGTAGCCCGCGTTGCGCAGCAGCACGACGCCAAGCTCGTCCGCTTCCAGCTCGGTCTGCTGCCCAAGCCGGGCATTTCGGCCGATCTCGCCAAGAAGCCCGCCCTTCACCCCCGCCGTCTCGAGCCGGTCGCGGTGCCGCAGAATGATGTGCGCCAGTTCATGCGCCACGATTACCGCCGTCTCCTCATCGCGATATTTCTCGAAGAACCGTACGCCGATCTGCACGATCCTGCTGTCCGCCTGCGCCGTCATCTGCGGCCCCAGCAACACTTCGAACCGTGCACGACAGCCCATCGGCGCGGCGATCGCCACATCCTGCCGCTTCCCGTCCCGCTCGATCGTCACCGCGACAGGCGTCCCCTGCCGCTCGAGTACATCAAGCGCCTTGTCCCGATCCGCACTGGAAGGCGCGGTCGCCTTAGCCGACAACACCGTGCCGCCAATCGCCGCGACGCTATCATCGTGGCGAAGCCCGGCACGAGCAGCAGCGGACGAGGGAACGACCGCCTCGACCGCGACGGGCGTAGCAAACCCAAACACCTGGCGAGCAGTGTCCGTGGTCGCTGCATCATATTGGTTCACCGCATGCAGGACGAGTCCGGTGGCCGGCGTCAGATCCCGGCAGAGCGGCGCATTCGCGGTGACCAGCCGGTGCGCGATCGTCGCCAGGCGAAGGTCGATGTCACGCAGGGTCTGGAGATCGCTTGCGCTAAGGCCGGCTGCGGCCGGCGCCGCTGTCTGGGCGACGGCGGTCATTGCAATGGCAAGAATGATGGTCACGCAAACACCGTAGGCGACGCGGAACCGACGCGCTATCACCACCTGCATGAAGGCCGTTCTCCCCGCACTCGCCCGCCCGCTCCTCGAACCGAACCTGCCGCAAGACCTTGAGGTCACCTGGTGGGCAAAAGCCGCAGAGGCGAAGGAGGGTGTGGTCGACGCGGACATCGCGTGGATCGACATGCAGCCGCCGCGGTTGATGGATGAAGCCTTCCGCGCCGCAGGGCCGCAGCTGAAATGGGTGTCGACGATCTACGCCGGGCTCGATGCCTTCCCACTCGACGTGCTGCGCGAGAAGGGCACGATCCTAACCAACGGCGTCGGCATCAACGCGATCGCCGTCGCAGAATATGCCGTGATGGGCGTGCTGGCCGCGGCAAAGCGCTTCGACGAGGTGATCCGTGCCCACGATCGCGCGGAATGGCCATCGGATGCGCCCGGAAAGATCGAACTTCACGATTCGAAGGCGATCGTGATCGGCCTTGGCGCGATCGGCAGGCTGATCGCTGAGCGGCTGCAAGCATTCGGGGTCGAGGTAACGGGTGTCACCCGCTCGGGAAGCGGCGGCACGCTGACGCCGGACGCATGGCGCGAGCGGATCGGCGAGTTCGACTGGGTGATCCTTGCGGCGCCCTCCACCGACGAGACGAAGGCGATGATCGGCGCCTCGGCGCTCGAGGCGATGAAGAGCAGCGCATGGCTGATCAATATCGCCCGTGGTGACATGATCGACGATGACGCCCTGCTCGCCGCGCTTCACGGCGGCACGATCGGCGGCGCCTTCCTCGACCCTACGAACCCGGAGCCGCTGCCGGCCGATCATCCGCTGTGGAAAGCGCCCAATTGCATGATCACCATGCATCTGTCGGGTCGCAGCCAGACCAAGATGTTCCAGCGCGCGGCCGCCATGTTCCTGCGCAACCTGGACGCGTTCCGCGCCGGCAAGCCGATGGAGAATGTCGCCGACCTTGACCGGGGATATTAAGCTAGACGCTGCGCCGCGCCGGTAAACCGCGGCGCGTTTGCGGAGACTAATCCAGCAGATCATCCCCGTGGGCTGCGAGGACGCGGCCCATGGCATCGAACAGGTTGTCCATCGCGACTGGCTTGAAGATCACGTCGTCTGCGCCGGCGGCAATGCAGCGTTCGCGAAGGTCGATAGCGGTATCTGCGGTAACCACGATGATGGGCACCCGGCCCTTCGCATCCTCACGCGCCCGCACGTGACGAATGGCGGTGATGCCGTCCATGCCGGGCATGCGGAGGTCTACGAGCAGCATGTCGTAATTGTTGATGTCGACCAAGCGCAGACCCTCCTCCGCGCTCTCGGCCTCTTCCATGTCCGCCCCGGCCACTTCGAGCATATCCCGGACGACACGGCGATTCATCCGATCGTCCTCGATGAAAAGCACGTTCATAAGTGGAGCCTGGACAGGCAGCTCATTCGTTCCATGTTGCCTACCATTATCGCGTCATGCCGCTTCAGGCACAAGAGCGGCAGCATCCGAATCTGTAGTGAACAGTGCTTTAACCAACGCTTCCTTGCCAATTGGCTTTGCAACGAAACGGGTAATGCCCGCTTTGGCGAGACTTGCGCGCTCGACCGGATCCAGAGCGGGCCCCAGCAAGGCGATCGTCCCGACAGGCGACGCGGCCGCGAGCGATGCAATTGCTGACAGATGATCGTCCCACCCTCGCATTGTAGCATCATCGATGAGCAGCGTCGCGGCAGGTGCGGTCGCCAGCGCCTCCAGCATACATTCCCCAAGTGGCATGCCGTCTGACGTGAGTTTCGCCTGAATCCGA
>CAYMIU010000088.1:0-7128 GCA_964390515.1 uncultured Stakelama sp.
GCGGCGGCGGCGCAGCCGGTTCCCCGAAGTTGTAGGTCAGGCCGCCCAGGATGCTGTGCGAACGGAACCGGCCTTCGAAGCCACGGTTCAGAACGTCGACCAGCTTGACGTTGTCGGCGTTGAAGAAGCGATACTTCAGCGAGACGTCGACATTGTCGGTCAGCGGCGCGCGGACACCCGCGATACCCTGCCACGCGAAGACGGTGTCCGAGTCGTTCAGGAAGCTGCCGCGCTGGTTGAGCGCAACGCGTGCCTTGACCCGCGCAACACCGGCACCACCGCCGATGAAGCCCTGGATGCCGTCATCGTCACCGAAGTCGAGCAAACCGTTGACCATGAAGCTGAGCGCCGTCGTACGGCCGCCAGCGAGGTCGAAGGTGTTCGGGCCGGCGATGCCGTTGTTGAACGGCGTCGGCAGGCTCGAAGCGTAGCTGTCGAGATCAGCCGACTTGTACGCGACTTCCGCTTCCAGGCGGAAACCGCCGAAATCGTAACCAACGATACCGTCTGCGTCATAGCCGTAATCGCTATTGACGGTGCCGGTGCCGGTGGTGGTGGGCGTGGAGATGTCGTAGGTGATGTCCTCGACGATCATTCCGCCGAACTCGGCGCCCACGTACCACGCATTGTCGCGGGCGAGTGCAGGCGAGGCGAGTGCGGTGGAGGCGAGCGCCAGTACTACGGCAAGCTTCCGCATCTTAGTCCCCTTTCATCAGTGTCACTACGGACAAGGCAAACTCCCTACCGAATGCTTGGTTTCCACGCAAGAATACAAAAGGCCGGACCTGTTGCCGAAGTGTCACACCTTTTTCAGCCGGCTATCAAGCCATGGTCGCGTAGCGCCGCGAGTACGCTGACCAGCGCTGTCCGGGCCTCCGCATCGATCATGCCGCCTCCGTTCGGGTCAGCGATCGCGGCGCAGCGCTCCGACACCACCTGGACGCCGCCCAGGAACAATGCGCTCCCCTGTAATGCACCGGCCACCCAAGTGTTTCCATCGAACCGCGCCGGCATGCCGTCACTGCGCCGCGAAACGCTCAATCCGGCAATCGCCGTCAGGAACCGCCAGCCGCCCTGCGTCCAACCGGCGACTGCGTGGGCGCGGCCCGCCCACGCGCCCACGGGATCGCTGCCCACTACCCAGCACTCGCCCGTCTCAGGCGCATCGGGCGGATCGTTCCGGCCGATCGATATCACCACCGGTTGCACCGCAAGGTCCAGCCGAAGCAGTGCTTCATTATGGTCCATCTCCTTCTGCGCCTGGCCGGCGTGCAGCAGCGGCAGGCCCAGCCGGGCAGTCTGGTCATCGTTCATTGAACACTTCCTCGCTGGAGAATGATCTCGGCCGCTGCGGAGAGGCCGTGGGTGCCGCGCTGGCGAACGGAAACACTGGAGCCCGCGCTCACGTGTTGCGCGTCGAGGAACAATGACGATGCCGACGTTTCGAACGTCGCCGTGTCGCCGCCTGCCTGGGTCACCGTGACGAGATACGCCTCCGCTTCCTCGCCCAGCGCCGCATCCACGCCGTCGCGCCAGCGCCAGTCCGTCCGACTACGCCGACGCCACTGTACCATCGTTCCCTCTGCGCCAGCCTCCGCGCGAAGCCGCACCGGCGCCGGCGGCAGTATCGACGCGCCGCTCAGCATGACGTCGGCGGCTGCGGGAACCCCATCGCCCGCCCCGCTTGCGTAAAGCAGCACACGCCCGCCAGGCGCAGCGCCCACCGCGAGCAGCGTCGCCGCGCCCTGCTCGATCATCACGAAGCGCGCCTCCGCTGCGATCGGCGCCGGCACCGTTCCTCGCCGCCCGCGCCACAACTCGCTCAGTTCCCACGCACCGTCCTCGATCATCCGCGCCCGGCCGAACTGCACCAGTTCCTCGCCCACCAGCGCGAGGTTCGCCCCCCGATCGAGCGCCGCGGCATCGGCATCACCCAGCATCATCACGCCATGCGCCAGCTTCACCCGTATGTTCGCCACGCGATCGACGAGCGTGGCCGGAGCCGCGGGTACCGCCGCGATCACGCTGCCGACGATCCCCGCCGCCGCCGTGCCGCCGGCCGGGTTCCACGATGTGCCGTCATCGACGCTGTACTGAAGCGCCGCGCGCCGCCACCCCGCCCCGGTTCCGGCGGCGACGATCGTCACGTTCGGCGAGACGGCTGCGAACTCACCCAGCGGCGGCAGTTCCGCAGCGTGAAGGATCGTGGCGCCGATCGGCTCGTCCGGCGCGCGCAGCACCCGCCCGGGGCTCGCTGCCAGCGCCGGCAACGCCGCCGGCGCCAGCGCGACCAGATCAAGCGCCACCTGATGCCGCTCGAGCGTCGTTCCGCGAACACGCCAGCGGCCGCCGCCCTCACCCTCGATCGTCACGACGTCGCCGGGCAGTACATCGATCATCGTCAGATCGCCGGTCACGCGGCGCGTCCGCCGCTCGCTCTCGACGCGTGCCAGCATCCGTTCCGCCGAACTCCTCGCTGCGGCGGCAGGCAAGGCAGCGGCGATCTCCACCTGCTGCACCCTGCCGGGGCGTTCCGGCCGCCCCGCGCCTTGCACCCCGATCTGCCAGTCACGCGCGGGATCGTAATGCGCGACGCTGATCGACGCCGGCGCCTGATCAGCCGCCGCGATCCGCCGCATCGGCCCTTCGTCCGTGATCACGCGGTCGGGGCTGTCACCGGCGCGCATCCCCACGCCGCCCACCACCGGCCCGAACCACGCGCCCGACATGGCGGCCAGCGCCTCGACCACCCCGCGCACCGAGTCCCCGTCCGCAGCAAACCCCGCCAGCGGCATCGCCACCTCCGCCGCCACGATCGCGCCGCCGCCAAGATCCTGCGCGATGCGGCCGACCGGCATATCCTCGTCGTCGGCCACCACCTCGAAGGTCAGCGACGGGATGCGATTGCCGAACGTCTCGAGCGGCAGATCCTCGAAGACGGCATAGGCAAGCCCGCGATGCGCCGGCGCCTGGTCGATCCCTTCGGCGCTAGCGATGAGCGGATCAGCCTCCTGCGCCTCGTCGCCATCATGCAGGCGGAAGCCCGTCTTGACCTTCCAGTCGCCCGCCGCACCGCGCAGCAGGTTTCCGTCCGCCCAGATCCGCCCCACCCGCTTCACCCGCCGGCTCGACAGGGTAACGGCGAACGACACCGAATAGCTGTAGCTCGTGATGCTCGGCTGCCCCTTGCCCCCGCCCCGCTCCCCGCGATGTTCGATGAGGTCGGTCGACCAGATCACCTGCCCGGCCACGCGCATCCGGCCATAGATCCTCGGGATCGATCGGCCATAGCTCGACGTCTGCACCGCCAGATCGGCCAGGCGCGGCCCCTGACGCCCGCGCGGCTTGAACAGCACGGCGCCGTCCACCGCCCGACCGAGCGTCGCACCAAGCGCGGCCCCCAGCGGCCCGCCGACAAGTCCGCCGACGGTCGTCAACACCAGCGTCGCCATCAACCTGCCTCCTGTTCCTCACCCGCGATCCGCCACGAACCCAGCATCGGCCACGGCGGCGCGCCGGGGCGCTCGACGACGCGGCGAAGCCCGGCGTCGGCATGAACGAACCCGTTCCCAACGTGCACGGCGAGATGCACCTGCCCGGGCCCGCTGCGACACAGCAGCACATCGCCCGTCGCCGCGTCCGCGCCTGAAACCAGCCCCTCGAAACAATGGCGGAACCGCGCGACATCGCCGCTGTGCAGCCGGTATCCTTCCGGTACCGCCCCCTGATGGCCGCCCGCGCGCAGCGCCAGCGCCACCACACCGATGCAATCGAGCCCGGTGGCCGGATCGCGCCCATGAAGCCGAAACGGCGCGCCCACCAGCGCCCGCGCCGCCGCCGCGACGCGCTCCCCGCGCGTCACGCGCCCGGATAACGCGTCAGCAGATCCATGCCCGGCAGATAGGGCTCGCCGCGAAAGTTCGCGGCGTTGCCGAACCGACCCGCGCAGGTCGCGAGGATCTTGTCACAGCCCTCGTGCAGCTCGACGAGCATGCCCGGCGTCACGACGACCGGCGGCACGGTGCGCAGCAACACCGTCGCCCCTTCCGACTGGGCGACCGCGCTCTCCAGCCCGCATGCCTCGCCGCCGAACCAGCGCAGCCGGCCACCGCCATAGGCGCCCGCACTCGGCTCTGTTCTGTCCAGCGTCAGCAGCTCACCGGTGGCCTCGAGAATCCTCGCGAACCGTCGCCGCCCCGCCATCGGCACGCGGCAGCGGTGATCGCCCAGCATCGCCCGACAGGCAGCGCTCGTCACTTCCGTCGCCGGCCGATCGAGCCCCGCCGCCGCGCCGCGCAGCTCGGCGGTAAAGCCTGCCTCGTCGATCTCGACCGTACCGATCGTGCCTTCGCCCAACGACACCGGGTCGCCAGGGGCCACCGAGTTCGCCGCCGCCCAGTCTACCGCGGCAGCGCTCACCCGCGCGCCGTCCCACCGCCCGATCTCCAGGTCCCGCTCGGTCACCGCGCCCGCCGTCAGCGCGCCGCGTGCCTCCATCGCCGCCCCGTCCAGCCCGTCGCTGCGCTCGATCGCCGACGGCGTCATGCCGGGCGCCGCACGATAGAGCTGCCCGTCGACGATCAGGTCGCGATCGTGATCGGTAAGCCCGATCGTCACACCGTCGCGGCGCGACAGCAACCACAGCATCGCGATGGTCGAAAGCCGATCGCTCATGCCTCGCGCACCTCGACCAGCGGCACCGATGGGGCCGCCCCCGCCAGGAAGGTCGCGCGTGCGACGGTCAGCTGGTCTTCAGCAAAACGCACCGCCACGTCGAAGCTAAAGGACGCCGCGATCTTCGCGCCAGCAGCCGGCGGTACGTCGAGGACGATCATGCCGCCGGCTTCCACGCTGAAGCCGTGCTCCGCCGCGCCGTCCACCGTCACTGCCACGCTGCCCGCCACTGGCCGCGTGATCCGCCGCTCCGCGCTTCCGTAATGCTTCACCAGCGGGAATCGTCGACTCACGCCGTCGCCCCGGCCGATCACTTCGTCGACCGCAACGGAATCGAACGGATCGCGCAGGCGAAAGGCGCGCGCCGGCCCCATCCGCGCGCGGAAGAAGCCGAGCAAGGTCGCGATGTCCGCTTCGCTGCGTACCCCCGGCCCGGCATCATAGCGCGTCCGCGCCGCGGCCCAGCTCGCGTTGCGGCTCTCCCGCCCGCCGGCACTCGTCACGATCGCGGTGGAAAAGCCCGGGCTCACTTCCGCCTCGCGCCCAAGCTCCAGCGGGAACAGCACGTCGTCGAATGCTTCCACCTCATCCTCCCCTTGCCGCTCGTCCCAGTGAACGAAGCCGTCGCGCATCACCTGCGGCAGCGCCCAGACATGCGCGCGGCGCACACCCCGTCCCCGCGCCGCATCTGCCGCCGCATCGATCGCCGGCCATTGTTCCTTGTCCTCCGGCCGCAGCACGAAGCCGGAAAAATAGTCCTGCCGCTCGGGCGGATAGCCGAGCCGCGCGCTCGCCAGCGCGACACCGGCCGCGGTGGAGGCGGTGTCTCCCGCCACCACCCAGTCGTAATCTTCCAGTTGCAGCACGTCGAAGGCCGGGCTCGCCCAGCCAAGCGGCATGTTCATCCGCTTCGCTTCGGGCGCCTTGGCGTCCAGCACGGTGGGCAGATAGGCGAGCAGCAACGTCTCGCATGCCGGGTGCACCGCCCGCACCGCCGCGCACAGCGCAGCCGTCGACGCCGCGAGCACCGCACCTGCCGCATCGAGCGTCGCCCGCTGCGCAGCCGATTGCGGCCCGTTAACGCTCGGGATCGCCGTCGGCGCAAAGGCCGCAACAGCGGCCGCATCGTACAGGCAGGGCCGCCCGTCGGCCTTCACCCACCACCAAGGCTCGCCCACCTGGAACTTCGCGGCCAGTCCCGCCGCCGCGCCGATCCCGACGAACGCCAGCGCGATTGCCTGCAGATAAGCCATCGCCGCCGCATTGGCGGGCGACAGCAAGGTCGAGGGCGGTTCCCACCCGGTCAACGCCGGCGCGCCTTGCGCATCCCGCTGCTTCCACGCTTCCGGGCAATGGGCATCGAACAACTCGTAGGAGAGGGACCAGATCACGTCATAGCCCAGCTGCGCCGCCCCTTCGGCAAAGGCGCGGTGCCAGGCGGCACAAGGCGCATTCAGCGTGCCGGTGACCCTGAGGTCGCCATCGAGCCGGAAATAATGGCTCATGCCCACATAATGGACGATCGCCCCGCGATAGCCGAGGTGAAGCATGGTCCGCAGCACCCGCGCCGGCGTCAGGTGATAAGTGTCGTCATAGCCATTGGCGATCGCCAGGCCATGTTCCGGCAGCACCGCGTCGCCGATCGCCAGCACCGATCCCGGCCCGTCGCAGCGGATCGCGCTCAGTTCCGCCCAGCCCCCCGCCGGCGCCGCCAGCGGCGCATCGCTTTCGTCATAATCGGGCGCGACCAGAGACAGGAACATTCGGTCCACGTCACCGGCCCACACCGGATCGGCTTCCCCCGGCAGCTGGAACCCACCCAGCACGTGTCCGAAGTCGATCGACACCAGCGCGTCCTCGGGCGCGCCCTGCGCATAATTCCACAGCCGCACGTACCAGGATCGCGCCACGCCCGCGGCGTCGCGCCCCTCGATCGTCAGCACCGGGCCGTGCGTCGCATCCAGCGGCCGCACGCCCCCGGATCGCCAGCGGAACGACAGGCGGCAGCGACGGAAATCGCGCGCCGTCTCATACGCCAGCAGCGGGTGGTCGTGGCGGTCCTCCGCCTCCCAGATCAGCCCGGCCAGATCATCCTTGCGGTAGAAGACGCAGTCGACGCGCAGCGCGTCCGGCGCGGTCGTCGTCACCGCCGCCATCATCGGCCGCGGGAAGTTCACCGTCCAGAAGCGCGGGTCGAAACGCGTGATCACGTCCGCGGCATGGTGCGCGCTACGCGCGGCAACGAGACAATGGCCCATCAGTCGTCCGCTCCTGCCAGCGCCGCCCGCACCGCCCGCGCCACTTGCCGGCTCGATCGAGCCAGCGCAGCCGGCGCCGCCTCGCTCGCGGTGTTGACTGTGATGTTCACCCGCACGTCGCGTGGGGCCCCGCTGGCGCCCGCCGGCACGACGGATCCCGCCGCCGTGGGCACGAACAGCTCCGGCCCCCGCTCGC
>CAYMIU010000088.1:7138-8644 GCA_964390515.1 uncultured Stakelama sp.
AGACCGGCCCGCCGGTCGCCCGCCCAGGCGCGCCGACCGCCCCGATCAGCGCGGAAAGCAGGCCCGCGCCCGCCGGCTGCGCCCCGCCGCCAAGCACACTTTCGATCCCCGTCCGCAGCGCGCCCGCCGCAATCTGGTCCAGCACCGAAAGCGCCGCGCGCTTCAGATCCTCGAACCCCAATTTGCCCGTCCGCACGGCGCGCGACAGCGTCGTCTCGATCGCCCGCCCGGCACGGTCGGCGCCTGTCGCCAGCGGCCCCTCCAGCGCAGCCCGCATCTCGGCGACATCGCGCGCAAAGCCAGCCGTATCGGCCCGCACGCTCACCAGCATGCGGTCGAAATCCTCATCCATCGGGAAATGCCTCCTTCAGCCGCGCGATCATCGCGCGATCGGGCGGGGCGGAATGCTCCTCGCCGCCCAGCGCCCGCACCAGCGCGCCCAGCTCCGCCGGTGTCGCCTGCCAGAACTCATCCGGCGTCCAGCCGAACGCGACGCCGGCCCAGCCCGCCAGCCGCGCCGCCCCTTCCGCGAACGTCCCCCCCGGCCGCGCCGCGGCCGTGGCGAACGTCACCGTCCCGCCAGTATCTGGCCCAGCAGCAGCTTCAGCGCCGGCATCGCCGCGGTTAGCCCCTGCGCCGCCACCGCCTCGCCCAGCCCATCGCGGGTCAGCGCCGGCGGCCGATCGCGCAGGCAATACCAGAACAGCGCCACCAGCTCGCTGAGCGCCAGCCGCCCCTCCGCGGCCCGCTCCACCAGCGCGAACAGCGGCCCAAGCTCCTGCTCCGCCGCCACCAGCGCGGCAAAGCTCGGCCGCAGCACCAGCATCTCGCCCGCCACCCGCAGGCTCGCTTCGCCGCGAACGGGATTGGCCGCGCTCATGCCGCCACCACCGCGCCCGAGCTTTCGAGGTTCACGGTGTAGCTGCGCTCGCCGTTGAAATCGCCGGCATAGTCCAGCCGCGTCACCAGGAAGCGGCCGGTCAGCGTTTCGCCGCTCTCGAAGCTCAACCGGTAATCGTCGATCGTGCCGGCAAGCGCATTGGTCTTCACCCGCGTCTCCGCCGCCGATCCGGTGAACACGCCCGCCGCCGACACGCTGACGCTGCGCGCCCCCGCACCGGACAGCAGCTCGCGCCACCCGCCCGACCCCTTGTGGGTAACCACCACCGCCTCGCCGTTGATGCTCAGCTGCGTCGTGCGCATCCCCGCCACCGTCGCGAACGCCGGCGTAGCACTGCCGTCGCCCACCTTCAGCAGGAACGCCGATCCCTTCTCCACCGCCATGCCTATTCCTCCCGATAGAGTTTCACCGCGAACTCGCTCGTCGCGGTCCAGCGCTCGCCGCCGCCCGCCCGCGCGATCCGCCCGCGCACCAGCCGCAGCGCGACGACGCGCCACCCCTCGCCGATCGTGCCCGACAGCGAAGCCACCGCGCCTTCCGCTGCCGCCATCAGCATGCGCAGCCGCACCGGCCGCTCGCCCGCGTCGTGCAGCACGATCCGCACC
>CAYMIU010000089.1:0-8048 GCA_964390515.1 uncultured Stakelama sp.
CGGAAATATTGAGATCCTGACAGCAAAATCAGCGATTTACTTGGGGAATGTGGGTTGATGACGACGCCAACGTCGGCCGCGGCGCTGAGCCGGCGCAGCTGCACCTCACCCGTCGGCGTCACATGCACCTCGCACACCAGCGCGATATGGCTGCCGAAACTGTCGTGGAGCGACACGCCCATGCCGGTGCGCGGACCAAACGCGCGCGGCCCCAGCCGGCCTCGCGCGCCGCGACCCTCAGCACGTTGCGCGAGCGCGGATTGTTTGCGAGCATCCGCAGCCGGTAGCTCACCGGATCCTGCCCCACCGAGTGGGCGCATTCGTCGATGAAGCTTTCGATGACGAAGACATTGTGCGTCGGGCCGACACCGCGCCACCAATTGACCTTCACCGGCGCGTTCTCGCGCACCCAATCCACCCGCACGGTGGGGATGGCGTATGGCGTCTCTGCTGCTCCTTCGACCGCATCGGTATCGATCGTGCCGTCGGGAAGCCGGGTCGGCAGGTAATCGCCCAGCACCGAGCCGCCCGTCACCCGATCGGTCAGCATCACCGGCAAGCCATCGGCATTGAGGCCGGCCGCGATGCGATCGTGATAGGCCGGGCGGAACAGATCGTGGCGAATGTCCTGCTCGCGCGTCTGGATCACCTTGAGCGGATAGGGAACAAGACGGGCGAACTGCGCTGCCTGGACGATATATTCGGGCACGAGCCGACGCCCGAAACCGCCGCCGAGATACCGATTATGTACCCGCACCTGTTCGGGCGGCAGGCCGAGCAGCTTCGCCACCTGTCCCTGCGCGGCGGTGGGCACTTGCGTCCCCGTTCAGATGTCGCAGCCGTCGGGGGTGACATGGACGGTCGCGTTGACCGGCTCCATCGTCGCATGGGCGAGGAAGGGCAAATCGTAGCGCGCCTCGACGCGGGAATGTGCGTCGCGCATTGCGGCGTCCGCATCGCCCACCACCCGGCCGACGTTCGGCTTGCCGTCATCAGCGGCCTTCACCAGCCGGTCGCGTATCTCCGCCGTCCGCACGCCGGCGCGGGGGCCGAGATCCCATTCCACCTCGAGCGCCTGCAGCCCCTTGTGCGCGGCCCAGAATTGATCGCCCACCACGGCAACGGCATTGTCGATGCGCAACACGTCAACGACGCCCGGCACCTGGCGGGCGGCGGCATCGCCGAGCCGCTTCAGCCGGCCGCCCGGGACGGGGCAGATGTCAAGCGCGGCGACCTTCATGTCGGGCAGGCGAATGTCGATCCCGAACACCGCGGAGCCATTGGTTTTGGATGGGGTATCGACCCGCGGCAGCGAGCGACCGATCAGCTTGAACTCGCCCGGCTTCTTGAGCGGCACATCCTGCGGCACCGGGCGGCTGGCGACGGCATCGACCAGCGCGCCGTACAGCATCGACTGGCCATTGGTGCGGCAATAGACGCGGCCCTGATCGGCGAAGCATTGATCGGCGGGGACGCCCCAGCGCTCTGCCGCGGCCCCGATCAGCATCGTGCGCGCAGCGGCGGCCGCCTGACGCATCGGCTTCCACGCGCCGCGCAACGAGGTGGACCCGCCGGTCGCCTGGCTTTTCAGGATCGGCTGGCTGTAGAGCTTTTCGTCGGGCGGCGCGTGCGCCACCTCGATCTGATCGAGCGAAAGCTCCAGCTCCTCCGCCATCAGCATCGCCTCGGCGGTGTAGATGCCCTGCCCCATCTCCACCTGCGGGATGATGAAGGTGATCCTGCCGGTGCGCGGGATGCGGATGAAGCCGCCGGGAGCGAACCCTTGGAAGGCAGCGCCTTCCTCCGGCCCGCCGGGCGTGATGGCGCGCAGCGTCGGCTGTTCACCCTTGCCCTTCGCCTGCGCCCACGCCTTCCCCGAGACGACAAAGCCCATCATCACCGCGCCGGCGACAAGGAAGCGGCGCCGCGTCGGCTCGCTGAGATCGTCCGGCTGGACGAGGCCATAGGCGGGGCCGTGATGGCGGGTGGGCATCAGGCCTGCTCCGCCGGGAGGCCGGCGGCGCGCTTGATGGCGGCGCGGATGCGCGGATAGGTGCCGCAGCGGCAGATATTGCCGGCCATGGCGGCGTCGATCGCGGCATCGTCCGGCGCGGGATTGCGGCCGAGCAGCGCGGCGGCCGACATGATCTGGCCCGACTGGCAATAGCCGCACTGGATGACTTCGTTCGCCAGCCACGCCTGCTGCACCGCCTGCCCCTGCGGCGTTTCGCCTACGCCCTCGATCGTCGTGACCGCGCGGTTGCCGACCGCGCTGATCGGCAGCACGCAGGAACGCACCGGCTTGCCATCGAGATGGACGGTGCAGGCGCCGCATTGCGCGATTCCGCAACCGAACTTGGTGCCCATCAGGCCGACGACATCGCGCAGCACCCACAGCAGCGGCATGTCGCCAGGCACGTCCACGGGATGCGCCTCGCCATTGATCTGGAGAATCTGCTGCACATCCCGTCCTTCCCCGTAAGCGGCGGCCAACGAACGAGACGGCATCTTGTTCGTGCAGGCCAGGGCCCTTCTACGCAACACAGATCAGGGGCGGAGCTTCCGGACGGATGCAGGCGCCGTCAAGCCTCAGTTGCTGCCGGCGAAGGTGACGATCTTGACCGATACGCCCGGCCGGATCGGCTGATCGGCGCGGCGGCCGTTCAGCAATTCGAACAGGGCACGCGGCGCGGGATCGGCGACGCGACGGACCAGCGATTCCATCGTGTCACCGGGCTGCGCGGTGACGGTGCGCACGAACCGCGGGCGAAGCGCCGCAGCTTCGGCCGGCGTGAGCATGCGGAACGAGCGGAACAGCGATGCGATCGCAGCGGCGGAACGATCGGCGGGGGGCGAGGCGATGATGAAATGATACGCCTGCCCGTCGCCGCCGTCATAGGCCGCGATGGCAAGCGGCACGTAGCCGTTCTGCACCGCGACGTTGATCTGCATGATGATCGCGGGAAGGCCGTTGATCACGGTGCGCGTGACATTGGCCACTTCGCCATGCGCGGCGCCGACGATGTGCGCGGCGAGCCGCTCCGCATACAAGCCGAGGTTCCCGGTGACGAGCGGGCCGCCGCCGAATTCGCCCGAGATCCCGTCCGGCCCCTGGATGCTGATCGCATCGGGCGCATTGGTGAGCGAGAAGCCGGGCGGCGCCTCGAACGAAATCCGCATGATCGGGTGCGCGAAGCGCCGGCCGAGGACGAAGCCCTGTTCGGGATCATCGCCGTAGAGGAGGCCATCGACTTCCGCGAAGTAGCGTGCGGCATTGTCGGGCAGTTCATTGTCGGCGAGGCCGGTCTTGCGCGCCGCGGCCTGTGCGCGTTCGATGCGGCGCGTGGTCAGCGGGTGGCTCAACGCCCATTCCGGGACGCCGCGGGCACTGTCGCGCCCCGAGGTGGCGGTGAGATATTGTTCCTGCCGCTGGAGCGCGGCGAGCATGTCCGCCGCCTCATAGACATCATAGCCGGCGCGGCGCAGGTAATCGACGCTGAGATCGTCCGCCTCATATTCCTGCGCGCGCGAATAGCGCTGCCCGAGATATTGCGCGGCCTGGTTGGCGAGCCGGGCCAGCCGTTCCGACCCGGTGACGCTCGCCGCGATGACGCCGAGCGTGCGCCAGATCGAGCGGCGTTCCTGGCGCTGCGCATGGCGGCCGGCGATATGGCCGACCTCATGACCCAGCACCGAGGCGAGCTCCGCCTCGCTGGTGACGATCGCGAGCAGGCCGCGGGTGATGTAGATGTAGCAGCCCGGAACGGCGAAGGCGTTGGGCACGTCGCTGTTGACGAGGGTGAAGGTGCATTCGCCGGGCAGCCCCGCGGCGGCGGCCACCCGCTCGCCCACCGCGGCGACATAGGGCGCTTCCTCGCCGCGATAGGCGCCGCCGAAGCCGGCGAGAAGCTCCGGGTGGACCGCGGCGCCATAGGCATGTTCCTCCTCGGTCACCTCGGGCGCTGGCTCCGGGCGGCTGCACGCCTGGAGGAGGCAGGCGCTGATCGCGAGCGACAGGAGCGCACGGCGCATCGTCACAGCCAGCCCAGCAGCGCAAGCAGCAGCAGCGAGAGGCCGGCCGACACGGCGAGCGAGCCGGCACAACCCAGCTTTCGGGAAAAGAGGAAGAACATCACGCCTCCTGAACGCCTGTGCCGAACGGCTGAACGCGAAAGGAGTTCGATGCGCCGGTGCGCCGGCGATTCCCGTGCAGGCCGGGCGACCTTCGCGACGGGCCGTGCCGGGCGCAACGGAAAAACGGTTCGCAAATGGGCCTCCAGCATCTAAAGTATCGTACGCCTTGAACCACGCCGCCCGGCGTACGCCCCTGAGAGTTCCCCCGAATCCATGTATCTGCCGACATCGACCGTTCCCGCGGACGCTTCCCATGCAGGAGCGCCCGGCGCTCCGGCCGAGCCCGCGCTCGATCTGAAGACGATTGCCCGCCAGGTGGCGGCCTTTCGTGAGCCGAACAATGCGCGCGGGGTTGCGGAACTGGCAATAAGCGCGGCGCCACTGGCGCTGCTGTGGATCCTGATGTGGCTGTCGCTCGACGTGCATTATGCGCTGACGCTGCTACTGGCGGTTCCTGCCGCGGGCTTCCTCCTGCGCCTGTTCCTGATCCAGCACGATTGCGGGCACGGCGCCTTCTTCAAGGGCCGGCGCGCGAACGACTGGGTCGGCCGGTGCATCGGCGTCCTGACGCTCAGCCCCTATGATTTCTGGCGCCGCACCCATGCGATGCATCATGCGGGCACCGGCAACCTCGACCGGCGCGGGATCGGCGACGTTGACACGCTGACGGTGCGCGAGTTCGCGTCGCTCACCCGCTGGGGGCGGTTCCGCTATAGGCTGTATCGCAGCCCGCTCGTCATGTTCGGAATCGGCCCGGCGTATCTGTTCTTCCTGCGCTATCGCCTGCCGCTTGGCCTGATGCGTGGCGGCTGGCGGCCGTGGGCCAGCACGATGGGCACCAACATCGCCATCGCGGCGCTCGCCACCGCGCTGATCCTCCTGGTGGGGATCAAGGCGTTCCTGCTGATCCAGCTGCCGATCACGCTGATCGCGGCGACGGTGGGCGTGTGGCTGTTCTACGTCCAGCACCAGTTCGAACATACCTATTGGCAGCAGAGCCAGCGCTGGAGCTTCCACGAGGCGGCGCTCTACGGCAGCTCGCACTACGCACTGCCGCCGGTGCTGCGCTGGTTCACCGCCAACATCGGACTGCACCAGATCCACCATCTGTGCAGCAACATCCCCTTCTATCGCCTGCCCAAGGTGGTGCGCGCGCTGCCCGAGCTTGCCCAGATCAACCGCCTGACGGTGAAGCAGAGCCTGAAATCGGTCCGGCTGGTGTTGTGGGACGAGACGGCGGGGCGGCTGGTGTCCTTCACGGAGGCGCGCGCCAGGGCCTGACGCTGCCGCAGTCGCGGCGGTTCGGGCGAGTGCGTGGCAGGGACGCGCGCCCTACGCTTGGCCGGGAACGAAGCAAGGCCGACGGGGGGGGCCCCCGGCCTATGTGCGCACGGCAGCCATAAAGCCGTACAGGACGAAAGCTTAAAGCGCTCACGCGCGCTGGGCCGATCCCTGTTCGTGGACCAAAGTTAAAGCAAGCGCCGCATCAGGCGTCCGGGCCGGCCGACTGCGCCTGCTCAATGGGCGACGACGATGCCTTGAAGCTTCCCCCCCTGCGAGCAGGTTGGCGCTGCACCGCTCGCATGCCCTGACGATCGCGATCGCGCGGGCGACCGGACCGGCGATTGCCGCCAGTGCCTTTCGCTCGCCCCTGCGGAGAAGCTGCCATTGCGCGGAACGGGGGCCAGCCAGCCGACAAAGCCCGTCGCTTCAATGTCCACCCACCGGCGTATCGCGAAGGCGGCGTTGCGTCGTGGAGCGACGTGGGATTCAGCCGTGATGTTTCGGGCCCTCGGGCCGTTCACGCACTGCGTCGATCGCTAGCCTGCGCGACGCCCTCGCTTACGAACGACCTCTCTCCGGACCTCATCATCGAGCGCTGAAAGAGAGGCCGGATTGGAGCCTGCCATTCCGCCGGCTTGCTCTCCGTCATGGCTGAAACACCAGAAAAGCGGACGCAACCGGCAACTTCTCCGTCAGTTCGAGCCGCGAGGAAAAGGCGAATACCCGCTCCCCGCCCGACGCAAAGTCCGGACCGGAAGCCTCTTCCTTCCGGCTCGACGAACAAACGTTAGAGGCAGTGACGATAAGAAAGATCGGCCTCGCCCAAGTGCCAGCGAGGTTCTTCGCCCCGGCTTACGTGCTCACCGTGATACCGGCAGCCTGGCCTTCGGAGTTGCGCCAACGTCCCGTGCGCCTCCTTCGGCGCTGCCTGCATGAACAGGCTGAACAACTCCGCCTCAGGCATCGAATCGTTGTCGATGCAAAGCGAAAGAGCAAGCGGCTGGCGGATCCGAACGCCCGGCTGCGCCTCCACGACGATGACACGCCACGTCATCCCCACGGGAGGATCGCCCAAGTCGCGGAACTCGCCCGGAGCGGCGTTACGCAAGCGAAGGCGACAATCCGGATTTTTATCGAACCAAGTCGCATCGCCTTGGGTGGCTATCTCAACAAACAAGCGATCGTTGGTCATCGTGCACCTGCTGAATGCTGACACCCGTACGCGGCGCGGTAATCCAGCGCCGATGAGGACTCATGCCTCAGATGTGGCTCAAAATCGCACCGCCGTCAGCCGCTGGCGCGGATAGCCGGCACAGGTGAGCGAGCGCCTCGGGCCAGCGGCGCGGGCAAGTGAAGGTGTTTCAAGGAGAATCTACGGCTTCTCAGCCAAAAAATGGTGCCAGAAGAGGGACCGTGACGTGCGGACAAGGCGTTATATCACAATGTTTTATTGCCCTGATTCGCTGATTCGATACCGTCAAAAATACCGTTTCGCGCTTTGGCTTGGTCCTCGATGAGGAGTCAAATCACTCCGGACAGTGTTCCGGCGCTCAGCGACCTCCCCTATAGTTGGTGGCCCGCGCCTTGGCCAGAAGGGCTTTGAGCGCATCGACCGTCACCAGTGTGCACCTGCCGATCTTGATCGTTTCCAGGTCGCCCGAGGCGATCAATTCGTAGAGCTTCGACCGGCCGATCCCGATCATCCGCACGGCGTCGGGAATCCGGACCGCGAGCGGCTCCGCGCCGTTGCTCCTGGTTGCCTTGGGGCTACGATCGAACGGGAGCGCGAGCTGTTCGTCGCTGGCAGGCGACTTGGCTTCCCGGCGCTTCATTCTCCTTGCTCCTGCGCAAGCTTGTCGAGCTGCCGTTTATGCGCTTCGTGGACTTTCGCCCTGAGCGTGGCATCCGGATGGGCAAGCAGAAGGCCATCGAGAGCGCACATGATGAAGATCAGCCGGCGCTTGATGAACTCTGCGTTCTGCCGCGCTTCCTCGCGCAGCTCCTGGCCCTGGAACAGGTCTGTGACGATGGCCCCGATCCACTGGCTGCGGCTCTGCTTGGCGCGGGTGGCTTCATCCTGAACCCAAGCGGCGACATGCTTGGGCAGGTAGGTCTGGATGGAAACATTGCGTGTCATGCTGGACTCCATTTTGTTGGAGCCTAGAACACACTGCGAAAGGCAAGTTTGTTCTACTTATGTTCGATTGGGCCGTCAAGCCTGTTGGAACTCGCGCATTTCCCCGCCTTTCCGCCCGATGTGATTTGCGGGAATGCCGAAGGGAGATGGCAAGTCAGATTTGACGGAGAAGCTGCCAATTTCTCATAATATGAGCAAAATATTGATATATAGATGTTTTTGTCCTGATTTTACCTGCGATTTGTCGCGTAGGGTGTGCTCTGCACTGTACCCAGCTTTGGGGCCGGAAACCGGATTTTCTTCCGAATCTTACTACAAGCAATGTCAGCGCGTAACGCGGGCTGCCAAGCTCCCGGCGCGTGAGGGCATGTCGTTGGCAATCAAAGCGCGATGTCGGAGCCAATCTGGCAACCTTCCGCTCGGAGCTTTCGCAGCGACTGACCTGCTCCCCGGAAATCATGCCATTGGTAAGTTAGCTCGTCAGATGGAGACG
>CAYMIU010000090.1:0-7854 GCA_964390515.1 uncultured Stakelama sp.
CGGGATTAGCTTAACTCAGCCGCCAAACTGTCCAAGAAGGCGGGACCACCTCAGATATAAGACGCTTTAAGCGCTATTACCCGAACTGCGCTGACCAAGCTGAGCGATCGATGGTTGAGTGCAGACCACCTTGCAGCTCCACGTCGAAACCAAAACAACCAGCGGCCGAACCGATAACCTATCCTGATGACCTGCAACGAATCGCGGATGGGGGTTGTTTAGTTCTTGGCGGCAGCCCGGCCATACCAATAGCTTCCCATCGTCAAGCTCGTGTGAGGAAGCGAGAAACGCAGGGGAGGGTAGGGTATGCCGAAAGTCGAACAGTACGTCGGCATGGTGGCGCTCGCGTGGGCGCTTTGCGCCCAAAGCGCATGGGCTCAAACCGTCGATCCGGACGAGGGCGCTCTTAAAGGTACAGAGGCGGCGACCGCTCCTCAAAGCGTCGAGCAAACGAGTGCCACTCAGGGGGATATCGTTGTCACCGGAACCCGCCGCGCGGACCTACGGGCTGCCGACGCCGCTCTGCCAATCGACATCATCTCAGGTGAGAGGCTCACCCGGCAAGGCAGCTCGGACATCAACGACGTGCTCCGCGCTGAGGTGCCCTCACTGAACATTCAGCGGTTTGTCAGCAACGACGGCGCAGTTTTCACCCGCCCGTTCTCGCTGCGCGGTCTGCCGCCCGACCAAACACTGGTCCTCGTCAACGGCAAGCGGTTCCACCGGGGCGCAACCGTCCAGTTTACAAACATTCCATACATTCGCGGGTCGCAGGGTCCCGATCTGAGCGCGATCCCCTCGATCGCCATCGGCCAGCTTGAGGTACTGCGCGATGGCGCCTCCGCCTTGTACGGTTCCGATGCGATCGCCGGCGTGCTGAACTTTCGTCTACGCACGGAGCGCGAAGGCGGAACTCTGATCGCGCGCTACGGTCAATTTTATGAAGGGGACGGCCGCGACTTCCTGGTCCAGGGCAATGTGGGTTTGCCGTTCACCGATGCCGGCTTCGTCAATATCAGCGGCGAGTATGTCAATAGCGATCCGACCTCCCGCGGTATTCAGCGGGCCGACGCGCAAGCTCTAATCAATGCCGGCGTGCAAGGCGTACCCGTTCCTGCGCAACGCTGGGGGAACCCGCAGGTGGAAGCGGCGAGGATGTTCGTCAACGCCGGCGTCGATCTGTCGGACTCGCTGAAATTCTATACATTCGGCAACTACAGTTGGAGCACCGGCGACACCGAGTTCTTTTACCGCAATCCAAACTCTAGCTTCATCGCCACCAGCGTTCCGCTTACCACTGCACCCGGCGGCGCTCGTTTCAGCTTTCGCGAACTGTATCCGGGCGGTTTCACTCCCACTTTTGGGGCCACTGTGACCGACGCATCCCTGGTCGGTGGCCTGAGGGGAGAAGCCAGTTTTGGACTTACCTACGACCTCAGCGCCTCATTCGGGCGTAACACGGCCAAGTATCGAATCTTCGACACCGTCAACCCGTCGCTCGGCCGAGCCTCTCCAACCGACTTTCGACCTGGCAAGCTCGAGCAGCGCGAGCTGAACTTCAACCTGGATCTCGCCTATCCTCTCGAACTCGGCCTTGCCGAACCGTTCACGCTCGCCGGCGGCGGCGAGTGGCGTCGCGAGACGTACGAGATCACGGCTGGCGACATTCCCTCTTACCAGATCGGACCATTCGCATCCGTCATCGACCCAGATACGGGACGGCGTACCGGCCTGCCGGTCGGCTCGAACGGCTTTCCGGGCTTCAGTCCCACCCAGGCTGGGGTTTTCTCACGAAGCAATTGGGCCGTCTATTCCTCATTGGAAGGCAATCTGACCAAAAGGCTTCAATTCGGGCTGGCCGGGCGCTTTGAGGATTTCACCGATTTCGGCAGCCGTTTTACCTGGAAGGTGAATGCGCGTGTCGATCTCATCGACGAGTTCGCCGTCAGAGGCTCGGTGAATACGGGATTTCGTGCGCCAACTCCTGGCCAGTCCAACTCCTCGCAAGTTCAGACGAATATCGACTCGGTAACGGGAGCGCCGCTTACGTCGGGCATTGTCGCTCCGAGCAACCCCGTCGCGCAGTTTTTTGGAGCGACCTCGCTGAGACCCGAACGCTCATTCAACATAGCAGGTGGCGTGGTCGTCACTCCCGCCCGCCGGGTCACGCTCACCGTGGATTATTTCAACATCAAGGTCGAAGACCGCATCGCGGTTTCCGGCAACTTCAACCTCTCCCAAGCGCAACGCGACCAGCTTGCCGCTCTCGGCATTCCCGGAGGAGAGTCTTTCCAGCAGGTGAGCTTTTTCACCAACTCCTTTGACAGTCGCACTCAAGGCGTCGACGCCGTGCTGACGGTAGGCTTTGACCTCCCCGGTGGGCAGGGCACCTTCGGCGTCAACGCGAACTACACGGATACCAAGGTCGTCCGAGCAACTCCGGTGATCGCCGCCGACCGCGAGCGGATACTGGAGCTGGAGCGCTTCATCCCGAGGTGGAAGGGTAACACGTCCTTCAATTATGAGGGTGAGCGCGTAAGCTTTCTTGCTCGGGCCAATTATTATGGAAAATGGACCGACTACGGGGCGATAGCTTCTGCTGACCAGACCGGCGGTGCCGAGATCCTCGTCGATCTTGAAGCGTCATATAAGCTGACCGAGATGTTCCGGGTCGCGGTCGGAGCCGAGAACGTCTTCGATAACTATCCGGACAAGGAGCGTCGCGCGTCCCAGATCGCCAACGGCATCCGCTATCTGCGGTTCGCGCCGACCGGCTTCAACGGCGGCTTTTGGTACGTGCGAGGTACGGCAAAATTCTAGTCGACCGCTCCGTCTGTGCTGCCCGAAACGAAGGCCGTCCGATGTTCCTCCAAGACGGCGATGAACGCCTTTGTCACCTGTGACATCGGCCTCAGACTCGACGTGAACAGCATGTACTCGAACAGCACTTCCGGCCTGAATGGCCGGACGATCAGCCCTCGCTCGACATAGTCGTGGGCCGTGATGGGATTTAAGATGGAGCAGCCGAGCCCCTGCAATACCAGAGCACAGATCGTCATGGCGTATTGCGTCTCGATGACCACTTCGCGCTGCACACCCGCGTCCTCGAAAACTCGGTCGATCCGATGACGGGTACGGTCCTCGAGCGCGAGCGAGATGAAGGGCTCGCCCTCCAGGTCGGGCGGCGTGATCACCGCCCTGTCCGTCAGCGGATGGCCGGTCGGCAGCACGCAGGCTCCTGCACATCGCAGGAACGTCTCCATGGCGACTCCAGGCATCTCGCGCGCCGGCGTTGCCAGACCGATATCGAACTGCCGGTTCGCGATCCATTGCCGCACCGTGGAGGAGCTTCGGGTCTGGAGTTGCACCGTCACGCCCGGATAACGGCTTCGAAAGGTGCGAATGACAGCGGGCAGGAAGCTGACGCCCAGCGCAGGCAAGGCTGCCACGCGCAGGGTCCCGGCGGAAGCGTTACGGATGTCGGCTGCGGCCTGTTTGAGTGCGGCGATTCCAGCGAAGTTGCGCTCCACTTCAACGAGAAACAGGTCGGCCTCGGGGGTGACCGCAAGCGCCACGCCCTTGGAGCGGGTGAAGAGCGGGAATCCGAGCTGATGCTCAAGATCGGCGAGGAGCTTGCTGACGGCCGGTTGGGATATGTGAAGCGCGACCGCCGCCTGCGTGACCGATCCCGACAGCATAACCGCGCGGAACGCTTCCAACTGACGCAAATTCATTCAGGGCGCTCCGCGGCTATTCCGTACGCTTATAGCCGGACCGCTCGGCTGGTTCGCAAGACATGACTTCGGCACGGTCCGCCCAGCTCCGATCAAAGCGCCCTCTGAAGTTAGAGACGCCAGTCAAACCAGCCTATCTATCGCCGCGGCAGCCTACACTCGGTATTGACCGCATAGACGGAACGGCATGCCCGCACCTTCCGGGTTCGACTATTCGGCTGCCTTCAAAAACCCTTGCAACATCGGACCTCTAAAAATGAACAACCTGACCGCGGGCGCTGGGAAAACGAGCGCCGAAGATGACCTTGTCTCCGACCTGACAGCGCTGATGCACTCGACCTCGCCTTCTGCTCAAGAGGCTGGCGTTCTGAACCCGCCCGTGCATCGGGCGACGACCATCGTCTACGATAACGTCGAGGCCTATATCGACCGGCATAGCCGTCTGTATGACGGGGTGACCTACGGCCTGTATGGAACCGAGACCACCTTCGCTCTAGCGTCGGCGATCGCCCGGTTGGAACGGGGGCACCAGACGGTGCTCACTTCCTCGGGCACCTCTGCGATCACGCTCAGCCTTTCCGCCTTTCTCCAAGCAGGCGATCACCTCCTCGTGATCGATACCGTATACCGCTCAACCCGTCGGTTCTGCGACGAGGTGCTGAAAAGCTACGGAGTGGAGGTGTCATACTTCCCTCCCGCGATCGGCGGGGACATCGCTTTGCTGATCCGACCCAACACGCGCATGGTCTTTATGGAAACGCCTGGGTCGCTCACGTTCGAGCTTGTCGACGTCGCTGCGATCACCGCAGTCACGCGATCACGCGGCATCGTCACAGCGCTCGACAACACCTGGGCGACTCCGCTGCTCTTTCGGCCGATCGAGCACGGGGTCGACATCTCCATCGCCTCCGCCTCCAAATATCTGTCCGGCCATTCGGACGTGATGCTCGGTGCCATGAGTGCGGCGTCCGATGAGATTTATAGGCGGCTGAAGGACACGGCAGCGCGCTGGGGGAGCTCGGCGAGCCCGGATGATTGCTACCTCGTCCATCGCGGCCTTCGCACACTCGACGTTCGGCTGGAGCGGCACCAGCGAACGGCGTCGGAGCTGGTGGCCTGGTTCCAAAAACAGCCGGAGGTACGGAAGGTGCTCTATCCTTCGCTGCCAACCTCTCCCGACCACGGGATTTGGAGCCGCGATTTCGAAGGGGCCTCAGGCCTTTTCGGCGTGTTGATGAACCCGATGTCTCCTGCGGAGCGCTCGTCGTTTTTCAATGGGTTGCGCCTATTCAAACTGGGGTCGAGCTGGGGCGGCTTTGAAAGTCTGATGGTCCCGGCGTGGCCGCTGCCGGCCCGCAGTTGTTCGGAGATCGAGGAAGGTTCCCTGATCCGTGTGCATGCCGGTCTGGAGAGCGGACCCGATCTCATCCACGATCTTGAACAAGCGTTCGCCCGCCTCCGGTCAACTGCCCGGACCGTATGATGATGACGGTCTACCCAAATTTGTGTGCAGCTGCACGAGCATCCTGGCGCCTGCCCGGCGAACTTTGCTTGGCTGCGACGCTCTCGGAATCGGAGCTTCTCCGGAAGGACGGCCCGATGGGGAAAGAGAAGGCCGCGATCTTCGTGGCGACGTCCAACAGCTATAAAAACCTTGCAGATGCGGCGAACGCGACGTGAGGCGACCATCAGCGCCCGACTCGTTGCTGCGTCGCGAGATCGGCAGAATCGGCGTGGCGACGATCGCTATGAACGGTGTCGTCGGCTCCGGGATCTTCGCTTTACCGGCGGTGGCAATCGCCCAGGCCGGCTATTTCAGCCCGTGGCTGTTCATCCTCTGCGGCGTTCTGATCCTTACCGTCGCCTTGTCCCTGGCGCGAGCGGCAAGCTTCTTCGATACCACCGGCGGTCCGATCGTTTATACGACCCACGCATTTGGACGTTTCGTCGGCTTTCAGACCGGACTGTTGATCTATGTAAGCCGGGTCGCTGCAATTGCGGCGAGTGCTAACCTGATCGTCAGCTATGCGGTGCCCTTTTGGGCTCCCTTGTCATCCGGATTTCCGCGGACGATCGCAATCAGCTCTTATATCGCGCTTGCAACGGTTCTGAATGCGGCCGGGGTGCGCGCCGGGATGACGGCAGTTTATGCGATCAGCATCCTGAAGCTGGTGCCTTTGTTGCTTCTGATCCTAGTCGGTTTGCCAGAGGTTGAGTGGGGGCTGGTGACTAGCGCCGACGGGTTGGAGCCTGAGCCGCTCGGGCGAACCATGCTCGTCTTGCTCTACGCATTCATTGGTTTCGAGTTCAGCTTGATCAACGCAGGCGAAACGCGGAACGCTCGATCGGAGATACCGCGGGCGTTGGTGACCACCGTCGTTGCGATCGCCATCTGTTACGCACTGATCCAACTCGTCGCCGTATCGGTCGGTCCCGACCTGGGGAATAGCGATCGGCCGCTGGTGGACCTAGCCAGTCGCCTCATGGGTCCACTAGGCGCGCTGGCGCTCGGCTTAGGTGTCATCTTCTCGATAGGCGGTGGAAGCCTGACGTCCCTACTAACTGCGCCACGGCTCACATTTGCTCTTTCGCGGGACGGTACGCTACCGGCGTGGTTCGGTGTCGTTAACGATCGAACCAATGTACCCGTCAACTCGATCCTGTTCTGCGGGGCGTTCAGTATGGTGCTGGCCCTAGGCCAGCACTTTATCTGGCTCGCAACCCTCAGCACTTTCGTGCGCCTGTTGACCTACGCCTTGTGCATCGCCTCGCTACCCTTCATCGAGAGGAGTGTTCCTGAGCAAGCTGGGCAGTTTCGTCTTCCCGGTCGCCTCTTGATACCCATCGCGGCCTTTGTATTTACGCTTTGGCTACTTGGTCAGTCGACTGGTCAGCACCTTCTTATAGCTGGTCTGATCGTTGCGTTGGGAGCGATCATCTTCTGGTTTTGCACACGCAGTCGGTAACGCAACCGCCGTTTTTCCTCCATCCGGAGTTAGAGTCCGACCCCAAGAGTGAGGATCCCCCGGTTTCTCAGCCAGGTTGAGGGCGAGTACCGAAACCGTCCAGCGGGTGAGAACCGTCGTACAAATCTCCACGCACTTCGTGCGTCACAGGATGACCTGACAGCTTCTTATCAGCAATTCCAGCAAAGCTGTGATTTTCTTCTTTCGTTCCGGGTGCGACTGACTCATAGAATGGTCATGCCGATCGCGCGTGAACATCGCTGGCTTTACCCGATCGACTGGCGCGAGTTGTCCAGCCTGATCCGGTTCAGCCGCGCCAAGGGACGGTGCGAGCATTGCCGTCGGCCGCACGGCCGGGACGTGCTGCACCTCGGCGATGGCATCTGGTGGGACGAGGATACAGCGACCTGGCGCGACGGGCAGGGCAGGGGGCTTCGCCGCCTGCCATCGCCCGACGAACTGGCGCGTGTGCAACCCGGGTTGGCTGGCATCGACCCGCCCGCCCAAACGCGGATCACGCGCGTGGTTCTCGCCAGCGCGCACCTGAACCATGATCCCGGCGATAACCGGCCGCGCAACCTGGCCGCGCTCTGTCAGCGTTGCCACATGGTCCACGACGCGACCGAGCATCGGCGGCGCCGGTGGCTCAACGCATTCCGGGTGCGCGCGATCGGCGACCTGTTTGCCTGACTGCCGGGCCGCAGGTTCGGTCCCAAGGGTTGGGTGGGACAAAGACGCGGCCGCCGAACGACGACCACCTACTTCGGCGGCCCTAGGGAGCTGCGCCCGCCGGGTATGTGCCGATAGAGCGTCGACGGCTGCACGCCGATCTGCTGCGCTACCTCCTCGACGGTAATGGTGGGGTCTGCGAGCATCGCCTTGGCGCGCTTGATCTCGGCCGGCCCCATTGCCGGCTTGCGCCCGCCACGCCGCCCCAAGGTCCGCGCTTGGGCAAGCCCGGCATAGGTGCGCTCCAAGGTCAGCTCGCGCTCGAACTCCGCCACGGCCGCGAAGACGTGGAAGACGAGCCGCCCGCCGGGGCTGGTGGTGTCGATCGCCTGGGTGAGCACCCTGAGGCCGATCTCGCGCTTGGCGAGATCTTCGGCCGTCTCCACGAGCTGCCGGACGGAGCGCGCGAGCCGATCGAGCTTCCA
>CAYMIU010000091.1:0-7729 GCA_964390515.1 uncultured Stakelama sp.
TCAACGACCACATCATTGCACAGCTACGCTGGTGCAGGGGCCGTCCACCCCATCAGGTCAGTGGGTAGATCATCACTCTCTCGATCAGCGACGACAGGGGATCCGCGGCCTCCTCGCCGCGAACGGTCTCGTCGTTGAGCGTCTCGCGTAGCTGTCCGACCTTTTCCTCGAACAGGCGCAGCAGCGCTGGCAGGATGGTGGCGGCGGGCGGAGCGACTGCCTGTTTCGCCAGCAAAGGCCTCCAGACGCGCCTTCTCGGCTTCTCGATCTGACAAGAGCTTGACCAGCGTGGGACTGAGCAAGCCGGTCAGCATGTTCGCGGCCAGATTGTCGATCTCGCGTACGACGGCGCTCAGGCGATCGGCGGTCGACTGGTCCTGCTGCGTGGCGGTTGCACTGACTCGCGCCATCTCACGCCCGAACTCCTCCGCGAACAGGCGCGCGTGATCTTCGGTCATCAGATGATGCTGGGGGATAACAAGGGTCGCTGCCTCGAGCGCGCCCTTGCGGACCGATATTTTATTGGAGCAGGTACCACGCTCCTTATGGCCGGCGCAGCGGTAATAATCCTTGCCGGAGATCGTGTACCCGGAGCCGCAGCTGCTGCAGCGGATAAGTCCCGAAAGCAGGTGCTTCTTGCGGTTCTGCCGGCCGACCGGCACCTGTTCATCAGGGCGCCGGCGCTGTTCGATCTGCTGTTGTACGGATGTCCACATCTTATCAGTCACGATCCGTAGATCTGGCACGGCTACCTCGATCCACTCCGAGCAGTCTCGCAGCCTGTAACGGCGCTCGCGCTCTTCGCTGTCGGGATTACGCCGCCACTGGCGCCGGCCCCAGATCAGCCGACCAACATACAGCGCGTTGTTGAGGATGCCGGTGCCCTTTTTCGGATCACCCCGAATGGTGGAGGCATTCCACTGACCGCCGCGTGGACCCGGGATGCCCTCCGCATTGAGACGTGTGGCGATCTGGATCGAGGAAGCGCCCGCGGCAAACTCGAGAAAGATGCGGCGCACGATTGCAGCCTGCTCCTCGTCGATATCAAGCAAGCCACGGATTACCTCGCGACGTGCATCCAGCCTGATGAGTCGCTTGTAACCGTAGGCCCGCCCGCCGGCGAAGCGGCCGGCGAGCACCGCCGCCTCCATCCCGCGCACGGTTTTGTCCACCAGGTTCTTGAGGAAGATCGTGCCGAGCAGCCCGGCAACCGCAAACTTGATCTCATCGACATGACCTTCCGACACGGTATGCAGCGCTACACGGTGGTAGACCAACTTCTTGCCAAGAAACGCCACGTCTTCGGCATCCCGCGCCAGCCGATCCAGGGACTCGCAGACGATCATGTCGACCGCGCCCGTTTCGACGTCGTGCAGTAGTTGCTTGAGACCAGGCCTGTCGCGTCGATAACCCGACTGTTCGGGGTCGAGGTAGGTCGCGACGACTGTGCCGCCGAGATAATCGACGAGTTTCAGGCACGAGGCAGCCTGATCAGCACTGGACGTAGCCGTCTGCATCGCCGTGGAATGGCGACCGTACAGAGCGATGCGGGCAGGTGGCTTCATCAGCATGAGTGGTCAACGCTCAAGATTGATTTGGGTCCGACACGTTCGGACATGTTCCCGCGCGGCCTGACGTGCCAGCAAGCGGACGAGCGCGCTCATACCTTCTTGCCAACTTTCATCCCCCGCCTCGGCGTTCACCTCGAACGCTTCCCGACGAACTATATCTCGCCAGCCCTGGTCTTCAGCCATTGCAAGCACTCGCGTGCACAGCGGCGTGCAGATGCTTTGCGGCGCTCAATAGATCCTGCTCGATCTGGTCCAGTTCCCTCGCAAGGCGGTGAAGCTGCGCCAGTGGGTCGCCTGCTGATAAGCCGCTCGCGTGTGCCCGTTCGACCTCACCCTGCACATCGACGAACCGCGACGAACAGGCCTTGTAGCGGGCGAGATACAGTTCCACTTCGGTTTCACGATCCACGATCCACGATCCGCGATCACGAAGGTCTGGGCGGCATAATCTTCGACCGGGATCACGCGACCATCTCTGCGAGCGCGTCCAGGGTTGGCCGCGGAGGCTCATGGTTGAAACGTGGATTGCCGCGCTCGAGGATCCACTCGAACGCCTCGCCCTTAGTGGGAAAGGTGCGGTACGCCAGTTGCAAGTCGAGGCAGATCTGCGCCACGAGATCAGTCTGCGCGTGGGTCGGCGGATCCCCACGCCATCGTGCCTTCGGGTCAGAGCCTTTCGGAGTGACCAGGAAGCGCTCGGTTTCTTCGAGGTAGAGATCGCGCAACCATTGCCAGCGCAACCAGGTGCCGTAGTCGCGAATCTCGCGGCCTGCGGTCGAGCGGAACAGCGCGGCCAAAGCATCGACCACGCTGCCGCCCGGGCTGGCAAGCGCGCTCCGGACAAGGAGCAGCAATCCAACTTCGTTCAGTGCGAGGAAGCCGGTGAGCGTCACCGGATCAAGCGCAAGTCCGTCACTCGGCTCGAAGGCCGCGCCAAGCCTGTAACAGGCGGCGTCACGTTCGTTGAACGCCGCGCGGCGATGGTCGCGCGCCTCGGCATCATGGATAAGGCGGCCGAGCTCCGCGGAGCGCGCGGCAACGCACTTCTCCGCTTCGCCAAGATCGACAAAGCAAAGCGCTGCTGCAACCCGCAACTGGTCGGCAATCGTGTGGATGTTGGTCATGCCAACACCTTGACCGATCTGCGCGGGTGCCTTTGGTGGGCTACCCCACGACCAACGAGCTCAGGTCAATCCATCCTGCAACCAGGCAAGATGCCTCGAAAGCACCATGCGCATCGGAGGGGCGAGATCGGCCACGCGTTGATGCGTGCGCGTCTCGCTCTTGCGCGCGACCTCTAACCGTGGCTTGTCGGGTAGTGCGGTCATCAGTTCATCGAACGTGAAGCGCCGTCCTCGCTCTCGCAGCGCATCAGCCTGCGAGCGCATCGCGACGCTCGATCCGTCCGATCTGGTGAACTTTCGCAAGCTCCCCGGTAACATATTGTCATCATCGATGAGCGCGAAGCGCAGCGTGAAAAACGCTTTCTGCGCCGCACCAGCCTGATGCTTCCCGACCCCAGGTAACGGAAACTGACCCCGGAAACGGGGTGGCGCCATTACCCAGGTGGCAAGGTCATAGCTGTTTTTGGTCCCGCTCGTCCACGCCACGACCTGGCGGGCGGAGTTAAACAAAAGCTCTTGCGGGGCGACATCATTCAGGTTCGCCACGCGCATGTTTCGGGTTTTATTAGTCGGCCGCTGCTGGTGCGCGCGCGCCTTCATATCGGCATATCGGGCTGTGGCGCGCGCGATCGAAGTCCGAAGCACATTTTCCAGATCCTCGCCATGGACGCGCCTCCACTCCTGCTCATGAACATGCGCACGCAAGCAGATGTCGTACCATTGCCTTGCCGATGCCTCTCGATCTCCGTTCCATGACGGAAGCTTCTTGATTGATACGGTCTGGCCGCTTTCATAGAGTTCTACGACGGCCGCCACGCGATCCAGTTCCCGGCCGAAGCGCTTGTAGACAGGGCCGTAGCGTACGGCGTCGTCCGCATCAGCGGTGTCAAGCGGTGCCCAGCCGTATGGACGGTGCAGCCGCGCCCCCCGTCCGTCGCGATGTTGCGAAGCCAGCAGGCAAGGCGGATGTGAAACATGGCCGTGACGATATCCCGGGACTCCAGAGGGCGTCGACACCAATGAAGATTATTACGCATCGCCTGGTATGCGTCGCCGATACGAAGCTCGAGCATGGCGGTCACAGCTTGCGGGCAGTGTCGTTGTAAGTCCAACAGGCGGGCGGCGATATCCTCCGGCTCGTCAATCCCGAGCGCTTCAACGAAAGCATTACGGGCGTCCCCTTGTTCCTCGGGCATGATGAGGTGCCGCAGGTGGGTGGCAATCGCCGCGAAGCACCGCACTCCGGGTGGCATCTCGGGTACGCTCCCAGAAATTGCGAGATCCACGGCACGCGCAGGGAGCGCTGCCCCTTGCAGCAGCAGATCGCGGCGCTGAACGCGCGATATGCGGGTGGAACGAATACTCGCCACCTCTCGACGGATATGTTCATCAAGGTCCCGAAGGTCCGCGGGCGCCGACAGATACTCGGCGAAAGGTGATCCATTCTCATCCGTCATGTCCTTTTATCACGCTTCCGACGCGTCACCGTTTTGTCGACCCGCCGCGTCTGTTTTCCACGTTTTGCGAATCGATGTGCCGCGAATGGGGGCGATGATGTTTGTGCTCATCCGCGCACCCGCTCGCGCACACATCATTAAGGATCGTCGTTGGCCGACCGATCCAGTCGAGAGGCCGACGTCAGCGCGTCGGGACCAGATTTTCGCGACGCATGCGAATGATCGCGTGGGGAGAGGTGTCGATGTTGCTGCCGGGCGCAGTAATGTCGAGCATGTGCAGCACCGCGCGACCCTCCTTTGACAGTTCCACGTCCGCGATTGTCTCACCGGCGCAGGTGGCAAGTCCCTGAAGCTCGAGGAGGTAGAGGTTTTCCTCAAGGTACGACCGGCTCCCGTCGAAGATGTCGTCGGCCATGAATACCTGGTCCATTCGGTGCATCCCGATGTCGAGTGCACGCAATCCGCGCTGCAGCTGGACGAGCTGATCGGTCTGCCGATCGCAACTGCAAGCCCTGAGACGAAAGGCGCGGAACAAATCTCGCATGTTTTCGTAACAATTGCCGATCGGATCGCTGAGGAGAACCACGTTCGGCGTGAGTTCGTGCACATCAATCTCTGGATCGTCCATGCCCCAGGGACGCGTACCGTCGCCCTTGTAGATCCAACCCCGAGCCGAATGTCCTGCGAGCACCGGCTTCCTGATCTTTAATCCCATCTCAACTTCCAATTCATCTGTTTGACAAAGCTATTATGCAGCCACTTTTAGCAACTCGTCTCTAGCTTATTCACGGTCTGTTCCTTTACGGTTTGTTAGGTGTTCTTTTTGCAACCATATGGAGTGCGCTGGCTTGATCCTCCTGCTTCTGCTCGACTGCTCAGCCCGCGCGTCGGACGCCCGGTCATCTGAGTGCGTCCTGCCAAGTGGTCGCTCGCCGCTCGCCGGCCCGCCGCTCGTCTTCGGTGTACCAAGGTGCAGCGAGGCCTCGTGCGGGGTTGGGTTCAAGCGGGAAGCTGGTACCTGCGACTTCCGGCGCGGCGGTGGAGAGAGGACTAGTCACCATCCACAGCTTGCCGTCAGCGCCGAGCCAGGGAGTGACCGGCACATGCCAGCGGGTACCCGCTCTTTCCCAAAGGCCCAGCGCAAAGGCCGGCTCAGAATCAGCGGTGCTGACGATCAGCGCGTGGGAGCGCGCCTCCCGTACTGCCGCCTCGACGAGCCGTACGGCGTCGGTAAGCCCGGCCGCAGTGGGTACGAGCAGCAATCGCGCACTGTCGACGTAGAGGTGCCCGGCAAAGGGCATAGATAGTGCTGGTCGGGCGATCTCAAATCGCCAGCCGGCCTGTCGCGCGACCGCAAGCGACAGTTTGAGCGCGCGCGCCGCGGCGGCCCGCCGGGTCGCAGGTTCATGTGTCATGATAGATATCCCTTGGTAATGTTGGTAGCGGTCGGCGACGCGCCACCTGCAGGTCTCCGGCGCGTGCTCCGTTTCCCAAGCGAGCGTCAGATGAAGTAGATCCGCTTGATGAGCAGCGCGCTCAGGAGCCGGGCTTGTCCGCTGGCGCCAACAGGGCATGGAATTTCGATCGGATCATCGCCCACATGCGATCGCCCATCAGGGGCGTCACGTAGCTGCCAAAGCCGGACCATCGTTCAATGCGCCGCGGTCCTGCGATTGCCAGATGAAGATGCGGGTCGTTGCCGCGTCCGGCCTGGCCAGGCACGTGCTGGACGAGCAGCAACGCCACATCGTGGGCGTCAGCCAACTCAATCGCGAGTTGCCTGCCTACCGCCCATTGCAGATGCAACCGCTCGGGCTACCAGGTGAGCGTAATATAAGCGAGCAGCGCCGCGCCCCGGTCCGGGTGCTCGGTGTCAATAGCGTTGAACAAGGTTCTCGGGTCGGCCAATCTGTCGTCGGCGTGCCGCGGCAGGATCACCTCCGCGCGGTGTGCCCGAATATTCCAGTCGTCAGGTGCCGAGCCGGCAACCGGATTGAGCTTGGTGCGCACGAAGGCCGCGGCGCTATTGTGACAGCCCTGATGCATCGGCCGCAGGGTGCCGGTGAGACACCGCGGGCCCTTTGTACCTGGGGGCTCACCGAGCAGGTTGAGGTGCGTGTGCTGCTGGTTCTCATGTCGAACGTGACTTTCATTCACAAAAAAAGGCCTGGTCATTTCCGCGCCTCGCTCATCGCAAGCATGAGGCCGGCGACTTCGCCTGCCGCGCGCAACACACCGGCTGTGCGCTGCGCCATCGTTTTGTAGGGCGGTACGAGTTCCAGCACGAAGCCATCGGCGCTGACAGAAACGACCGGCCCGAATGTTTGCGGGACCAGCCACAACGCGCCATCGCGCGACACCCACGGCTCCAGTGCGCGCATCGACCACGGCGCTGCGCCAGGCAGCAACCCAAGTGTCAGGTCGATGCTCGTGCGGACAAAATCCACATCGACCCCGGCGACCCGTACGAGCACCACATCATAGCGCAAGTCGGCCGCCAGTGCCGTCACCGCGTCACGGAACAAGGGGGGCAGGTGCGACCGTCGCCGCCAGCACGGCACCCCGAGCCTCGACGTAGATCGTCGCATCAGGGAGTGCCGCTTCGAGGGCGTAGGCATAAGTGTCGAGGACGCCGAGGCTGCAGAGCAGGTAGCCGAGTACAGCCGATTCCAGGTCGGACGTTGGCAGAATGTCGATGGTCATAATGAGGCCTTGAGACTTGGTGGTCTCGCGTCGGCTGACGCGAAACAAGCTCTTCGCGATTTCTTCTCGCTCGTGAGCTCTAGATCACCACCTTCATCATTCTCATGGGCGGCGTGCTCTGACCCGCCGCCCTTTCACGCCGCGGCTCATCACGCCGTGCAGGTGATGAATCAGCGCCGCGGCCGTTGGCCACGTTCAGCAGTCAGTGGAACGCGCGCCTTCGTTCTAGCCTGGTCGCCTCCCAGGCGGGGCCTGAACACTCGGAGATGTCTGAGGGCGACAGCATGTTTGCCACCGAGCCTCTGGACTGGACTCCAAATCACAAGGCGACACATTGCGATGCTCGGGATCTTCGCCGTGCATCTTGCCTCACCAGCCGTGCGGCACGGAGAGACCTGATCGTCAACGATCTCGACCGCGGCCCTGCATGTAAGCAGCGAGTATATCGAGGTCCGTGTCGGAGGTTTGCTCGTCTGCTGCCTGATGCTCGTCTGTCGCCTGATGTTGGCCTGACCTGCGCTTCACTTCTGCGCGCAGCGCTTCACGGCTGCCGCTTGTCCTTGCGGCCGTGCGACGCGCGAGCGTGCGCTTATTCCAGTAGGCATTACTCTCTTCGACGATCGCTGCGAATTCACGACTCCCGCTTGCCGCCTTGATGGCCGCGACAAGTTGTGGGTCCCAGCCTTTTGCCCGCAGCGCCGACCCGACGCTCGCGTCGCCCCGCTTCAGGGCACTGATCAAATTGGTTGGAAGCCTTGCGGGTTGCGTCATGAGTAACCCGCGAACGCGCTCCAGCATCGCCATCCACCCCCGGCGATAAGTAAGCGTGGCCTGAGGGCCGCCTTGCCCGTTTGGCCGTAGCCGGGATGCTTAT
>CAYMIU010000092.1:0-4688 GCA_964390515.1 uncultured Stakelama sp.
CGGACTTTCGTACGCCTGCCGGCATCCGAAACTCTTCAGGATTCCGGACCGGCCGTTCCGTAGCATCACGCCCACATTACCGGCCGTTTGTTCAGGGTGTGGGTTGCGGACGCGCGTGCGCCGGCTAGGCTCGGGGCCATGCAACCGACGCCCGAGCAGACTGACGCCGTCGACAAGTTCCGGAAAGGCGGCGCGCTCAAGATCAACGCCTTCGCGGGCACCGGCAAGACGACCACCCTGCGCCTGCTGTCGGAGGCGAGCGGCGGACGCGGCCTCTACCTCGCCTTCAACAGGTCGATCGCCGAGGACGCTAAGGCGAAGTTTCCGAAGAACACTACCTGCTCGACCATCCACAGCATCGCGTTCCGAGCGACCCCGCAGGCATACCGGCGGGGGGACAAGATGACGGCCGCGATGAACGCGAACGCTGTCGCCAGCCACCTCGGCTACTCCGACCTGGTAGTAGACGGTGTCCGGCTGACGCCGCGCTCGCGTGGGCACCTCACGCTCGAGACCCTGCGCAAGTTCATGCAGGGAGGACTAGCGGCGATCGAGCGGCGCCACGTGCCCCGCTTGGGCAAGCTGGAGATTCTGCACGACGACACGCTGGCGAAATTGGACGCCATGACCGTCGAGGATGCGATGGGTCTGTGGCGGCGCATGTGCGACCCCGCCGACCAGATCCCGCTCGGCCATGACGGCTACCTGAAGATGTGGGCGCTCTCCAGGCCTAGGATCGCCGCAGACTTCGTGCTGCTCGACGAGGCCCAGGACACCAATCCCGTCGTGCTGGAGGTGCTCCGTCGGCAGGTGGCCCAGATCGTCTACGTGGGCGACCGCCACCAGCAGATCTACGAATGGCGCGGCGCGGTGAACGCCATGGAGCGGATCGACACTCCTAACGAGGCCCACCTTACCACGTCCTTCCGGTTCGGCGACGGCATCGCCTCGGCGGCGAGCAGGGTGCTGGAGCGGCTGGGGGAGACGCGGGCGCTCTCCGGCAATCCGGCGGTGACCAGTTACATCGGGTGCGACGGCGCGGACGCCGTCGTGGCGCGGACGAACGCCTCGGTGATATCGACCGTGCTTCGCGAGCTGCAGGCCGGACGCGCGCCGCACGTGATCGGCGGCGTTGGCGAGCTCGTGCGCATGCTCCGCGGAGTCGAGTACCTCAAGCGCGGCGAACCCAGCGATGTCACGGAGTTCTTCGGCTTCGAGAACTGGAACGAGGTCGTCGAGCATACGAAGACGCCGGAAGGCCGCAACCTCAAGACCTTCGTCGGCCTCGTCGAGAGCCATGGCGAGGCCCGCTTGATCCAGAAGCTGCAGGAGACCAGGCAGGACGAGGCGGGCGCCGACGTGGTCGTCTCGACCGCGCACAAGGCCAAGGGGCGGGAATGGGACACGGTCGAGCTCGCCGACGACTTCCTGCCGGCACAGCCAAGCGACGATGAGGACGGGCCGCCGCGGATCGACGAGGCCGAGATCCGCCTCTTCTACGTCGCTCTCACTCGCGCGAAGACCGCCGTCGAGGTCGCGCCAGCCGCGGTTGCGCAGTTCGGTGTAACGCCGGGACCGAGGCTTAGCCGCGCGGCCAGGCCCTCAAAGACGGCGGCGTCCGCCCCGCAGGCGGCAAGTGCGGGCTTCCCCACCTCCCGGCAGCGACGGCGCGCGGCGGATGCCACTTCATCTCCTTCTCGGCCGGTTCGGGTGGCAACTCCGCCACGTCCTGCTCCACCGACGCGCGCGGCGGCTGGAGGTGGGACTTGGATCTGGATCGCGCTCGCGATCGGCGTTCTGTGGCTCGTGTTCCGTTGATCCGCTGCCGGCTAAGCGATCAATGAACGGAGCGTCGTTCCATTGTAGTCAGGCTGCGTTTCCGTCCCGGACCGCCTCCCGCTCGTCGAACGACGTCCGCAGCCCGATCTCTCCGAGCAGCATGCGCCAGAGGTTGGATATCTCGACAGTGTGCTTGAACTGGCCCCTTCGCGCATCGAACTCAGGCAACTCGCCCTTCCGCATGGAACCGCAGTTCCGCATTAGCAGGTCGAGCCGGAGCAGATGCTCGCGGCCGGCCTCATAGAGGCGCTCCCTTCGATACCGCCGCCTTCAAGTCGATCACGACGAGGGCGACCGGCCGGCGATCGTCGCGGTCCGCGGGGACGGAGGGAGGGTGGGCGTCGAGGGGTGGTCGGTAGGCACCCGCGACCAGCTCTACCTGTCGCTTCGCCTCGGCTCCATCGAGGCGGGCGCGCACGGACTGCCGTTCGTCTGCGAAGACCTGCTGATCACCGCTGACTACGCGAGGGTCGGCGCGATGCTCGAGGTGCTCGCCGCCGCCTGGTCAGGCGCGCAGGTAATCCTCTTCACCCACCACGAGCACTTGGTCGACTTCGCGAGTCCGCGATCGGCGCCGACCGCTTTGTGCTGCACCGGCTCCAACCAGCGCTGTCCACGGCGACCTGAGGAGGGCACGACGTCAGTTCGCAAGCACAGAAGCGTGGTTCACTGATCAGACCTGCGAGCAGCTGACGATCGGCCGCAGCTGGCGGGAGTCGCAATGGCTTCGCTCAATGTCTACGCAGTTGTATTGATCTCTCGGTATGCGTTAACGACGCAGGCGTATTTGGCGCTCATCACGCCGTCGATCCCGCGCCCGAGGTCCCACACGACGTGTCCGCCGTCATCCAAGTGCGCCTTCACGAACCTGTCGTGGAGATCTCCCTGGGCGCGCCGCGACCTCTGCACGAGTTGCAGCGTCACGCCGGTCATCGCGCCTCCCCATCGCTGCTCCAACCCGGCGCGCTGGTCCTTGTTCGTCTCGGGCACGCGCGACGACAGCGAGTCCGCATCGAGCGCGAGCACCTCGACGCGGTCGAGCCGTGCGCATTGCTCTCGAAAACGCCTGACAAAAGCAACCAGCCGGCCGCGGGCCTGGTCGTCCGCGCAGCAGTAGGGGTCCTGGATCTGCAGCCTCGCGATCGACGCGCCCTTCAGGTGCTGATCGAAAATGGTCCAGTCACGCTGCCCATACTGCGCATACTCCACCCGACGAACCTCGGGCGCGCGCCGTTCCGCCGCGTGCACCGGGGTCTCTCGCACTGAGAGGACGGGCCGGGGCGCTGGCGCGGGCGTGGCGGCCTCGGGCACGACCTGCCCTGGCGTGTCGGTTGAGGCCCCCGTCGGGGATGGCAGAGCGGCGGGGCAGTCCGCGGCGACCGGTCGGACGATGTCGTCGGATGGCACCGGTTCCACCGGAGCTTGGGCTTGCGTTTCTGGCCGAGGCTCAGCCGACTTATCCGGTTCCTCCGGCTCGACCGCGGGCTCGACCGCGGTCTCCACGTCCGACCCGGGTCGCGCCTCGGCGACCGGCTCCGTCGATGCCGCATCGTGACGGACCGTGCCGGTGCCCGGGCCCTCGCCGTCCAGCACGCCGGCGAGGAGGTCCTCCACGTCGCCTTCGCCCTCCGGTGGGAGCAGCAGCCCCCGGCTGAGCGCACGCTTGCGCTCCATGAGCTCGTCGAGCCGATGGTCGAAGCTGGAGGGACCGATCACCGGGTCGGGGTGCGTAGCCACCGGGATGTGGACCGTGACCGGACGCGTCTGGCCAATGCGGTAGACGCGGTCTGTCGCCTGGTCCTCGACCGCAGGGTTCCACCAGCGCGACAGGTGGATGACGTGGTTCGCCGCGGTGATGGTGAGCCCGACGCCACCCGCCTTGGGCGAGAGGATCATCACGTCGAAGCCGAGAGGGGCTGTCTGGAACGCCTGCACCAGCTCCTGCCGCCGCACGCCGGCCACCTCGCCGCTGATGCAGGTCGGCAGACGCCGCAGGCCGAAGCGCTCCTGGACGGCCATCGCGAGGAATGCCTGCATTTCCAGGTCCTCGCAGAAGATCAGCGCCTTCTCTCCGGCGCGCGACACCTCCTCGAGGATCTCGAACGTCTTCACGAGCCGCGCCGACTGACCGATGTAGGCCTCGACGTCCGCGACGCCGCGCGGAGGGAACGGGTGCAGCGAGCGTCCCCGCAGCATGTGCAGGACCTTGAGCATCGCCCCCGGCTCGCCGCTCTGGCGGAGCGCGCGGGCGCGGGCGAGGACATGGTCGTAGGCGGCAGCCTGGTCGGGCGGCATCTCGACGAGGTAGCGCTGCGACCGTTTCTCCGGCAGGCCGGTGAGGATCTCGTCCTTCATGCGCCGGAGCATGAAGGGGGGCAGTCCCGCGTCGCGTTCGACGAGCAGCGACTGCAGGGCCTGCAGCGCCTCGCGGTCGCTCGAGGGATAGCCCGCCTCGAACTCGCGGCTGGTGCCCAGGAGGCCCGGGTAGACGATGTCGGCGATGGACCAGAGGTCCTGGAGTCGATTCTCGACCGGCGTGCCGGTCATCGCCAACTGCATGTCGGCGTTTAGCGCCTTCGCCGCCCGAGTCATCTGGCTCGCCGGGTTCTTCAGCTTCTGCGCCTCGTCGAAGACAATGGCCGCGAACCGCACGCGCGCGAAGCTCATGTGGTAGTCGCGCATCGTCTCGTAGGTCGTAAGCACCACGCCGGCGTCGTCCCACTCGCCCACGTCCAGCCTGGTGGTCCCACCGCGGATGTCGTTCCCGGGTCCCGTACGGAACTGGCGCAGCGACGCCCCGAACGCCTCCACCACCCGTCCGAACGCGCCCGGCGCGAAGTGGCTCGCGA
>CAYMIU010000092.1:4698-7662 GCA_964390515.1 uncultured Stakelama sp.
ATCTCCGCCTGCCAGTTCCGCAGGAGCCCGGTCGGGGCGACGATGAGGACCGGCCGGTTCGGCGCGCCGGCGGTCCGCAGCCAGCGCAGGAACAGAAGCGACTGGAACGTCTTGCCCAGGCCCATGTCGTCGGCGAGGAGGGCGCCCGGCAGCCTGCTCGTCCAGCTCTCGGCGAGCCAGCCGAACGCCTGCACCTGGTGCGGCTTGGGCGACGAGACCACCCCCTCGGGGAGCGGCGGGACGTCGAACGCGTGCGCCGCCACCTGCCGGGGAAGGCGCGCATACTCGAGCGTCTCGAAGTTCTGGCCGACCTGCAGGAAGAACGTCTGCAGCGGCTCGGTCGCGTCCTGATCACCCCGGCCGCCCCCGCCGGATACGTCGCGCTCCAGCCGGGCGATGCTGTCGGCGGCATCGAGCGTGGCGCTGGTCGCCGGGATGCGCTCGCCGCACCAGTCGACCTCGTCCTTGCCACGCTCCATCGCCTCGCCGACCTCGCGGGCGAGGACCTCGGCGTCGCCGGGCTCCAGCTCGATGAACCGCTCCTCAGGCGGCTCGCCAACCCGCAGGCCGAAGGCTTCGGGCAGCCAGCTGCTCGGCTTAGGGCGGATCCAGGGCAGCACCGGCTTCTGCCAGACCTCGATGCCGCTGACCCGCTCCGAGAACTGGCGGGTCTCGATAAAGAGCCTGTCAGCGGCGTCGTCCGTGCCGCTGGCGTCGAGGGCCAGTGCCTCGCGCAGATGGCGCTGGGGCGAGCGCAGGAACTCGCGGCGCTCCTGGGAGGGCGCGCGCTGCCGGTCGCGGACGACCTCGAGCGCCCGCCCGAGCATCGGGTCTAGGAAGAGCAGCGTCCCGTCCGGCATCAGGAAGCTGCGCCTGCGCCCATCGCCGCCGCGGAAGCGCGTCTGGAAAAACAGGTTCTCGTTCGGGGTGAGGAGCGACGCCTCGCCCTCGTCAACCAACTCGCCGTCGGCCGTCTCGCGGACCTGGCGGCCGAAGAGCACTGGATCGAAGTCGAAGCGCCCGCCACTAGTCTTCGCGTCGAGCGAGAAGTTCGCGGCGTAGGCGACTCGGACGCGCTCGATAAAGCCGTCCGCCTCCACCCCAGGGACCTCGCTCTCGCCGAGCGCGCCCCTGAGCGCTGCGAACGCTGCCCGACGGCCGTCTGGGTCCTCCGCGGCGTTCACAGCGCTCGCGGCGAGGAAGACGCTCCGCAGCGGCTCCGGGAGCCGCCCCGCGCGCCCTCCCTCGCGCACGCGCGCGCCAGTCACCTCCGCCCGCGTCGGCACGCCGCCACGCCTGATCCAGCGCGCCTGCACCTGGATCGTGCCCTCCGTAAGCGATCCGGACGACCGGAGCTGCAGCGTAATCAGCGTCGCGGGCGGCAGGCCGAGCGCGTGGGCGTCCAACTCGCCGAGGCGCGCCACCGCCGCCGCGGGAAGCTCCACTCCTTCGTCGTCCTCGATGAGCTCGTCGGGCGCCGCGGCCGCCCTGGCGGCGGCGAGAGCCGTCATGCCGGCGACCGGCGCGGCACGGGACCACTTGGACCGCGCGACCCGACGTGAGCCGGCCGGCCGGAAGATGCCGCCCGCCACCTCCTCGACCAGCTCGATCCGCTCGCCTCCAGAGGGAAGCTGCGTCGCGACGAAGGCCACGTTCACCATTGGTCGTTCCGGTTGCGGGCGCGACCACGCCCGAGTGTCGGATGCGTCACGCCCGTGCGGCGGTGGATGATGGCGGCGAACTTGCCCTCCCAGCCGGGGCTGGCGGGCACGTGAGAGTGGTATTCGAAGTCCCTTCGGCCCTGCGTGGTGCGGAGCTCCCCTCCATCGTAAGCCTTCTGGTAGAGACCGGGCGCCTTGCGGTCGTCGACGCTCCAGAACCGGCACGACCCGTTGTCGCTCCACTCGGCGATGCGGACGTCGCCGATCTGCATCAGGATGGTGGAGGATGACACGGGTCCACCTTTCATGACCCCGAACTCGGGCGCCTCGCCGCTCTGACGCATGATCTGCTCGATGCCGTGCCGCGCGCGCTGGCCAAGCGCTGGCCACGCGTCGCTGACGAGGCCCGCGTCGAGGTAGGCGAGCCAGAACTCCGAGCGCTGCTTCCACTGGTCGGGCCGGTCGGTGGTGCGCGCGATCGCGCGGAAGAACTCCCGCATGGCCACGTCGGTGAGCCAGCGCTTGAGCACCTGGACGATCGCGTCGGCCCGCTCGCGGCCGATCGTCCTCGCGAGGTCGTCCGCGACATGCCGCCACCGGCCACGACCGGGATTGACGCGAGGATCGCCGATCTGCTCGACCAGGAAGGCGGAAAGGAGACGGCGGTGCTCGGTGTCGGGCTTGGCAGCCGTCCAGGGCTGAAGCAGCGCACGCACAAGCTGCGGGAGGTCGCCCGCCTGCACGCGGGCGTCGAACAGCCTGAGCAGTCCGGCCTGCGCCTGCGTCGCACGCGCGCTGACCATGCCCGCGATCTGGACGCAGGCCGACCTGAACGCCGCCCGCCCGAAGCGCGTCGCCGCGATCTGGGGGCCAATGCCGATCTCGGACAGCAGTGCCGCGACGTCCTCCGCCCTCGCGCCCGCCATCTCGCCGCCGACGCTCGCCGGTCCCGCCTCGTGGTCGAACAGCTGCCACCGCTCGGACCGCCGCCGCCACGCCCACTCGTGGCGCTCGGCCGCCGCCCGCGCCGCCGCCGAGAGCCGGCCGATCACGTCGCGGTCGCCCGGGAACCACGTGAGGTAGCCCTCGATCGTGGCCTGGTCGGAGCTCCGGCGCGCCTCCGCCGTTCCCCGGTGCACGGCGTCAAGGCCGAGGTCGTCGAACTCGGGCTCGCACCACGCGCCGCGCAGGGCCCGGTTGAGCTCGAACCGGCGCAGGTTCGCCGCGCCGCGGCGCGCCGCGCGCTCGAGCCATGGGCGGAGATCCTCGACCGGCTCGGCGGCGCCGACCTGCTGGTCGAGGC
>CAYMIU010000093.1:0-7640 GCA_964390515.1 uncultured Stakelama sp.
GAGCCAGACGTTCTCGTTCCAGGTGTCGACGATGCCGTTCAGGCTGTCGGGCACGGAGTTCAGGTAGCAGCTGATCGGCAGGCCGCGCCCGGTGCCACCGTTTGACAGCACGGGCGTCGCCGGCATGAACCACAGGCGGCTGATGTAATCGTAGATGCGCTGCGCATGGGCGGCGTCATCGGCATAGGCGCTCGCCACGCGGACGAAGAGATCCTGATAGGTCTCGCCCGGCAGCAGATAGCGATCGTTCAGCGTGTCCTTGCCGAAATCGGTCAGCAGCGAGTCGCGCGAATGGTCCACCTCGACCGGATAGGGCTTGCGCAGCGTGCCCGGGGTCGTGCCGGTTTCGGTGCTTGCCGTGTCGGCCTGCAAAGTCTCGGTCGCCATGTTCGCCTCGCTCGCGTCCCTGAAATCCATCGCCGCCCTATCCCTGTTCCGTCGAATCGGGGGCGTGCCCCCATGCTATACCGGCGCACGCTGACGGGTGAGAACAAAAAGTGACCATGCCTGCGCGACGGCGGCGTTCGGCCAGCGGCTGCGATATGGGGTCGCAGCCCTTGTTCTACCAGTTCTAGCGTTCACCCCTGAAGCTTACCCCCACAGATTGTGGCAGTCTTCGCTGGGAGGCAAGAGGCGAGAGGCAACGTTCCGTCGTGCCACGCAGGCGGGTGGGCGAGGCGGCGGTGCGCGACGCACGGACTTCCGCGGGGTTCGCGAATTGCAAGACGGAAGAACCGAAATGAAAAAAAATCGCTGCACAAAGCCGTCGCTGGCGGCCGGCCGCGGGGAAGGCCCGCGGCGGCCTTTCTCGCCGCCCCTTCCGGGTAGCGGGCCGGCGGTCAGCCGGCCTTGCGCGTCAGCTTCGGCGCGGGCTGGTTCAGCCGATCGAGGTTGAAGTTCTGCGCGAATTCCAGCCCGGCGCGGCCGTCCGATGCCCAGCGGATCGTTGCCGGGAACAGCTGGTTCTCCAGCAATTCGATCTGCACGTCGACGCCGATGGCTTCTGCGGGGAACTCGACGCCGTCGATCATCGCGCCGGTGGAGGAGATGTTGCGGATCCGCACTTCCCCCGTCTCGTCGCCGATTGCCAGCCGCGCCGAACGCAGCATCTTGGCGCGAGTGGCACGGCTGACGCGCGGGCCGACCGGCGGCGCTGCCTTGCCGCCGACGGCGAGCAGCTGCGCGATCACCGCATCGGCCGGCGCCGGGCGGCCATAGACATAACCCTGGATATGGCTGCAGCCGAGATCGCGGATCAGCTCGATCTCATCCTGCTGCTCGACACCTTCGGCAGTGGTCTCCATGCCCAGCGTGTCCGCCAGCGTGACGATCGCCTTGATGATCGCGGCATTGCGGTTGCCCGACTGGATCGCGCCGCGCACGAAGCTCTGGTCGATCTTGATCTTGTCGAACGGCGCCTTCTTCAAATAGCCGAGCGAGGAATAGCCGGTGCCGAAATCGTCGAGCGCCAGGCGAACCCCGATGCCCTTCAGCGCCTTGAACATCGTGTCGGACGAGGCGTCCTCGTTGAGGAACACCCCCTCGGTGATTTCCAGCTCGAGCCGCGCGGGGGAAATGCCGGACGAGGCGATCGCGCTGGTGACGATGGCGGGAAGCGCCGGGTTCGCGAACTGGATCGGCGAGACGTTGACCGCGACGCGGACGTTCTCGGGCCACATCGCGGCTTCGGCGCAGGCGGTGCGCAGCACCCATTCGCCGATCGCCTCGATCAGCCCGCATTCTTCCGCCACCGGGATGAAGTCCGCCGGGCTCACCGCGCCGCGCGTCGGGTGGTTCCAGCGCAGCAGCGCTTCATAGCCGACGATCCGCTCCGTCTGGGTCGACACCACCGCCTGGTACGCGAGCTGGAATTCGTTGCCCGACAGCGCCTGGCGAAGGTCGTCCTCCAGCCGTTTGCGGTTCTGCGCCCCCTCCAGCATCTCGTCGCGGTAGAAGCGATAGACGCCGCGCCCGTCCGCCTTGGCCGCGTACAGCGCGAGATCGGCATTGCGGATCAGCGTCTCGCTGTCCTCGCCATGCTCGGGCGCGATGGCGACGCCGATCGAGCAGCCGATCGAGATCGACGAGCCCTTCACATAATAAGGCTGCGATAGCGACGCGATGATCTCCTGCGCGAGGTTGCCGAGCTGCTCGCGATTGCCCTCGCGCGGCAGGACGACCTGGAATTCGTCTCCGCCCAGCCGCCCGACCAGCCCCGCATCGCCGACGCTGCGCTGCAGCCGCTGGCCCACCTGCTTCAGCAATTCGTCGCCGATCTGGTGGCCGAGCGTGTCGTTCACCGCCTTGAAGCGATCGAGATCGAGCAGGAACAGCCCCGTCGTGGTGTGGACGCCCTGGCTCGGCGCCAGCGTCTGTTCGAGGGCGAGGCGCATGCGCTGACGGTTGGCGAGGCCGGTGAGGCTGTCGAACAATGCCAGCCGCGTGATCTCCGCCTCCGCGCGGCGCTTTTCGGTCAGGTCCGATCCCGAACCGATGAAGCCCTGGAACCGGCCGAGATCGTCCAGCATCGGGCGGCCGGAGATCGACCACCAGCGATCCGATTCGGTCGGGAAGGCGGGCCGCACTGAATAATCGGAAAAGCTGGTGCGCGCCGAGAGGTGGAAGGTCAGCGTCCGCTCGGTATCCGCCATCTGCGAATCGACGCGGAAGATGTTGACCAGCCGCTCGCCGATCGGCGTGACGCCAAGCGACTGCAACTCGCGCGCGACCTTGTCGGTCAGGTACGTCAGGTGCCCCGCGCGGTCGGTCTGCCAGAACCAGCCGGTGCCGTGGCTTTCATATTCGCGCACTAGCCGCGCGGCGAGCTGCTGCGCCTGTGCCTTCTCGTCCCGCTCGCCGAGCTGCGCATGATCGCGCCGGGCGACCCGCGCCACGCCGACCGCCAGCATGCAGGCGAGGATGAGTGCAGCCGCCGCCGCGACGCTGATCCCGGAGGTGACGGGCACCATTAGTGCCAGCGTACCGGCAAAGGCGAGGCTCGCCGGGCGCACCGCATGAAGCGCGATGGCGCTCAGGATAATGACGCCGAAGCCGACCACGAAGCCCGCGACTCGCAGCGAGGCGCTGGGCAGCTCTGGCGCGAGGTCGAGCTGGATCGACAGGCCGACCGCCAGAAGCGCCGCCAGCGCGCAGAGCATCACCGTGCGGCGGTGGGGCGCGAGGCTGCGCGCCGCCGGCAGTTCCAGCACTCCCCAGGTGACGAGGCCAAGGCCGCTCAGCGCCGCGCACAGCGCCGACGCCGCGGCCACCGGCTCGTGCCACGCCACGATGGTGCCGATCAGCGCCGCGGAGGAGACGAGTAGCACCGCCACGACCACCGGCCACAGCGCGGCGACCTCGCCCAGCCGGGCCTCGGTGGCGTCGTGCAGCGCATCGTCTTCAGTGGCGACCAGTCCCAGCGCCTCGGCGAGGCGGGGAGACGGTGTGGCGGAAGCAGACAGACGGCGACGGAGCGATCCCATGAGACGCCCGTAGACGCAGAAGATTGGCAAAGAGTTAGCAGCCCGGCGCGCCGCGTCCCGACGCCCCCGTTGCGCGTCGCATCCCAAGGCCATAGTGCAGCGCGTCATGACCACGACGATCCGCGCCGCAGACCTGATCGAGAGCGTTGCCGATGCGCTCCAGTTCATCAGTTACTATCACCCGATGGATTACATCCGCGCCTTGGGCGACGCCTATGAGGCGGAGCAGGGCCCGGCCGCGAAGGACGCGATCGCGCAGATCCTGACCAATTCGCGGATGTGTGCGGAAGGCCATAGGCCGATCTGCCAGGATACCGGCATCGTCAACGTGTTCGTCAAGTGGGGCATGGATTGCCGTATCGACGACACCGATCGCTCGATGCAGGAAATCGTCGATGAGGGCGTGCGCCGGGCCTATCTGAACCCGGAGAACAAGCTGCGCGCCTCGGTCCTCGCCGATCCCGCCTTCACCCGCCGCAACACCAAGGACAACACACCCTGCGTGCTCCACGTCGAGATGGTGCCGGGCAGCAAGGTGTCGGTCGACGTCGCGGCCAAGGGCGGCGGCAGCGAAAACAAGTCCAAGTTCAAGATGATGAACCCCAGCGACTCGATCGTCGACTGGGTGCTGGAGATGCTGCCGCAGATGGGCGCCGGCTGGTGCCCGCCGGGCATGCTCGGCATTGGGATCGGCGGCACGGCGGAACATTGCGTGCTCCTCGCCAAGAAGGCGCTGATGGAGCCGATCGACATGGGGCCGCTGAAGGCACGCGGCCCGAAGAACGATATCGAGGCACTGCGCATCGAGATTTTCGACAAGGTCAACGCGCTCGGCATCGGCGCGCAGGGCCTGGGCGGGCTGTCGACCATCCTCGACGTCAAGATCATGGACGCGCCGTGCCACGCCGCGGGCAAGCCGGTGGCGATGATCCCGAACTGCGCCGCCACCCGCCACGCCCATTTCACGCTCGACGGCAGCGGCCCGGCATACCTCGAGACGCCGAAGCTCGATGAGTGGCCCAAGGTCAACTGGACGCCGGACAAGGCCGCGATCCGCGTCGATCTCGATACGCTGACGCCCGAGATGGTCCGCTCGTGGAAGCAGGGCGACCGCCTGCTGCTGAATGGCAAGATGCTGACCGGGCGTGACGCCGCGCACAAGCGGATCAAGGACATGCTCGACGCTGGCGAGAAGCTGCCGGTCGAGTTCAAGGGCCGCGTGATCTATTACGTCGGCCCGGTTGATCCGGTCGGCGAGGAAGTGGTCGGCCCGGCCGGCCCCACCACCGCCACGCGCATGGACAAGTTCACGCGCATGATGCTCGACCAGGGCCTGCTGGCGATGGTCGGCAAGGCCGAGCGCGGCCCCGCGGCGACCGATGCGATCAAGGACGCCAAGAGCGCCTATCTGATGGCGGTCGGCGGTGCGGCCTATCTCGTTGCGCGTGCGATCAAGGGATCGAAGGTCGTCGGCTTCGAGGATCTCGGGATGGAAGCGATCTACGAGTTCGAGGTGGAGGACTTCCCGGTCACCGTCGCGGTCGACAGCGAGGGCAACAACGTCCACCAGCTCGCCCCGCTCGTGTGGCGAGAGAAGATCGCCCGCGAAGGCCTGCTCCAGCCGGCATAAGGACGCAGCAGCTACAGGAGACGGCGTCATGAGCGCGCGGCATCTGGTCGATCCCGAACTGCTGCCGCTGCTCGACCTGTGGCCCGCCGTGATTATGTCGGCGGAGGTGCTGGAGCAGGCGCGCAGCTGGCCTGCCCCGCCGCAGCCCGCCGCCGATGACGGCGTGGTGATGGAGCGGATCACCGTGCCCGGCCCGGCCGACGCTCCGGCTCTTGGCCTCGTCATCTTCCGCCCGGCCGAGCCGGTGCCGGGCGCCGGCGGCATCTGCCACATGCACGGCGGCGGCTTCGTGCTCGGCACGCCGGAGGGTAGCGCCGCGCGGCTGCGCCCGATGGTCGCCGCGCTCGGCTGGGTCATCGTCTCGGTCGATTACCGCCTCGCGCCGGAGACGCCGTTCCCCGGCCCGATCGAGGATTGCTACGCCGGCCTCGCCTGGACCTTCGCCAATGGCGCGCGGCTCGGCATCGATCCGGCGCGGATCGGCGTGATGGGCGAAAGCGCCGGCGGTGGGCTGGCAGCCGCGCTGGCGCTGCTCGCGCGCGACCGCGGCGAATATCGTCTCGCCTTCCAGCACCTCCTGTACCCGATGATCGACGACCGCACCGGCGTCGATGAAGGTGACCCGCTGACCGGCGAGTTCATCTGGAACCGCGACAGCAACCGCTTCGCCTGGCGCGCCATGCTTGGCCAAGCGCCGGGCGGGGAGGGCGTCTCACCCTATGCCGCCGCGGCGCGCGCTAAGGACCTCGTCGGCCTGCCGCCCACCTATATCGCGACCGGCAGCCTCGATCTCTTCCGCGACGAGAACATCGCCTACGCCCAGCGCCTCCTCGCCGCCGGTGTGCCGACCGAGTTCCACATCTGGCCCGGCGCCATCCACGGCTTCGACGGCGCCCCCGACGCGGCGATCACGCGCGAGGCAAACCAGTCCCGCATTGCCGCGCTGCGCCGGGTGGTTGGACGCTAGCTTCTGGGCCTCGGCACCGACCGTGACGGTCCGGACTTGGGTGGGTAGCGGAATGGCTGCTTCCGGGAAGTCCACGGCGATAACCTATATTCCGCCGTGCCGCCCCTCCCGCAAGGGATCGAGAAACGGGAACGTCCGGTTTCCCGCTACCGCCGGTCAAAATGACGATCGAAGAACGCTACTACCGCCGTGTTGAACGATTGGTGGAATGCTGCCCGATCGAACCCCTGCCGATCGTGGCATAACGCCCTCGGCAACGCGACGGACACTGCCCCACAAGGGGGCAGGAAGGAAAAATGGCCGGCGCCGGGAACGCGGCGATAATCCGGTTTGGCGGGCAGGGCCGCTTTGACCGTTTCCGCGTTCGTGGCAGGCGGCACCTGCTGGTCTTGATCGCCAACCCATAGTTGCACGGGCGTGCGCACCGTACGCAGGCGTGATGCCGGGAAGGCGAAGCCAAGCCCCGGTGCGACAAGAACCGCAGCCTTGATACGAGGATCGTGCGGCCAGGCGTTTGGTGGCACGGTGCGATCATGCCCGCCTGGCTTGCGCAGAGTGCACACGAACTCTGGATGCGCCGTGCAATGCGCCTCGATCGTCGCGAGGTCGGGCTGAGCCCCAATGGCGACAAGCCCCGTCGTCGCACCTGCCGAGAAGCCGAAAAATGCGAGCTTGTCTGGGTCAATGTGGCCACGGCCTGCCCATCGTCCGAGCAGAAAATCATCGACGCGCTGAATGTCGCTAGCACGCGAGACGAACCAGTTCGGCGTACCCACTAAAGTATCGTCCCGGTAATTATCGCCCGTGTGAAGAGGCGCGGCGACGATGTAACCGGCCTCGACCAGAGCAAGGGCACTGTCGAGGTGGCTCAGGGGCGTGGCTCCTGTGCCATGCGACAGAACCACCAAGGGTCGCTTCGTGCCGGCGATCGCTCCGCCGGAAGCGAGTTTCGCGGCCCATAATCCGGCCCAACGCCAGCTTGGCGCAGCATTGGTCGGGTAGAGGATGGTCACCTCGATAGGTGGGCGGCCAGCGTCCTGAACAAGAGCTCGTTCAATACCGACCGGGCTGGAAGGAACATATGCATTGCGCGCCACGTCGATCGCCGCCAGCAATGCCGCCATGCCGATGAGAACGGCAACGCCTATGCCAATCATCTTGAAGAGTTTTTTCACTGCCCCCACAGACTTCAAGTAACTGTGGTGGTAATGTAATACACTCGTGTCAAGCGCCGCTTGTCCTTCCAACGATCCTTCACGAGACGAACCTTTAACGGGACGGTCGCCTCGTCGATCGCGCCGACAACGCCCGGGTCACTCTTTTTTCCGAAATCTGTTCTCGAATGCTTTCCCCGAGATGGCTTGTCGGTAGATGGGGTAATGGGACCGCCCCGGGTCAACGGAACGGCCGGTTGCGGGGTGACGTGCCGATCTACCGAGTGACAGCTCGGGGGCGAGTGCTGACGGGCAGCTTTAGGAAACGCTGCCGAGATCAGGAACGGCAGAGAGTGGGTGGATTGTGTTGAAAAAGGCAGGGTTGAAGTAGTGGCGGACTGCTGATT
>CAYMIU010000094.1:0-7519 GCA_964390515.1 uncultured Stakelama sp.
CTCGTCACCGGCTGGGGCGACCTCGGCGACGGCAGCATCGCCATCCTGCGGAGGTTCGCATGAACGACGACGACATTGCGCCCAAGCTGCGGACGCCAGCCGTCTCGCCCCCCAAGCCGTTGCCGCACCCGCAGGATCCGGTGGAGCAGGAGTTCTGGCAGCGTTGCCAGGGCGGCACGCTCCATTTCCAGCGGTGCGGCGAGTGCCGGACGTGGCGCCACCTGCCTCGCTACATGTGCGCGCGCTGCGGCTCGCCCTCGTTCGCCTGGGAGCCGAGCAGCGGGCGTGGACGGCTGTTTTCCTGGACGGTGACGCATCAGGCGCTGCACCCCGCCTTCGCGGCCGACGTGCCGTATGTCGCGGCGGTGGTCGAGCTGGACGAGGGCGTCCGCATGGCGACCCGGCTGACCGGCGCCGATCCCGCCACGCTCGCGCTCGACATGCCGGTGGCGCTGGCCTTCGAAACGATCGGCGACGGGTTCCGGCTGCCCGTCTTCACACCGGCTGCAGGAGCGTGAATCGATGGACCTGAGTTACGGCCCGGAATACGAGGCGTTCCGCGACGAGCTGCGCGCGTTCATCGCCGCGAACCGCCACCGTGCGCCGGCCGCACCCGGCGCGGCGCAGCGCGCCGGGGCGGACGCGGTCGCGTGGCAGCAGCTGCTGCTCGAGCACGGCTACACCGCACGCACCATTCCGTGCGACTATGGCGGCTTCGGTGCCGAGCCCGACATCCTGACGTCGCGCATCATCGCCGAGGAGTTCGCTGCGGCGGGCGTACCCGGCGGGCTGTCGAACCAGGGCATCTCGATGCTCGTCCCGACGCTGCTCGAGCTCGGCACGGAGGAGCAGAAGCGCCGCTGGATCGCACCGACGCTGCGCGGCGAGATCGTCTGGTGCCAGGGGTATTCCGAACCGGGCGCGGGCTCTGATCTGGCGGCGCTGCGCACCAGCGCGCGCGAGGAGAACGGCGAGTTCGTCATCAACGGGCAGAAGATCTGGACCAGCACCGCGCATCAGGCGGACATGATCTTCTGTCTCGTGCGGACGGAAGCGGACGCGCCGAAGCATGCGGGGATCAGCTACCTCATCTTCTCCATGAAGACGCCCGGGATCGAGGTGCGCCCGCTGCGCACGATGACCGGCCACGCCGAGTTCAACGAAACCTTCTTCACCGACGTGCGCGTGCCCGTCGACCAGATCGTCGGCCAGCGCGGGCAGGGCTGGATGGTGGCCAACGCCACGCTCGGTTACGAGCGTGGCATGCTGGGCGACCCGGCGGCGCTGGAGAATCGCCTCGCCGCGCTCGTGCAGCTGATGCACGATGAACGGATCGACGGCGTGCGCGGGATCGACAACGCGGCATTGTGCGATCGGCTGGTGGCGCTGCAGGCCGAAGTCGCGGCGATGAAGTTCAACGGCCTGCGGCTGCTCTCCAATTCCCTGAAGGGCGAACCCGGCGGCCTCGCCAAACTGATCGTCAAGCTCCAGTCGTGCGAACTGGCTCACCAGATCTCGGCGCTGGCGATCGACGCCATGGGGGAGCTCGGCCTGCTGTACGGCGGCAGCCGGCGCGAGCGCGCCGGCGGAAGCTGGCAGTGGAACTACATGTTCCAGCTCGGCCTCATCATCGGCGGCGGCACCGCGCAGATCCAGAAGAACATCATCGCCGAGTGCGGGGGTGCAAGCGCTGGAGCACGCGCGCGCACCCAAGGCGGAGGCGGCATAGATGGATTTCGGTCTTTCCCCCGAGCAGCGAATGCTGCGTGACGCGGTCGATCGGCTGCTGCGCGAACATTCTCCGCTCGATCACGTCCGCGAGGTCGTTGCGCGCGGCGACAACGTCAGTGCGGCGGTGGTGGCGGCGCTGGCCGAGCTCGGCCTGCCCGGCATCGTGGTGCCCGAGGAGCACGGCGGTCTTGGCCTCGGCCTGCTCGATGCCGTGGTGGTGGCGGAGGCGCTCGGCGCGGCGGTGGCGCCGGTGCCGTTCGTGGCGCGCAGCGTCCTCGCCCCGCTTGCGCTGCGCCTCGCCGGCTCGCCGGAGCAACAGGCGCAATGGCTTCCGCGCATCGCCGAGGGCAGTGCCCGTTTCGGGGTCGGACTGACCGAGTTGGTCAACCGACGTGATGGCAGCGGCATGACGGCGGACAATGGCACTCTACGCGGCACGGCGCTTTTCGTACTCGACAGCGCCGACGCCGACGCCTTCATCGTTGCGGACGAGGATGGATCGTTGCACTTGGTCACTGGCGACGCCGACCGGCTGGAGTTTGTCGCCCTACCAACCGTCGACCTCACCCGCGCCGTCGGCGAGCTGCGCCTGGACGGTGTCGCAGCCGAGCCGTTCGGCAACGATACTGGCGACGCTGCCCGCATGCTGGTCGCGGCGGGCCGGGTGCTGCTCGCGGCCGACACGGTGGGGTCTGCGGACGCCATGATCGCCAAGGCGGTCGCCTACGCCGGCGAGCGTGAGCAGTTCGGGCGGGTCATCGGCAGCTTTCAGGCGGTCAAGCACATGTGTGCCGAGATGGCGGCGCGGCTGGAACCGTGCCGTTCCCTCGTCTGGTATGCCGCGCACGCGTTCGACACGGTGCCTGAAGAGGCGCTGCTGATGGCCTGCCATGCCAAGTCGCATACCGGTGAAGTGGGCCGCTTCGTTGCGCGCACCGCGACAGAGGTTCACGGCGGCATGGGTTTCACCGACCTTCTTGGTCTCCACTACTGGTTCAAGCGGATCGGCTTCGACCGGCAAGTCCTTGGTGGTCCGGAGATCGTGCGCACGGAGGCTGCAACGTTGCAGGGTTGGGATGCACGCGCCGCCTGAGGACAGGAGAAGAAGCCATGACGCAGTGGAACCTGGGCGATATCCTCGACGCGATCGAGCCGGTGATGCCTCATGACGCCCCCGCGCTGATCCACGGCGACCGGGTCATCACGTGGCCCGAGATGGCGCGCCGTTCGAACAACCTCGCGCGGGCGCTGCGCGCGCGAGGGGCGGAACCCGGCGCCAAGGTCGCCTTCTATATGCGCAACCGGCCCGAGTACGGCGAGCTGATGGCGGCGTGCTTCAAGGGGCGACTGACCCACGTCAACATCAACTACCGCTACCGGCCCGACGAGGTGTTCTACATCTTCGACGACAGCGACAGCGAGGTCGTGGTCTACAGCGCAGAATTCCGCGCCTGCATCGAGGAACTGCACGGCCGGCTCGGCAAGGTCCGCACCTTCGTGGAAATCGGCCCGGAAGCGGAGCGTGCTGTGTTCGCGCTGCCCTACGAGGCGCTTGCAGCGGAGGGCGACGGCGGGCCGCTCGGCATCGCGCGCTCGCCCGACGACGAGCTGTTCATCTACACCGGCGGCACGACCGGGATGCCGAAGGGTGTGATGTGGCGGCACACCGATATGCGCGAGGCGCAGCTCGACGCGCAGCGGCTGATGGGGCCGACGCTCGCCGACCTCGCCGAGACCGCGGCGCTGATCGCGCGCGACGGACCCGGCCGGCGTACGATGCCCGCCTGCCCGATGATGCACGGCACCGGCTTCATCACGTCGATCGGCACGCTGATGAGCGGCGGCTGCATCGTGACGCTCGGCGGTGAATCGTTCGATGCCGACGAGCTGTGGCGGTCGGTCGATCGCGACCGCGTCGAATCGATCGCGATCGTCGGCGACGCCTTCGCCAAGCCGATGCTGGCCGCGCTGGATGCCGCGCCGGGGCGCTACGACACGTCCAGCCTCGTCACGATCGTTTCATCCGGGGTGATGTGGAGCCGCGAGGTGAAGGCGGGGCTGATCCGGCACATCCCGCAGGTCGTGCTGATGGACAGCTTCGGCGCGTCGGAGGGGCTGGGGTTCGGCCTGTCGGTTACCAGCGCGGCGGGCGAGACGGCGACCGCGCGCTTCACCATCGGCGGGCTGTGCGACGTGTTCGACGAGCATGACCGGCCGGTCGTGCCGGGCAGCGGCACGCCCGGCTTCATCGCGCGCAAGGGCGCGATCCCGATCGGCTACTACAAGGATCCGGAAAAGAGCGCGAAGACGTTCCGCACCATCAACGGCGTCCGCTACTCGATGCCGGGCGACTGGTGCACCGTCGCCGCGGACGGGACGCTGACGCTGCTCGGGCGCGGCAGCGTGTGCATCAACACCGCGGGCGAGAAGGTCTATCCGGAAGAGGTGGAGGAGGTGCTGAAGACGCATCTTGCGGTCGCGGACGCGCTCGTCGTCGGGGTGCCCGACGAGAAATGGGGCCAGGCGGTGACGGCGGTGGTCCATGCCGTGCCGGGGGCGACAGTGGACGAGGCGGCGGTGCGCGCTCACGTGCGCGCCGCGCTCGCCGGCTACAAGACGCCCAAGGCGATCGTCGTTACCGACCGTGCGCTGCGCGCGCCGAACGGCAAGGCGGATTACAAGGCGGCCACCGACATCGCCTTGGCCGGGGTCGGCGCGCGATGAGCGCCGCGCCTGACATCGACGCGCTGGTGATCGGTGCCGGCTTCAGCGGGCTCTACCTGCTCGGCAGGTTGCGCGAGAACGGCTTCAACGTTCGGCTGGTGGATGCGGCGGCGGAGCCGGGCGGCATCTGGTACTGGAACTGCTACCCCGGCGCACGGGTCGATTCGCACGTACCGATCTACGAGTTTTCGGACGAGCGGGTGTGGCGCGACTGGACCTGGTCGGAACGCTTCCCAGGCTGGCGCGAGTTGCGTCGCTATTTCCGACATGCCTGCGACGTTCTCGACCTCTGGCCTGCAATGAAGCTCGGTGTCGCGATGCGCTCCGCCGTATTCGACGAAGATGCCGGCTTCTGGCGGGTGGAACTCGCCGATGGAGATCGGCTGACCACCCGCTATCTGCTGCCGTGTACCGGCTTCGCGGCGAAGGCGTACATCCCGTCACTTCCGGAACTCGACCGCTTTGCCGGCCCTGCGCACCATACCGCGCACTGGCCGCAGGAGGGCATCGACTTCACCGGCAAGCGCGTCGCGATCATCGGAACCGGCGCGAGCGGTGTGCAGGTCGCCCAAGAGGCGGCGCGCGAGGCGGCGCAGCTGACGATCTATCAGCGCACCCCCATCCTGGCACTGCCGATGCGCCAGCGCTCATTGACGACGGTTGAGCAGGCGCAGGCCAAGCCCGGCTACCCCGAGATCTTCCGTCAGCGTCGGCTGAGCAGCGGCGGGTTCGAGATCCCGCGGCTCGACCAGTCCGCGCTCGAGGTTTCGAGCGAGGAGCGCACCGCGACGTTCGAGCGGCTGTGGGCGGCTGGAGGCTTCCACTATTGGGTCGGCAATTACGCCGACATCCTGGTGGACGAGCGCGCCAACCGGCTGGCCTACGACTTCTGGCGCGACAAGGTGCGCGAACGGATCACCGACCCTGCCTTGCAGGAGAAGCTTGCGCCCAGCGAGCCGCCGCATCCGTTCGGGGTCAAGCGGCCATCGCTCGAACAGACCTATTACGACATCTTCAACCAGCCGAGCGTCGAGCTCGTCGACCTGCGGGAAGAGCCGATCGAACAGATCCTGCCAAACGGCATCGTCACGAGCGCCTGTGAGCGCAGACACGACGTCCTGGTGCTCGCGACCGGTTTCGACGCGGTGACGGGAGGGCTGATGCGGATGGACATTCGCGGGCGCGGCGGGACGACGCTGGCGCACGCTTGGGGCGAAGGCGCACGCACGCATCTCGGCTACGCGGTCTCGGGCTTCCCGAACATGCTGTTCCTCTACGGCCCGCAGAGCCCGTCCGGCTTCTCCAATGGTCCGACCGCCGCGGAAGTGCAGGGCGATCGGGTGGTCCGGTTCCTCGAGCATCTGCGCACGGCCGGGTGGTCCCGCTTCGAGGCCGAGCCGGACACGCACGCGGCATGGGCACGCCACATCGACGAGATCGCCGCCATGACGCTCTTCCCCAAGGCCGATTCCTGGTACATGGGAGCGAACGTCCCAGGCAAGCCGCGTCAGCTGCTCAACTACCCGTCTGTGGTCGGCTATGCCGAGATCTGCGATGCGGTCGCCGAGGCGGGTTATAGCGGTTTCAGGCTGTCGGCATGAGCACCGCCGAGGCCACGGGATCGTCGGACATCGACCCGATCTGGGCCGGCGACGGGTCGCACCTGCCGGACTGGTTCGTCGATGCGCTGGCCGTTCCGCGGGAAGAAGGCTTCGTTACCGTGGAGGGCGCGCAGGTGCACTATCTGCGCTGGGGCGACCGCGCTAAGCCGGGCATCCTCATGGCGCACGGCTTTCTTGCCCATGCACGCTGCTGGGCGTTTATCGCGCCCTTCCTCGCCGCGGACTACCAGGTCGTCGCCTATGATCTTGCGGGCATGGGCGACAGCGACGCACGCGCGGGAATCGATGGCGATGGCCGCGGGCGCGAGATGATCGCGGTGGCGGAGGCGACCGGGCTGTTCAACGGTGATGCGCCGCCGGTTATCATCGGTCACAGCTTCGGCGCGGGGGTCGCGGTGACCGCGATGACGCTCGCGGCAGAACGGTTCGCGGGCGCGATCATTTGCGACCTGATGATCATGCGGCCCGAGGCGCTTGCCGCTTATTGGCGCGGCGGACGCGGCAGCCCCGGCTCGGGCGACCCGAACAAGCCCGCCAGCCGGTATCCCGACTATCCGACCGCACGCGCGCGCTACGTGCTTGCGCCCCCGCAGCCTGCGGGCGAGCCGTTCCTGATGAATTACATGGCCTATCATTCGCTCCGGCGGGACGGGGACGCGTGGACGTGGAAGTTTGCGCCCGCGGTGTTCGCGCGCGGCAATTCGTCGGACGAATGGATGACGATGGGGCGCCGTGTCGCCGCGGCGCCCGGTCGGCTGGCAATCGTCCACGGCGAGCAGAGCGCGCTCTTCGGCAGTGATTCCGCGGCATATCTGCGCGAACTGGGTGCCGGGACGATCCCGATCGTCGCGGTGCCGAACGCGCGCCATCACCTGATGCTGGACGAGCCGCTCGCCTTTGCGACGGCGCTCAGAAGCATTCTTGCTCTCTGGAGATCGGCCCGCTGAAACAATCAGGCGTTTCGAGCGAGTTTCTCTTCGCTGGGGGATCTTTCGAGGGCGAATTCCAGCTGCGCAAGGCACAGTTTTCCGGCTCCGTCCCGCTCTACGGCTTCGGCATGCACCACTGCGACACGACGTCCCACACGCATCAGCGTGGGCGTCGTGCTGATTGCGCCCAGTCTGACCGGGGCGAGAAATTGCAGGTTCACACTGATCAGCCGGGAGGATTGCCCTGGCGAGAGTGTGCGGGAGAGAGCAAGCTGTGCGGCCAGCTCGAGAAAGGAAGCGATTGCTCCTCCATGCAATGCGGGCAGGAGAGAATTCCCCACAAGCTCCTCTGTCGGGATGAGCGTGAAGGTTTCACCGCTTTGCGTCATCATGGTGCCGAGCAACCGCGCGAAGTCGTTCCGCCCCATGCCAGCCGTGACTGCGCCTTCGCTCATGGGCCGACAGCCCGATTGATCGAAAAGACGCCTTGGGCAGTCGCGATCAGGTGAGAAG
>CAYMIU010000095.1:0-7325 GCA_964390515.1 uncultured Stakelama sp.
GCTCGTCAGGCTCATAACCTGAAGGTCACAGGTTCAAATCCTGTCCCCGCAACCACCGGCATAGAACTACACACGCCGCCGCCCTCACGGGCGGCGTTGTCGTTTGTGGCAAACGTGATTAAGTCTGCGACCTTCGCGACCACCTCGACTTCAGGGCCATGCTCGCCATCCGGGTAGATCGTCACGCTCTCGATGAGCGTCGACAATATCTCCGCGGCTTCGCCGCGAACGGTTTGATCGTTCAGCGTGTCGCAGAGCTTCCCGACCTTCTCCTTGAACAGACGCAGCAGTGCCGGGTGCGGCAGGATTGTGACGGAGGGCGCGCTGACTGCTTGTTGGGCGAGCCTGGCTTCCAAACACACCTTCTCGGCTTCCCGCTCTGACAGGAGCTTGGCCAACGTCGGGCTGAGCACACCCGCCAACATGTTCGCGGCCAAATTCTCGATTTCGTGAGTGACGACGCCCAGGCGATCGGCAGTCGCCCGGTCCTGCTGAGACGCTGTTGTGGTAATCCGCTCCAACTCGCGTTCAAACTCGGCCGCGAACAAGCGTGTGTGCTCTTCAGTCAGCAGGCTATGCTGAAGAATCGAGAGGGTCGCTGCCTCGAGTTGGCCTTTGCGGACTGATACTGTGTTCGAGCAGGTGCCGCGCTCCTTGTGACCGGCGCAGCGGTAATAGTCCTTCCCGGAAATAGTATAGCCGGATCCACAGCAACTGCAGCGGATAAGACCGGAGAGCAGGTGCTTCTTGCGGTTCTGGCGGCCGACCGGCACCTGTGCGTCGAGGCGCCGACGCTGCTCGATCTGCTGCTGCGCGGCCTCCCACAACTCATCGCTTACGATGCGCAAACCGGGAACAGCGACTTCGACCCACTCGGAGCGATCCCGCAGCCGATAGCGGCGTTCGCGTTTGTCGCTGTCCGGGTTCCGGCGCCATTGGCGGCGGCCCCAGACCAGCCGGCCGACGTACAACGGATTGTTGAGAATGCCCGTGGCCTTCTTCGGATCGCCGCGGATGGTCGAGGCATTCCACTGGCCACCCCGAGGGCCGGGGATACCGTCCTGGTTGAGGCCGGTCGCAATCTGAATCGATGATCGGCCAGCGGCAAACTCGTCAAAGATGCGCTGGACAATCGTTGCCTGATCCTTTTCGACCTCGAGCAGTCCGCGGATCAGCTCGCCCCGTCCGTCGAGTTTGATGACCCGCTTGAAACCATAAGCGCGGCCACCGGCAAAGCGGCCCGCCAGCACCGCCGCTTCCATGCCCCGCACGGTCTTGTCGACGAGATGCTTGAGGAAGATCGCACCGAGCAGCCCGGCAACCGCGAACTTGATCTCATCGACATGGCCCTCTGACACCGTGTGCAGCGCGACGCGGTGATACATGAGCTTCTTGCCGAGGAACGCGACGTCCTCTGCATCGCGTGCCAACCTGTCGAGTGCCTCGCACACGACCATGTCGACGTTGCCCTCTTCGATATCGCGCAGCAGCTTTCTCAAGCCCGGCCGGTCGCGGCGATAGCCCGATTGCTCGGGGTCGAGATAGGTCACGAAAACGGTCCCGCCGAGATAGTCCACCAGCTTGCTACAGGACGCGGCCTGGTCGGCGCTCGACGAGGCCGTCTGCATCGCCGTCGAATGGCGACCATAAAGCGCGATACGCGGCTGGGGCTTCGATAACATGCGGGCGCTATCCCTCATTGAGCATGGGCGGCTGTGCCGAACTTGCGCGCCAGTGTTCATGCGCGGCTTGTCGCGCGAGCAACCGAACCAGCGCGTCCAGTCCTTTCCCCAAGGTATCGTCCACTTGTGGACGAACCTCGGCCGCGGATGAGGATCGCACTTGGTCCGGTTGCCGGGCGGGGGAGCCGCGACATGATGCGGGGGCCTGCTGCGTGGTCGCTCCGTCGCTCTTCTCTTCGCCTGGCGGCTCCATTCGCCAGGATCTGGCCGGGATCGATGTGCGGCAGCGATGTCAGTCGCAATGGGAAACAGCGGCATCGAACCGGCGAGCTTCCGCTCACGATCGTGTCGTTTATATGCCCCATCAGCATTTCAGGTAGTGGATGAGCATAACAAGGATGCACGATCTGATCGCACAGATATTGGCGCCGTTGGATCGCCGGTCGTGGACGATCCAGCGGCGCGATGATGCAGAGAAGGTAACGATTGGCGATACGCGGATCACCTTTGATCGCGCTGATCGAGATATCGGGCTCGCCTTCGAGAAATTGGCTGACGTCGTCGGTGCCACGATCGCCATGCGTCGCGCGCAGCAGATGATCGAGGCTGCTGGGGTCGCATCTAAGCCGGTGCCGCTGTGGTTGTTGAGCGGATCGGACATCCTCGCCCATTGGCTGCAATGGGCCGGCGCGCGCAACGCACTGCGCAAGGTACTCAACCTGACCGATGACCTCCGCCTGACGCCCGTTAGCGGCTATCTCGATCGGCGTGCGCGGCGCGAACTCGGGCAAGGCGGTGCGCGGATCAGGGTGCGTGGTGGAATGGCGGTCGCCGAGCGGATCGAACTGTCCGATCAACCGCGCTGCGTCGCGATGATCGGCGAGCGGGCGCTCTTCCGGATCGAGGATCACCGGCTGCCCGACACAATGATCGCGGGATTGCAGGAGTGCGAGGGTAGCAACGCGCAGCGTCGCCTGACGGAGGTCGTCAGCCACCCTTTCTTCGCTGCCGCCGAAATGAGCGTCGTCAGCATTATTCAGGATGGGTCGGCGATCGTGGTCGAGGTCGATCATCACTGGACACCGCTCGAGCCGGTGCCCGAAGCGGCTCTTGATGTTCTGCCGGGCGACTTCGACCCGGCCTTTCCCTGGCGCGCTACTACCAGCGAACGCCGGCGGCTGGACGGACTGGTCATGGAAGCGCGCCATCGCTTCGCCTGTTAGGCGCGGTCGGCATTGATGATGGTGTTGCCGTCGGTCGAGTAGATGGCGTGATATTCGGCGCCGGTATCGAGGTAGAAGCCACGCAGCTGCTTGTACTGGATGACCGCGAGCGTGCCGGCGAGCATGTTGAGGTCAGCGACCTGGATGTTGCTGCGATAGAGCGCGTCATCGGCATTCCCGGTCATCGGGATGCGGTTATGCTGATGGACATGCGCGCGCATCGCCGGCGTGCTGCTAGTGATGCGGATGAGGCCCATGAGCCGGTCGTCGACGAGGCTGAGGCCGAGACCGCAATCGATATAGGGCAGGGCGCGGGCTTCGAGCGCAGGGATGATGAACGCGCGCGCCTCTACATTGTCGACGCAGACGAACACGAAGTCGACCTCGTCGAGCAAGCCGATCGTTGCTGCGTCGAGATGGACCGCATGGGCCTGGATAGAGCTATGCATCCGGCCGTATAAGCGCGCGAAATAGTCGACCTTGCTCGGCCTTGCGCGAATATCTTCGATCGCCATCGCGCCCGGCCAGCGGAAGGCATTGTGCTGCTCGGCCGCATCACCATCGATCAGCAGGATGCGGTCGACGGGTGTCTTGCTGAGAAGATCGAGGACGACCGAGCCGGTGCCGCCCAGCCCGATGATCGCGATCGTCCCGCCCGCGAGCCGGTCCGACACCGCCTCGATTCCCGCGCGGGGCGAGGCGGTGTCCGGATAGACGAACGGGCTTCGCCGGTTGCTGACTTCCATGTCTTGCCGTCCTCAGCTGGCGAAGGTGGCGTTGACGTTGATGAGCAGCCCATCGGCAAGTGGAATGATGTCACCCGGCGTCAGCAGGCCGGTCAGCGCACTGTCGAGCGGATGACGGTATGACACCGTCGCCAAGCCGGCGCTCTGAACCTCGCGGTCAGGGTAAACAATTTTCAGCAGCTGCGAGTAGCTGACGGTGTCGCCGCGCATCGCGGTCCAGCGCCCGTTGATCGAGATCATCGTGCGCCCGGCGGTCGCGGCCGGCTTGGGCGCGGAGCGCTCCGCTTCGCCAACGAGATACAGCGCGCGACGGCGTGGTGCGGCTGCGGTAGGCAGAACCGCCGGCATGAGTGAAGTGTCGGAAGAGGCCGAAACAGTGCGCAGCATGGTCATTCTCCTTGTCAGAATGGTTCGTGGTCGGAACTGGCGTTGGTTGGACGAAGGCTGCCGCGCAACGCATTGACGATGTCGGCATAGAGCTCCTTCGCTGATGTGTAGGAGTAGCGGGGCAGTTCCTCGCTGAGCTTCTGCCACGAGCAGCGTCCGGACCGGGGATCGATGCCGAGGTCGCCCATCGCCTCGCAGCAGATCGAAAGCGCGAGGACATGGTCGATACCGCTGGGGATCTGCTGCAGCTCGACCGTTTCCGCTTCCGGCGCGACCCACGATGGGACGCTCCGCCGGGCACCGCGCTGAAGGATCCAGGTCACTTCGCCGAGATCGACATCAAGTCCCAGACAATCCTCTCGCCACCTTCGACAGCGCGTCGGGTCGATCATCGCGTTCAGGCCGGCGAGGATGTCGTCGCCGACGCGGTCGGCGCCGAGTACGGTGACGACAGGGTTGGCGCAGTGCGCGGTCGCCATCGCGATGGTAACGGGCGAGGCACCCATCGCCTCGCTGATCTCCCCAGACGCCGCTATATTGGCCGCGACGATGGGGTCGGTGAGATTGAGCACGGCATGCTGCACGCCGGCTACGCGCGCCAGCCAGCGCGCGGCATGCGTACGGCCCGCACCCGGCTCGCCGCCTAGGATCAGCGTGCCACCACCAAACCACGGGCGCTCGGCCGCGAGCATGGCGGCACAGCGCGCGCGCACCCACGCGAGGAAATCGGGCTGGTGCTCGTGCATGACGAGGAACGGGATGCCGTCAGGACCCAGCCGATCGCCGCCGAGCAGCGCGAATGGTTGACCGAGTTCGAGCGGCAACGGCTGGTCGCCCGAACCATGGCCGACGATCATCGCCGGAACCGCCGGCTCGAAAGGTGCAAGCGCCGCCATCAGTCCCCCCGCCACATTCGCAGCGGCCGAGACCCGCCGGCACCACGCCCTTCCGTCTTCACGCGCCTTTCGGTTGCGAACATTTCATCGGTGAGCATCCGCGAAAGCGACTCGCTTCCATGCGCCGCGGCGTGATCCAGGAAGGCGAGGAAGCGCGGACTCTGCCAGCGCATCCAATCGCATAGCCGGTCGCGCTCGATAGCGCGGTCGTACCAGACCGACCATTCGGCGTCATCGCTGCTGCGGCGCCGCAGTTCGAGAACGTGACGGCCGTGCTTGCCGACCCGCGTGTAAAGTTTGATGGTGAGGTGATCGCGTGCCCGCTGCGCCTCCTTCTCCAACTCCCTTGCTCGCTCGGCCTCTTCTTCAGCGACCAGAGCATCGGCGACTTCGTCGAGCGCGTCACCACCGAACACCATGGTGAGCCGACCGAGAAAGACGACGTCGAGCTGGCGCTCGTTCACCTTGGTCAGCAGCGCGTCTCGCTGCTCGTCATTGGCAAAGCACCGGCTCCAGATGGTCAGCGGCGCGGCATAGCTGCCGTACGGCTGGACCAGCAGTTCGAGTCCGCAATGGCCCTGCGCACCCTTGCGTAAATGGAAGGCGCTGTCGTGCGTGGCGAGAGTGGAAGAGCTACTCATGTCTAAGACAATATACGACTGTGTACCTACTATGTCAATAGTTCTGCTTGCTGTGTGCCTTGCGTGGCGTGATGCGAGATCAATGCCTCCCTCCGCTTCACGACTGACACTTCGCTATGCCCAAGCAGTCATGGTGATGATGTCGGCATGCGGCATCGACCCGGCCGCGCGGACCGCGTTCGAAGCTCGTGTTCGGCAGCTACAGCGGCTCGGCGTTCCGCCGCGTGTAGCCAAGCAAGCGGGGCGGCCGGAATATGGCCTCGCGGAACTGGCAGCGTTCGCCACCGCCATCCGACTGATGGCAGGGTTCATGGTGCCCTCGCTCGCGGCACGCTATGTCACCGAATATTGGCCGATGCTGGCACCGGCGCTGCTCGCCGGGGCGTCCGAGGCGGTGCCAGCATCCTATGGCGCACGGCGACCTATTGGTGACGAAACGCTCATCGTCATCGCGGCGAGCGCACTCGACGAGCTCGGACGGCAGGGCCGGCACGATGAGCGATATGGTGGCGCTTTGGGCGCCGTGATGGTTCTCCCACCAACGGCTGGCATCGATGCCATTCGAGAAGTGGGTGGCGCCGCCGTGCTCGACACCACCCATTTCATGCCGAAGCTCGTCGCCGGCTACGCCGATGCCGCGATCGCGACTGAGCAGGATCTTGCGCATGAACTCGATCTGCTTCGCTTCGCCACCTGGCGTTAGCACGCGGGCGCGCACAGCACGCGCGCTCGCGACGAGACGGCGCACGTCATGACCGGGTACGCGGTCACGGCACACGAGCCGCCGGCAAGGCTGCGCCCGGCGAAGTCGGTAGAGGGGCGGTTCGGCAGCCACCACGAGCCCGAGACGCGCTGCGCGAAGCGCTGCTTCTGGTCGCTCGTTGCCCCAAAGATCACCATCATCGTGCTGACCATGGTCGCTTCGGACGATCCGTCCTCCTTGAAGAAGCGGGGACGCCCCTCGATGAAGTAGACGTCGGCGTCCTTGGACAGGACTTCATGGAAGAGCCGCGTGTCGGTTTTGGCGGGCACGAGGCAGACGATTGTCTCGACTTTGCCGCTTGACCACTGGTCATGCGCGCGCTCGATCCACTTTTTCTGGTTCGACCAGGGCGGATTGACGAACGCCAGACGACCCGACCAGGCATCGCACAGGCCATCGTCGCCGCGGCGTACATCGAGATAGGCTCGCGGACGTACCGCGCTGGCAGGATGCCAGCACGGGTCGAAATCGACCTTTCCAAAGCCATATTCGATGGCCGCGATCAGCGGCGGCGACGTGAACCGGTTGTCGCTTTCCTTGAGCGCGACAGTAAGTGCAGACGGATGCGGATTGCGGGCATTACCAGCCATACAGGACCCCTCCTTTTCGAAAATAAGAAGAGACCCTGGCACCTGACAGCCCGGCCCGACCCGTTACCGGATCCACTGCCTCCCGGTCAGGGTAGGCATGCCAGCCGCGTCGACAACGACTGGCGTACAGCGAGTCAGGTATGCTCGCGTTTTTGTCGACTCAGCCAGTCCCCGCGCTCAGGGGTCGACAGCATCTCGACGCAACGGTTGCCCGTGCTAGGAAACTTAGATCAGGCACCGGCCTCGTCAAGGGGAGCGCTCTTCAATTATTTCGAAGGAGGCGCTGGGTGGTTTGTGCCAGTGCTCGCCAGACCACCTTGGCGCAGTCTGCAATTGGTGGAAGCACGAACCCGCTGCGCGGGAGGGGTGCTTGGGGCGCGGTTGAGGTGACGGAACG
>CAYMIU010000096.1:0-7197 GCA_964390515.1 uncultured Stakelama sp.
GCAGGCGTCCGGCCGGCAACCCGACTGCATGCCATCCGCCGCTGCGCTGTGCCCCAAACGCCGACGGGCCGGGAGCATCGGGGGCCCCATCCCCCGCGCTCACCGGCCCGTCGACTCATTGAAGAAGCAAGCCCGCCGCCGCCGCTTGCACTTCTCCAATGTTCCTGTTTTGTACACAAACAGCGTGACGCTGTCAAGCACTATCGCGCACGCCTTCAGGCTTGCCCTCGCGCGCGCTGGCTTGCAGGGAGCGCGCAAAGACGAATGAGGGGAGCGCGATGCGCAGTTTCGATGTGTTGATCGTCGGCGCCGGCCATGCCGGTGCCCAGGCCGCGATCGCGCTGCGTCAGGCGAAGTTCGACGGCACGATCGGCGTGATCGGTGCCGAACCCGATCTGCCCTACGAACGCCCGCCGCTCTCCAAGGAATATCTTGCCGGCGACAAGACGTTCGATCGCATCCTGATCCGCCCTGCGGCCTTCTGGGAGGAACGCAACGTCGAGATGCTGCTGGGGCATGAAGTCACCAGCGTCGATCCCGCCGCCCGCACCGTCACCACCGCGGCCGGCGGATCGTTCGGCTACCGCCATCTCGTCTGGGCCACCGGCGGCAGCCCGCGGCGCCTCACCTGTGCGGGCAACGATCTTGCCGGCGTCCACACCGTCCGCACCCGCGCCGACGCCGATCGCATGATGGGCGAGCTTGCCGGCGTCGATCAGGCGGTCGTCATCGGCGGCGGCTATATCGGGCTCGAAGCTGCGGCCGTCCTCGCCAAGTTCGGCAAGAAGGTCGTCTTGCTCGAGGCGCTCGACCGGGTCCTCGCCCGCGTCGCCGGCGAACCGCTGAGCCGCTTCTACGAGGACGAGCACCGCGCCCACGGGGTCGACGTGCGGCTCGGCGTCGCGGTCGATTGCATCCTTGGCGATGGCACCCGCGCCACTGGCGTGCGCCTCGCCGATGGCGAAGTCGTGCCCGCGCAGATGGTGATCGTCGGCATCGGCATCGTCCCCGCCGTCGCTCCGCTGCTGGCCGCCGGCGCCGCTGGCGGCAACGGCGTCGCGGTCGATGCGCAATGCCGCACCAGCCTCGCCGGCGTGTTCGCGATCGGCGACTGCGCGCTTCACGCGAACGGCTTTGCCGACGGCGCCGAGATCCGGCTCGAATCGGTGCAGAACGCGAACGACCAGGCGAACGTCGTGGCCAAGGCGATCACCGGCCAGGAAGCCAGCTACAATGCCGTGCCGTGGTTCTGGTCGAACCAATATGATCTGAAGCTCCAGACGGTCGGCCTCTCCATCGGCCACGACCAGACCGTCCTGCGCGGCGATCCCGCCACCCGCAGCTTCTCGCTCATCTACCTGAAGCAGGGCCGCGTCATCGCGCTCGATTGCGTCAACGCGATCAAGGATTACGTCCAGGGCCGCAAGCTCGTCGAGCAGCGCGCCGAACTCGCCGCCGATCGCCTCGCCGACGCATCGGTGCCGCTGAAGGAACTCGCCGCCTGAGCGTTGCGGGCTCACGAAACGTCGCGCTTTTGCCGCGGCGCGCGGCCCGCTACGCTGCCGGCATGAACCACGCCGACACCTCGCGCCGCACCGGCGGCCGCATCCTCGTCGACCAGCTCGTCGCGCAAGGGTGCGATCGCATCTTCACCGTGCCGGGGGAAAGCTTCCTCGCGGTGCTCGACGCGCTCGTCGACATGCCGTCGATCGAGGTGGTGACGTGCCGGCAGGAAGGCGGCGTCGCCTTCATGGCCTGCGCGGACGGCACGCTCACCCATCGCCCCGGCATCGCCTTCGTCACGCGCGGCCCGGGCGCCACCAACGCCTCGATCGGCGTGCATGTCGCGCGCCAGGATTCGCAGCCGATGATCCTCTTTATCGGCGACGTCGATCGCGGCACCCGCGATCGCGAGGCGTTTCAGGAGGTGGATTTCGCCGCCATGTTCGCGCCGCTCGCGAAATGGGCCGCGCGGATCGACGATGCGCGCCGCATCCCCGAATATGTCGCCCGCGCCTATGCCGTCGCGATGAACGGCCGCCCCGGTCCGGTGGTGCTCGCTTTGCCCGAGGACATGCTGCTCGACGAGGTGGTCGCGATTGATCGCCCGCGCGTCGAGCGTGTCGGCCAGGCGCCCGATCCCGATGCGATGGATCAGCTCGCCGATCTCCTCGCCACCGCGGAGCGCCCGGTGGCGATCATCGGCGGCGCGGGCTGGGATGCGCCGGCGGGCGCGGACATCGCCGCCTGGGCCGATCGTGCCGGCGTGCCGCTGGTCGCCGCCTTCCGCCGCCAGGATGCCGTGCCCAACGATTGCCCGGCCTATGCCGGCAATCTCGGCTATGGCCCGAACCCGGCGCTCGTCGCGCGCGTCAAGCATGCCGATCTGCTCCTCGTGCTGGGCGCCCGGCTCGGCGAGGCGACGACCGACGGCTATACGCTGATCGATCCCGAGCATCCCGGCCAGCGCCTCGTCCACGTCCACCCGGACGCGACCGAGCTCGGCATGACGTACCGTACCGATCTCGCGATCTGCGCCACCATGGCCGAGTTTGCCGAGGCGCTGGCGCTGGTCGACGGCCCCGCCCGCTCGCACGATCTGGAGGCGCACGAGGCCTATCAGGTCTGGTCCACGCCCGCCGCCCGCCCCGGCGTCACCATGGATCTTGGCCCCTGCGTCACCGCGATGCGCGCCGCGCTGCCGAAGGATACGATCATCTGCAACGGCGCGGGCAATTTCTCCGGCTGGTGGCATCGCTACTGGCCCTATGCCGGCCCGGGCACGCAGCTTGCCCCCACCGCCGGCGCGATGGGCTATGGCGTTCCCGCCGCGGTCGCCGCCACGCTGCGCCGCCCCGGCCGCATGGTCGTCGCCCTCGCCGGCGATGGCGATTTCCTGATGAACGGGCAGGAACTGGCCACCGCGGTCCAGCACGGCTGCGACATGCTTGTAATCATCGTCGACAACGGCGCCTACGGCACGATCCGCATGCACCAGGAGCGCGAGTTTCCCGAACGGCTCTCGGCCACGCGGCTCGTCAACCCGGATTTCGCCGCGCTCGCCCGCGCATACGGCGCGTGGTCAGAGACTGTCGAGCGGACCGAGGATTTCGCCCCTGCCCTCGGCCGCGCCCAGGCCGAAACCGGCGTCCGCCTGCTCCACCTCAAGACCGACGTGGAACAGATCACCGCCGGCACCACGCTCAGCGCCATCCGCGCCGCCAGGCTTTAGGCCCCGATCCGCCACCCCGCGCCCGGGGTGGCGGCCGCGCCCAATCCATTCGTCCGGAGAACGTCAAGCGACGCGCTCCAGAACACGGCCTACTTCTTCGTCAGCTTCCCCAGACCGGCGGCGAGCGCGCTATACGGCCGCGCCTCGTCGTCCGGAATCACCCCCGCCGCCCGCAGCTTCTCCTCCGCCCCCGGCGCACGCGGGAACGGATCGAGCGATAGCGCCAGCGTCTCCGCCGCCGCCTCGCCAAGGTCGATCGCCCCGCCCTCGATCGGCAGCACGTCGATCGCATCGCCGTCCAGCTCGATCTCCTCGCCTTCCTCGCCTTCCTCGACGAAGCGGAGCCGAGTCGCCTCGTCCACCTTGGCGGGCAGCGGTTCGCCGGTGATCGAGCAGGCCTGTGTCACCGCCCCCGTCACCCGGCCCTCGACGAGGATGCCGGCCGCGTCGCGGCGCACGGTGAACTCGCCCGCCAGCCGCGCGATGGCGGTCAGCCCGAATCGCTCCGCCAGCGCCGCGCGCTCCGCCGCGTCAGCCTCCACGCTGATCGCACGCGGCGCCTCGCCGATCGTGTCGAGCCGCACCGGCCGGGAAAATTCCGGCGTCATGCCAGCCGCCCCGCGCGCAGATCGTCGGTCGAGCGCGCGTCCAGCGCTCGGCGGAACGCCAGCAGCTGCTCGCTGACATAGGTCGATTCGGCCGGTGCCGGCGCCTCGCCGCGCCACAGGTTGCGCACCAGCGCAGGCGTCAGGTCGCCCGCCGCCACGCCCTGGCGATAGGCGCCCAGCCGGCCGCCCAGCATGCCCATCATGCGGCCGACATGCTTGCCGACCACCATGTCGCCGAACCCGATCTGGCGCACCTGCGCGTCCATGTCGTCGACGAACTGCTCGGTCACTTCCATCGACAGGCCGGCGCCCGCGTCGTCTGCTTCCAGCCGCAGCAGCACCATCGACAGCACGGCCGCTACCATGTCGAACCGCCCGTCCAGCGTATCGGGCACGCCGCCGTCGAGATACCAATGCGCCTCGCGCGCCTGCGCCACCACGGCGCCGTACAGCGGGGCGGCCGCATTGCGGTCACGCCGCCGGAACCGGTCGAGAAGAGCCAAAATCGTGTCGTCCTGTCGCGCTTGTGTCGTTTGTCGGCCGGGCATATTGAGGGGAATGGCCGTCGGCGCAACGGGATGCCCGCCGCCCCTGTGTTTTTGCCCAACGCTTTCCTGCGGAGTAGCCATGCGTTTCCCCCTCCTGCTCGCTGTCGCAGCCGCCCTTGCGGCATCGGCCTGCGCGCCGCTTCGCTCGCACCAGGGCTATGTCGTCGATGCCGATCTGGTGAACTCGGTGCAGCCGGGGGTGGATACGCGCCAGTCCGTGCTCGCCACGCTCGGCCAGCCCAGCTTCGCCAGCCAGTTCAACCAGGGCGACTGGTATTATGTCTCGCGCGATACCCGCAACTACGCGTTCCAGACGCCGAAGGTGCGCGAGGCGCTGACCGTGCAGATCACGTTCGACAATGCCGGCAACGTCGCGACGATTCGCAAATGGGGCGCCGATCAGGTGGCAAAGGTCGATCCGGCAAAGCGGACCACGCCGACGCTGGGCCGCAAGCGCGGCTTCTTCCAGGATCTGTTCGGTAACATCGGCACGGTCGGTGCTGCAGGCGCGGGCGCTGGCCCGGGCCGCTGATACACCTCGCGAAGGCGTCGCTTGCATCCGTAACGCCTTCGACATGATCCTTTCGCTTGGCTGACTAACATATTCCCGGGCCGTTCAGGAGAATCGGCCTAGTTCTTCTTTCCATGGCGCGGCGAAACTTCGTCGTCGCCCAAGGGATGGAGGTGCAGATCATGCGTAAGTTGATCATTCCAGCGTTGATGGCCGCGGTTGCTTTGCCGGGCATGGCAAGTGCGCAGTCTTATGGAGAACTCCGCCGCGATCGGCAGGAGATCCGTGAACAGCAGCGGGATGTGCGCGACGCGCAGCGCCGCGGCGACTGGCGCGATGTTCGCGAAGAACGCCGCGATGTTCGCGACGCGCGCCGCGAATATCGTGAGGATCTGCGCGATCGCGATCGCCGCTGGGGCCGCGACGACTGGCGCGTCTATCGCAATCAGAACCGGGCGCTCTATGCTGGCGGCAACTGGCGCGCGCCGTTCCGCTACAATGCCTGGCGTCCGGGCGTTCGCATCGCGCCAGTCTATTATGGCCAGCGTTACTGGATCAACGATCCGTGGCGTTATCGCCTGCCCCCGGCCCGCGCGAATTCGCGCTGGGTGCGCCACTATAACGACGTCGTGCTGGTCGATTACCGCCGCGGCATCGTGCTCGACATCCTCCGCAACTTCTACTGGTAAGCGGATCCCACAAGCAAAGCCGGGCGAGCGATCGCCCGGCTTTCTTGCTGTGCGGGATGCTTGAACAGTCCGAAAGGACAGGTACGGCCGCGCTACGAAACGCCGCAGCGCGGCCGGTGCCTGGCTTGGGATCCGGCACTAGTCCCGAAAGGGGGTGGGACTATCCCGGCAAACGCGCTTGTCCTATTTTGGTTCTACCGGATCGTGAAAGTAACGCGATCAACGGTTTTTCCCGCCGGATCAATCAACGCGAGCTCATGTCTTCCGGGCCCGGCGCGCAACATTGGCCCCGATTGGGCGCTCCCCAGATCCTGTGCGTCCAGCCGCAGCCGATGTGCTTCGGCGGCCCCAGTCACATCCACCGCCAGCCGCTGGCGATCCGCCGGGATGTCGGGATCCAGCGCATAGACGCTGCCCATCACCGGGGAAGCGATGCGCGGCCGGCGCGCGCTCGCCGGCGCCGCAGCCACCCGCGTCAGCGCGGTGCCGGCCAGGAAGTAATCGGTCCGCGGCAGTTCGCGCGCGGCGGCAAAGGTCACGTGCTTCGCTTCCACGCCATCCGGCCGCGGCGGCGGCGGCAGCGCCCCGCGCCGCTCCAGCGCCATCATCACGTCACGCCACACCGGCGCGGCCCCGCTCGTCCCCGACACGGCGCGCATGGCATCCCCCTCCACGTTCCCCACCCATACCGCCACGGTGTAGCGGCGCGAAAAGCCGACGCACCAATTGTCGCGCATCGCTTTCGACGTGCCGGTCTTCACCGCTGCCCAGAACGGCAGCCGAAGCGCCGAATCCATCCCGAACGTGCCCGATCGCGCCGCCGGGTCGGCCAGCATGTCGGCGACGATCCACGCCGCCTCGGGGCTCGTCACCGCCCGATCGGGTATCGACGGGCTATCCAGCGTCAGCCGCACGGGGGACCACCGCCCGCCGTTCGCCAGCGTACGATAGGCATTGGCCTGTTCGCCCAGCGTCACTTCCGCCGATCCCAGCGCCAGGCTGAAGCCATAATAGCTCCCGTCCTCCACCAGCCCGCGATAGCCCATGTCCCACAGCCGATCGCGGAACGCGTCGGTCCCCACCAGCAGCAGGGTGCGCACCGCCGGCACGTTCAGCGACGCGGCCAGCGCCACCCGCGCCGATACCGGGCCCTTGAACGCGCGGTCGTAATTCTGCGGCACGTAAAGGCCGGATGCGGTGTCCAGCTGCACCGGCGAATCGTCCAGGATCGACGCTGCCGTAAGATACCGCCGCTCGATCGCCTGCGCGTAGAGGAACGGCTTCAGCGTCGATCCCGCCTGGCTATAAGCTGCCGCCGCATCCACCGACGCTGCGGTCGAATGGCCGCCGATCCCGCCGACATAGGCCAGCACCTCGCCGCTCGCATTGTCCAGCACGATCACCGCCCCGTCGCGCGCGCGCGTCGCGCCCAGCCCCAGCAACTGGCGGCGAAGCGCCGTGGCCGCGATCCGCTGCACGCCAAGGTCCAGCGTGGTGCGCACCTTGAGGCCAGGCCTGGTCAGCAGCCGGTCGGCCAGATGCGGCGCCAGCCCCGGGTCCAGCGCCAGGCTGCGCGCCGGCCCCAGCATCGCCGCCGCCAGCGCCGGAA
>CAYMIU010000097.1:0-7049 GCA_964390515.1 uncultured Stakelama sp.
ACACCCGGAGACTACGCCACCCTCTCAAAAGTCCACCACATCCCAGACGGCACCCTGTCGGCGCGCTTTGCCGACTATGACGCAAAGAGCTTCGCAACCAATACCCGCAAGCTCTGGCTGCAGGCGGACTGGACGTTTTAGGGCGGTATTCTCCTGTTCGCTGCAATCGCGAGAAACGCCTTGCCGGTCGGCTCTGTATCCGGCATATTCAACCGGCTCGGGCGACGCTGCTCCGGGTAAACAGCCTGATCTCCTCAACGATGCGGGGAACAGGCGCATCGCCCGATCAGGGATCATTCCCGGATCGTTCACGATGATGGCAAGGCCGCCATGCAGGCGCTGGGTTCTCCCAGCGTCCGCATGGCGGCCTTTTTCGTTTCGGAGCGCGGAAAATGGACATTCAAGGTTTAGGTAACACGGAAGGCTCGGAAACGGGCACGATCTCTGCGATGGACAAGAACGATCACCGACTGGTTGTGATCGGCAATGGTATGGCCGGCTGTCGTGCCGTCGAGGAACTGCTGGCGCGCGAGCCCGGCCGCTACCAGGTGACGATCTTTGGTGCCGAGCCGCACGTGAACTACAATCGCATCATGCTCTCGCCTGTGCTGGCCGGCGAAAAGACGTTCGACGAGATCATCATCAATGATCGCGCTTGGTACGACGACAACGGCATCGAACTGATCGCCAGCGATCCTGTCGATCACATCGACCGGAACGCCAAGACGGTGACGGCGCGTTCGGGCCGGACGGTCGCCTACGACAAGCTGCTGATCGCTACGGGCTCCGATCCCTTCATCATTCCCGTTCCCGGGAAGGATCTGCCCGGGGTCATCACGTTCCGTGACATGAAGGACGTCGATCACATGCTGGCCGCGGCCGAGAAGGGCGGCGATGCGGTAGTAATCGGCGGTGGCCTGCTTGGTCTGGAGGCCGCGCATGGGCTGACGCTGCGCGGCATGAAGGTCACCGTCATCCATCTATCGGCCACGCTGATGGAGCGGCAGCTCGATGAAGCGGCAGGTTGGCTGCTCAAGTCCGCGCTCGAAGCACGCGGACAGACGGTGCTTACCCAAGCCAACACAGCCGAGATCGTCGGCACCGACCATGTCGAGGCGGTCAAGCTCGCCAACGGGACGGTGATCCCGGCGAGCCTCGTCGTGATGGCAGTCGGCATCCGGCCGTCGGTGGGGCTCGCCAAGGCGGCCGGGCTGGATATCGGCCGCGGTATCAAGGTGGACGACCATATGGTCACCTCCGATCCGAACGTGCTCGCGGTCGGCGAGTGCGTTGAGCATGACGGCCTGGTCTACGGGCTGGTCGCGCCGCTGTGGGAGATGTGCCGCGCCCTTGCCGACGGATTGGTCGAGCGCCATACGGGCTATCGCGGCTCGGTGACATCCACCAAGCTGAAGGTCGCCGGGCTCGACGTCTTCTCGGCCGGTGACTTTACCGGTGGGGACGGCGCGGAGGATATCGTGCTGCGCGATGCCTCGCGCGGCATCTACAAGCGCGTAGTCGTGAAGGACGATCGCGTCGTCGGTGCGGTGCTCTACGGTGATACCGCCGATGGGGGCTGGTATTTCGACCTGCTGAAGAAGCAGGAAGACATTTCCGAGATCCGTGAGATGCTGATCTTCGGTCAGGCCTACGCCTCCGGAGGGGGGCAAGCGGACCCTAAGGCGGCCGTTGCGGCGCTCTCGGACGACACCGAGATCTGCGGCTGCAACGGCGTCTCGAAGGCAAAGGTCTGCCAGGCGATCGTCGACGGCGCGGTCAGCCTCGACGCCGTGCGCTCGACCTGCAAGGCATCGGCAAGCTGCGGCTCTTGCACCGGCTTGGTCGAGCAGCTTCTCTCGCTGACGCTCGGTGCCGATTACGGCGGCGAGCGGACGGTCAAGACGCTCTGCAAGTGCACGAGCTTTGGCCATGATGACGTCCGCCGCGAAATCGTGGCGCAGGACATGCGCTCTATTCCCGAGGTCATGCAGAAGCTGCACTGGTCGACGCCTGACGGTTGCTCGGGGTGTCGCCCGGCGCTCAACTACTATCTCCTGTGTGCGCTGCCCGGCGTCTATGTCGACGATCAGCAGAGCCGCTTCGTCAATGAACGGATGCACGCCAACATCCAGAAGGATGGGACCTATTCGGTGGTGCCGCGGATGTGGGGCGGGCTGACCAACCCACGCGAGTTGCGCGCGATCGCCGACGTGGTCGACAAGTTCAAGGCTCCGATGGTCAAGGTCACCGGCGGCCAACGGCTCGATATTTTCGGCATCAAGAAGGAGGATCTGCCCGCAGTTTGGGCAGATCTGAACGCCGCCGGCATGGTTTCGGGCCACGCTTACGGCAAGTCGTTGCGGACAGTTAAGACGTGCGTCGGTTCCGACTGGTGCCGGTTCGGCACGCAGGATTCGACCGGTCTGGGTGTGCAGATCGAGCAGATGACTTGGGGCTCGTGGATGCCGCACAAGTTCAAGATCGCGGTGTCGGGCTGCCCCCGCAATTGTGCCGAGGCGACCATCAAGGACTTCGGCGTGGTCTGCGTCGACTCCGGCTATGAGCTTCACGTCGGCGGCAATGGCGGCATCAAGGTCCGCGCGACCGATTTGCTCTGCAAGGTGACGACCGAGCAGGAGGCGAAGGACTATTGCGCGGCCTTCACCCAGCTTTACCGCGAGGAGGCCCGCTATCTCGAGCGCACCGCGCCCTGGATCGAGCGCATCGGTCTCGATTACATCAAGGCGCGGATCGTCGAGGACGAGGAAGGGCGGCAGGCCTTGACCGAACGTTTCCTTTTCTCGCAGCGCTTCTCCCAGGACGATCCCTGGGCCGCTCGTGCCAAGGGTGCCGAGCCGGAGCAGCACGCCCACCTCGCCGATTTTCGGCCGATGGCGATGGAGAACGCATGATGATCGGCGACTGGCTCGACGTCGGCGCGCTCGCCGACATTCCGCTGCGCGGTGCGCGGACCATTGCGGTCGTCGATGGAGACGACATCGGCATATTCCGCACGGGCGACGACCGAATATTCGCCCTCGTCAACCGCTGCCCGCACAAGCATGGGCCGCTCAGCCAGGGTATCGTCCACGGCCATGCGGTGTCCTGCCCCCTTCATAACTGGAGGATCTCGCTTGAGACAGGCGAAGCCCTGGGCGAGGACAAGGGCTGTGTTCCTACCGTTCCAGCCAAGGTGGAGGCGGGACGAGTCCTGATCTCGCGCATGGCGATCGCCGCCACGGCGCGCGCTGCCTGAGATGGGCGAAGTCCGCACCACCTGCGCCTATTGCGGTGTCGGCTGCGGGGTCGTGGCCGAGCAGATCGGCGAACGCGCCGTGACGATCCGGGGCGACGCCGAACACCCGGCAAATCGCGGGCGGCTCTGCTCCAAGGGCACGCATCTGGGCGAAACGGTCGGTCTCGAGGGCCGATTGCTCCATCCCATGATCGGCAACAAGCGCGCGAGCTGGGACAAGGCTCTCGACCTTGTCGCTAAACGTTTTCGCGACACGATCGCGGCGCACGGGCCGGACAGCGTGGCCTTCTACGTCTCGGGGCAGCTGCTGACGGAGGACTATTACGTCGCCAACAAGCTGATGAAGGGGTTCATCGGTTCGGGTAACATCGACACCAATTCAAGGCTCTGCATGTCGAGTGCCGTGGCCGGCCACAACCGCGCGTTTGGCGAGGACGTGGTGCCGGCGAGCTACGACGACCTCGATGCGGCCGACCTGATCGTGCTCGTCGGGTCGAACACGGCATGGTGTCACCCGGTCATCTATCAAAGGATCCAGGCGGCGCGCGCGGAGCGCGGCACGAAGCTGGTCGTAATCGATCCGCGGCGCACCGAAACGGCGGAGGAGGCGGATCTCCACCTGGCAATCAGGCCGGGCAGTGACGTCGCACTGATGAACGGGCTGCTTGCGCATTGCCGGCACGAGGGGCTGACCGACGACGGTGCGCTAGACGTGCCGGACGGCTTCTGGGAGGCGCTGGCGGCGGAAAGCGACCTTTGGTCCACCGCGCGCAGCTGCGATGTGACGCCCGCCGACCTCAATCGCTTCTTTGAGCTGTTCGCAAGTCACCCGCGCACCGTCACGATGTTCAGCCAAGGGATCAACCAGGCGCTGCGCGGCACCGACCAGGTCAACGCCATCATCAACGTCCATCTCGCCACCGGGCGGATCGGCAAGCCGGGCGCGGCGCCGTTCTCCATCACGGGCCAGCCGAACGCGATGGGCGGGCGCGAGGTCGGCGGCCTCGCCTCGACGCTTGCAGCGCATATGGATTTTGCGCCGGAGAACGTGGCGCGGATCGGCCGTTTCTGGGGCACACCGCAGACCGCCACGAAACCCGGGCTGAAGGCGGTCGACCTGTTCCGGGCAGTGGGCGAGGGCCGGATCAAAGCGCTGTGGATCATGGCCACCAATCCGGCCGTCTCCATGCCCGATGCCGGGCGCGTGCGCGAGGCGCTGGCCGGTTGCCCCTTTGTTGTCGTCTCCGACGTAATCGAGACGACCGACACCAGCGCCAACGCCCATGTCCGGCTGCCCGCTGCGGCGTGGGGCGAGAAGGACGGCACTGTCACCAATTCGGACCGAACCATTTCGCGACAGCGCCAATTCCTGTCGCTGCCCGGCGAGGCGAAACCGGACTGGTGGATTATCTCCGAGGTGGGACGCCGCATGGGTTGGGAAGCGGAGTTCGCCTTCTCCGGCGCCGCAGGCATCTGGCGCGAGCATGTGCGCCTCACCGCTTACCAGAACGACGGCGCCCGTGTGCTCAACCTGAAGCCTTACGCCGCAAGCGGCAACGAAGCCTATGACGCGATGGTGCCGTTCCGCTGGGGCGGCACGCCGTTCGCCGACGGGCGATATCCGACTCCTTCGGGCCGGGCGCGGCTGGTGTCGGTCCGTCAGGCACCGCTCGGGCAGCCGCTCCGCGACTGGCCGATGACGCTCAACACGGGTCGCTACCGCGACCAATGGCATACGATGACGCGGACCGGGCTGTCGCCGAAGCTCTCCCGCCATCGCGAAGAGCCTTTGGTGGAGGTCCATGCCGACGATGCCGCAGCGCTTGGCCTCGAAAACGGCGGCTTGGCGCGCGTGGCTACAGCCCAGGGGGAAAGCCTGTATCGCGTCACCATTGGCGAAGAGCAGCGGCGCGGCGAACTGTTCGTGCCGATCCACTGGACGGATCGTCAATCGACTGGCGGCCGTACCGGCCTGCTGCCGCGTCCGCTGGCCGATCCGCATTCGGGGCAGCCGGGGTTCAAGAACACGCCGGCCCGGATCGAAGCCGTAAGACCGGCGTGGCGCGGGTTTCTTGTCACGCGTGACGCGGGTCTGCCTGTTCCCCAATGCCTCTGGGCGACCCGAGTGACCGTTTCCGGCGGAGCCCTGTTCGAACTGGCTGGCGAGGGCGATCCGGCAATGCTGGAACGGATGCTACCCAGGGGCGAGCGGATCGAGGCGCAAGATCGCGCAAAGGGCACGCACCGCGTCGCGGTGCTGACTGACGGCAAGTTGACCGCTGTCCTCTTTATCACGCGGGATGGATTGCTGCCGTCCCGCGACTGGCTGATTTCGCAGCTGGGGCAGGTGGCGCCCGGTCCAGCCTTGCTCGCTGGCCGGGCGCCGGGCGCGGCGACCGATCGCGGCGCGATCGTCTGTGTGTGCTTCGACGTCGGCATGAAGACGCTGGTGAACGCGATCGCCGAGCAGAAGCTCGTCAGCGTTGCCGCGATCGGCGCGGCGCTTGGAGCGGGCACGAATTGCGGATCGTGCCGGCCTGCACTGGCGCGGCTGATCGCCATCACGGGGGAGCAAGCAGATGCAGCATCAGCATAGGATCGAGCCGGGCACGGTCTGGCTGGTGGGCGCCGGTCCTGGCGACCCCGAGCTGCTGACCCGGAAGGCCGAACGGCTGATCCTTGGCGCCGACATTGTCTTCTACGATGCCCTTGTCGGGGCCGGCGTGCTTGAGCTGATCCCGGCTCATGTGGAGCGCGTGAGTGTCGGCAAGCGTTCGGGGCGGCATTCGAAGGATCAGGGGTCGATCAACGATCTCCTGCTCGCCGCAGCCGGAGCGGGTAAGTGCGTCGTGCGGCTAAAAGGCGGCGACCCTTCAGTGTTCGGCCGCTCGACGGAAGAGGTCGAGCATTTGGCTGCACATGGAATAGCGACGAACATTTGCCCGGGCGTGACGGCAGCAAGCGCGGCTGCGGCAAGCGCGGGCATTTCTCTCACGCTTCGGGGTCTCGCACGCAAGCTGACCTTCGTCACAGCGCACGCCCGCGGGGATGAGGCTCTCGACCTCGACTGGACGTCGCTCGCCGAGGCGGATGCGTCGGTTGCTGTCTACATGGGGCGTGCTGCTGCTGGAACTGTAGCGCGCGAACTGATCGCAGCAGGGCGAAGGCCAGACACGCCGGTGCTCGTCGCGGTCAACGTCTCACTGCCAAGCGAACGCTTCATCCGCGGGCGGCTCGACGCCCTAGGCTTCCTTGTCGAGACGATCAGCGACGACGAGCCGACGCTGCTGCTAATCGGTGAACCGGTCGCCGCGCACCGGGCGCCCTCAACGACGAAGGCGATCGCATGGGCCTGAGGGTGGCAGGTCAGTCGGGCGGCGACCAACTGTGAAGAGCAAGGGAAAGGAGACTAGTGCAGCCAGACGCGCGCCAACACGGGGCTTATTTCCAAGACCGGCCTCCGGATGGATATCTTTTCTGGCATACACCCTGCTGTGCTGCGCGTTGACTTTGCTGGCGTCAGCAGTTTTGCAGTGAAAGCGGAAGGTTCTCACCTGCGCGCATAGAAGCATTGAGCGCCGTTCCACCCCAACCCGTAATTCCCGAACACCGTCTTTTCGGAACAGTCGGCCATAGTGAGCGGCCGCTATACGGGTTCGTGCGCCTGATATCTGTCGGCGCAAAAATCCTTAGTGTCAGTCACCCCGGTTCCCGCCGGAGGCAAGATGAACAAACGACCGAGACCGTTGAAAAAGGCTTGCGCGAAATCGGCGTGGCGGATGGCTGGTGACGC
>CAYMIU010000098.1:0-5497 GCA_964390515.1 uncultured Stakelama sp.
TCCTCGTGCAGCCGCGCGAGATAGGCGTCGAGCCGCGCCGTCCGGTTCGCCGCCCCGGTGTTGCACCCGCAATACCAGCAGATCGTGCGGCAGAAAGGGATGTGCACATAGAGCGAGACGGGCGTGCCTTGCGCGATCGACGCCAGCGCGGCGGCCATGTCTTCCGGGCCGACGCCGTCGGTGAACTCCGCCGCGGTCGGATAGCTGGTGTAGCGCGGCACGGCGCGGGCGAGGAGGTGCGGGTGATAGGTCCACATGGCATCGGCGTTGGACGAGGCCGGCGGCCGCGCCTTTGACGACGGTCAAATCCGCGTTTGTTCACCGTCAAGGCCGCAGGGCCGGGCCGCGCCTATTCGGGACCGGAACTCGAAAAGGAGCAACGATAATGAGACTTCCGGCCCGCACCGCGATGGCTGTTCTGGCAATGACGGTCAGCGTGCCTGCGCTGGCGCAGACCGCGGGCGGCGAGAGCCGCGTGGGGACGCGCGCGGGCGACGTGCTGCTGCGCACCCGCGCGATCATGGTGGCGCCGAACGAGCGCTCCGGCAGCATCCTCCCGGCCTTTCCGGGCGAGAAGGTGAAGGTGGACAACAGCGTGATGCCGGAGCTGGACGTCACTTACATGGCGACCGACAATATCGGTTTCGAGCTGATCGCATCGACCACCAAGCACAGCGCCAGCGGCCGATCCGGCACCACCGGTTCGATCGGCAAGCTGGCATCGACCTGGGTGCTGCCGCCGACGCTGACGGCGCAATATCATTTCGCGCCGACCTCGAAGGTGCGGCCCTATGTCGGCGCCGGGCTGAACTACACGATCTTCTGGAACGAGGACGCGTCGGGCGGGCTTGAGGCCGCCGTCGGGCCGACCAAGGTGCACATGAAGGACAGCTTCGGCTGGGCCGCGCAGGCCGGCGTCGACGTCGACATTACCGATCGCGTGTTCCTGAACCTGGACGTCAAATATATCGATATCGATACCACCGCGCGGCTCGCCACCACCGCGGCGGGCACGCAGAACGTGAAGCTGAACCTCGATCCGCTGGTGTTCGGCATCGGGATCGGCGTGCGCCTGTAAGCGCGCTGCAGGCTGAACGATCGGGAACGCCCGTGCACCCTTGTCGAAGGGTGTGCGGGCGTTCTGCCGTAGCGATGCCGACGGGCTATCTTGCCCGGCGCTCCAGGCCGCGCGCACCAGCGACGAGCGCCGCGCGGGAGATCTCGCCGACGTGAACCGCGACGACCATGCCGGACGCATCGACGAACAAGGTGGTGGGAAAGGCCCGCGCGCCGGTCACGGCGGACAGCCGCTGGGCGGGATCGAGGAAGACCGCGCCGCCGGGCAGCCCGTCGCGGGCCAGGAATTGCTTCACCTCAGCGCCGGTTTCCCCCTGGTTGATCAGCAGCACGGGCACGTCGCTTTTGCCGGCCACATCGATGATCATCGGCGTTTCGCGGCGGCAGGGCGGGCACCATGTCGCCCACAGGTTGAGGATGAACGGACGGCCGTGGAGCCGGCCCAGCGGCAGTGGCTCTCCCTCCATGCTCGCGACGACGAGCCCCTTGGGCAGTGGCCATGGCGCAGGCGCGAGCGCGGGGGTGATCGCCGAATAGGCCGCCGCCAGCGCGAGCAATGCGCTCGCCAGCAGCGCGGTTGCCTTACGCCGCCCGAGGTACCAGCCGAGCGTGGCGGCCGCCGCGGCGACGCCGATCCACAACGCGAACCCGCCCTGCCAGAAGGCGAGCATCGACCATGGCTCGGCCGCGAAGGCCGACCAGTTTTGGACGATGAAACCGACGCGCGCGGCCACCAGGCCAACGAGGACGGCAGCCCAGCTCGCCTTGCCAGCCGCGGCATCACCGCGTGACACGATCATCGTGCCAAGGCCGATGAAGGCGACGATCGCCAGCACCGCCAGCGCACGATCCACCGCGATCATCAGCGGCCCGATACTCAGGATGCCCGACACGCGCCTTCCCTAGGCCGCCGGCGCCGGATGTCACCTCCTGTCAGGCGGCGAGCCGGCGCGCCGGTGGGGGCGATACTCTAAGGCGCTGCCGCCGCGTATCGGGACAAGCGGCCCGACACCATCGGGATCGTCAGCATCGTGCTCCCCACCGCCATCAGCAGCAGGGCCGTGAAGGTCTCGTTGGTGATGATCGCCTTGTCGAGCAGGATGTTGGCGAAGATGATCATGATCAGCGCCTTCGTCTGGAGCAGCCAGCCGATCGCGATCGCCTCGCCCTTCGGCCAGCCGAGCATGCGCCCGGCCGCATAGACGCCGGCGAGCTTGCCCCCGACCGAGGCGACCAGCAGCAGCGCGGCGGCGGCGAAGACCGCGATCCCGCCGACGTCCCACTGCGTCCTGAGGCCGGTCGACAGGAAGAAGACCGGCATCACCGCGAGGAGGACGAAGTGGCGGAACCGGTCCATCCCCTCGCGATCGAACCACCTCGCGTCCAGCACCGCGCCGGCCAGGAAGGCGCCGACCATGAAATGCAGCCCGGCCCAGTCGGCCGCAAAGCCGCAGGCGGCAAGCCAGATGAGGCCGAGATACCAGCGATCCCGCTCCGGCACGCGCGCCATCAGGCGACGAAAGGCGACCGTCGCGATTCCGAAGCCGAACAGGAAGCCGACCTGCCGCCCGACCCGCTCCCAATCGAGCAGGATGATCGCCAGGACGCCCCAGATCGCGACGTCGTCCATGCTGGCATAGCGAAGGACGCGCTGGCCGAACGGGTTGCGCAGCACCTCCAGCTTTTCGAGGAACAGCACCAGGATCGGCAGCGCGGTGACGGCGCATGCCATGCCGATGCCCAGGATCACCTGCCAATCGGCAGCATCGGGCCCCTTCCAGCCGGGGAAACGCAGCATGAGCAACGCCGCGAGGCTGCCGACGACCAGCGGCGCGACCAGTGCCAGCCCCGCCGTGACGCCGGTCTCGCGCCGCTTGCGCCACGCCTCGCCAAGGTCGAGCTCGATCCCGGCGATGAACACGAACATCATCACCGCCCACCAGGCGACGCCGTTCAGGGATCCGATCGTCGCGGGGGTGAAGATCGTATCATAATAGGCCGGAAAGGCCGCGCCGAGCACGCCGGGCCCAAGCAGGATGCCGCCGATGATCTGGACGACGACGAGCGGCGCCCAATAATCCGTCCGCCCGATCCGCCAGACCAGATAGGGCACGGTGAAGATGACGAGCATGGCAAGGAGGAAAACCTCCGTCGGTGTCATGTGCATTGGGACCCCCGTCCGCTTCATACTAGAGGACTTCAGAGGGTGGAAGCGGGCGGTATCTTGCGGGAAACGGAGGCGAGGCCTGCCTCGACATGGCGGATGTTCGCGCACCGCCCGCGCGGCTCCGCTCCGTGCAGAAAAGAATCTTAACGAACGGACTGATTACGGTTAACGGCAGAGCCAGCTTAGTCGCGCTATGCCTTGTCGGAGTGGGGCACGAGGCGAACCATATGCGACAGGAGGCAGGTTGTGGCCCAGGAGTTTGAAGCGAGTGCCGAGCAGGCCGCCCAGACCGCCATCGCCCTCAGCCTGTCATCGTTCAACGGCATATTCGCGCTCGCGGCCGCGATGGCGGGTCGCGGCATGCTGTCGAAGGAGCATGTCGAATATCTCCACCAGAACATGCTGCTCCCGCTGACCACCGAAGGGACGATACCCGAAGTGATGGCGCTTCAGGCGAAACGCCTCGACGAATTGTGCTCCGCCTTGTCGGTGGCAGTAGACGAACGAACGGGCTGAACGTGGCCGGGGCCCTCGCCCTCGCTACGATTGAAGCCGCGTGATCGGCATCTGAAACTCGCCTGCATGTCGCGGCCGCCATTGCGATCGGATCCGCAGAACCGATCGCAATGGCGCCTTTGTATGACCATCGCCAGGCTGGCATCGACCGCCGCGTTGATGATGCTCACCGGCAACGGCGCCGTCCCGGGAGGCGGCAAAGATGCTGCGGAGCGCTCGGCACGCGTGCCCAGGGCGGCGGCCGCCGACGTCAGCTCTCCGGAAGCGATCGTGACAGCGGTTCATCGCTCGATTTCGGGCCCGCCGACTGCGCATTTCAACTTCGATCGGTTCCGTTCCCTGTTCCTTTCCAACGGCCATGTCGGCGAAGCGGGGCGGCGAAGCAGCGGCGATGGCCACCATATCGTCTACAAGCCGGTATCCGTCTGGATCAGCGAAAACCGGGAAGCCCGCAACAGGATCGGATTGGACGAGAGGATCATCGCGACGCGCGTCTCTCGCTTCGAAAACGTCGCCAGCGTCTTCTACACGCACGATGTTCGGGTGAATGACGGCGGGCGCGAGAGCTATTATCGCACCGCGAACGTCGCCCAGCTGGTGTTCGATGGCACGCGCTGGTGGGTGGCGAGCCTCGTCTGGAATGTCTCCCCCGATCCGCACCGCCTGCCCGAGGGCATGGGGGCGGGCGCGGCGAGCCGGTCGAAGCCGTAGCGCCTGCTTCAGCCGCTGACGTGCCGCGCTTGTCGGGCATGGCCGTCCGCTGATGGCTGGCCGGCGCGTTCAGGCCGCTTGCTCTCGCTCCCCTGCGGCGCCGATCCGGAAGCCGGGATACCCCTCGGCCGCTTCGCGATCGATGCGCTTCTTATAGCCCTCGCCCACATAGGGCATGAAAACGCGTGGCTTGCCGGGCACGTTGGCGCCCATGTACCAGCTCGCCGCGCGGGGATAGAGCGTCTTGTCGGCCTCGGCATTGGCATGGGCGACCCAGTCGGCGGTGGCCTCCACGCTGGCTTCGAAGCGGCGGGCGCCGGCAGCGCTGATGGCGTTCGCGATCCACTCGACGTGAACCTCGATCGAAGCCAGCATGTTGCTCAGTACCGAGGGGCTTTGCGGGCCGGTGACGGTGAACATGTTGGGGAAGTTGGGTACTGCAAGGCCGAGATAGGTGTGCGGCCCGTCATGCCATTGTTCCGCCAGCGAGCGCCCGTCCGCGCCGCGGATGTCGATGCGGGTCAATGCGCCGGTCATCGCATCGAAGCCCAGCGCATAGACGATGGCGTCCACGTCGACATGGCCGTCGCTGGTCGCGATCCCCGTCTCGTCCACGGTGATGATGCTGGTTTCGCGCAGGTCGACAAGCGACACATTGTCGCGGTTGAACGTCTCGTACCAATCGGTGTCGACGCAGGCCCGCTTCGTGGCGAGGGGGAAGTCCGCCGGCGTCAGGCGGCGCGCCGTCTGGGGATCGCGCACGATCTCCGCCACCTTGCCACGCACGAAGTTCGACGCTGCATCATTGATGCGCTGGTCGCGGGTGAGGTTGGGGATCATCGCGGTGGAGATCAGGCCCCAGCCATTCCACAGCTGCTCCACCAGCGGCACGAGCTCCTCGTCGCTGGGCACCCAATCCGCCGGGGGCAGCGCGATGCCCGGCTCGCCCGCCGCCAGCGCCTTAATTTCTTCCGGGGTATAAACCGTGCCGAGTTCCGTGACCTGGGACATGGAAATGACCTTTGG
>CAYMIU010000098.1:5507-6923 GCA_964390515.1 uncultured Stakelama sp.
CCCGCCGCCAGCGCCGACTTATAATCCGCGAAGCCAGCCTCGAACTCGGCGCGCTCGTCGGCCTCGATCGGCCGGTTGAGCGCCGGCAGGCTGAAATTGGCGGTGCGCTGGAACACGGTGACGTGTGCGGCCTGCTGCGCGATCAGCGGGATCGACTGGATCGCGGACGACCCGGTGCCGATCACCGCCACGCGCTTGCCGGTGAAGTCGACGCCCTCGTGCGGCCACTCGCCCGTGACATGGCTTTCGCCGCGAAACCGCTCCGCTCCTGGCAGATCGCGCCCGCGGGGAACGGAGAGGCAGCCGGTCGCCATCACCAGCCAGCGCGCCTCGAACGTCTCGCCGCGATCGGTCTCGACGGTCCACCGCTCGCGTGCCTCGTCCCAGATCGCACCGGTGACGGTCGTGTCGAAGCGATATTTCTCCCGCGCGCCGACGCTGTCGGCGACATGCCCGGCGTAAGCGAGCAGTTCGGGCTGCGCCGCGTATTTCTCGCTCCACTGCCAGGATCGGCGAATCTCGTCCGAAAAGGTGAAGGAATAAAGGAGGCTGGGAATGTCGCAGCGCGCGCCAGGATACCGATTCCAGTACCAGGTGCCGCCGACGTCGCTGCCGCGCTCGATCCCCTGCACGGCAAATCCCGCTTCGCTCAACCGGTGGATAAGGTAGATGCCCGCGAAGCCGGCACCCACCACTATGACGTCGGACACCCGCTGCATGGCACTCTCCTGATCCTTGGCCGACCTCCGCCGCGTCGTTCTTGCGCGCGCCGTGATCGCCGGCTGGGCCAAGGATGGCATTGCGGGCCCGTAGGTTCCAGTATGTTTTGCCGCACGCCCGGCGAGCCGCGACCTTGCACGTGAGTTGCACGCACCATTGCGCACTGGAAACGACCCCCCGGAGTGCCAGCCGTCGTACTAGCGATAATGTTCGCTATCACTAGTGCGGTTGACGGGGACGGCGTCCTCACGCACGATCTGCGGCGATGAACGCGCTGCTACTTCTCCCGGGCAATTCGCAGGTCGCGATCGATGCTGACGTGATCGATGCGGCGCGGCGGGCGATGAGCGAGAATTCGTGGCGGGCCTTGCGTGCCGATATTCGCGTCTTTGCGAACTGGTGCGCGCCGCGCGGGCTAGTCACGCTGCCGGCACTTCCGGCGACGGTGGCCGGGTTCCTGCGCGACCAGGCGGATCACGGGAAGAAGGCGGCGACGCTTGCCCGCTATACCGCGTCGATCGCGCGCCTCCATGCGCTGGCCGATCAGCCCGATCCGACGCGCACGGAGCGCGTGCGGCTGGAACTGAAGGCGCAGCGGCGCGCACTCGGCGTCCGTCAGCGCCAGGCGCGTGGCTTGCGGTTTCGCGGCGAGGTGGCCGATCCGCTGGCGGCGGCAGGCCCGGTTGGCGTTTGTGT
>CAYMIU010000099.1:0-6919 GCA_964390515.1 uncultured Stakelama sp.
CCCCGTCACGATCGCCCTCGCCAGCGACATTCACCTCGGCGGCGGTGCGATGGACGCAGCCCGCCTCACCCGGATGGTCGATGCGATCGCCGCGACGAAGCCGGATCTCGTGCTCCTCGCCGGGGACTTCATCGACGGCCACGATCCCGCCACCGCGCGCGCCAATGCCCCCGCGCTTGCCGCCGCGTTCCGCCGCCTGCGCCCGCCGCTCGGCACCATCGCGGTGCTCGGCAATCACGATAACGACAGCGATCCGGCCGCCGTGGCGCAGGCCCTGCGCGCCGCCGGCGCCACGTTGCTGGAGAACGGCGCCGTCATCCGCGGCCCGCTGGCGATCGGCGGCGTCGGGGATGTCTATAGCGGGCGGGACGATCTTCCCCGCACGCTGGACGCTCTCCGCCGCCTCCCCGGCGCGCGCCTCCTCGTCACCCACTCGCCGGACATCGCGCCGACACTCCCCGCAGACGCGCGGCTGCTCTTCGCCGGCCACACCCATTGCGGCCAGATCGTCTTCCCGCTCGTCGGCGCGCTGTGGATCCCGTCGCGCTACGGCGCGCGCTACCGCTGCGGCGTCATCCGCGAAGGGGACCGCGTCGTGATCGTCGGCGCTGGCCTCGGCACCAGCATGCTCCCGCTACGGTTCGGCGCCCCGCCCGACATCTGGCTCGTCCGCCTCACCGGCCGCTAGCGCGCGCCGCACGGGTCAATCGGAACGGTACGTCGCTCGCCTTGCCGCCGTCCTCGATCCGCACCCACATGGTGAGCGCGTCGGGCCCTGTGCGATCGAGCGTCATGCCGTCGAAATACCAGCGGCTGCCCTCCACCGCGACGAGCGGGAAGACCACCGGCTTGCCGGTCTTGTCCTCCCAGCCCTTCATGTCCGCGCCGAAATGCCGCACGCGATAGGCGATCGACCGGCCGACCGGCACGTAATCGACCAGTTCTGTGAAGGAAACGCCGCCCTCGCCATCGCTGGCGACGAAATGCCCGGTAATGCGCCCCCCCAGCGGCGCGGAATAGGTCTGGGTCACCGGCCCGCCCATCGCCTCGCCGGTCCAGCTTCCCGCCAGCCAGCCGAGCTGGTCGATCGTCGCTGCGGGTGAACGTGCACCGGGCGCCAGCCTGCGCGTCTCCTTCGCAGCGGCAGGCGCGGTCAGCGCGAACGTGAGGGGCAATAGCGCAAATATCATGCAGCGCACCGGCGGCCTCCCTCTCAGGACGCCGCCGAGGCTACCGCATGGCAGAAGGTCAGTCGATCACGTCCTTCACCGCCTTGCCGGCCAGGAGAGCCATGATCAGCAGGACGACGAAGATCGCGATCGCGATGAAGAACAGCACCTTGGCGATGCCGACGAACGCTCCGCCGATCCCGCCAAAGCCCAGCGCCCCCAGGATCAACCCGACGACGAGAAAGATGAGCGCCCATTTCAACATGCGCGTCAGCCCTTCCGGCTTGCTTCGAACAGGAACCAGGCGCGCTCCTCGGCCTGATCGGTCCATTCGTCGACGATGCCGCTGGTGGCATTGTCCTTCGCTTCCTCGGCGGCTTCCTTCACCGCGCGGAAGCTTTCGACCAGCTTCAGATTGTCCTCGCGTAGCTCCGCCAGCATCTCGGCCGCGGGCACGAAGTCCCGGTCATTGTCGGTCAGCGTCTGGCGGCGCGAGATGTCGCCGATCGAACGCAGCGTCACATTGCCGGTCTTGCGCACGCGCTCCGCGATCGCGTCGGTCACGCCCAGGATCTGCGCGGCCTGATCGTCCATCAGCAAATGATAGTCGCGGAAATGCGGGCCTGAGACGTGCCAGTGGAAATTCTTGGTCTTGAGGTACAGCGCGAAGCAATCCGCCAGCGCGGAATTCAGCGCGTCCGCCACGGTGCGCGTGTCGTTGCGCTTGAGGTCGGTCGGGGTTTTCAGATCGGGTGCGATATCGGCCATGATCTCGGCTCCAGAATGCAGGTTCGTTGCGACAACGGACCGACCGCGGAATCGCTCCATCGGCGATTCCGATCACGCAGACGGCAAATCCAGATCAGCCCCGGTTTCAGACGAGGCCCAGGTTCAGATAAGCCGAAGCGCGCTCAGCCCGAATACCACGCCCGCCGTGGTCAGTACCACGGCCGTGCCGATGCGGATCGCGCGCTGCGGCAGCTTCAGCCATTGCTTCTCGCCCAGGATCGCCGCCGGTGCCGCGACCGCGAGCCCGCCGATCGTCGCCCCCACCGCGGCCAGCCACGGCAGCTCGCTATCCGCCGCCAGCGCGACGACGACGAACTGCATCCGGTCGCCGAAGATCATGATGGCAAGGCCAAGCACGCTGGTGCCGAACGCCCCCAGCCGCCACCCGCCCAGCCGGTCCGGCGTGCGCGAACGGAACGTGGTGCTCAGCCCCGCCAGCACCAGCGCCAGCGCCAGCAGCAGCAGCCGCGCCTCCGGTGTCAGCATCGGCGCGATCAGCCGGCCCGCGATCACGCCCAGCACATAGTTGAACGCCAGCGCCAGCGCCGCCGCCGCGATGACGATTGCCGGCCGCCGAAACCGGTCGGCAAGGATCGCCCCCAGCCACGGCGTCTTGTCGCCGGCCTGGCACAGGGCGCCGAGCACCAGCGCCGCCATCAATGCATCCATCAGCGGCTCACATCAGGGGCTCAGGCAGCGAAACGGACCTGGCAGGCCGCGGCAAAGGCGGCGGAGGCTGCCGCATCCTGCCGCTCGCTGTCCACCGCCTCGCGCAGCATCCCCAGCCAGCCGTGGATCAGCGGCCCGCGCTCGCCGCGCGCCAGTGCGCCCTCCAGCATCTGCGCCACCGTCACTGCAGGCAGCATCTGCGCGCGATCGGCGGTGCGGCGAATCATGTTGAGCTCGCCGGCGATCGCCGCGGCCCCGGCGCGCCACTCGATCGCGCCGATGCGCCGCATCAGCTCGGCTCTGGTATCCTGCGAGTCCTGGATGCCGTCGTTCATCACCGCACTCCCCTCTCGAACGCAGCATAGCGCGCCCATGTGTAAGTCGTGTTAACGGCCGTTTCACTTGACTTAGCGGGCCCGATCGCTCATTCGCCCGGCGTTGGAAGCGGCGCGCCCACGCTCGCCGCTCTTTTTGTTGTTTTCAAAGAACAGGATTCGCGGGTCATGGCAAAGCCGACCACCGTCAAGATCAAGCTCGTGAGCACGGCTGACACCGGCTTCTTCTACGTCACGAAGAAGAACCCGCGCACGAAGACCGAAAAGCTGAGCTTCAGCAAGTACGATCCCGTCGTGCGCAAGCATGTCGAGTTCAAGGAAGCCAAGATCAAGTAAGGCGCTGCGCTGCCGCCGCGGGGCCACGGCCTCGATGGCGGCGCGCCTTATTGCGGCCTGCCGCAGATCACCGGTCCGCCGGCGACCGCTTTCACGACGCATTCCGCATTGCCCAGCACCATCACACGGCCAAGGCCGGTGGAGGTGACCTGGGCTGTGTAGCGTGCGGCGGCCGTGGTTTCGCCAGCGCCAGCCAGCTGCACGATCAGGTCGTTCACCGTCAGTCCTGACGCATCGAGCGTTCCCGGCCCGTCTGTGACGAGCGTCGCGCGATTCGCGCGGCCCGCCAGCGTCATGCCGCCCGACCCCGTCAGCGACGCGGTCAACTGGTCGGTATCCACCTGCTCCACCGCCAGCGTCGCGGAACCCACCACCGAAACCGCGATCCGCTGCGCCGTCATGCGCGTCGCGCTCACCTTCGCGCCGGCGCTGATCGCCAGCGTCGTCAGCCTCGGCGTGGACAGGGTGATCACCGGCGGCTGCGACACGCGCTCCGCGGGCGTCTCGCCCCAGCCGCCATTGCCCAGCCGCACCGTCAGCGTCGGCCCGTTCACCGCGATCCCCAGCCGGTCTATCAGCTGCCGATCGCCCGACGCCTTTGCGTTGGGCGAGCCGCCAGTGACGATGCGCACCTCGAACGGCCCGTCCACCCGCACCCGTTCATAGCTGCCGACCTGAAACACGCGTTCCGCGGCAACGGCAGGCGTCGCGACGACAGCGGCGGCGAGGGCAGCCAAAAGGCCAGGCGGCGTGAGGCGAAGCATCATCGCCCCGTGCGTCGCATCAACCCGCGAGGTGGCGCAAGGCCTGCTTGCGCCATGCCCCGCGCGCCGATGTCAGTCGACCGTGCCGCAGCGCACGTCGCCGGCGCCCATCTTGCTCACCCGGCACCGCGCCTTCTCGCCAAGGTCGACGTTGCCCGCGCCCATGATCGAGACGCTCGCAGGCCCGTTCACCACTGCCTTCACGTCGCCGGCCCCGGCGATCTTCACGGTCGCCTGCTGCGCAGTCAGCTCGCCCGCCTCGACATCGCCCGAACCTGCGATCGACACCTTCAGCGTGTGCGCCTCGCCGCGCATCTTCGCGCTGCCCGCGCCTGCGATCGACACTTCCATCGCGTCCACCGCCACGGTGCCGAGCGTCAGCGCGCCCGATCCCGCGATGCTGCCGTCGAACCCGGTGCCTTCCACCCGGTCGATCGTCATGTCGCCTGATCCCGCGAGGCTCGCCCCCACGATCCGCGGCATGGTCACATAGATCTTCGCGCTGCCCTTGCCGTTCCAGTCGACGCCCATCGTCTTGGCGCGGTCGATGCGCAGCGCTTCGCCGACGCGCTGGATGCGCACCTTCTCCACCACTTCGGGATCGCCCTCGACGCGTACCGAGAAGCCGGTGCCGACGCTCACCGCCACATCGTCCGGCCCGCGCTGCTCGACCGAGGAGAAGTCCGCCACCGCGAAAGTGCGCGTCGGGCCGCTACCGGTGCCCTGCACGCCCGGCGCGGCATCATCTGAACCACTGCCGCAGGCGGCCAGCGGGATCAGCATGGCGAGAGCGAAGAAGCGCATTGGGTACCTCCTGTGTGTTATCCCCGTAATACACAGGATCTTGTTTCGCAACTGCTCAGGCGCGGCAGTTCACCCGCCCGCTGCCGACGCGCTTGACGGTGCATTGCGCCTGCGCCCCCAGGTCGACGCTGCCGCTGCCGACCAGCGACACCGCAGCCGGTCCGGAAACCAGCGCCCGCACCACGCCGGATCCGGCCATGGACACCGACGCTTCGGACGCACGCAGGCCCGGCGCGCGGAACGTCCCCGATCCGCTCTCGTGAACGCTCAGCTTGCCCGCCGTGCCCGACGCCGTGATCGTTCCCGATCCGGCAATGGAAACCGCCAGCGCGTCCACCGCCACGCGCGCGAAGGCGAGAGATCCCGATCCGCTCAGCGCCCCGCGCAGTTCGCCGCCGCTCACCTCGTCGACCATCATCTGTCCCGATCCGGCGACCGACGCGCCGGTCAGGCGCGGCATCGTGATCACCACCTGCACCCGGCGGTTGATGTCGCCCTGCGCCTTCTTCCAGTCGTCGCGCGGGCGGATGCGCAGCGATCCTCCCTCGCGCTCGACGCGCAGGTTCGCCAGCGCCTCCGCCGGGCCGGTCGCCCGCACCGACCAGGCCGGGCCGACGCGCACTTCCACCGTCGCCGGCGTCGCCAACCCGACGCGGTCGAAGCCTTGGGCGTCATAGACGATCGCGTCGCCCTGCCGCTGGCCGGCGATCTCCCGCGCCTCGGCGGCGACGGCCGGGGTTGCAGTGGCAAGAAGCAGAAGCATCAGGGCCGTCGCGCGCATCACCATCTCCCTTGTGTGTCTGCCGCATGATACGCCTTCAATTACAGATGTAAACGACGCGCGACGGGCAAAAGAAAAGGCGGCCTCCGAACGCGAGACCGCCTCGTCGCTTGGTCAGGCAGCAGGCGTTACGCCGGCACCTTGTCCTTGTTGTAGATCGCCGCGGCCTTGCGGAGGATGTCGAGGATCTTCTCCTGCGCGGCCGGCTCGTCGATCTGCTCCATTGCGGCAAGCTCGCGGGCGAGGCGGCTGCACGCGCCCTCGAAGATCTGCCGCTCGGAATAGCTCTGCTCGGGCTGGTCCTCGGCGCGGAACAGGTCGCGCACCACCTCGGCGATCGACACCAGGTCGCCCGAGTTGATCTTCGCTTCATATTCCTGCGCGCGGCGCGACCACATGGTGCGCTTCACCTTGGGCTTGCCCTTCAGCGTTTCCATCGCCTCGCGCATGGTCTTGTCGCTGGACAGCTTGCGCATGCCCACGCTCTCGGCCTTGTTGGTCGGCACGCGGAGCGTCATCTTCTCCTTTTCGAAGCGGAGCACATACAGCTCCAGCTGCATGCCGGCGATTTCCTGTTTCTGCAGCTCGACGACGCGCCCCACGCCATGCTTGGGATAAACGACATAATCACCGACATCGAAGTGCAGCAGCTTGGCAGCCATAGGAACCGGACCCTTCGGGGTTGATCACGTCATCCGTCACCAGCGACGGGCCTAGATGCCCGCTCGTTCCGGCGGATGGTACGTGAAGGGTTGAGCTTCTCCAGCAGGCGCTCAGATCGATACGCCCGTCACGGACGTATATAGCACCATTGCAACATTATTACCAGCCGCGAAGTGTCAGCAAGGCTGGCGTTTTTACGGGTTTATGCCTCCGGATCCGTCCCGCAGCGGGCGCGTGGGGCTCAGGGGCAATACGTAATGGGCCTGAGTCGCCCGCAGCGCCGCCGCCAACCGCCACGACGCTGCCACGCGCCGACGCCCGCCGCGGCAGGGCGCGGCGGCAGGCGACGACCGGCGGCGCGAAGGCTCAGTCGCCCGCGCCGGGCTCGGCCGAGAAATATTTGTCGAACTTGCCCTCTTCGCCCTTGTGCTCGTCCGCGTCGGCCGGGGTCTGTTCCCCCTTGCGCGTCACGTTCGGCCACTGGCCCGAATAGGTGGCGTTGAGCTCGAGCCACTGCTCCAGCCCGCTCTCGGTGTCGGGCAGAATCGCTTCGGCCGGGCATTCCGGCTCGCACACGCCGCAGTCGATGCACTCGCTGGGGTTGATGAC
>CAYMIU010000100.1:0-6881 GCA_964390515.1 uncultured Stakelama sp.
TTCACCCGGCGGTCGAAAAGGCGATGGACCGGATCTTCATCCTCCATGCCGATCACGAGCAGAATGCGTCGACCTCGACCGTGCGCCTCGCCGGCTCGTCGGGCGCCAATCCGTTCGCCTGCATCGCGGCCGGCATTGCCTGCCTGTGGGGCCCGGCGCATGGCGGCGCGAACGAAGCAGCGCTCAACATGCTGCAGGAAATCGGCACGCCGGATCGCATTCCGGAATTCATCAACCGGGCGAAGGACAAGAACGATCCGTTCCGCCTGATGGGCTTCGGCCACCGCGTGTACAAGAATTACGATCCGCGTGCGACGGTGATGCAGAAGACGGTGCGCGAAGTGTTCGACGCGCTGAAGGTCAACGATCCGCTGTTCGAAACCGCGCTTCGCCTCGAAGAACTGGCGCTCAACGACGATTACTTCATCGAGAAGAAGCTGTTCCCGAACGTCGACTTCTACTCGGGCGTCATCCTCTCGGCGATCGGCTTCCCGACGTCGATGTTCACCGCGCTCTTCGCCCTCGCCCGCACCGTCGGCTGGGTCGCGCAGTGGAACGAGATGATCACCGATCCGGATCAGAAGATCGGCCGTCCGCGCCAGCTGTACACCGGCCCGACGGCCCGCCCGTACGTTCCGGTCGGCCAGCGCTGACATGCGGCGCCTGCGCCCCGCGCTCACCGCGCTGGGCGCAGCGCTGTTTCTGCTCGGCCTGCTCTGGATCGGCCAGGGGCTGGGTTATGTGAACTGGCCGCGATCGAGCTTCATGATCGATCAACGCCCCTGGGCCGATCGCGGCGCCGGCGTGGCGGTTGCGGGATTGCTGATGATCCTCGCCGCCCGCCGCCTCCGCTGACTTTTCCTTCCCGAGCCTGAGCCGCCGGCCCTTACGTCAGGTCCATGAAGCGCAGGATCGCGGACTGGCTGCCGCTCGCGATCATCGTCCCGTCCTCGGCGAACATGTGGATCGCGCCGTGCCCGAAGCCGCGCGCCGCCGCGCTGATCCGCACGTCGCACAGCACCCATTCGGTCGGCACCAGCTTCGCAATGCGCATCGTATTGTCGAGGCTGTTCCCGCCGCCGCGCCGGCCGAAGGCGGTGGATAGGCCGGACGGCACGAAATCGGCAAAGATCGCCAGCATGCTCGCGTCGATCGGCTCGCCGGTCTTGCTGCGCATCCACAGCACCATCCGCCCGTCGTCCGATGGCGTACCGTCGAGCGCGCGGGCGCCGAACTTCCCCGGCGCCATGCGCACGTCCAGCCGGTCCATCAGTGTCGCGTCCTGCACCGGCCACAGCGGCCGTGCCTTGCATTCACCAGGCGGCGGCATGTCGGGCGGCGTGATCCACTGGCCGGCCGGCATGCCTTCGCGGTTCCCCAGCGCTGCGTTGACCGTCAGGATCAGCTTGCCGGCGTCCGTCGCCACCACCCGCACCTGGCTGATGTTCTTGCCGGCGGACAGCACCTCCACCGCCAGATCCAGCGTGTCGCCGATCCGCGCATAGGAAATGAACTGCGCGCTCGACCAGATGACGGTGCGCCCCGTCGCCCGCTCAGCGGCGATCGTTGCCGCGCCAAGGCCGACGCCGCCGAACATGAACACATTGCCCGGCGGCCCGACACAGATGCGGTCCGTGATCCTCAGCCGGAAGATGGACGGGTCCGACGTATTCTCCACGTCGAGGAAAGAAGAAGTCATGCAGGCTCGTTTCCATGGCGCAACGGCCCTGTCCAGTCGCGATCCACAACTTGGTGCGCGCGACCGCACGACTTAGACGATGCGCCACCCGACTTTCGGCGCCAGTGCCACCATCTCCTCGCGCACCAGCGCGACCAGCCGTTGCAGCGGCAATCCGCCCGGCCGGCGGGCCGCCGTCGCGATCAGCAACTGCCGCGCAAGGCCGCCCGCGAGCGGCCATGTCCTGAGCCGCGGCGCATGCGCGTCCCGCGCGACCGCGGCTGCCGGCAGGATCGTCAGCGCCAGTCCCTCCGCCACCAGTTCGATGATCGCGCCCAGCGAATCGATCTCGAACTGCACGGGCAGATGCGCCCCTGCCTCGCGCGCGCGGCGCGCGACGAACTGGCGAAGCGAATGGTGGACGCTGGGCAGCACCAGCGGATGCGCTGCCAGATCCGCGATCGCAGGCACGGCATCGGCCGCCAGTTGCGGGTCCTTGCGTGCGCCCACCAACACCAGTTCCTCCTCGGCGACGCGCTCCGCCACTACCGGGCCGATGCCGGGATTGTCGTACAGGATCGCCAGATCGATCCGTCCGGCCTGCAGCGCCTCCAGCGTCGTGCCGCTGAACCCCTCCACGATGCGCAGCGACAGGCCGGGATAGCGTGCGGCCACCGCGCGGGTCAGCGGAACCGCCAGCACGCGCCCTACCGTCGGCGGCATGCCGATCACCGCTTCCCCCGCCGTTGCACCCGCCAGGCTGCGCACTTCGTCCCGCAGCCGCTCGCTGTCGGCCAGCAGGCGACGTGCACCTTCCAGCAGATGGCGCCCGGCGTGAGTCGGGGTGACGCCGCGGCCGGTGCGATGAAGCAGTTCCAGCCCCATCTCCTGCTCAAGCTCGCGGATCTGCCGGCTGAGCGCGGGTTGCGCGACATCGATCGCAAGGCTGGCCGCGGTCAGGCTGCCACGGTCACAGGCTTCCACGAAATAGGCCAGGCGGCGCAGGTCCATGGGTGCGAACGTATCATGGCCCATGCCGCATCGCTATACCGGCTATGTAGATGCCGGCATGGCTTGAGCACGCGTCGCGCCCTACGCCGCTCCACGACCACGGGAGGATCTATGAGCAGCAACTGGCCTGATTATTGCGATATTCGCCGCGAAGTGGCCAAGCTGTGCGCCGAGTTTCCCGGGCCCTACTGGCGCGAGAAGGATCGCGAGCGCGCCTATCCCACCGAGTTCGTCGACGCGCTCACCACCAGCGGCTTCCTCTCCGTTCTGATCCCGGAGGAATATGGCGGCGCCGGCCTGCCACTTTCGGGCGCAGCGGCGATCCTCGAGGAGATCCAGCAGCAAGGCTGCAACGGCGCGGCCTGCCACGCGCAGATGTACGTGATGGGCACGATCCTGCGCCACGGCAGCGAGGAACAGAAGCGCCGCTATCTGCCCGATGTCGCCAGCGGCAAGCTCCGGCTGCAGGCGTTCGGCGTGACGGAGCCGACCAGCGGCACCGACACCGGCTCGCTGAAGACCTTCGCTCGCCGCGACGGGGACCGGTACATCGTTTCCGGCCAGAAGATCTGGACGAGCCGTGCGCTCCAGTCGGATTTGATGGTCCTCCTCGCCCGCACCACGCCGCAGGATCAGGTGACCAAGCGCACCGACGGGCTCTCCGTCTTCCTCGTCGACATGCGCGAGGCACTGAAGGACGGGATGACGATCCGCCCGATCCCGACGATGATGAACCACTCCACGACGGAGGTCTTCTTCGACGAAGTCTCCGTTCCCGCCGCCAATCTCATCGGCGAGGAGGGCAAGGGCTTCCGCTACATCCTGTCCGGCATGAACGCCGAACGTGCGCTGATCGCGTCGGAGTGCATCGGTGACGCGAAGTGGTTCATCGATAAGGCCAGTGCTTATGCCCGCGAACGCAAGGTGTTCGGCCGCCCGATCGGCCAGAACCAGGGCATCCAGTTCCCGATCGCGCGCGCCTACGCCCAGATGCGTGCCGCGGAACTGCTGACGCATGAAGCGATCCGCCTGTACGAAGCCGGCGAGAATTGCGGCACGGAGGCGAACATGGCGAAGATGCTCGCCGCCGAGGCCAGCTGGGCGGCGGGCGAAGCCTGTATCCAGACGCATGGTGGCTTCGGCTTCGCGGAGGAGTATGACATCGAGCGCAAGTTCCGCGAGACGCGCCTCTACCAAGTGGCGCCGATCTCGACGAACCTGATCTTGAGCTTCCTTTCGGAGCACGTTCTCGATCTTCCGCGCTCATTCTGACGCCACCGCGCGCCAATCGTGACCATCAAGCGACCATCAAGGCGCACGATTTGACCGCCCTGGACGCGCTTTCCGGGCTCACCGTCGTCGCGCTCGAGCAAGCGGTGGCCGCCCCTTTTTGCACCGCGCGGCTCGCCGATGCCGGCGCGCGTGTGATCAAGATCGAGCGGCCGGAGGGTGATTTCGCGCGCTATTATGATCGCGCCGGCGGCAGCGACAGCAGCTATTTCGTGTGGCTCAACCGCGGCAAGGAAAGCCACGTCCTCGACCTGACACAGGCCGCCGACAAGGCGGATCTCGCAGGTCTGATCACCACTGCCGACGTCTTCGTGCAGAACCTGAAGCCCGGCGCGCTCGATCGCCTGGGCCTGGGAATCGAAACGCTGCGCACGCGCTATCCGCGGCTAATATGCTGTTCAATCAGTGGCTTCGGCGCCGATGGCCCCTATGCGGACCGCAAGGCCTATGACCTGCTGATCCAGGCGGAAGCCGGCTTGGCGCATATCACCGGCGCCCCCGACGCGCCCGGCCGGGTCGGCGTTTCGGTGGTCGACATCGCAACCGGCGCCGCTGCCAATGCCGCGATCCTCGAGGCGCTGATCGCGCGCGGCATCACCGGCGAGGGATGCGATATCCGCATCGCCATGTTCGACGTGATCGCCGAGTGGATGACCGTCCCCCTGCTCAACCACCGCGCCGGCACGCCCCCACACCGCGTCGGTCTCGCCCATCCCTCGATCGCCCCCTACGGCCTCTTCACCACCGCCGACGATCGCCTTCTCCTCCTGTCGGTGCAAAGCGATCGCGAGTGGCGCGCCCTTGCCGCGGCGCTGCTGGGCGAACCGGACCTCGGCGTGGATCCCCGCTTCGCCACCAACGTCGCTCGGGTCGCCAACCGGCGCGACACGGATGCAGTCGTCCAGGCAGCGATCGGCGCCCACGATGCCGCAGCGGTTACGGCATTACTGCTCGCCGCCGACATTGCCTTTGCGCAGCTGAACGACCTCGCCGGGCTCGACGCGCATCCGCATCTGCGCGAAGCGAACGTCGCGACCCCGGCGGGCATAATCCGGCTACCCTCGCCGCCTGCGCTGTTCGATGGCGAGCGGCGCGCCGTTGGTGCCGTGCCTGCGCTGGGTTCGCATACCAGCCGGAACTGATCAGGCCTCTGCCAACTCCTGCTCCGTACCGCCGGAGACGAGCCGGCCGTCCAGCAGTTCTATCCTGCGCCGGCACCGCGCCGAGATTTGCTCATCATGCGTGGAAATGAGGAAGCACGTGCCCGTCTCGGCGTTGATCCGGTCGAGAAGTGCCATCACCTGATCCGCCGTCTGGCGATCCAGGTTGCCGGTCGGTTCGTCCGCCAGCACCAGCGCGGGACGGTTCATCAGCGCGCGCGCAACCGCGACCCGCTGTCGCTGCCCGCCCGACATTGCGGCGGGACGATAGCTCCGCCGGTCCGCCAGCCCCACGGCGTCGAGCAACTCTCCGGCGCGGTTGCGCATCGCCGCGGTCTCGCGCCCCATCTGGGCGGCGGCCGGGACCATGACATTCTCGAGCGCCGTCAGGTCGGGAAGCAGGTGATGAAACTGGAACACGAAGCCGATGTTCTCGGCACGAAAGCGCGCTTTCTCCGCCTCGCTGGCGGCGAACAGGTCGACGCCGAGCATGTGGTGCTCGCCGCCCGTCGGCTGCAGCAGGGTGCCGAGGATCGTCAGCAACGTGCTCTTGCCCGAGCCGGACGGGCCGAGCAGCGCCGCAAGCTCCCCCCGCGCGAGATCGAGATCGATGCCGTGCAGCACGGTTGCCGCGGCCTCACCTTCGCCGAAGCGCTTCACCAGGCGGCGAACGGAGAGCAGCGCAGTTTCGGTCATTGCCCAATCGCCTCGACGGGATCGATGCTGGCAGCGCGCCGCGCCGGCAGTACCGAGGCGAGCCCCGCGGCGAGCGTGGTGAGCACGATTGCCAGCAGGAACTGGCCCTGCGCCCGGTCCACCGGCAGGCCGCCGGGCTGGACCTGCTCGATCGGGGGAAATGGCGCCAGCGCGGCCCAGGCGGTCGCCGCGCCCAGGATCGCGCCGCTCGCGCCGATCAACGTACCCTCCAGCACGAAGATCGTCGTCACCAGTCGCTTACCGGCACCCATCGCGCGCAGGATGCCGATCTCGCTGCGGCGACGGACGATCGACAGCAGCATCGCGCTGGCGATCCCCACCACGATGGTGATCAACGCGAACGCCTTGATGATCGTGCCCGTCCGACCTTGCGCCGCCAGTGCCTCGAACAACTGGGCATTGTCCTCCGTCCAGGGCGTGACTTTCAGGCCCGTCGCGCGCCGCAAGGTGGCCGCGATCTGCGGGGCGCGGGCGACAGGCGACACCTTCGTCTCGATCAACGAAATCCCGCTCGGCAGATCGAACAGCGCCCGTGCCGCGACGAAGTTCATGTAGATCACCTGCCGGTCGGCGCTCGCGATGCCGAGCGAGAAGATGCCGCCAATGCGGAAACTGCGCTCGCGTCCGCGGTCCGACAGGAGGCGGAGTACCTGGCCCACGCGGACGCCCAGATCATCGGCAAGTGTCTTCCCGATCAGGATGCCGTCCACGGGCAGGTCCGCGCTGCCGCTGACGATCGCGCCGCCGATATTTGCGATCACCGACAGGTTTCCGGGCATGACGCCGATCACGCCGACGGGCGCGATCGCCTGACCGCGCTCGATATAAGCGCTGCCGCGGATCTGGGGGGATACACCGTTCACCCCGCTGGTGCCGGCGATCACGGGCAGGAACGGCTGCCAAACGGCGATCTGCTCGCGCCGGCTAAGGTCCTTCTGCACCACTATTTGCGTTGCCGCGCCGCCGATGGTGTAAACGCTCGCGCTAAATGGCGGCGTTCTGATCGCGCTATTTGTCAGTTGCCG
>CAYMIU010000101.1:0-6277 GCA_964390515.1 uncultured Stakelama sp.
AGCTCAGTTCATTCGAACTCTCCTTTCTTCTTCGCGCCACAACGGCGCACGCCCAAAGGGTAACGATCCTCGCGTGGGGTGTGCCACATGGCACACCTGTCGCCGCTGCCCGATGGGCGCGACATCACTTGCCTAGCGCCGCGGCCCTCCCCCGGAGGCCGGCCAGCGCGGGGAACACCAAGGGCTGCTGCCCTTTCGTTCCCGAAGGAAAATAGACGCCCCCGTGTGGTCCGCCAAGCGCGGCACCCGACGCCCTGACGGGCGTCGGCCGCGCTAGGGCGGCCTGCCCGCACCAAGGCCATCGATTTTCCTCCTCCCTCCCCATCCCGCTCCTCGCCGGAGAGGCAGATCCGGTTGCTGCGGCAACCGGCTTTCAGCCGCTCAGAAGAAGGAGAAAGGACAATGGCTTACACCCGATACAAGGGCGATCCCTACTGGAAACGGGCCAAGGTGGACGGGACCAGTGCAGACGGCACCCCCTACGCCAAAGGCGACCGCGTGTTCTTCTATCCACGATCCGGCGCGACCTACGCAGGCGACGCCGCGACCCGCGCATCAGCCGAGTTCGACGAGCTGGCAAGCCTCGAAGGCTGACCCCTCTTCCCCAATCGACACCATCACAGATCACAGGAGTTTCATCATGGGTATCACCACCATCAAGCTGTCGCAGCTTCGCCTTTCCCCGCTCAATCAGCGGCGCGTGAAGCCTTCCGCCGTGGAAGCGATGGCCGACGACATTGCCGCGCACGGCCTGTTGCAAAACCTTGTCGCCTACGAGGACGAGGGCCTGTTCTATGTGTTCGCCGGAGGGCGGCGCTATCGGGCCCTCAAGGAACTGGCGAAGCGCAAGCGGATCAAGAACAGCGACACCTTCCCCGTCGAGGTCCGCAGCAAGGAAGAGGCCATCGAACTGTCGCTCGCGGAGAACTTCCAGCGCGAGGACATGCACCCCGCCGACAGCATCCGCGCCTTTGCGGCACTGCGCGACACCGGCATGGACGCCGAGGAAATCGCAGCCCGGTTCGGTCAGGCAGTCAGCTTCGTCTACAAGATGCTTCGCCTTTCCGCGCTCGCACCCTCGCTGATCGACCTGATCGCCAAGGACCAGTTGTCGCTTGAGGCGGCGCGCGCGCTCACCCTCACCGACGATCACGACCAGCAGATCAAGGTCTGCAAGGCGGCAAATGGCCACGCCCACACCATCCGGCGGATGCTCACCACCGAGAAAGTGGACACCACCAGCGGCGCGTTCCTCTTCGTCGGGCGCGATGCCTATGAGGCGAAGGGCGGGACGATAACGGTGGACCTGTTCAGCCAAGGAGCGGAAGGCTTTGCCGACCAGCCCGAGCTTGTGCAGGAACTGGCCGAAGAAAAGCTGGACGGCATTGCGGACGAATATCGTGCGATCGGTTGGCACGAGGTCCGCGCCACGCTGGAACGGCCCTATGATCTCTACATGAAGGGCAGCATCTATCCGGCCACCCGCGAGCCGACCGAGGACGAGGCGGCGCGGCTTGCCACCATCGATGCCGAGATCGAGCGCATCGCGGAGGCCGAAGGCGAGGATAGCGACGGCATCGATCCACTGTCCGACGAGCGGGACACGATCACCGAGGGCTTGCGCGCCTTCAATAGCGATCAGGTGGCAGTCGGAGGCGTGGCGCTATGGGTTTCGCATGATGGTTCGCTCGGCAAGAGCTTCTATCGCGCGAAGGCCGAGTCGAAGCCCAAAGCAGGCAGCGGCGAACCACAGCCGCTCTACAGCAACAGCCTGTTCGCGGACCTGACCCGCATCAAGACGCAGATCGTGCAGGAAGCCGTCGCGGCAGACCCAGCGCTGGCGCTCGACATCATGCTAGACAGCCTAGCGGGCCAGTTGCTCCACGGCGCGCATAGCTATCAGATGGCGCTTGAGGTTCAGGCCAAGACGGTTGCGACCGACGTTCCCGACGAGCTTATGGCGACCAGCGATGTTCGCCCCGTCGAGGAAGTGATGGCGACCCGGTTCGCGTCGATCCCCGCCGAGGGGCGTTTCGAGGCAATCCGCGCCGTGAGTAGCGACGACAAGATGGCGCTGCTGGCGGGGCTTGTCGCGATGACGGTGGACGGCACAGTGTTCTCTGGCGGTTCCCCCGGGAGGCGGCATCACCACTTCGAGCAGATCGCGCGCGCGAGCGGCGTGGACATTGCCGCCCGTTGGAGCGCCCCAATCGCCCTGTTCGACAAGATGCGCCGCGCCGCGATGATCGACCTGTTGCGCGAGGAATGCGGTGCCCCGAGCGCCGAGAATTGCGCCACCATCAAGAAGAAGGGCGACTTGGCGGTGAACGTGTCGGAGCGGCTTCCGGCCAGTTGGCTCCCCGCCCCCATGAAGATCGGCGCGTTCGATCAGCCCGAGGGCGAAGCGGAGGACTTCGACCCCGACATGGACGGTATCGAGGACGAGGACATGACCGACGACGAGATGGCGTGACGACCATCGGGGGCCGGTGAAGATCGGCCCCCATCTTCTCTGCTAGGCCCAGCAGCGGCCCCGTCGCCGGCGCGACAGCCATGCCCCGCATGGCCGTCGCGCCCGGAGCCCTTTCAGGCCCGCGCGCGCCGCCCGCCCACAAGGGACGGGCGGCGCCGTGGCGACTTCACGACATCGTGACCAGGCGAGCGCCCGATTTGGCGACAGCACGGACGAGGATCGGCTACACTCACCTCGATCGGCAGCGGACGGATGTAGCAGCTCCCCCGCAATCTCGCCGGTCAAAGGAGGTGACGTGATTTGACAATCTATGAGACCGCAATGGTCGTGATCGCGGGCTTCTCGCTCGTGGTTGCGATCGTAAAGTTGGGCCGCGACAAGTAGCCTGACGGGGGGCGGGGGCCTAGCAGGGTTCCCGTCCCTTTCTCTTTGCCCTAAAGGTTTGAGCCCGCCGAGTAGCAGCTCGGCGGGCTCAGGATGGTGACGTGAGTGACTCACTTACGAAACCGCATGGCCTATATACGCCCTCCCTGTTTAACATCCAATAGCGGGGCCGCGCCCCATCCTGAAAATCGGGCGAGAACACGCCCACAGCGCCAAGGGGGGCAGATGGACGATACACCCAAGACGATCGAGCTGGCGGCCGAGCTGACCGCCGCATGGCTGGCGAACCCCAACACGCGCGCCGACGCCGAGGCGGTGCCGGCGTTCCTCAATGCCGTGCATGGCGCGCTCGCCCAGCTCGTCAGCGGCGGAACAGCGCCGGCAGAGGCCGCGGCCGAAACTCCGGCGCATGTTCCCGCCGTCACGGCGCGGAAGTCGCTGGCGTCGCCCGATCGCATTATCTCCATGATCGACGGCAAGCCCTATCGGATGCTGCGCCGCCATCTTTCGACGCACGGCCTGACCCCCGACGAATATCGGGCACGCTACAATCTGCATGCCGATTATCCGATGGTTGCGCCCGCCTACAGCGAGGCGCGACGCGCGATGGCGAAGAGGATCGGGCTCGGCCGCAAACCTAAGACGCCGGCAGCGGCGCCAGCGACCGCACCGGAGGCTGCTGCGCCCAAGCCGCGCCGTCGTAAGCTCGGCCTGTCCGAGAAGGCGTGACGGCGCTCGCAGCGGATCTACCCCGCTAGAACCGCTATGGGTGTGCCACGTGGCACACCCCACACCGTCACGCCCGGCACGTCCAGCAGCGCCAGCAGATCGCCCAGGGCGCGGCGTCGATAGGCGTTCAGCCAGCGCCGGCGCCGATGCTCCGCCGCGTCGTGGATCATGTGGCATCGCTGGCAGAGCGCGGCGAGATTGCGCGGGGCATTGTCGGTCGGATCGTGATTCAGGTGCGCGCAGGCGATATAGACCCGCGTGACGCGGACGATCGCCGCGACGTCAGAACCAGGCGCGCGCACCCGCCGCCCCTTCCCGTCCCGCCATTGCCGACGATCGGCATCCCACCAGCGCCCATCGCCCAGGTGGAACACCCGCTGCCCATGCGGGCGCGCGCAATGCTCGCAGCGGCCCTTGGCGCGACCGAAGCGGATCAGCTTCGACAGCTCGGGCCAGTCGATCGGATAGAGCCAGCGATGTTCGGCCATGATCGGCATGACGATTCTATGAGTCAGCCGAGTCGAGAACGAAAGCAGAAAATCGGACTTCTTGCCGGAAGCTCCCGCTATGCGCTGCGCCACTAGCGGGAGCTTCCGCCTCGACGGGCTTACCAGCACCCGGCGACGATCGCTGCGCAGGCGCCGTCGGATGCAGTATCGCTCAACCTTCGCTGCGCCGCCACCCAATCAGCGGACCGCCCTTGCGGGCGGGCGTTGGTTGGTAGGGCAGTCCGTCAGTCTCCTCCCATCGTGAGGGCCGCGGCCCACCGCCTCAAGGATCAGCGGTCCCCCCAATTTGCCCTGCAAATCGGCTCCCCCCCGCAGCCCGGCAAGTCGGCCGCTGTCGCGGTCCTGTGACCCGGTGTTCCGCACCCCTCCCGCTGTCGTCGCCAATCACGGCAACACGGAGGTTTTCCATGTCCCATCATCGCCTGTTCGCGCAGCTCGCCTTCGAGCGTGCGCTTGGAAACGCTGCGATCGAGGCGTTGCAAAACGCGCTGGACGACAAGGATCATTACGATGCGGAGAGCATCTGGCCGAAAGACCCGATGTTTCATGGTGACCAGCGCCGAGATCGAGGCGATTTCGGCCGAGCTGGGGCAGATCGTCGAGGACAGGTTCCGCGACGTCGTGAACGGTCCTGGCCTCGCCAATATCGAGCGCGGCGAGCGGTTCTACGCGCCCGAGATCGTCACGATGGTCATGGATGCGCGCGATCGTCTCCGCAGCGCCCCCGTCTGACGGGGGCGCGCTCGCGCGCGAAAATGCCGTGCGGAGATCCGCACCGCGCATCATGCCGCCGCTCGCGACGATGCGCGATCGGCGGCGAGGGGAACACCAAGGGCGCCGTCCTTTCGTTCCCGAACGACAATCAGCCGCCCGTGTAATCCGCCAAGCGCAGCTCCCGGCGCTCAGCGCCGGCCACGCTAGGGCGGCTCGCCCGCGCCAGCGGCAGATTCTCGCCCTCCCTCCCCATCCTGTTCCTCGCCGGAACGGCAGGCCCGCAGGCCCGTGCGGCCTTGCGGCCCATGCCGGAGGAAAATCTATGGGGACGGATTCACCCCCTCCGATCGGCGTGCCGATCGAGAGTGTCTTTGATCGCATGGCGCCGAGACTACGGCGCTACTTCCGCTTCAAAGGTTTCGGCGACGAGGCCGAGGACATGGTGCAGGAGTGCTTCCGCCGCATCATCGGCCGACGCGCCGATTACCCCGAAACCTATTTGATGCGGACGGCCACCAATGTCGCGATCGAGCAATGGCGGTTGCGGTCGCGGCGTTACCGCGATCGGCACGTCACGACCGATGGTCTCGAACTAGGCGGGCCCGATCCGCTCGCCCAGCTTGAGGCGGCCGACCTGTTGCGCCGGGTCGAGGCGAGCCTTGCCCGCCTCTCCCCGCGAACGCGCGCCATCTTCCTCGAACACCGTGTCGATGGGTTGACGCTGCCCGAGCTGGCGATCCGGCACGGCTTGAGCATCCACGGCGTCGAATATCATCTTGCCAAGGCAATGAGCCATATCCGCCGCGTGCGCGGGGATCGGCCATGAGCGCGCGCCAACCCGACCTGTTCTACGGCGACAAGCGCCCGCCCCGGCACCATGCCGATCACCAATATCGCCGACCGGAAAAGGCGAGCGCCAAGCCCTATGCTTGGGTCAGCATGGCGTCCTGGGTGCGCAATATCGGGCATCTGCTAGCAATCGAAACGCCCAGCGGCGATCACTATCAGCGCCTTCGACAGACCGCGCGCGAGCTGACCCCCGATCGCATCCGGGAATGCCGCCACGACGACGATCTTGAGCGCGCCGAGGGATTGTTTGCCGAAGCCCGGCACGGTTTCCCCGGATGGCTCTACGGGCTTGAGCGCGCCTTCACGAAGGGCGAGCTAGGCGTGCTGTTGATGGAGGTCCGCAACCGGCGTCGGTTGCTCGCGCTCGGCCGCGATCGGCGCCGCGAGCGCGGACCCCGTCTCGATCCCGCGAGCTTGCCGCTGGAAGCGATCGAGCGCCTGATCCAGACCCATCGGGACATGCACCTGGTCGAACGCTTGCGCGCCGAGCGGATGCGCAGGCTCGGCCTCGCGCCCTGACGCCGTATGCGGACCGCACCCATGCGGCCGCGCGGTTACCGCGCGAGATCCATCGTCGCCGCCACGCTCGTCGGCGAGCGCGGCCGAGCGGGGGGAACGC
>CAYMIU010000101.1:6287-6712 GCA_964390515.1 uncultured Stakelama sp.
CAGCCCCCGGAGGCCATCCAGCGCCGGGGAACACCAAGGGCGGCTGCCCTTTCGTTCCCGAACGACAATCGACCGCCCGTGTAATCCGCCAAGCGCGGCACCCGCCGCCTTGAGGGCGTCGACCCCGCTAGGGCGGCTCGCCCGCGCCAGCGGTAGATTCTCGCTCCCCCCTCCCCATCCCGTCCTCGCCGGACAGGCAGGGCCGTGAGGCCGAGCGGCCTTGCGGCCCATGCCAGAAGGAGGATCACGATGCACAGCCCCGAACAACTCGACACCATCCGTCGCCTGAACGATGCGGCGCGGAGCCATCCCGGCACCGGCTCGATCGCCAATGTCACGATCGGCTTTCAGTCTCTCCCTGATGCCGACCGGGTGCCGTCTGGGATGTGGTGGACTTTTGAGAGGGTGGCGTAGTCTCCGGGTGT
>CAYMIU010000102.1:0-6610 GCA_964390515.1 uncultured Stakelama sp.
GGTCGGATTCAGGCGAAACTCACGTCAGACGGCATGCCACTTGGGGAATGTATGTTGAGAAGGGGTGCGAGGGTTAGGCGGCGATGGCCCGTTGTTGAGGGTATCGGGGGGGACGACAGGCATCCGCATCAAGGTCAGCAGTGGCAGCCGCTTTCGGGCGGGAGGCTGACGCGCGCCTGCAGCTCTCCTGCACATCATCCGGGACTGCGGCCGTGCTGCGGACACCCGGGACACCTAATGGAGAGATGCATGCACGTCCCGTTTTCCATTCGCATGACGAACATCGGTCGACCCGCGATGACCGCGATCGCCCTCGTGCTCGCAACCGGGCCAGCCTGGTCGCAACAGGTGTCGCGCAATGAGGAGGGGCTCGACGAGATCATCGTCACCGCCGAGAAGCGCGAGGAAAGCCTTCAGAAGGTACCCGTGTCGATCACCGCGATGACCGGCGAGGCGCTCGCGGCCACGGGCATTTCCAATGTCGAGGATTTGCAGTTCTTCGTGCCCGGTGTCTCGATCACCAATGACTCGATGGCGATCATCAACATCCGCGGTATCGGCACCTCGGCCTTTGGCGTCGCCACCGATCCGAGCACGACGGTGCACTATGACGGCGTCTATATCGCCCGCCCGACCACGAGCTATCAGGACCTGTTCGATGTCGAGCGCATCGAGGTGTTGCGCGGCCCCCAGGGCGTGTTGTTCGGGCGCAACTCAGCGGGCGGTACGCTCAACATCATCTCGAAGATGCCGACCGCCGACCTCAGCGGAACGCTCGGACTGACGCTGGGCAATTACGGCAAGCGCACGCTCAGCGGTACGATCGCAGGCCCCTTGAGCGAGACGGCCGGGCTGCGCGTGACGCTGCTCGGCAATGAGCGCGACGGCATCTATCGCGACGCGGTCACGCGCCGGCGCTACCAGAATGAGGGCAATCTCGCCGGCCGGGTCACCCTCGCGCTCGATCCCACCGACAATCTCGAAATCGTGCTGCGCGCCGATGCCAGCCGGGATCGCGAGACCGGCTATCCCTCGATCCGCGGCTCCTACCCGCCGGGCTTCGCCGCCGCCGGTGCCACCATTCCGACGCGCCGCAACGAAATCGCGCTCGACACCGTACCGCGGTATGACGTCGATGCCTGGGGGGTTTCGTCAACGGTCAGTTTCGACGCGGGCCCCGTCAAGCTCAAGTCGATCAGCGCACTGCGCAAGAGCAAGGTCGTCCAGGTCCTCGATGTCGATGCGACCGACTTGTTCCTGCGCAACATCGAGTTTTTCGAGCGGTCGCGCAGCATCACCCAGGAGCTCCAGTTGATGAATGCGGGCGACGGCAAATTGCGCTGGATCCTGGGTGCCTTCTACCTGAACGAGAAAGGCAGCGACGAAATCCGTATCCTCGAGCCGGGCCGCCGCCTCGCGATCCCCGAGAGCAACACGACCAACGCTTTCGCACTCTTCGGCCAGGCGAGCTACGAACTCGTCGACCGGCTCAAGCTGACCGCGGGGCTTCGCTATTCCTATGAGAAAAAGGATTTTGCCTATCGCGTGTTTTCGAACGCGGTACAGGTCGACAGCGGAGCGCCATCGGCATCCTGGACTGCCTGGACCCCCAAATTCGGGGTCGATTACGCGATCAGCGACGATGTCATGGCCTATGCTTCGGCCACACGCGGTTTCAAGTCAGGCGGCTTCCAGCTGGGCGACGGCAAGCCCTTCCTCCCCGAATATCTGTGGAGCTATGAGATCGGACTGAAGTCGACGCTGCTCGACCGACGACTGCGCGCCAATCTGTCAGCCTTCTATTACGACTACACCAACCTCCAGGTCGTCCAGTATATCAACGGCGTCGCGAGCACGACCAATGCCGGCCAGGCGACGATCAAGGGCGTTGAGGCCGAGATCATGGCACGCCCGACCGAGCGCTTCACGCTGACCTCGACCCTCGCCTGGCTTGACGCCCGCTATGATATCTATTTCGACCAGGGCAACAGCCTCAAGGGCAACCGGCTTCCCAACGCGCCGAAATGGAACATCACCTTGGGCGGCGAGTATAAGCTGCCCGTCGGCACCCGCGGCGACCTAATATTGCGCACGGACCTTGCGTGGCGCGACAAGGTCTTCTTCAAGCCTAACAACGACGCGCGGTACGCGGGAGACAGCTCAATGCTGATCAATGGTCGCATTGCCTGGCAGCCCGCGAACGAACGTTGGGAACTGGCAGTTTACGGGCGCAACCTCACCAATGAGCGCTATGCAAGCTACAAGGCGGTGGGCACCGACCCGACGGGCGTCTCCAACCCCGATCTGCCGCTCACCGTCTATGGCGAGCCGCGCCAATATGGCGTGCAGTTGCGCTACTTCTTCTGACCGGCTCCGGCGCCGGAGCGATCCCGTGCCGGCGCCGGCCAGCGTCCATCGCTGCGGGCGCGGAAGGCTCGACGGGGCCTTCCGCGCCCCTTCGAGATCAGGATTTGGGCTTGGGTTTGCGCGACGAGCTGTGCATGCTGATGATCTGCCAGCCTTCGCCGACGCGCTTCAAGACGCTGGTCGCAACCCCCTGACGTTCGATCGCGTCGCCCGTCTTGAGCTCGACGCGAAAGCTATAGCTCTCGATCGCGAGTGCGAGCGGGCCTTCCATCCGGACATCGACCTTATAGTCCGCGAATTTGAAGCTGCGGAACTCGGTGAGCTCGGGTCCGAGATGATGCGCGAGATAATTCGCAAAACTGCCCTCGCGCTTGCCATTCTCGACAACCTCGGAATCGGGCGAGAACAAGCCCTGGGTCTTCGAACCGTCGAGGCTCTCGATCGCTGCCTTGTACCTGCCGAGCACCGCCTCGACACCCGCACTGGCGGCTGACGGGTGATGCTGAGCATGCTGGTCTTGTGCGAGCGCGGGCGTCGCGAACAGGAAGAGGCCAGGCAGGATCGCCAGTGCCGATTTACGCATCTTCATCTTCTCCTCTTGTGTTGAAACTCGTGCCGGGATCGGTTGCAGCGGGATTTCGCTGCCGCCCGGCGAGCCGGGCATTGCTTCACCAAGACCCGTTTCGCGCCGCGCAGGTTCGATCTCGAAGGCCCGCTCGAGCGGGGCATCTTGTGTGGGGGCAATCCGCAGCGCGCCGCCACGCGGCCTTCATGTACCGGCCTTGACAGCGAAGGTGACCGCCGAGGCTGGCGCAAAGGGGTTGATACCGAGCCAGGCGATCGCTTTCGGTGCGAGTAATGAAGGAAAAAAGGGCGATCGCCGCGAATTGCTGATGGTGCGTGATGGCGAGCAATTCACCTTCCAGCTGCGATATCGGCTCAAGCGCGGACAGCGCCAGCTTACGCCTGACGAATTGCGGATTATGCTGCCGCGGACAACATCGATATGGCAGCGTGACTCACATCCAACGGCCTCCGGCAAACCCGGCGCGGTTCAGAGCTGCCGAAGAGTTCACCATGGCGGCTGCGGCCTACAACCTCCAGCTGCTCGCGCGGCAGGCAGCGCCAACCTGATACGGAGCGAGCCCCGGTGACCGGCTTCAACAGCCATCCGCCACGCCGCTCACGCATATGCCTTTTTCAACAGTCTCGAAGGGTTGTGACACTGTGGAGGAGCTCGCAGCTTTCGAGCGCTTGCTGGTGTCAGAGTCCCCGTTCAGAATAGGTCAGCGAGCGGTTGGAGTCGGTGGCTTGCTTGGACCAGGCCGCTTTTCCGAAAGCGGTCGAGGTAATCTTCGGCGGTGACGGTGGGGTTACGAAACTGGCGACGCTGGCTGCCAATCGCGGTTAGCGCTTTGGCCGTATCGAGATCGATGACGTTGACGATGAAGTCATCGGGATGCTTCACCTCGATGCCATGGCGGGCGGCCACCTCGACTGGAAAATCCTTAAGGTTGCAGGTGACGATCGCGTCAGCTCGACCGTGGATCGCTGCCGCGAGGACGTGAACGTCTTTGGGGTCGGGCAGCGCAAGGGCAGGCATCAGCGGCTCGTAGCCTACAACCAGCGCCTCCGCGAAGCTGTCCATGTAGGCCCGCTGCCGTTGGAAATGGTCAGCTGCCAGATCGGGAAACCGCCGTCTCAGGCTTTCTTCCCACTCGGCCAGGATCGCCTCGCTCCAGAGCGGCCGGAACAGCCGGTTGGCGGCGAACCACAAAAGCGCACCCCGCACGATAGCGGGATGCATGACGTTGGCATCAAGTAGGACGGTGTAGCGGCCGACCAGCATCAGGGACGATCGAGGGTCGCGTGATCGTCGAAGATGCCAGCTTCCTGATCCAGGTCCGCCATCCGCTGCAAGGCATCGTGCCGGGCCGCATCCATGCGGCTGCGGTAAGTCAGCACATCGCGACCGAGCAACTTACGATGCGTACCCACCATCCGAAACGGCAGGTCGCCACGCTCCAGCAGCTTGATGAGGTGAGGGCGCGACATGTTAAGCAAGTCGGCCGCCTGGCTGGTGGTGAGCTCTGCCTGTACCGGCACAACGGTGACGGCATGGCCGTTACCAATCTCGACCAGCATCTTGACGATGCTGTTGAACACACCGGAGGGCAGACTGATGACGTCCTCGCCTGCCCCTTCCACAGTCAGGTGAATGGGGCGGCTAGAATCTACCCGCGACAGCGCACGCGCGGCGTTACCGGCTGCCTCAATCTCATGCGCGGTAGGCTCATAGGCCTCGTCAATGTTGAAGGCCACGGCAGCCATGTTTAGTCTCCAAAGGCGAATGCCATCTAGTGAGTGCAACGCGTAAACGCAATAAGTGAAACAGCCCTCAACGGGAGAACGTTCCGATGCGGTGATCGTCGAGCATGCTGATTGGCATGGGCGTAATCCAGTCGGCTCCGAGGAGCGGGTAAGGGCCATGGAACAGATCGCCCAGCGCGCGTCGATAGTGCGCATTCATCCAGCGCCGGCGCCGATGCTCCGGGCCATCGTGGATCATGTGACACCGCTGGCACAGTGCCGCCAGCTGGTGGAGCGTGCTGTCGCTAGGGTCGTGGTTGAGGTGCGCACAGGCCAGCACCACCGGCGTCCACGCACCGTGCACCAGGATGTCCTCTGTCGGCCGTCGCACGCGTCGACCTTGGCCATCGCGCCAGCAATGCCGCTTCCGGTCCCACCATCGTCCATCCCGCATATGGAATACTTTTTGCCCATGGGGGCGCCCGCAATGCTCGCAGCATCCCCCTGCCCGCACGAAGCGCACATGATGCGAGAGCCGGGGCCAGTCGATCAGATACAGGAACACATGTTCGGGACGGATCGGCATCAGGCCTCCCCCTCCGGCGCGTCGGGCTGCGGGGTGGTCAGCATCACGGGGTCAATGCTGCGGCGGTCAGCGCCCGGTAGAGCGTGGCATGGTGGCACTTGAGGAGCTTGGCCGCTTCCCGCACCGACGTGCCCTCGCTCACCAACCATTCGCCAAGGGCAATCTGATCGGGGGTGAGCTTGGGCGGGCGGCCGAACCGGACCCCCCTCGCCTTCGCCGCGACCCGCCCGCTGCTGGTGCGCTGGTGGATCAGCTCGCGCTCGAACTCGGCGATGCCGGCGAACACGGTCAGCACCATGCGACCCGCAGGCGAGGTCGTATCCGCCCAAGGCTCGGCCAGCGAGCGCAGGCCGGCGCCGACCTCCTTCAGCTTCTCGGCAATGTCGAGCAGGTCGCGAGTGGAGCGTGCCAGCCGGTCGAGCCGCGTCACCACCACCGTGTCATCGTCGCGCAGCTGCTCGATCATTTTGGCCAACTCGGGCCGATCACGCTTCGCGCCCGACACCTTCTCCTCGAACGTCCGCTTGCACCCCGCCTCCTTTAACGCGGCGCGTTGCAACCGGAGATCTTGGTCATCAGTGGACACACGGGCGTAGCCGATCAGCATGTCGCAAAACTGTATCAGAAAACAAATATTATGCTATCGACTTTTGCGACGCCAGCGTACGAGAGAATACGAGCGTTGAGGGCGCTGTCGCGAAACTCAGGACATTCGCGACTGACGCGGCAACTCGTGATACATAAGGTCATCGGCAAAGGTGAGGATCGGTCCAGTCGGAAACCTGCTTCGGCCACCGAGCGTTTTCTCGCTAAGCCTGCAATCCGGAGCCTCTCAGTATGTCAAAGCCACTCTCCCCCGAAACGATGGCGTTGGTCAAAGCGACGGCTCCGGCGCTCCAGCAGCATGGCGTGGATATCACCACGCGCATGTACCAGCGCTTGTTCGTCGATCCCGAGATCAAGGCTTTGTTCGACATGGCGGCTCACGAGTCCGGCGCTCAGCCGAAGCGGCTTGCCGCGGCGATCCTCGCCTTTGCGCAGAACGTCGATAAGCTGGACGCATTGAAGCCTGCGATCGAACGCATCGCCGCGCGCCATGTCGAGACCCATATCAAGTCCGAACACTATCCTGCGGTCGCCAACGCGCTCCTGCCGGCGATTCGTGACGTACTGGGCGAGGCTGCAACCGACGACATTCTGAACGCGTGGGGCGAGGCCTACTGGTTCCTGGCGGATATCCTCATCAACCGGGAGGTAGAGCTTTACGAAGCCGAGGAGGCATGAGCGCTGCCGCCACCAGCCTTCCAGAGGTGTCAATCGGCGTCCAAAAAGGACCCCCTATCGGCG
>CAYMIU010000103.1:0-6586 GCA_964390515.1 uncultured Stakelama sp.
GGGCTGACGATGAATGAGGCCGGGCGACGGATCGAGGAGCAATACGCCGACACTGGCGGGTTCACCGACCATCTGTTCGGGATCAGCGCCACGCTCGGCTACCGCCTGGTGCTGCGCATCCGCGACCTTCCGTCCAAACGGCTCTACGTGTTCGATCCCGCCGCTACGCCGAGCGAGTTACGTCCGCTGGTGGGCGGGAAGGCGCGCGAAGCGCTGATCGTCTCCAATTGGCCCGATCTATTTCGCTGCGCAGCCACCATGAGCGCAGGGCAGGTCCCGCCAAGCCGCATCCTGCGCAAGCTCGCCGCCTATCCGCGCCAGAACGATCTGGCGGCCGCACTGCGCGAGGTCGGCCGGATCGAACGGACGCTATTCATCATCGAATGGATCCTTGATGCCGGCATGCAACGCCGCGCGCAGGTCGGCCTCAACAAGGGCGAAGCGCACCACGCGCTGAAGAACGCCTTACGGATCGGTCGCCAGGGCGAGATCCGCGACCGTACGACAGAGGGGCAGCATTACCGCATCGCCGGCCTCAACCTGCTCACCGCCGTCATCGTCTACTGGAACACCCTGCATCTCGGCCATGCCGTCGAAGCCCGGCGACGCGAAGGGCTCGATACGCCCGACCACCTGCTGGCCCATATCTCACCGCTCGGGTGGGCGCACATCCTCCTCACCGGCGAATACCTCTGGCCGAAGGGTGCCGAGGCTTAGGGTGTCATTTCGCCCTCAGCCGGATTCGACCCCATGAATGGCGCGAACCTGTCCTTGCCCGAGCCGATCGAGCTGGTGGCGCTCGATCCGGCGCGCAACATCCGCCGGCGCTACAGCATCACCGCGAGCCTCGATCTTTTCGGCATGATCGTTGTGGAAACCCGCTGGGGCCGGATCGGCTCACACGGCCAGGCCCAGCGGCACGCCTTCATCGATCGCGCGGCGGCCGACCGCCACATTGCCGCGACCCTGCGGCGGCGCGGCACGGCCGAAACCCGGATCGGAGCGCCTTACGAGCCGGTGCCCACCGAGATTTGAGCCGCCACCGCCACATCGGCTGCTTTAAGAAACCGGCCGGTGCTACGGCCAGCATGTTGCCGGCTCAAGCGGCGCATCCTCTCCTGGACGACAGCCCTGGCGACCATCGGCCAACCGTAGCGCTCCGCATTCTAGCCGGAAATGGTTCAGCGGGACAGGATGCCGGCGGTCCCTTGCATGTCTGGCGTTCGCCTGTGAGCGCTACGGCGGCGATGGTCATGGCGCGCGCGCGTCGAAATGGACGCTCTGGAAAAGCCTCGCGCCAGATCTTCTCGGCCATCGATGCAAGCTCCTGCGACGTCGGCGGCCGAGCCTCACGAATGCACGCTATCAAGGCGCGCGGAAACAGGCGCTCCATCGTCTCTCTCCGATTGCGATATGGAAGCCCCATAGCACGCGCGCAGCCCCGATCGACCGATACGGGACGAAGCGGGCCTTGAAGCGGTCTGGCCGGCAACATCGGCGGCTCGCACCCCCTATATCGCTTGAGGGCAGGAGAGCCCTGCCCGGAGAATGAGATGCCGCCCGATGTGCCTGCCCGTGTTCCCTTTCCGATCGCCATGCCCGATGATGCGTTCGGAGCAGCGCTGATCGAGCAGGCGGCGGCGCTAAGCGCCTATGCGCGGCGACTGACTGGAGGGGGTGCCGATGCCGACGACCTTCTGCAGGACACCATGCTCCGGTGCTGGACCGCGCGCGCCAGCTTCGCGGCGGGAACAAGCCTCGCCGCTTGGGCGCGGACCGTGATGAAGAACAGCTTTCTCACCGGTCGCCGCCGCGCCCGCTTTCATGCCGACCTGCCCGAAGAGGCGCGCGACCGCATGCTACGGGTGGACGAGACTCAGAGCCTCGCCGTCTGGCTGCGGGATACGGATTGGGCGCTCAGCGAACTCCCGATCCACCAACGCGAGGCGGTGCTGCTGGCGAGCCAAGGCGTGTCCATCGAGGATGGCGCGGCGCAGCTCGGCATTGCCCCAGGCACATTCAAGAGCCGCATCGCACGCGGGCGGACTCGGCTGCGCGCCCTCATCGAGGAGCGATCGACGCCGCTGCTGGCCGACAGGACCGGCCGCGATACGCTCCCGTCAGCGGCCAAGCGGCCCATCCACCTGCGGAAAAGGCGGGACTGGCGGGGCGTCAAGATCGGCTGATCCCCGGTGTGCCTGTCGGCTTGTTGCTTTTCTTAACGGCTTGCGGGTAGCGTGCGCGCACCTGCGGAGACGCGGGTGGAGGCGTGGAAACCTCCTGAAACACGAGCCGGTCGAGCTTCATCGACCGGGTGGCGGGCGCGCATGTCCAAGCCACCCGGCCAAAGGCGTCCGCGCCTGACGTGTTTCAGGTTTCCAACACCCGGTTCAGTGGCCGGCACGTCTCCGAAATGGGGCGTGCCGCCGGCTGCACAGGAACACTTGGGGCGGGAATGAGCTTGGAGAACCTTTTGACCGAGTAGGACATGCGTGAATAGTCATCTGCCTGTCGGCCGCTTCGCCGATCGTCTCCATTCCCTGCCGCGCGAACGCGCATGGTTCGCGGTCCTCCTCAGCGTCACGGCGCTGGCGCTGGCGGATGCACATTTTCCCCGGATAGGTCTTGCGCCGCTCTATATCCCGATCGTCTGCGCTGCTTGTTGGGCGCTGGGAAGCCGTGCTGGCTATCTGGTGGCGATCGTCGCGGCGGTCCTCGCCGTCGTGCCGCATCTCGCCGAACTTCCAGGGCTCTCCCCCGCCCTGCTCGGGGCAAGGATGGCCGTGCGCGCCGTCACCTATGGTTTCGTCGCCGCCATCGTTCTCAGCTTCCGCCGGTCCTTTGATCGGGAGCACCACCTGGCGGCGCGCGACCGCATGACCGATGCGCTCAACAAGGAGACGTTCCGCGAGCGCGTGATCCATCGTCTCGATCTAGCGGTGCCTGCCCGGCAATCCTTCCTGCTCGCGATCCTTGATCTCGATGATTTCAAGGGCATCAATAACCGCCACGGCCATGTTGCCGGCGACGAGGTGCTGCGCGCCTTCGCGCAGGGCGCACGGAAGGCCATCCGACGCGAGGACGATTTCGGCCGGATCGGCGGCGACGAGTTCGCCTTTTTGCTTCCCGTCCATTCGGCCGAGGAAGGGGTGTATTTCGCTCGCTTGCTCCACAAGCGCCTGTCATCGGTTCTGGCCGACACGTCTCATCCGGTGACGTGCAGCATGGGCGCGCTGCTGATTCACCCTGATACCCCGCGTGACGAACCCTCGTTGATGCACGCGGTCGATCAGCTCATGTACGCGGTCAAGCGCGCCGGGAAGAACGCCGTGGAGATCGGCCGCGCGGCGGCCGATAGAGCCCCGGACACTCCTGTTCCGTCGAGGCTCCGGGTTATGGAGGCCACATAACGGACCGACAGGGCTTTTGCGCGCGATGGGCGGAGCTTTCGCGGTCTGGCTACAGTTCACATCCTTCGCAGGAGAGACGCATGGACCAGCGGGCACAAGAGATCGCGACTGCGATCAGTCTCATGAAGAGGGCGATGGCTTTGCTCGACAAGGCCGACGAGCGCGGCAATGTCGCCGTGCACCTTCAAGCGGCGCTTGACGCGGCCGAGGACAAGTCCCCCGAGCAGCAACGCGCCGAAGCCGCTGCCCTTGAGGCGCGGCTGTTCCCTCCTGGGGAATGACTGGAGCCACCAATACTTCCTGCCGGAAGCGGGGATAGAGCCCCTGTGGTCCATTGGCCTTGCCTGCCCGTCAGGCAAAATCCCCGCGGCCCCAAGGGCTAGCTGGCACCATCGAGCGCGCGGCAGAGCGTCCCGATCAGAAGCTTGCGCGAAGCGGGCTTGTGGCAGGTCGGGCGTGAGGCGTGGGCAGCCGGGATCATGCTGGCCGCACCCGTGGCGAAGATGAAGGGCACGCCGCGACGGTCCAGTTCGTCCGCGATCGGGAACGAGGTTTCGGAGCCAAGTTGCACATCGAGGCTGGCGACATGAGGCGACGAGTCCAGCGCCGTCAGGGCGTCCCGCACACAATCGACAGGGCCGACAACTTCCGCGCCTGCTTCGGTTATTATCTCGACCAGCGTGGCCGCGACCCAATAATCATCTTCGACAACCAGCACGCGAAGGCCGCTGATCCCACCTTGTGTAGTCATGCCGCACCAAGCATTTACGCAGCCGTTCCACCGATCAGCGCAGCAACGCGCCGTCTGGCTCTGTGCTCTACGCGGACGTGCAAAATGTTCGTCCTGGGCTCCCGATTGCTCTAAGTAGCCGGGTAGGGGGCACGTAGAGTTATGGTCGATACTGAAACCCGGATTCGTGAGCTTGAGCATCGGTTCAGGAACATTCTCACTGTCGTTCGTTCCCTTGTCAGCCAGAGCTTGCAGGCGGCCGATTCGATCGAAGACGCCCGATCGACCATTGACGAGCGATTGGCGGCGCTGGGCAACGCGACCGAGCAGCTTCTATCCCACAACTGGCAGGCGGCGCCCCTGCCCGCGCTGGCGGAAAATGCGCTGGGCCACTTCACCCTCTACGCGGAGCGGCTTCGCCTCCACGGCCCCACGGTCACGATCGGCCCCAGGGCGGCGATGACGTTGACCCTCGCCTTTCACGAGCTGGCGACGAACGCGATCAAATATGGGTCCCTGTCCAATGAGGCGGGCACGATCGAGCTGACATGGAAGGTGCTGGATTCGGGCACCGAAGCCGAGCTTTGGATGCAATGGGCCGAACGGGGTGGCCCGCCAGTCGTCAGGCCCGAGCGGCGGGGCTTTGGGTCGCGGCTGATATGCACGGCCGTGAGCCGCAGCTTGCGCGGCCGTGCCGAGATGGAGTTTCCCGCCTCGGGCGTCGTGTGGACCTTGCTCGCTCCTCTGGCTGCGGTCGAGCTATGATCGATCCGGATACAGGATACCCCGCCGCTAAGCCTTGGGTTCATCGCGCATGCCTGTCTCTCCGGCCCGCACTCCATGCCCGACTGGATCCCTCTCGCCACTTTGATCGTCTCTTTTGTCAGGGTCCTGAAATCCGGAGCACATCTGTATGTCCAAACCGCTCTCCCCCGAAACAATGGCTTTGGTGAAAGCTACGGCGCCTGCGCTCCAGCAGCACGGCGTGGAGATTACCACGCGCATGTATCAGCGCCTGTTCGTCGATCCGGAGATCAAGGCGCTGTTCGACATGGCCGCGCACGAATCCGGCGCGCAGCCTAAGCGGCTAGCGGCCGCGATCCTCGCCTTCGCGCAGAACGTCGATAAGCTCGACGTGCTGAAACCCGCGATCGAGCGCATCGCCGCGCGCCATGTCGAGACCCATATCAAGCCCGAACATTATCCTGCGGTCGCCAATGCGCTGCTGCCGGCGATCCGCGACATATTGGGCGAGGCGGCAACCGATGAGATTCTGAACGCTTGGGGGGAGGCCTACTGGTTCCTGGCCGATATCCTTATCAACCGTGAGGCGCAGCTCTACCAGACCGAGGCGGCATAATCGCCGCAGCGGACTACTCCTCCCAAAGGATGTGAGAAGCCGGTCCTAAAATTGGTGGCCGATGCGGCCAGCCAAGATGCTCATTGTTCAACGCCATTTGCGAGTTTCAGAAGCTTGGTCTCGATGCCTTTCAGGCCAGCAATGGCCTCATGGTCGGCGACTGACCAACCATCGCTTTTTGCGTCTTCTTGGTTCCGCTGCATCCTTGCGATGATCGAGGCTGCCTCATACACCTCTTTCGCCCCGCCGTGACCACCAATATCGAGTTGGTGCGCGAGCGTCGTGAGGCGATCCACAAAGTTCGTCCGGCCTGCGGCGCCAGTGCTGCGGGCGAGAGCCTTCGGCCCTGCTTTGAGGGCGTCTCCCAAGGTTTTCAGCGCTTCATGATGAGGGGAATCGGACACGGCAGCTCCGAGAGATCGTCATCATCGTTCATAATCACGAAAGCGGAGGACGACGGGGTTCCCCGCCGTCCCTCCGTCTCAGATGGGATAGGTCGAGCCGTAATAGCCATAGACCTGCTCGCCATAGGTCCGATCGAAGGCGGGTTCCTCGCCCGCCCGATAGCGCGGCGCGCCTTCGAGCCGTTCCTTCGTCAGATCGACGACATAGCCGCCCTGGTTCGTGTCATAGGTGAGCTGGTCCCAAGGCAGCGGATGATATTCCTCGCCGATGCCGAGGAAGCCGCCAAAGGACATGACCGCATATTCGACGCGGCCTGCGCGCTTATCGACCATGAAGTTGTAAACCGAGCCGAGCCGGTTGCCATTGCGGTCGTAGACCGCCGTGCCCTCGACCTTGTTGGAGGCGATCAGTCGGTTGGTTTCATCGGTAGCAATGTCGGTGTCTGCCATTTTGGAGTCTCCTTTCGGTTTAAGGAGAACGACACAGCCCTGATGGGTTTCCGGCGAAATCGAGCAATGGGTGGCGCAGAACGATAGAGTGGGCGAGCGCCTTCAATTTGACGTCATCCCACAGATGACTAGCGGGCGCTCTGATCCAAAAATCAAAAGTTTTGCATCAATCCGAAAGTGTAAACGCTCGCGCTAAGTGGCGGCATTCTGATCGCGCTATTTGTCGGCGAGC
>CAYMIU010000104.1:0-6581 GCA_964390515.1 uncultured Stakelama sp.
ACATTGAATCAGCAGTCCGCCACTACTTCAACCCTGCCTTTTTCAACACAATCGGGCGTTATCTGAACGTCCGCTCGACCCGGCGCACGCTCCCCTCAACTCAATACGCCCGCTCGCCCACCACGTTGCCGGCGGGGCTGTAGCGGCACACAAGATAGTCTTCGCCAGCATTGGAGGCGGTGGCGCAGCCGAGGCGTTGGGTGTTGCGCCACATGATCTGGGTGTAATGCGCGACATCCTGCCACCGGCCGGTGCGGCTGAAGGTGGGGGTGACATTGTTCACGAAATCGCGCTTCTCAGCCAGCCAGTGCCCGATCATCTCGCGGTAGCGATACGCGTCGCGCGTGCCCGTCCACAGATTTTCGCCCTCGCGGGTCGGGCCGTGCGGCTGGGCCGCGTGGGCGAAGCGGCGGGTGCGGGCCATTTCCTGCGCGTACGCGCGCGCGGAGGCGACCAGCCGCTCGTCCCACACCAGCGGGGAAAGGCCAGCTTCCGCGCGCGCGTTGTTATGCCCGGTCAGCATCGTGGCACGCAGCAGTTCCGCCCCGCGCGGTGCCGGCGCCTCCGACGTGCGGCGTTCCACCACCCGCTGCGGCGCATCGCCCGTCCCGGGGGTGCAAGCAGTGATCAGGAGGGCAAGCGCGGCGGCGAGGTGGCGTCGGAGCGTCATTGCGACCATATCGGCGCCACCATGGCCTCCGACAATCCTCTGGCGCTGTACATCCACTGGCCGTTCTGCGTCTCCAAATGCCCTTATTGTGACTTCAACAGCCACGTTCGCGACGGGGTGGACCAGCAACGCTGGCGCGATTCGCTGCTCGCCGATCTGGCGCATGAGGCGCGCATGCTGCCGGGCAAGCGGCTCGGCTCGATCTTCTTCGGCGGCGGCACCCCCTCGCTGATGCCGCCCGCGACCGTCGCGGCGCTGCTCGAGGCGGCGGAGCAGCATTGGGGGTTCGAGCCGGGGATCGAGATCACGCTGGAGGCGAACCCGTCATCGGTGGAGGCTGCCAACTTCGCCGATCTCGCCGCGGCCGGGGTCAACCGCGTGTCGCTCGGCCTCCAGGCGCTGGACGATGAAGCGCTTGCCTTCCTCGGCCGTGCGCATGACGTGCGCGAGGGGCTGGCCGCGCTGGACGTGGCGCAGGCGGTGTTCCCGCGCGTCAGCTTCGACATCATCTATGCCCGTCCGGGCCAGACGCTGCCGGCGTGGGAGGCGGAGCTTGCCCGCGCAATCGGCTTCGGCACCGAGCATCTCTCGCTCTACCAGCTGACGATCGAGCCGGGCACGCGCTTCCATACCGAAGCCGCGGCCGGCCGCCTGACCATTCCCGATGGCGATGCGGCCGCGGACCTGTTCGAGGCCACCCGCGCGATGACGGCGGCGGCCGGCATCCCCGCCTATGAGATCAGCAACCATGCGCGGCCCGGCGCGGAGAGCCGCCACAACCTCGCCTACTGGCGCTACTGGGAATATGCCGGCGTCGGTCCGGGCGCTCACGGGCGGCGAGGCGGCCTTGCGACGGTGCGGCGCAAGAAGCCCGAGAACTGGCTCGCCGCGGTGGACCGCAACGGCCACGGGCTGGAGCTGGAGGAGCCGCTGGCGCCGGCAACCCAGGCGTCCGAGGCACTGCTGATGGGGCTGCGGCTGCGCGAGGGCGTCGACCTTGCGCGTATCGCGCACCTCGCCGGTGCGCCCATCGACGAGGTGATCGACGAGGGCGCCGTCGCGCGGCTCGGCGGCTTCATCCAGCGAGACGGCGATCGGCTGTGCGTGACGGAACAGGGCATGCTGCTGCTCGACGCGATCCTGCCGCAAGTGGTGCGCGATCGCGTGCCGGCCTAGCGCGCCCGGATTATAGCTCCCCGTGCGCGTCATCATGGCCGTCCGCCGATGCATCGGCGACGGTCACACATTGGAGGCCGTTGCGTCGCGCAGCCAGCGAGTCACGGCCTGCACCCGCGGCGCGGCATGGCCATCGGCGTGGGTGACGAGCCAGAAGGCGCGGGTCAGCACCATTTCGGGCAGCACCGGCACCAGCGCCGGGTCCTTCGCTGCGACGAAATCGGGTAGGATTCCGATCCCGGCGCCGGAGCGGACCATCGCATGCTGCACGTTGATGCTGGTCGATCGCAGCCGCGCGACCAGCCCGTCATGCACTTCCGACAGGTAATCGAGTTCCGGCGCGTGGATATGCTCGGGCACGTAGCCGATCAGCACGTGCTGCTTCAGCGCCTCCGCTATTGCCGGCGTGCCGTGCTGCGCCAGATGCGCTGGCGCGGCATAGAGCCGAAGGCGATAATCGGTGAGGCGGGTGGCGATCAGCTGCCGGTTGCGCGGGCGGGCGAGCATCACCGCAATATCCGCCTCTCGCTTCGACGGATCGAGGAAGCCCGAGGCCGTGATGAGGTCCAGCCGGATCAGCGGGTGGAAAGCCTGGAAATCGCCTAGCCGGGGCGCCAGCACGTGCGTCGCCAGCCCTTCGGCGACGCTGAGCCGCACATGCCCCGCCACCCCGCCGCCGCGCTCACTCTCCGAGGCGGAGAGGATGGCGGCGTGGATCGTCTCGGCATGATCGAGCAGCTTCTGACCGGCATCGCTCAGCCGCCGCTCGCCAGCGACGGATTCGAACAGCGGCTGGCCGATCGCCGCTTCCAGCCGCTGCAGGCGCCGGCCGACCGTCGTGGTGTCGATGCCCAGCGTGCGCGCCGCCGCCGCGACCCGCCCGGCATGGGCAACGGCGAGGAAGATGCGCAGGTCGTCCCAGTTCTGCATGATGCGGCGGTCCTCCCACGAACGCTGGCGTGTGCAAAATTGCACCTTCACGCTGCGAATTCGCGCCCTTGTGTGCAGAAACACCATGAGCGTACAAGCCGCGCAACTAATGCGGAGAGTGAACATGCGCGTGATCGATCATCATATCGTCGGGACTGGCGGCACCGGGGCGCGCACCTCGGACGTGTTCGATCCCAACACCGGGCAGGTCCAGGCGCGCGTCACGCTGGGCACGCAGGCCGATCTCGATCGCGCGGTGGCAGCGGCGCAGGCCGCGCAGCCCGCGTGGGCGGCGACCAACCCGCAGCGCCGCGCCCGCGTGATGTTCGCGTTCAAGGCGCTGGTCGAAGCGAACATGGACGAGCTCGCGCATCTCCTCTCGTCGGAGCACGGCAAGGTGATCGCCGACGCGAAGGGCGACATTCAGCGCGGGCTCGAAGTGATCGAATTCTGCTGCGGCATCCCGCATGTGCTGAAGGGCGAATATACCCAGGGCGCGGGGCCGGGGATCGACGTCTATTCGATGCGCCAGCCGCTCGGCATCGGCGCTGGCATCACGCCGTTCAACTTCCCGGCGATGATCCCGCTGTGGATGAGCGGCGTGGCGATCGCCACCGGCAACGCTTTCATCCTCAAGCCATCGGAGCGCGATCCCAGCGTGCCGGTGCGGCTCGCCGAGCTGTTCCGCGAGGCGGGTCTGCCCGAGGGCATCCTCCAGGTCGTGCAGGGCGACAAGGAGATGGTCGACGCGATCCTCGATCACCCCGCGATCGCTGCGGTCAGCTTCGTCGGTTCGTCCGACATCGCGCACTACGTCTACAACCGGGGCGTTGCGGCCGGAAAGCGCGTCCAGGCGATGGGCGGCGCGAAGAACCACGGCATCGTCATGCCCGACGCTGATCTTGATCAGGTGGTGGCGGATCTGTCGGGCGCCGCCTTCGGCTCCGCTGGCGAGCGCTGCATGGCGCTCCCCGTTGTCGTGCCGGTCGGCGAGAAGACCGCGGTGGCGCTGCGTGAAAAGCTGCTGCCGGCGATCGAGGCGTTGCGCGTCGGCGTCTCCACCGATGCGGAGGCACATTACGGCCCGGTGGTGAATGCCGCGCACAAGCAGCGCGTGGAGAACTGGATCCAGACCGGGGTCGACGAGGGCGCGGAGCTGGTGGTCGACGGTCGCGGCTTCAAGCTGCAGGGGCATGAGCAAGGCTTCTTCATCGGCCCGTCGCTGTTCGACCATGTCACGCCGGACATGCAGAGCTACAAGGAAGAGATCTTCGGCCCGGTGCTGCAGATCGTCCGTGCGCCCGATTTCGAAACAGCGCTTCGCCTGCCGAGCGAGCATCAATACGGCAATGGCGTCGCGATCTTCACCCGCAACGGCCATGCGGCGCGCGAATTTACGGCGCGCGTCAATGTCGGCATGGTCGGCATCAACGTGCCGATCCCGGTGCCGGTCGCCTATCACACCTTCGGCGGCTGGAAGCGCTCGGCGTTCGGCGACACCAACCAGCACGGCATGGAAGGCGTGAAGTTCTGGACGAAGGTGAAGACGGTCACGCAGCGCTGGCCGGACGGCGCCGCCGATCTGCCGCGCGGCAGCGAGGATGGCGGGCCGAGCCGCATCCAGGACGCGTTCGTCATCCCGACGATGGGCTGATCCATCGCATGGTTCGCAAGCTGACGGTTGTCGCCGCGCTCGTCGGGCTCGCGGCGTGCCGCGTGCCCGAGGAGCCGGAGGAGGCCGCCGTGGTCGGCCGCGCCTTGCCCGGCAGCCCGAACACCGCCGCGGTGATGGGCAGCGCTGGGGGGCAGCCCCTTCCGGCGCCAACCGCGATCGCGGACCGGCGCTTGCCGCCGGCGTTCGTGGGGCGCTGGGGCCTCGTGCCGGCCGATTGCACCTCGATGAATGGTGACAACACGGGGTTGATGACGGTCGCCCCCGATCGCCTGACCTTCTACGAATCGCGCGCCACCATCGCGCGGCTGGAGGGCGTGTCGCCGACCGAGCTTCGCGCCACCCTCGCTTTCACCGGCGAGGGGCAGGAATGGCGCGAGGAAACCGGCCTGGTGCTCGAGGATGGCGGCCGCGTGCTCGTCCGCGTGGTCGACGGCGAAAGGCTTCGCTACACGCGCTGCGATGCCTGACCTTTCCATGACCAATCCCGCCTTTTCCGAAACGGCCGCGGCCGAGCCGAGCTGGATCCTCACCTTCTCCTGCCACGACCGCCGCGGCATCGTCGCCGCGGTGACCGGGCGGCTGGCGGAGGCCGGCGGCTTCATCCTCGACAGCCAGCAATATGCGGATCTCGACACTGGCCGCTTCTTCATGCGGCTGGTGTTCACCGGGCCCGACATGCGCGATCGCCTCGGCGACGTGGCGCAGCAGTTCGGCTTCGACTGGACGCTGTTGCCCAGCGATCATCGCCCGAAGGTGGTGATCGCCTGTTCCACCACCTCGCACTGCCTGAACGATCTGCTCCACCGCTGGTCGATCGGCGCGCTGCCGATCGATCCGGTCGCCGTCGTCTCCAACCATGAGGTGCTGCGCGGCCTTGCCGAATGGCATGGGGTGCCGTTCCATTATCTGCCGGTATCGGCCGCCAATCGCGCCGAGCAGGAAGCGGCGCTGCTGCGCGTGGTGGAGGATAGCGGCGCGGATCTGCTGGTGCTCGCCCGCTACATGCAGGTCCTCTCGCCCGATCTGGTCGCCGCGGTCGAGGGTCGCTGCGTCAACATCCATCACAGCTTCCTGCCCAGCTTCAAGGGCGCGAAACCCTATCATCAGGCGCATGCCCGCGGCGTGAAGCTGATCGGCGCCACCGCGCACTTCGTCACCACCGACCTCGACGAGGGGCCGATCATCGAACAGGCCGCGGAGCGCGTCGATCACCGCGCGACCGTGAACGAGCTGATCGCGATCGGCCGCGATATCGAGGCGCAGGTTCTTGCCCGCGCCGTGCGCTGGATCGCCGAGCGGCGCGTTCTGGCCAATGGTGCGCGCACCGTCGTCTTCCGTTAGGGCCCATGTAATGACCGACCAATTCGACCTCACTGACGATCAGCGCGAGATCCAGGAGCTCGCCCGCCGCTTCACGGCGGACCGGATCACGCCGTTCGCGGCCGAATGGGACGAGAAGCACATCTTTCCGCGCGACACGATCAAGGCTGCCGCCGAGCTCGGCTTCGCGGCGATCTACGTCAGCGAGGAAAGCGGCGGTATCAATCTCGGCCGATTGGAAGCCGCGCTGATCATGGAGGCGATGGCCTATGGCTGCCCAGCCACCAGCGCCTTCATCTCGATCCACAACATGGCGTCTTGGATGATCGACCGCTTCGGCTCCGACGACCTGAAGAGCCGCTATCTCCCCAGCCTCGTCACCATGGACAAGATGGCGAGCTACTGCCTGACGGAGCCCGGCTCCGGGTCGGACGCGGCGGCGCTGAGGACCAGCGCGCGGCTCGAGGGCGATCATTATATCGTCAACGGATCGAAGCAGTTCATCTCCGGCGCGGGCGAGAATGAAGTCTATGTGACGATGGTGCGCACCGGCGCTGAGGGCCCCAAGGGCATCTCCTGCCTCGTCATCGACAAGGACATGCCGGGCGTTTCCTTCGGCGCGAATGAGCGCAAGCTCGGCTGGCATGCCCAGCCCACGCGCCAGGTGCTGTTCGACAACGTGAAGGTGCCGGTGGCGAACCGCGTCGGGCAGGAAGGCGAGGGCTTCCGCTTCGCCATGATGGGCCTCGACGGCGGTCGCCTCAACATCGGCGCCTGCTCGCTCGGCGGGGCGCAGCGCTGCCTCGACGA
>CAYMIU010000105.1:0-6509 GCA_964390515.1 uncultured Stakelama sp.
AACCCGGCCATTTCGCTTAGGGTGTCATTTCGCCCTCAGCCGGAACCGACCCCTTATTGCTGTGGTTCCAGCACCTGCGCCCGCTCGTCTTTCCGTTCGACCGTGAGCGGTTCGTGGGACCAGCCATCAAAGCGGTAGCGCGCACTCTCAGGCACCAAACGGTCCTGCTGCGGCAGCGGCGCGGTGTTGAAGATTGGATCGAACACTGGATCGTTGTTCATGGACACCTCCCGTATCGGCCGCCCTAACGCCCGCCCCGGCGCGATGTGACTGCTTTGCCGTGCACCGTGCCGTTTGCGCGTCAGGCCGTAGCGCCAGCCCCCGCTGACGCCGCAGCCTGGACCAGACGCGAGATTTCGCCCTCGCTTCGGCCCAGCCGCACGCCAATCTGTTTCAATGTCAGTCCCTGGCGCCGTAGCCGAAGTGCTCGGTCAGCCAGTTCCTGTCGTTCCGTTCGCATCCGGGGCAATTAACCAGTTTCTCTTGATCAATCCAGATTGGTTATATGCAAAAATTACGCAGCGGCCATTGCGTGCCAGCAAGACACAACGATTAGTCATGTCGACAAGCCGACATGTCGCATCGGCAGCTAAGCTTCCTGGGCCCATTTCCTACTCGAAAGCACGAAGCCAACAGCTTTCGTCGCCCTTTTACCCTCGGCTGGCCGGCGCTCTCTCCCCAAAGTTCGTGCTTTCGAGTAGGAAATCCAACATGCCCAAGACGCCCGCCGGCTCATCCCCCAAATCCGCGCCCGCCAAGCCATCGGCCGCGGCCAAGCCCCCCGCGCGGCGCCGCGACGTGCCCCAGCGCGACCTGTTCCAGCTCGACAGCCCGCTGACCGGGGAGATCCGCGGCGAACGCTCGCTGATGGCCTTCCCCTTCTTCGCGCTGGCCAAGAGCGCGTGGATGAAGCCGCTGTCCTATCACCACGGCCCGGTCTCGATCGAGGTGCGTCCCTCGTCCAACGGCGTCGCCACGATCTACGACAAGGAGATCGTGCTCTATATCGCCAGCCTGATGGCCGCGAAGCTCGAGGCGGGCGACAATGTCGAGCAGGATTTCGTGTTCACCGCGCACGATCTGTTCTCGGTCACCGGTTCGAACCATTCGGCGCGCTCCTACCAGCGGCTGTCCGAGGCGCTGGAGCGGCTGCAGGGCACACAGATCAAGACCAATATCGAGGCGGGCGGCGAGGGTGAGGAAGGCTTCTTCTCCTGGCTGTCCGAGGCGCGGCTGCATTATTCCAGGACGCGCAGCGGGGAGCGCCGGCTGAAGGCGGTCAAGGTCCGGCTGTGCGACTGGCTGTACCGCGCGATCCTGCGCGACCGCCAGGTGCTCGATTATGCCGCGGCCTATTTCCAACTGGGCCCGATCGAGCGGCGCATCTACGAGGTCGCGCGCGCCTCCAGCCCCGACAGCAGCGACGGGCGGCTGGAAATCGATCTTGCCACCTTCCGGCTGCAGATCGGCTATCAGAACCCGCTGTCCAATTTCCGCGCCGCGGTGAAGCAGATCGCGGGGACCGACACGATTCCCGATTATGACCTGGCGCTGGTCGAGGGCGAGGCACCGGCCGAGGGCGCCCGTGGCCGTGGGCGAAAGGCGGCGCCGGTCAGCGTCGTCATCACCCGCCGCGCCACGCAGCTTTCCGACGCGCGTGGATCAGAGCCCGAATCAGCGCGCGAATCAGAATAAGCAGCGCCGCAGGACGCTGCCTAATTCCTACTCGAAAGCACGAAGTAATGGCGCAATTCCTACTCGAAAGCACGAATGGAAGTGCCAATAGATACTCGAAAGCACGAACTTTTTCGGTAATTCCTACTCGAAAGCACGAACCGTAACGCCTTCCGATGTAGGAACGAACCTGCAACAATATGGTCAAGGCGTCGGCAAAGGGTCGGCGAAAAGCGAGAACGCGGCCGTGACCACATAAAAGAAAGCCCGGCACGAAGGCCGGGCATCCCAGAGTTAATGGAGCGACGTCGCCAAACGCCGATCCGGAGTACAACCTACTCCCTCCTGATACTCGCGAACCCCTGTCGGTTCAAGGATGCGCGTCTCGCGCCACACCCTCTCTTTGCCTGTGTCCCGGCCCCGTGAGGGGGAAGGAAGATGACGGCGTTTACCCTTGGGGAAGCGACGGCGCTGGCGCTCGGCCGCGTGCCGGGTGCTGGCCTGACAGCGCGCGCGCATGGCGGTACCGGCGTGCGCCTGCGCCCGCCTGCGCGCAGCGGCGCGCCGCACCCGACCGGCGCCCCGATCCGCCGCGACAGTATCGAGGCGGGCACGTTCGAGGATCATTTCTTCACCGTGCCCGCGAAGGGCGAGCCCGATCGCCTGCTGCGCCTGGCGCGCGCCGCGCTCGACGCCGGACGCCGGCTGAAGCGGGCGGTGCGCGTTGAGGGGCGTGTCCTCTCGCCCGCCGAGGCCGCGCTCGCCGGTCTCACCGCGGGCGCAGTGCGCGTCTATGAGGAGATCTGCACCCTCGCCCGGCTCAATGCGGGGCGCGTCTTCCCCAGCTATGACCGGCTCGCCGCGGCAACCGCGCTCGGCCGTGCGACCGTCGCCCGGGCCTTGCGCGCACTCGAGGTCGCCGGCTTCCTCGTCAGGCAGCGCCGCTTCAAGCGAGTGTCGCGCCCGGAGGGAGAAGGATCGGGCGCCGGTGACGCCCCGCGTTACGCCCAGACGTCCAACGCCTATCGCCCGCTGCTCCCAGCGCGCCTCCTCCCGCATCTTCCGCGCTGGCTTTCCCCTGCCCCGCTTCCCGCGGACGCCGAGCAGCGGCAGGCCGATCGTGCCGCGGAGGTCGCCGCGATGCACGACACCCTCTCCTGCCGCGAGCTCGCCCAGACGCTGGTCGGCGGATCGCTCGGCCGCGTTCTCGCCAAGCTCGGCGCGCAGCTCGACCGCCAGCTCGAACGCGGTGAGGCTCTCACCAACTGCGAGTCTCAAAACCAGCCTCAACCGCTACTGAATTCAATTTATCCAGGAGAAAGCGGCCTCGGCCTAGTCGGCCGACACGTCCGGCCTGGCGGCCCTCCCCGCTGAACCGGCTTCGCAACCCACTACCGACCCCGATCCTGTCCCCTGCCGAAGCGCCGGCTGCGCCGTCGCATGCTCCCTGGAGGGATCAGGCGGTTTCCGGCGTGGCCCCCAGCCCGTGAGCTGTTCGCGGCGAGGAGCGATCGACACGAACACATGGCGACATGTCGGCCTGTCGACGCGGCAGTGTCATCAACGCAGCGCATCCGATCGGTGACCGGCGCGTTCAGCCGCCATGGCGTCCCCGGCGACCAACCCCTTGCGACCCCCCCTGCCCCAGGCGGCGCCGCGCGCATGATCAACGACGCTGCGCTGCTGCAGGTCATCCACGGCATCACCCGCGGCGTCGAACTGACCGGGATCGCGGTCATCCTGGCCGGCGCGCTCTATGCCGCGGCGCGCTTCGCCGGCGACGTCGCGCGCTACCGCGCGGGCGGCGGGGCCGATCCCTACAAGCAGCTCCGCTCCAACCTCGGCCGCTCGATCCTGCTCGGGCTCGAACTGCTGGTCGCGGGCGACATCATCAACACCGTCGCGGTCGAACCCACGCTGCGCAGCCTCGCGGTCCTCGCCGGCATCGTCCTCATCCGCACCTTTCTCAGCGTCTCGCTCGAGGTGGAGATCGAAGGCCGCTGGCCCTGGCAGGCGCCGCGTGCGGAAAAGACGCCCGCCGACCGCCCCCGCGAACAGGCCTGACGGCGCATTCCCCGAAATCGATTGCACCCGCCCGCCCCGACGTGAAAGAACGCCCGCATAACAAGGACGTTACGTCCTTCTCGGGGGGAACAGGATCATGCCATTCGTCACGCTGGCCGCCATGGCGGCTGCGCAGGTTTCTGTCCTTCCCACGGTTCACCTCCCCCCGCTCGGCCCTGCGAGAACACGCTCGCTGCTGACCTGGACGCCGGGCGACGTGCGCTGCGATCAGGGGGACGCCACCGGCCATGCGCTGCGCCGCCCGCTCGCCCAATTGTACTGGGCTCCACCCCCCCCCTCCGCGCCCGGCTCCTCGCCGGGGCCAGTGCCGCGCCCCGGCGTACTGCGCTTCGACATCGATGATACCGGCCGCCCGCTGTCGATCCGGGGCGAAGGGCAGCCCGCACCCTATGCTCCGGATCTCGCCCCCGCGCTGGCCGCGAGCCGCTTCGCCGCTGGGGGCAAGCGCACCGGCTGCACGATCACCTATACGCCGCGCGTCACCCCGCTCGATCAGGCGCCGGTCGCCGATCTCATCGCCTATACGCTCTCGCCCGAAAGTGGCCCGCTGCCGCAGGAAGGATGGGCGCGGACCCGGCGGGAGGGGAATTGCGACACCCGCCCGGTCCCCCAGCCGCTGCTGCGCGCGCTGCCCGACTTCCGCAAGCTGCCGGCCACGCCCGGTGTGAAGGACTGGTCGATGGTCGATTATGAGATCGATGCCGAGGGCCAGCCTCGGCACGCCACCGTCACCCACGGCACCGGCAACAAGGCGCTCGATCAGGCCGCGATTACCGCAGTCGAGCAGAGTCGCTTCACCGCCGGCGCGCGCACCGGCTGCCGCTATCCTTATTGGATGGCGCCCGCGACGATCGCCGCCCCGCCCGCCCCTGCGCCGGGCGACCTCACCCCCGCCGGCGCCAGCTGCGCACGGCCCTATCCCTATGCGACGGCGCCGCGCCTCACCTATCCGGTCGCCTATAACCGGCGCCAGGTCGAAGGCTGGGCGATCCTCAGCTTCGATGTCGCGCCCTGGGGCGATATCGGCAATGTAAAGGTACTCGCCGCCCAGCCGTCGGAGGATTTCGGCACCCACGCCGTCCAGGTGATGCGCGCCGGCGCTTCGAGCCCTCTACGGCCGGCCGCAGCGGCTGCGTCGAGCGGATAAGTTTCGTCACGGGTCCCAACGGCGCCCCCGAACCAGCCGCCCCGCCCCCACCGCCCCCGGAGCATTGATCCTTCAGGTCCGGCCTTGCAGCATGACGAAAGGAAGCTGACCATCGCACGCTATCGCTGGCACCCCGCCCCGCCCTCGCGCCGGTTGAAGCTGGCGTGGTTCGCCACGCTCGGCACCATCCTTGTCATGCAGATCGCGACGTGGCGCGGCACGCTACGCCACGGCTGGTGGATCCTCGGCATCCTGCTGGTGATACAAGGCGTGCTCGTCTGGCGCTGGCCCAAAGTCCGGCCGATTGACGGCTAGCTTGCCACCGCGCCGGCTGACGATTTGCCGGTTCATTCACGCCCGGCTTGCGCTATCGTCGTGGGATGCAAGGCAGAGCGACGCATTCCTTTCTGGCCCTTCTGGCAGCCTCCCTTCTCGGCACGCTGTTCGCTGCGCCGGCCAGCGCGCAGAGCGCTACGAACACCGAGGCAAAGCTGACGGCTTATGGCGCGCGCCTGACGGAGCCTGAGGGGGTCGAGGTCAATAGCCGGCGGGTCAACAACCGTATCAACAGCCGGGTCAATGCCCGTCTGTCGACCCGCATCCAGCGCTATACCGCGCCCGCCAACCCCACCGACGCGCTGCGCGCCCCCGAGGTCGAGCCCGGCCGGCGCGCGATCGAACAGCCGGTCCAGCAGGACGAACCGCGGAACTGATACCCCCCACGGTCTTTGTGTCGACACCGCGACATGATGACACCGGGACATGTCGGCTAGCCGTCGCCCCCCGGCACACTTTGCGACCATTTTCCCGCCCGCCCGACACATGCCGGCGACACCTGCCCCCCATCTTGCCTTCAACGCCGATCCCCGTCGGCACGAAGGAGCCAAGAACATGAACCGCTTTCTGATCGCCGCGCTCGCCACCACGATGGTCGCCACGCCGACGCTCGCCGCGGCGCAGCCCTATCGCGGCCCCGCGCACCATTCGGCGCACGGCCCGGCACACAACTTGGCCTACAAGGCGGTGCAGCAGCGCGGCCATGGCCCGGTGGTCGTGAAGCAGCGCGGTCACGCCCCGGTCGCGGTGAGGCAGACCGGCTATCACCGCACGCCCACGGTCCAGTATCGCAGCAACTGGCGCAAGGGGGAGCGGTTCGACAGCCGCCAGGCGCGCAACTACCGCCAGATCGACTATCGCCAGTATCGCGGCCTTCAGGCCCCGCCACGCGGCTATCAATACGTCCAGTCGGGCAATGACGCGGTGCTGGTCGGCATCACCAGCGGCATCGTCGCCGCGGTCTTCGCCAGCCTGATCCGCTGAGTCCCCACCCGGATGACCGAGCTCCCGCCGCCGTCATCCGGGATGAGCTCTCAAGCGACCCCCGGCCGCGGGCCGGGGTTTCACCACTTCCTATCATCCGCGAGCAAGCCGGAAGCAGCGCCGCAAACCAGCATGACCACGAGAGGCGTGGGTTGCCAAGAGCCTCCCCGCCCACGCCTTGATTTCACCTTTTGGTCGACATGTCGGGCTGTCGACAGGACGAACATCTGAGCAGCCCCCACCGGGTGGTCCGGGTTGATAGTTAGTGCATTGTCGTCTCCGC
>CAYMIU010000106.1:0-6454 GCA_964390515.1 uncultured Stakelama sp.
CCCCCGCCCTGGTCGGCAAGCTCGCCGAACTCGGCCTCGTCTAAACTACGCCCGCGCACCGCCGCGCCCGCGCCGCGCCCCGGCCACCCAAGAATGGCCCGTCACCCCGGCCTTGAGCCGGGGTCCCGCTTCTTCACCGCCACAGCAACAAGGCGCCCTTAGAGGCGAACGCAGCGCAATCGCGCCCGATCAAGCGACCGGCTCCCTCGGCGCACACCAGCGCACCACCAAAAGCCGCCCGCAAAAGCCCGTCACCCCGGCCTTGCGCCGGGGTCCCGCTTCTTCACCGCCACAGCACCAACGCGCCGCAGCTCACCCCCACGGCGCAAGCCCGCTCACCGCCGCGGCTCCGGCAGCGCCGCCGCATTGGTCACGAACAGGTGCAGCACGAACAGGATCAGCCCGGCGTCGTCGCTCGCCTCGATGCTCCAGTCGTCATCGTCCCATATCTGCGAGGCGCGTGCGCGCAGCATCTCGCTGGCGAACAACGCCGCCTCCTGGCGCAGCGCTGGCAGGTCATGCCTCTCCACATTCCGCGTCGCCTGCACGCCAGCGGGCGTGCGAAGCTCGATCCGGTATCGCGCCATCCTCAGCCTCCGCGGGCATAACGTCGCTTCGCCGCGGTGTGTCCCCGATTTGGACGACTTTTGCGCGACTTCGGCGCGGGATGCGGGCCGCCAAAAGCGACTTACGCAAGGCAAGTGGACGAGATCGCCCCGATTCCCCCGCTTCATCGCCCACATCCTCGCGCGGCACGTTCAGATTGTCGCCGTGGGCAGCCGCTTGGTTATCCCTGAAATCCCCATGCCGCGGGAACCTATCGGGAACACGTGCCCCGCGTATACGTTTCCCATCACGCCAGTAACAATCCAGTAGGAGGGCTGTTCCGATGGCAAAGAAGACGACGGGTAAGAAGGCCGCGACGGCGGCTTCCAAAACGATGAGCGACGGGCGGACCGGTAAGGCATCAAAGACCGCCGCCGCTTCGGCACTCAGCCAGGTCGAGAAGAAGAAGAAGAAGTAGTCTGCGGCGCGGAGCGACGTTCGGCAATCGTCACCCCTCCCGCTCGTCTGCCAGCGTTCCTACATCTCCGCTCTATCCTCCCGACCGGAACGGAAGTAGAACTAAACGCATGCTGACTCACATCTCCGTCCGCGGCGCGCGCGAGCACAATCTGAAGGACGTAAGCGTCGATATCCCGCGGGATACGCTGACGGTGATCACGGGGCTGTCGGGCTCGGGCAAGTCCAGCCTCGCCTTCGACACCATTTATGCCGAGGGGCAGCGCCGCTACGTCGAGTCGCTTTCCGCCTATGCCCGCCAGTTCCTCGAACTGATGCAGAAGCCGGACGTCGATCATATCGAGGGGCTATCCCCCGCCATCTCGATCGAGCAGAAGACCACCAGCCGCAATCCGCGCTCCACGGTCGCGACGGTGACCGAGATCTACGATTACATGCGCCTCCTCTGGGCGCGTGTCGGCATCCCTTATTCCCCCGCAACGGGTGAGCCGATCGCGGCGCAAACCGTCAGCCAGATGGTCGACCGCGTGATGGCGCTGCCCGAAGGCACGCGGCTGTACCTGCTCGCCCCCGTCGTGCGCGGCCGCAAGGGTGAGTATCGCAAGGAAATGGCCGAATGGCAGAAGGCCGGCTTCACTCGCGTGCGGATCGATGGCGAAATCCACGAGATCGACGAGGCGCCCGCGCTCGACAAGAAGTACAAGCATGACATCGAGGTCGTGGTCGATCGCCTCGCGGTGAACGCCGACATCGCCACCCGCCTCGCCGACAGTTTCGAAACCGCGCTGAAGCTCGCCGACGGCCTCGCCTATGTCGATCTCGCCGATGGCGTGGTGCCGGGGCGTGAGGATGAAGCCGCGTCGGGCGGCGCGATGAAGAACGCCGGAATCCCCGCCAACCGCATCGTCTTTTCCGAAAAGTTCGCCTGCCCGGTCAGCGGCTTCACCATCGCCGAGATCGAGCCGCGCCTGTTCTCGTTCAATGCGCCGCAGGGCGCCTGCCCGGCGTGCGACGGCCTGGGCGAAAAGCTCATCTTCGACGAGGATCTCGTCGTCCCCAACCACGCGCTCACGATCAAGAAGGGCGCGGTGATGCCATGGGCGAAATCCAACCCGCCCTCGCCCTATTACATGCAGGTTCTGGGCAGCCTCGCCCGCGCCTATGATTTCAGCCTCGACACCCCCTGGGCCGATCTGCCGGAGAATGTGCAGAACGTCATCCTTCACGGCACCAAGGGGAAGGCCGTCACCCTCACCTTCATCGACGGCAAGAAGAGCTACGACGTCAGCAAGCCGTTCGAGGGCGTCATCGGCAACCTCAATCGCCGCATGGCGCAAACCGAGAGCGCCTGGATGAAGGAGGAACTGGGCAAGTACCAGTCCTCCCAGCCCTGCGAGGTCTGCCACGGCGCCCGCCTGAAGCCCGAGGCGCTGGCGGTGAAGGTGGCGATGCAGGACATCAGCCACGCCACCCACCTCTCGGTGGTCGACGCGCTCGCCTTCTTCACCGACCTGCCCAGCCACCTCAACGACCAGCAGCGCGCCATCGCGGAGCGCATCCTGAAGGAGATCGTCGAGCGCCTGGGCTTCCTCAACAACGTCGGCCTCGACTATCTCAACCTCGATCGCACCTCCGGCACCCTGTCGGGCGGCGAGAGCCAGCGCATCCGCCTCGCCTCGCAGATCGGCAGCGGCCTCTCGGGCGTCCTCTACGTCCTCGACGAGCCCTCGATCGGCCTGCATCAGCGCGACAACGACATGCTGCTCGCCACGCTCCGCCGCCTGCGCGATCTCGGCAACACCGTCCTCGTCGTCGAGCATGACGAGGATGCGATCCGCACCGCCGATTACGTGATCGACATGGGCCCCGGCGCCGGCGTCCACGGCGGCCAGATCGTCGCGCAGGGCACGCTCAAGCAGCTCCTCAAGTCCAAGGGCAGCGTCACCGCCGATTACCTCAACGGCACCCGCGAGGTCCCCGTCCCGGCCAAGCGCCGCAAGGGCTCGGGCAAGAAGCTGACGGTGCACAACGCCACCGCCAACAACCTCACCGGCGTCACCGCCTCGATCCCGCTCGGCACCTTCACCTGCATCACCGGCGTCTCCGGCTCGGGCAAGTCCAGCTTCACCATCGACACGCTCTACGCCGCCGCCGCGCGTCAGCTGAACGGCGCCCGCATCCTTGCCGGCAAGCACGACAAGGTTACCGGGCTGCAGCATCTCGACAAGGTGATCGACATCGATCAGTCGCCGATCGGCCGCACCCCGCGCTCGAACCCGGCGACGTACACCGGCGCCTTCACCCAGATCCGCGACTGGTTCGCCGGCCTGCCGGAGGCGCAGGCGCGCGGCTACAAGCCCGGCCGCTTCTCGTTCAACGTCAAGGGCGGCCGGTGCGAGGCGTGCCAGGGCGACGGCGTGCTCAAGATCGAGATGCACTTCCTCCCCGACGTCTACGTCACTTGCGATGTGTGCCACGGCGCGCGCTACAATCGCGAGACGCTGGAGGTGAAGTTCAAGGGCCATTCGATCGCCGACGTGCTCGACATGACGGTCGAGGACGCGGCGGAGTTCTTCAAGGCCGTGCCCCCGATCCGCGACAAGATGGCGATGCTGGTCGAGGTGGGCCTGGGCTACATCAAGGTCGGCCAGCAGGCGACGACGCTGTCCGGCGGCGAGGCGCAGCGCGTGAAGCTCGCCAAGGAACTCTCCCGCCGCGCCACCGGCAACACGCTCTACATCCTCGACGAGCCGACCACGGGCCTCCATTTCGAGGACGTGCGCAAGCTCCTCGAAGTGCTCCACGCCCTCGTTGAACAGGGCAACACCGTCGTGGTGATCGAGCACAATCTGGACGTCATCAAAACCGCCGACTGGGTGCTGGATCTCGGCCCCGAAGGCGGCGTCAAGGGCGGCGAGATCGTCGCCGAGGGCACGCCGGAGGTTGTGGCGGCGGAACCGCGGTCATTTACGGGGAAGTATCTGGCGCCGTTGTTGGGGAAGCGTGAGGCCGAGGCGGCGGAGTGAGGGCGATTTTTGCGGTTTTCCTAGCTTCCCCGCCTCAACTGCTGTTGCGGGTACTGAATGATCGAGGGAGCGCGAAGGACCATTCCAGCAATAGCATGATGTTCGCCTTCAAGTCAGTAACTTGCGGTAAGCGAATAGTATTCCGGCGGCCGGATTTCATTTAGTCCAAATCTCAGGTAGAATTTCCGTGCTGCCCGCCAGCCCATAACAAAGCTTGGCATCCGACATTCGTTCTTTATCGACTTTTCGTTATACCACTCTCCGCTGAGCAACTCCTTACCGCTCAAATCTCTTGTTGCGTGGCCAAGTCCGGAAAGAATTCTCCTTCTCTCGCGTAGCGCGCGCTTAACAATGTTGGCGAGCCATCCATCGAGGGTCACCAGCTCTTTTGGATCGGTCACCATAGGATAGAAGGCCATTAACCCGCGTACGGCTCTCAGTTTTGTCCCTAAATTAAGGAAGGCGGTGATCTCCGCCTCATAAAGCCCGCCGTACATGTATCTTCTTATTTCGTTTAAACATGTGACGAGATCCCAGTCATAAGCATCTGCAGATAGCCTACTCTTGTCGAACTGCCCCTTACGAGGGTTCAAAGGCAGGTGAATATATACTATACGAGAGATCTTTTTCTTGATCCTCCTGACACTTTTGCTCGATAGTCCGGTCCCGCTATGCGAAAATGAGTGCCCCAGAAAGTCAAAAGACTGTATTGTTTCCAGGTCACCGGCATCATCATGATCAATGAACATGACACGATCATCTAAGCTTGGCCCAATATCAAAATACTTGATTCCAGGCGATTTCTCATAATTTAGCTCAATACCTGCAACCTTACAGTGGTTGCGAAATTGAGCAGAAACATTCGCAGCGTCACTATATGTGTGGGTAATTGAAACAACGTCATCGGCAAATCGAACGAAGGTTCCGTTTTGCCGCTCAAGCGCCAGGTCCAGGTCGTGAGCCGCAGCGTTAGCCAAAAACAGTGAGAGTGAAGATCCCTGCGGAACACCCCTAACGCGCCGGTCAAAGTTCTTCGTCAGGTACGCAATGAAATCAGCGTGTTCATGCGACAGGAAAGCAGATATTACGTGCCGCTCAGCTGCACTGATAATGAACCTCTCTCTGTCTTGTATAATTTTGTTGATATAGTCGTGCGATATGGAATCAAAGAATGATTTAAAGTCGTATTGAACTACATACGTTTTATTACTGGCTAGCGACCTTTGCAGCAGAAGCACTGCATCGAAAACATTCCTGTCCTCTCGATAGGCGTAGCTATACCCAGAAAATAACCTACTATTCCTCCTTGTCATCCGCGCGTGTAGTAGGTTCGCCAACGCGCTATCAGGTATGCCGAAGCTCATTATTTGACGTGTCCCGCCGCCCGGTTTCGGAATATCGAAACGTATGGCGGGAACAGGAGAGTAACTTTTGCTCTCGATAGCCCGCCAGATATTGCGAGCAATGTATTTCGAGTGCCGGATACAATGTACCGGGTCGAAATGTGGGTGATACGACCAGTACGCTGGAGCGACGGGTGACACCACGATGGGGGTAATACCAGTACGCTTCCGGAACCTAGAAGCATACCGATGAGAACTCCCAAGCTTGCCCCGCTCTTTCGACAATACCGAACGCGCCTTGCGCTCAATATACTCGCGCAGCTCTAGCCCCACTAATTCCCTCCGAAAGTTCGTCGGTGCTGGTGAGTCAGGGGTTCGTTGCAGGGCAAACGAGCCTTGCGAGCTCATAAGGCAAAGTAATTTTCCAGCACCGACTAGCGCTCCACGCGCATGCGGCAATAACAACCCTCCATCTACCCGAAAGTCAACATGTTATCGTGAGGCTGCAGAGTTTTTGTTAGCGACTATGCCGCTCGATAATGACATTCACCGCTCAGGCGCAAAGACCGCTTTGCTGACCCTGGGCCGAACTACACGTGATTGTTGCAACAGTTGCTTGCTGCCAGCTTGTTCCACTTCCCGCCGCGGCAAAGCCGCGTCGTCAGTCGGCGCTTGGGCGCCGCTGGCCGGGCGCGCGCCGGGTGCGCTCGTGCGTAGCTTTGCTACGCGCTCGCGGCGCGCGCTGTCCTACAACCCCCTTTTCGGTATAACTCCCCCGTCCAGCGATCACCCGCGAGGACGAAACCGATGCCGCATCCTGCTGCCATCCCTCCCTTTCCCACCCACGCGCCCATCAGCGACACCGGCCTCGATGCCGTCCGCCACTGGCAGGCGCTGCTTGACGCGCGCCTGATCGGCACCCGCCCCGAAACCCCGCCGGACGTCGCCGCCAACCGCGCCGCCACCGACGCCCTGTTCCGCACCATCGCGCACGATCGCCGCCGGCTGGAACGCGCCGCTTCCTTCACCCTGCCGCCGCCCTGCGCCGATCCCCGCCACCCC
>CAYMIU010000107.1:0-5935 GCA_964390515.1 uncultured Stakelama sp.
CCCGTTCCGCCACCCCCGGGAAGTGGGTCCCACTGCGCAGCTTCCCGGCATATAGCCGGGCGCGTCAGCGTGCAGTCTTCCGGCGGTGGCGTTTGACCTGAATTAAGCGACCGGCCGGCGAGAGAACAGGTCAATGACGCCCGCCACGTACACCCTCCTTCCGCAGTCCAGATACGGGTAAAGTCGACGATCCTTCTATAAGTGAGCGCTTCAGGCGTGAACTGTTGGTCGAGAATGTTGTTAGCGATGGCGGGCCGCAGGCCATCGCGCTTCGGCAGACCACGGCGCCGCGAACGCCCTTTCGAGCCTTGTTTACGAGAAGGCTTGTTACGCGAGCCTATTCATCCAATCGATCTGCACGACAGCCGGGCAGATCGCACCCGACAGTTCGCCAAGCCAGCACCGCTCGTTGGCGATGCGCTCGGGATCGCCTTCGATCCACCACGCCCGTCGCTCGGGCGACCAGCGATAGCCGGCAGCCTTGAGCGCATCCTTGCAGGCGAATGGAGCCTGCTGCGCGTAAAGCCGCTCGGTCGGACGCCGCGCAGTCTCGACGAGGTCCGCCGCGACGGTGCGTCCGTCGTTGGTCGTTGAGGCAAGCAGGCATGTCGTCGCCCAGACATCGGCGGCGGCGCGATGCGCGTCGGGGAGGAAGAACCCGGCAGCGGTGAGCAGTGCCCCGATCCCCCGTCCCCCGGCAAAGCCGAGCGCAGGCCAGTCGACCTCGCGCATCGAACACATCCAGGGCAGTGTCGCGAGGCTGGGGAAGCGCTTGGTCACGAAGGCGCGGTCGAACGCCGCATTGTGCGCGACGACAGCGGTGACGCCGGTAAAGCACCTGAGTATCGCGTCCTCAAGAAAGAACCTGCCGATCAGCATGTCGGAGGTGATGTGCGTCAGCCGCTCGATCTCGAGCGGCAAGTCCTCGGCCGGATCTTCGAGCCACGACCTGGGCGCCGTCACGTCGACGACATCGCCGTGTTCCGCGTCGATCGACAGCGTGCCGACGGCAAGCTCGATCATCTTATGGCGGTCTGGGTCGAGCCCGGTCGTCTCGCAGTCGACGACCGCGAGCTTGATGACCTTGTCGGGTGCGGGCATCGAGCGGCACCAGATCTCGTCGGGACGCGGCAGGCGGCGCAGCACGCGATAGTCGTCGAACTGCTCGAGCCGGGTGGCGAGCCGCTCGCCGCGACGGTTGGGGTTGAGGTGGTAGAAGGACATGCGACGTTCCTGACATGAGCAACGCCCGCCGCTCGGGTGAGCGACGGGCGTGCGTTGAGTGGCAAGGTGGTGGATTGGCGGCGGGATCAGGCGGCGCGTTGCGGCCGCGTGTCGATGGTCCGGAACCAGTCGTCCTCGGCGGTGCGGATCTGGTCGGCGTTGGCGAGCCACTGCCAGTGGCGCGCACCGCATCGCCCGGTCGGCCGCCAGAAGCGCGCCGTCGCGAGCATGTGCACGTGCGGGATGCCCGGCACGTTGCCGTCGCGCCTGGGCAGGTGAATCGCCCAGTCGATGATCATTCCCTTGTCGACGAGATGGCGAAAGCAGTAATTCTCGACCAGCCAGACCCAGCGCGTCGGATCGGCGTCGACCGGCAGGTCGGCGACGAGGTGCGTCGCCGCGATGCCGCGCGGTCCTTCGAGTGCCGCGGCCTCGTCGGCGTCGCGCCACAATGCATCGCCCGACCGCAGCCGTGGCGGCAGCTTGAGCGGGTGACACCGCCCGGCGGTGACGAGATCACCGCGCGTGACATAGCCGTCGGGCACCGCGCCGAACCGGTCGCTGCCGCTCAACCGGTTGATGTAGAGGTAGCTCGCGGTAGCGGTGTAGTGCGTTGCATACGGCCCCTCGGTCGAGCGGCTCTCGCGCCCGGCAGCGCAGACCGGCCGGGCGTTGAACGGCGGACGCGGGCGCAGCGTACCGCGCGCCGGCTCTCGCCCCGTTTCCTGGGCGCGAGGCGCGTCGAGATCATCGTACATGGTTATTCCTTTCAGGCTGTGATCGCGCGTCGCCGCTGCGACGCACGGAGCCGTCAGGGACGGATCAATGCTCTTCACATTTTCTCCATCACCTTCCGGCTCACTTCAGCCGTTCCCTTCCCCTCCTGCTCGGGACCGTGGATCGCGCCGGCCGCGCTTTTCCATCGGTCCGGCAAAAAAAGAGCGGCCCGCCGCCTGTTCTCGGCTCAGCGCGCCGGTCCGCGATCTGGGTCACCTGGCTGCCGGCCGGTTGTCGGCGCCGGCGTACCGGTAGCGCGCGCGTCATGCGCCTGGCGCACTTCGGCATCACGCGCGGCATGCGCGCGTTGGATCGCCTGTTCGATCGCAAAGACGTCCTGCTGGAAGCCGGGGTCTTGCGCCCATCGATCGAGCCGGCGCAGATCATCGCCGGCCAGATCACGTGGCCAGAAGCGCGAGCCATGTCTGGCGAAGTCGAGCGGCCGCGCCGTCGCCGCGCGCGCGAGGTCGCCGAGCACGCGCTGCTGCTCGAAGCGCACCGCGCGCAGCGCCGGCTGCACGCCTGGCGCATCGAGCCAGTCCCATCCGACCCCGAGCGCCTTGAGGACAGGATAGTCGGTCTCGACCTTCCCGTTCTCGTGACCATAATCAGCGACATACGGGTCGAGGGTCTTGAGCCGCGCCAGCCGGGCGGCGTCCTCTTCGCTCGGGACATCGGTGGTCTTACGCGTCCGCGACACCGCCGCGGCAGCGAGCTGGTCGAGGCTCGGCAACGTCTCGACCGTCGGGGTTGCGGCGAGCGTCGGCAGCGCGTCGAGCCTGAGGGCGGCACCAGCCTTGCGTTGACGCTGTCGCCGCAGGCGCGCCTTGCGGGCGCGCGCCAGCGCGTCGAGCAGATCGGTCGCGATGGTCGTCGGTGCCGCAGATGGTGTGGCCGGGGTAACCGCACGTTCGGTGCGCGATCGCACTTGTGGTGCAGCGGTAATGGTGCGGGCGCTCGTCGGCGCTGCCGCGGTCACAAGCGGGTGCGTGGCAGGTCCTGCGCCCACAGCCGGGTGGCGCAGAATGGCCGGTGTGGCAGTCCGTGCGACACTCACTTGATCTGCCAGACGCGCACCTGGAGCGCGTGACAGCGGCACCGATGGGCAAACCTGCCTAGGGGTCTCCTGGATGATGGCAGCCGTTGGCACAGGTGCTGGGTGCGCCACGGTTGCGGCTACGGTCGGCGTCGCTGCCGCCCATACGGTGGCTGGCGCCGCGGCGGGCGCCAGGGTCCGGATTGTGGCGGCCTCGACGGGCTGCGCAGGGCGGCGCACCGTTGCCGGCACGACAGGCGTGGAGACGCGTAGCGTCCGCGCCGGCGTGACCGACCCGGCCGCGACCAGAACGGTTGCCGGCTCGACCGGCCGTGCAGCCTGCACGATCCTTGCCGGAGCGATACCCTCCGAGCGCGCCGCCATCCGCGCGAGCGCGGCATCGCGCACCTTGGTCAACGCCGCGACCTTCCGGTCGGCGTCGCGGATCGCGCGATGCGCGGCATTGCGCGCCGCCTTGATCCGGTTGCGCTCATGCGCCCAGACATGCCCACCACGCGCGACGATCGCCGCACGCGCCTCGCCGAGATGCTCGCCGGTCTCGAGATCGAGCCCGCGTGCGCCATAGCCAAGACCGGTGTAGCGCCGGTTGCTCTGCGCCTGCTCGGCAGCTTCCGACATCGAATGCGCCCACAGGTGCCGGAGCATCTGCACACCGTCACGCCCGTCGAGCTCGCCGCAGACCTCGTCGGCGACCTCCCAGCAATACGGCTCGACCCGGCGCATCGGGCGCAGCGAGAAAGCGATGTGCGGGTGAAAGTTGCGCTGGTCACCCGATGCGGGCGGCGCGTGGACCGCGGCCGAGTAAGGCAGGTCGAGCGGGTCGAGCACGGTCCTGCAGAAGTGCCGAAGCGCCGCGATCATCTCGGCCTCGCTCATGTCGCTGTCGAATGGCGCGATCGCGAGGATCTGGATCTTGGCGTTGGCACGCGTGCTGGCATCTTCCATCGCCTGCCACGCCGCGCCGATCTCGACCCAGTCGTCGCCCATGTTGCTGATGATGACCGGCTCGCCGTCGGCATCGCGCAGCACCGCTTCGTCGCGGACGATATATTCCCAGTTCTCGCGCGCCTTGCCGGGATGGAAGCCGGGCGACTTGCGGCCCAGATAGCTCTGCTGCCAGATCACCCCCTTCATGCCACGCGCATCGATCACCCAGGATGAGGCCGGGCGGACCATCGCGGCACGGCGCATGGCGGCTGTCGATGCGCTGCCAAGAGCGCGCTTGGTGACCGATGACGTGCCGCGCGCTGGCCGCTGCGGCTCGGCGCGCGCCTTGAAGCGCGCCGCCCAGCGGAGCGAAGACCGGTGGAGCTCGGCAAGCTCCTGCTGGACCGATCGTGCCGCGGCGCGATCCTCGAGCGCCATCTGCAGCTCGACCGCCTTCTCGTGACGCTTGATCTTTGCCTGTTTGCGCGCGTCGGATCGCGCCTGGCGCATCACGATCTGGCAGTTCTCGCGCGTTGCAGGGATACAACTGCCGTCGGGCAGGACGAGATAGAACTCAGGGACAGGCGGGGGTGGGGCCAGGGTGGCGGAGCCGGCCGAATTCGACGAAGGCGAATTCATTTAATGCGCCCCCCGCCTGAAAACTGAAAATCCCCCCTTCCCCTGCCCTCCCTCTGCTGGCTCATCGGGCAAATAGTGTATAACGAGACCAGCACACTGCCCGTCGCTGGGCTCATTCTGCGGCAGGGCGTGGTGATGAACGGGCGTTCCATCCCGTCGGGATGCCTGCCAGGCATGTGCGACAGCCATGTCAGTCGCACGCAGATGAGGCTTGGCAGGACCGCCGATCTGCGCGAACGCTGACACCCGTGATCCCGCCCGACGCCCTAGACCATCTCCCCCAGGCGCAGCAGCGCGAGCTGGCGCGTGTCGTCGCCATCATCTTCGAGGAGTTCGAGCGCGTGCTGGCGGGTGGCCGGGCCGAGTGGAAGACGAGCGGCCGGATCCTCAAGCTCGTGCTCTACGGCAGCCATGCGCGCGGCGACTGGGTCGATGATCCGGTCGGCGGCTATCGTTCGGACTATGACATCCTGGTCGTGGTCAGCGACGCGCGGCTCACCGACCCGGTCGATGTCTGGTCGGCAACTGAGGACCGGCTGCTGCGCGAGGTGACCGTTGCGCGCACGCTGTCGGCTCCGGTGAACCTCATCGTCCACGACATCGCCGACCTCAACCGCCAGATCGAGCGCGGCCGCCCCTTCTTCGTCGATCTGATCGACCAGGGTATCATGCTCTACGAGGCGGAAGGCTATCCGCTCAGCCGCCCCGTCAAGCTCCCGCCCGAGCGCGCCCGCGCCGAGGCACAGGCGTATTTCGATGAGTGGTTTGGAACGGCCGTCGAGTTCCTCGCTGCCGCAGGATTTCACCACGGTCGGGGCTCGGCAAAACTGGCAGCGTTCAACCTGCACCAAGCGGCAGAGCGCCTCTACCATTGCTTCCTGCTGGTGACGACGTTGCACAGCCCCAAGTCACACAAGCTCGGCTTTCTGCGCTCGCAGTGCGAGCAGCTCGACCAGCGGCTCGTTGCCGCCTGGCCGCGCGCTTCCCGCTTCGAGCGGCGCTGCTTCGAACTGCTCCGCCAGGCCTATGTCAACGCCCGCTACTCGCCGCACTATCGCGTCACCGACGAGGAGCTCGAATGGCTCACTCAACGCATCGAAGTCTTGCGGGAGGTCGTCGAGTTGATCTGCCGACGGCATCTGTCCGCTTGAAGACAGATTATATTGCCCCGCTTGCGTGCAGACTTTGCGATGCCGCGACAATGACGTACGTTCGCTGCGGCCGGGCGCCGTGACATAGCGATCCGTCTGTCTGCCAGGTGCCGTCTGGGATGTGGTGGACTTTTGAGAGGGTGGCGTAGTCTCCGGGTGT
>CAYMIU010000108.1:0-5859 GCA_964390515.1 uncultured Stakelama sp.
GCGGGGCTTCCCTCGCGGCGGATTTGGTGAGACGGCAGCGGGCATGAAATTCGTGATGGCCGATCTGCCGCCGCGGCAGCGCTACAAGCTGCTCGTCTCCACCGTCACGCCGCGGCCGATCGCATGGGTGACGACGCGAGGCACGAACGGGGTGGTGAATGCCGCGCCCTACAGCTTCTTCAACGCCATGGGCGACGATCCGCCGCTGCTGGTGCTGGGGCTGCTGAAGGATGCGAACGGCGCGGACAAGGATACCGCGACGAACATCATCGAGACGGGCGAGTTCGTCGTGAACCTCGTCAGCGAACAGGATGCCGAGGCGATGAACCTGTCGTGCGTCGATGCGCCGCGCGCGGTGAGCGAGATCGATTATGCCGGCATCGCCACCGCGCCTGCGACGCGCGTCGCGCCGCCGCTGATCGCGACCGCGCCGGTGAGCTTCGAATGCGTGAAGCGCGAGCTGCTGGAGATCGGCCCCCGGCAAGTGATCGCGGTCGGCGAGATCCTCGTCACGCACATTCGCGACGAATTCATCGCCGATCCGGCGAAGCTCCACATCGATACCGGCGCGATGCAGCTGATCGGGCGGCTTCACGGCGCGGGCACCTATCTGCGCAACACCGACACCTTCACCATGGCGCGGCCGGCGTTCGATCCCGCGCGGCTCAGCCCGGGAGACGCGCGATAAGGCCGATCAACCGCATCGACCTCAATCTGCTCGGCACCTTCGAAGCGATCTATACGCACGGCGGGGTGACGGCGGCGGCGCGGCATTTGCATCTGTCGCAATCGGCAATCAGCCATGCACTCGGCCGGCTGCGCATCGCCTTCGACGATGAACTTTTCGTACGGGTGGGCAATGCGATCGTGCCGACTGCGCTGGCCCGATCGATCATCGATCCGGTGCGCGATGCGCTGCAGGGGGTGGAGCAGGCGCTGGTCGCCGCGGCGCGCTTTGATCCGGCAACCTCAACGCGCGCCTTCCGCATCGGGCTGCGCCAGGCGAACGAGGCGCGGGTGTTCGCCGGAATCGTCGCAGAGGTGGTGCGCGCGGCGCCCGGCGTGACGCTGGCCAGCGTCAACTTCCGCCGTAGCGAAGTGGCGGAGGAGCTGGCGCGCGGCGATCTGGACCTCGCGATCGACGTGGCGAGCGACGCGACCGTCGGGCTGCACGCGGTGCCGCTGCAGACCGACACGATGGTGGTCGCCGCACGCCGGGGGCACCCGAACATCGCGGGGACGATCGATCTTGCCGCCTACCTTGCCGCCGATCACGTCCAGGCATCGCCACGCCGCTCCGGCCCCGGGCTGGAGGACGAAGGGCTGGCGGCGCTGGGCGAGACGCGGCGGGTGGCGATCCGCTGCCAGAACATCTGGTCGGCATGGCAGGTGGTCTCCCAGTCTGACCTGATCCTGACCTTGCTCGGCACCCATGCCGCGACATTGCTGCCGGTGGCCGACAACCAGATCCTGCCGCTGCCGTTCGCGATCACGCCGCGGCCGCTGCAATTGCTGTGGCACCCGGCGGCGGAGCGCGATCCCGGCAACGTCTGGCTGCGGCAGCTGGTGCGGGAGCATGTCGCCAGCGCATGAAGGCCATGAACCATGTTCATGGCACCGATCGTGGATGATCATTACCGCCGATGATCCTTGCAGCGGTAGGATCAGGGCTTTCCAGCACCAGAGTGGGGCCCGATGTCCAACATCTTCACGATTCCCGAACTAGACGATCTGCGCATGTCCGAAGGCGCGCGCCCGCTTTTCGACGCGGTTAAGGCGTTCATCCGCGACCATGTCGATCCGATCTATCCGGAGTTCGAGCGGCTCGGCGAAGAGCGCAAGGATCGCTGGAGCTTCGCACCGGGGCAGCTGGAGCTGCTGCAGGGCGCCAAGGACAAGGCGAAGGCCGCGGGCCTGTGGAATTTCTTCCTGCCGAACGCGGACACGGGCGAGGGGCTGTCGAACCTCGATTATGCCTATATCGCGGCCGAGCTTGGCAAATCGCCGCTCGCGTCCGAGGCGCTGAACTGCTCCGCGCCCGACACCGGCAACATGGAAGTGCTGGAGCGTGTCGGAACGCCCGAGCAGAAGAAGCAGTGGCTCGAGCCGCTGCTCGCCGGCGAGATCCGCTCCGCCTATGCGATGACCGAGCCCGATGTCGCCTCGTCCGACGCGAAGAACGTGCGCTGCGCCGCGCGGCTCGAGGGCGACGAATGGGTCATCAACGGCGAGAAGCACTATATCTCGGGCGCCGGCGATCCGCGCTGCAAGGTGATGATCACCATGGTGCGCACCAATCCCGATGCGCCTTCGTCGCAGCAACAGTCGCAGATCCTGGTGCCGATGGATGCGCCGGGCGTCGAGATCATCGGCGCGATGGAGGTGTTCGGCAAGGACCACGCGCCGCGCGGCCACATGCACCTCAGGTTCAACAACGTGCGGGTGCCGCGCGAGAACATCCTGCTGGGCGAGGGCCGCGGCTTCGAGATCTCGCAGGTACGGCTTGGGCCGGGGCGTATCCACCATTGCATGCGCACGATCGGCAAGGCGGAAGTCGCGCTGGACCTGATGGTGAAGCGTGGCAATTCGCGCGAGGCGTTCGGCCGCTCGCTGATCATGCTGGGCAAGAACCTGGAACTCGTCAGCCGCGCGCGGATCGAGATCGAGGCGATGCGCCTGATGGTGCTGAAGGCGGCCAAGGCGATGGACGTGCTGGGCAACCGTGAGGCGCGCGTCTGGGTCAGCATGGTGAAGGCGATGGTGCCGGAGAAGACCTGCCAGATCATCGACCAGGCGATCCAGATCCACGGCGCCTTTGGCATGAGCCAGTTCACCCCGCTTGCCGAGCTGTACGCCGACGTGCGCCACCTGCGCTTCGCCGATGGCCCGGATGAAGTGCACCACATGGTGGTGGGCCGCAACGAGCTGGCGCTGCACTGATCGGCCAACGGTAAAGGAAAGGGCGCCGGGGGGAAATCTACCCGGCGCCCTTTCTCTTGGGTGGCGTTGGACGGCCGCTTCGGCGGCGGCCGTGTTGCTCCGAGCAACACCAATTAAGGGAATCTGCCGACACAGAAATCGGCGATCCGAAGCGAATTTGTGACACTAATTCCGTAGCCATCGACGCCAATTACGTGGATGAGTAATAGAGATGGCGCCAGTTGAGGCTCCCGATTTTTTAGTCGGGTCAATTCAACACTATTCTTGATGTAATACGGAAAGCCGTTGAAGCTGGTCGCAGGTATCTTGATGAAGCTAGCCCCGGCTCACCGGGATCATCCGGCGCCTCCTAACAAGCCCTGGTTCTGGCATCCGAAAGGCCAGGGTGCCGATCATGCTCATGTATACGCGGTAGGCAGCCCTTCCGTAATACGCCTTCAGCGGGACAAGCTCTGCGGAACGCACTCAAGCGGCCCAGATGCCGTCATTCCCGCGATGCCCGCCACCTTGCAATCTGTCACTCGTTCCGCTGGACAAACGGCTGATCTCGGTAGGCTCGTAGTAGCTCTTAGTGACCGGTTCTGGGTCTCAAGCGTGCGGCCAACGAAGCGTGTCAATCAAGGCGCGGAGGGCGGGGCTGACGCGACGATCTGGATAGTAGAGCTGGCAGCCGGGATAAGGGGTGCAGAACTTTGTGAGCACCTGCACTAGCCGCCCATCTCTGATCTCGTCCACCACGTCGTGTTCCATCATGTAGCCAAGACCCGCACCGGCTCGTGTGGCGGCCGCGGCTAATACCTCATCGCTGACGATGAGCTGACCCGACACTCTCATCTTCAGGTCACGCCCGTTTACACTGAACTCCCAAGGGAGCAGCCCACCTCCTCCCAAGAGGCGGTAATTGACGCAGACATGATCTGCGAGATCTTCGGGCCTCCGTGGATGATTGCGGTGCGCGAAGTAGCTGGGCGTCCCTACCACTACGGTGCGAAGCGGTGGTCCGACTGGGATGGCCACCATGTCGCGCTGAACGGTTTCACCAAACCTGATGCCCGCGTCAAACCCGCCGGCGACCAGATCGATCAGGCGATCCTCCACTATCACCTCGACCGATACGTCGGGATGTTCAAGCAGGAAGCGCGGCAGACGGGGCGCCAGGACCGTGCGCGCGGCATAGCCAAAAGTGGTGAGCCGTACGGTGCCCGACGGCGCATCGCGCCAGTCGGCGAGCGCGGCCAGTCCGTTCGCGACCTGCGCCAGAGCCGGGTCGATCGAGCGCAGGAGCAGTTCGCCGGCGGGAGTGGGCGCGACCGAGCGCGTCGTCCTGGCAAGCAAGCGCACGCCTAGCCGCGTTTCCAACGCCTTCATCGCGTGGCTGAGCGCCGATGGTGAAAGGCCGAGTTCCGCAGCCGCTCGGGTAAAGCTGCGCGCTCGCGCCACACTCGCGAAAGCCGCCAGATCGTCGAGGTCACCACGCCGCATTGCTGCATGATGCTCACAACCCCTTGCGACCTGCAACGGCTAATCGAACCACAATTTTGCGGCTAGCTCAGTAATGAACAGGAGAGGCGAACCATGGACCTGACTCATTATCGCACGCTCGGACGATCCGGTCTGATCGTGAGTCCCTTGGCGCTGGGGACGATGACGTTTGGCGCAGGCCGCTGGGGCGCGGACGAAGCAACCTCCCGCCGCATCTTTGACGCCTATGTCGATGCGGGCGGCAATTTTCTCGACACTGCCGATGTCTACTCGGGTGGTGAGAGCGAGACGATGCTCGGCCGCTTTCTGCGGGACAGCGGCAAGCGCGACCGGATGGTGGTGGCGAGCAAGTCAGGATTCCCGCGCGCAGAGGGTAATCCGCTGGCTGGGGGCAATTCGGCGCGCAACATCCGTGACGGATTGGAAGGGTCGCTCAGGCGCCTGGGCACCGACTACATCGACATGTACTGGACGCATGTTTGGGATCGCACGACACCGCCTGAGGAAGTGCTTCGCGCGCTAACCGACGCAGTCCGACGCGGGGACATCCTCTACTACGGCTTTTCAAACGCACCAGCATGGTACGCTGCGCAAATCGCAACGCTCGCGCGCGCTCATGGGCTGCCGGAGCCGGTTGGCCTTCAATATAGCTATTCGCTCATCGACCGTGCGGCGGAACTGGACATCCTGCCGGCCGGGCAGGCGCTCGGTATGGGACTAGTAGCCTGGAGCCCGCTCGGCTTCGGCATGCTAACCGGCAAGTATGGCCGCGAGAAGCTCGCCGACTTTGGTCCTGCCGGCAGCGTGCCGAACAAGGGTGGCGAAACGGCCGCCGACGGCAGCGATGGCCGCCTGAACGGTGACAACCCGTATGGAGGTATGCTGTTCACTGAGGAAAACTTCCACATTGTCGACGAACTGCGTGCCGTGGCTGACGATCTTGGCCGACCGATGGCGCAAGTCGCATTGGCCTGGGTCACGTCCCGGCCGGGCGTGTCGTCGGTGCTGATGGGGGCGAGCCGGCCTGAACAAGTCACGCAGAACGCGGCGTCGCTCGACATCACGCTGCCGCTGGAGCAATTGGCCCGTCTCGACGCGGCGGGGGCACCACCGACGCTCAATCCCTACTTCATCTTTCAGATGCCGCTTCAACAGATCTTCGGCAGCAGCCGCATTCGACCATGGAAGCACTAAATCAACGCCTGATGGTGCCCCCCAGAATGATTGCAGCAGGCTGACACATGGATGAACGGGTGTCCGCTCTTGGGAGCCGCTTGAGAGGTTCTAAATGACCGGGGTGGGTCTTCGCAGCTTCAACAGCCGCGCCAGCCCGCGTCCGCTTCTCGCCTTTGTTCGCCCCAAACCCGCCAGTCAGCAACCGGCCCGATTGTGTTGAAGAAGTCGGTTGTGGATGCGGATCAGGGCTGTCGCCGAGTG
>CAYMIU010000109.1:0-5728 GCA_964390515.1 uncultured Stakelama sp.
TAGTCGGAAGGCGTTGAGCCACCGGCGCCGACGATGTTCGGTGGCGTCGTGGACCATGTGGCAACGCTGACAGAGTGCGGCGAGGTTTCGCGGCCGGTTGTCGCCGGGATCATGGTTCAGGTGCGCGCTGGCGAGGACGACGCGCGTGACGCGGTATGGCGCGGGCACGCCGATCCCGGCGAACCCCGGTTGCACGATTGGCAGCTGGACCGGCGTCGGCAGGCGGCGAAGCCCCCTGCCCTGCCCGTCGCGCCAGGTCGCGGCGTCATCATCCCACCAGCGCCCATCGCCCAAGTGCAGCACGTCGCGGCCATGCGGACGCCCGCAATGCTCGCAGCGCCCCTTGGCGCGGCCGAAGCGGATGAACGCGGACAGCTCGCGCCAGTCGATGGGATACAGCCAGCGATGTTCGCGCGCGATCGGCATGACGATTCTATGAGTCAGGCGAGGGTAGAACGAAAGAGGAAACTTCGCGGTTGTGCTAGATTGCGGATAAGCGCCTATCATGTTATCCGCCTACAAAGGCAATGCCCGGAGATGTAAATGACGGCCCTCACCCGCTGGACGGTTTCGGTGTCGAAGGACACCGACATTGCGGTGCGCAGCTTTCTCGCGCAGCGCGGCATGAAGAAGGGCGACCTGTCCAAGTTCATCGAGGAAGCCGTCAAATGGCGGGTGCTCGATCAAACCATCGCCGAGGTGCGCGCCAAGTTTGCGGACGTGCCGGCGGACGAGCTGGAAAGCCTGATCGACGAGGCGGTCATCGCGACACGCCAATCCCGCGCTCCCGCCATCGCCTGACCGCGTGCGGATCGTTATCGACACCAACGTCCTGATAAGCGCCCTGCTTGTCGGAACGTCTCTTCCCGCGCACCTGATCGTGCTTTGGCGGGAAGGCCGGTTTCACCTGCTGACCGCGAGCGAGCAGTTGGACGAGCTGATGCGCGTAACTCGCTACCCGAAGATTCGCGAGCGCCTGTCCCCTGCCCTCGCTGGCCGGCTTATCAACGAGCTGCGCGACGTGGCGATCACCGTGACGGACCTGCCCACCGTGACGGCCTGCGCCGATCCTGATGACAACTACCTGCTGGCGATGGCGTCGGCTGGCGCGGCCGACTTCCTGATTACCGGGGACAAGGCCGACCTGTTGAGTATGGACCGCTACGGAGGGACCAAGATCGCGACCGTGCGCGACTTCCTCGCGATCGGCGGCCGGTTGCCGAAGGCATGATGATTGTGGGTCCAGCTTAGTCCCCTGCCCTAGCTTTGGGCGCGCCCGTGCGGGCCGCGCTCTATCTCCGCTCCGCTCCGACCAAGCCGCCTATGGCGTCTCGGCGCTTCGCGTGACGATCGCTCGCGCGCGTCGCGGCGCGCGCATGGAGGCCGATGGGCAGCGCGGCTGACAAAGAGGTTGTGCCATCCTGCACTTCTGCATATCGTCAAGAGAACAACACTGGGAGCGTGCACACGTGCATATTATCACGCTTGCAGCTCAAAAGGGCGGCGTCGGGAAAACGACTCTTGCCGTCAACCTAGCGGTCGCCGCCCAGGCGGCCGGGATCAAGACGGCATTGTTCGACCTGGACCCGCAGGAGAGCGCGACGGCGTGGAGCGAGCGCCGCGAGGCGGAGTTGCCCCATGTCGAGCCGATCAGCGCGCGTCGGTTGAACCAGGCGATCGACGCGGCCGAGGCGAACGGCTTCGACCTCACCATCATCGACACACCACCCGCAGCCGGGGCCGAGGCCGCCGCAGCCGCGCAACGGGCTGACCTCGTGCTGATACCGTGCCGCCCCTCCCTCATAGACCTAGACGCGATCAAGCGCACCGCGCAGCTCATTATCAGCACCGGCCGGACCGGCTACGTCGTGCTGAACGCCGCACCCCCCACCGCAACGACGCTGTTGGACGATGCCCGAACGCTGGCGGAGGACACTGGCTTGAAGGTCGCGCGTGCCGTGTTGCGGGAGCGCAGCGCCTACCGGGCGGCATGGCCCTACGGTCTAGGCGTGACCGAGCACGAACCGGCCGGAAAAGCCGCCCAAGAGGTTGCATTTCTTCGCGAGTTCTTGTTTGAAGTATTGCAGGATTGCACATCTGCAAATGTGAAGGCTTGAAGCTATGGCACGACGTTCCTCCCTGCTAGCGCCGGCAGTCAGCACGAAATTGAAGCCGGCGGACTCGGCCGAACCGCAGGCGTCGCCGCCACGTGTGGAGGCCGCGCCGCGATCAAGCGGCCGACGGCCAGGCAAGTATCACCTAGGAGCTTACTTCGACCCTGCGGACCCTACGGCCGAAGCGTTCCGGGTGCTGGCGGCGCGGACCCGGCGCAGTCATCAGGACTTGCTGGCGGAGGCGATTGCCGAGTTGGTCGCCAAGTATGACGCCGACAAGCAGTTCGGGCGAGCTTGAACGTGTGCACATCGACACACTTGCACAAATGCAGGATTGAACCGTGAAGAAGCGGCGCGATCCTAGCCCGGAGTTCGATCTGTTCATCCCGTTAATGGGCGACCTTCCGCTCAAGGATCAGCGGGAGACGATGGAGCGGCCATTCTTCTCCTTGCAGAAGCGCAAGCGGGTGAAGCCGATCGAGTATAACAGCCCGGACGGCGAGACATGGGTAAAGATCGAGGCGATCCCCGCCTACGGCATGGCGACGATATGGGATGCCGACATTCTGATATGGGCGGCATCGACCCTCAATCGCATGAGGGAGCAGGGGGTCAACGACCTCCCCAGGACGCTCAGAACCACGTCCTACGACCTGTTGCGGGCGATCAAGCGGGACACCAGCGGGCGCGCCTACCAGGAGTTGCAGGCGGCGCTACAGCGCTTGCAGACGACTTCCATATCTACGTCGATCCGCGCACCGAAGCGGCGGACCAAGGCGGGCTTCAACTGGCTCGATAAATGGACCCTGGAGGTCGACCCCGACACCGACCAGCCTCGCGGCATGACCATCACGCTATCCGATTGGGTCTATGAGGGGATCATGGGTGAGCGGTCGCTTCTCACCATGCACCAAGATTACTTTCTCTTGTCGGGAGGGCTGGAACGCGCCCTGTATCGCATCGCCAGGAAGCACGCCGGTAATCAGCGCGGGGGGTGGACGTGCCGCGTAGAGGTATTGCGGGACAAGACGGGCAGCGACAGCAAGCCGAAGGAGTTTAACCGGATGCTTCGCAAGATCGTGGAGGCCGACCAGCTCCCCGATTACGCGCTCGAAATGGCGAAGACGGCGGACGGTAGCCCCGCGGTCCTGTTCCGCCTCCGAGGCGAGGCCGAGGCGCTGGCGCTTGCCGAGAAGATGCAGGCCGAACAGGACCGCCGCAGCCGGTGGGAAGCCGATCGCCGGCGCACGGCCGAGGTCGATGACCTGATGGACAAGATGGCGGGCGGCCGACGCTGACTATCGTGGTTTCACACACCGGCGAGCAGCAGGGTAGGGGCGCGCGGCTAGAACAAGCAGATCGGACCGACGAACTGGACCCCTTCAGGATCGACTTTTGACAGTCCTCGCTATCGTGGGATTACACACCCTAGGATCGTGGTTTCACACACCCCACTATCGTGGGATTACACACCGAATCACGTGGTTTCACCCACCGGCCTCTTACCCAAGCCGTTGATCACAAACGCCGATTCAAGCGGTTTTGACCCCTTAACTTACCTAACGATTCCTATTTAACAGAATCACTTAACCACCGGAGGCGGAACAACCCCAGCGGCGGTGGGTGCCTGATGACGGAAGGGAGAAGCGGAATCGGCCTATGGCCGATGCGCTTTCGCTGCGTGCCGCCTTCGGCGTCACCGGGGCGGCGCAAGCGCCGCTGGCTAGGCGAGAAAGAAGTAGGGCAGGTGGCGACGGAATCGCCCACTACGGCCGCCCAGGCGCGCTGTGAGGGCAGGAAGGGGGCTTTCAGGTGGTTCGGGGTGCCGAGCGCCGCGAGCGCCCCCAGCGGCCTTAAATCAGGCCGGATCGAACAGCCCGGCGAACTCGCGCTGGTCGTAGTAGCGGATTTTCTCGACCGCGAGCGGGTGTTCGCCCTGGCGCAGCAGCAGAACCTGGTCGGGCCGCATCCGCATGATTTCATCAGGCGTGGCGAGCCGGCGGGCAGTGACGTGCGCGCTGACGCTTTCCGAGGGGCCGGCGCGATTATCGCCCCAGCCGGTCCCGCGCGACGTGCTGACGGTATCATATTCGAGCGTCGTATCGCCGATCGTGCGTGAGAGCATGTCGGCGGTCGCGTGATCGTTGACCCCGAACGCCTGGATGACGCCGGCGTTGGACAGGAACGTGCCGGCGCGCTCGCCATAGTTGGCGCGGAGCTGGTGCATGTCCTGGAGGATCGGCCAGAGTTGGAGGCCATAGCCCGCCATCAGCCCCATCGCGCGCTCGATCGGCTCCAGTCGGCCGAGCGCGGCAAACTCGTCGAGCAGGAACAGCACCGGCCGGGCAGGGCGGGCGGCCGATCGCGCCATGTCGGTGACGGCCTGGCTCACCAGCAGGCGCAGCCAGCGCGCATAGGTATCGAGCCGATCGGGTGGCAGGCACAGGAACACCGTGGCGGTCGCGTCCTTCAATCCCGCGAACGTGAAATCCGACGCGGCCGTGCTGGCGACAATGCGCGGGCTGTCGAGAAAATGGGTGTGGCGTTGCGCCGAGGACAGCACGCCGGCGGCTTCGCGATCGGACTTGCCGAGCTGGCGGTTGGCGGCACGCGCGACCAGACCGCCGGCGTCGGCGCTGTCCTGCATCGCCGCGAGCAGCGCGGCGAACCCGGCAGGGGCGAGCGTCAGGTAATCGCGGACGGTCGCCAGCGTCCGGCGATCAGCGGGTTCGTGCGTGACGGTATGGAGAATCAGCCCGGCGATGAGCGCCTTAGCTTCCTCGTTCCAGTGCGCTTCGCCGGATTGCCCCGGCGCGTCGTGGACCAGCGCATCGGCGAGGGTATTGGCATCTTCCGCGAGATCGAGGCTGGCGGGATCGAGCCGATCGAGCGGGTTATAGCGGGCAGGGGGCCGGCCCGACACGCCGAACGGATCGAGGCACCAGACCGGCCCCTTGGTGGCGCGGGCGCGCGCGGTGACGCGCGCGTTCTCACCCTTGGGGTCGATGCAGATCACCGAGCGATCGAGCAGCAGCAGATTGGGGATGATCGTGCCGACGCCTTTGCCCGAGCGGGTGGGTGCCATCGTCAGCAGATGCGCCGCGCCGTCATAGCGGAGCAGCTTGCCCGACTTGGCGGAGCGGCCGATCAGGAGATCCCCGCTCGCTTCCAGCTTTCGCACATCCGAGCGGTCGCCGAAGCGTGCCGACCCCAGCAGCTCGCTTTGCCGGTTGGCGGCGCGGCTGTTGATGCGCCAGGTCGCGGCGATCAGCCCGACCAGGACCAGGAACGACACCGTGCCGGAAATCTGCCCGACGCCGAAGATGCCTTCCAGCCATCGCGCGGTCGCATAGGCGGCGACGAACGCGACGACGATCGCGAGCCGCCAGCTTATCGGCCGACGCCCGCCGATGAGCGGCCCCGCCATCAGCGCGCCGCCACGATGGGCGTGATCGGCAAGGAGCGATCGGCGTCGGGATGATCGAGCAGCCGGAGGAGGATTTGCGTAGCGAGGGGAGGGGATACCCCTTCATCCAGCAGCATGTCGAAGAACGCATCGTCGTTCGGCGTCGGGATCATGTCCTCGATCACGAGGTTGGCGCGCGACTCCGCCA
>CAYMIU010000110.1:0-3772 GCA_964390515.1 uncultured Stakelama sp.
ACGTAGCGGATGATCGGAAAGCGCTCGAGAAGCGAGGGCTTCTTTTCGCCATTCTGCTCCTCGGAACTGTCCTCCGACCTGGCTTCTGGCTGGGGATTCGCGTCCGGGTGGTCATGCGTCGCATATTTCTTGTGGTTCTCGGCCTGATCAGCAGCCACACTGAGGTCCCATCATATGTAAACCGATCCGTGGCATAGTCGTAGCGGGAGGGTAATGCCACACACATTTCGATCTGACACGTGAGCCGGTTCCGGAAGCTGATCTCACGCCGGCCCAACCCACGTTAAATGTCTCATGCCGCGAACCAGGATTTGACGATCGGCACGTGTCAATCCTGACTTTGATCAGGCTGGGAGCCGATCGGCGCTGCGAAACGTCGGCTCAGCTACTTCGAGGCTTAGAACCACAACCTCCAAAAAAGGCCCCTCCGTTTCACCAGAGCGGCAGGGGGGAGTCTGCGATCGCCGAAACCTGAATAATCAGGCCTTGAGCTCGGTCAAACTCTGGAAGACTTCACCATAGCCAGCGTCGGGAGGGATGGTCAGAACGCGCTCTCCGTCGCGTGTCTCGACCTGCGGGAGCACGGTGACCAACGGACGTGCATCCGCTCGGGCGAGGCAGCCCGCCGCGCTATCGGCCTCGGCCAGCAGCTTCACGTTCATCAAGGTGGGGAAGATCACTGTTCGGGCACCGCTTCGGGCGAGGTCCAGAACCGACTCTGGCGCGATCCACTCGGCGTCGACCGTTTCATGTCCGTCGCAGATTGCGACTTGGTCGGCAGGAGCGTGGGCGGCGTAGAACCAGGTGTCGAACCGCTTCGGCATCATCTCCGGAGTGATCCAGCGGGCGAACACGGTCAGAGCGGTCAGCGAGAGCTTAACCCCCAACCCGGCGACGACATCGAGAAAGGCGAGTTCCCCGGAATCGACATTCCGGCGTGCCTCGGCGTCGCAGACGCTGGAGAAGCCGCGGCCGTCGGGGTAGGTGCCCAGTAGGATCCCCGCTTCCTCGAACGCCTCGCGGATGGCGCCTATGCGCAGCGCGCGCTGTGTCGCGTCGATCTCGTCCCACCCGGTCACGTGATCGCGCCAGCGCGGATCGTCGTCACCGGGGTGCATCTTGCCACCCGGGAACACCAGCGCCCCCGACGCGAAATCGATCTGGTGGTGTCGTCGCACCATGAGCACCTGATATTCGGGCACATCCCGCAGCAGCAGGATGGTGCCGGCCGGTCGCGGCTCGGCCGGAGTGCGTCTGGCGTCTGCCGTCGAAGTTTCGCCGCTCATGATCTCTCCTATTCTCTGCACGGTCACGCCGCGATGCCGCCGTCCCGCATAAGGTACGAACCGCGACCGCTGGCGAGCAGCACGTCGTCGGGCGAGCGCACCTCGCTGTCCGCGACCGACAGCGTCCGTCCTATCTTCACGACGCGCGCGCGGACGTGAAGCGGGCCGCCGCTTGCCGGGCGGTGATAATCGACGTGGAGCGACGCGGTGGCGCTGACCGCGCGCGTCCTCGTCAGCAGGACGTACATGCCGGCAAGATCGATCAGGCTGGCGAGCACGCCGCCATGCACGGACGGGATCCGCGGATTTGATACGATCTCGTCGCGCCAGGGCATGCTGAGGTGAAGGACCCCGTCAGCGACGTCCTCGACGCGAAGCCCCAGCCAAGCATGGAACGGCGCAATCGAAAGCGCGCCTTGCAATGCGGCTCCCGCCAGGCCGTCCGGGTTTGCCGAGGGAGTTTCGCCGACCATCTTACCGCCCCCTGAACACGGGCGCGCGCTTTTCCATGAAGGCGCGCGGACCTTCACGTGCATCTTCGGTGCGAAACACCGGGGCGGCGAAGCGCGACTCCATTTCCATGGCTTCGCTTTCCGGCCGCCCGAGACAGGCGCGCGCCGACGCGCGGATCGCCTGCACCGCGATCGGGCCGTTGGCGGCGATCCGTCGCGCTAGGTCGAGCGCCGCAGGCAGCACCTCCTCCGGCGCAACGACGCCGTTGAGGAAGCCATAGTCGAGCGCGGTTCCGGCATCGATCAGATCGCCGGTGAGCAGCAATTCCATCGCCCGCGCAAAGGGAAGCTGGCGCGGCAGCCGCACCGTCGATCCCCCGCCCGGGAAGATCGCCCATTTGACCTCCTGCACGCCGAAGCGCGCGGCGCTCGATGCGATCCTGAGATCCGTACCCTGGACCAGTTCCATGCCGCCCGCGATCGCGTGCCCGTTGATGGCAGCGATCACCGGCTTGACGACGTCAAATGTGCGCAGCAGCGCGGTGCCGAGAATATCGCGGTCGGCGAGCACGCGGCGATCCCACTCGTCCTCCGGCGGTCGCCCGCCGCTGACGAGCGGAATGAGACGGCCGAGGTCGGCACCCGAGCAGAAGGCGCCGCCGGTGCCGGTCACCACCGCGACGCGGATGTCCGCGTCATCGCGCACCCTTATCCAGCAATCGGCCAGCTCCACCAGCATCCGCGGATCAAGCGCGTTGCGCGCCGCGGGGCGGTTCAGATGGACGATCGCGACATGTCCATCGGTCTTCATCCAGGCTGCGCTGTCGGTCATTCAGTCCCCTCCCACCCTTTAATATTATACCCTTTGAGTAGCCTTGCAAGCCGCCGACGGCCGAAATTTATTACTGGACAAAGATAAAACAGTGGATCAGCATAAAACCATGATAAGGGTTCTTGATGTTGGACGTGGCTAAGCAGGGTGACGCGCCCTCGTTCGTACGGGGCAAGCGCGCGCTTCGCGTCGCGCAGGCGATCGTGCTCGACATCGAGGCGGACGCGCGCCAGATCGGCGACCGGCTACCTCCGGAGCACGACATGCTCGCGCGGTACGAAGTCGCCCGCGCCACATTGCGCGAGGCGCTGCGTTTTCTGGAACTGCAGGGCGTGCTCCATCTGCAGCCCGGTCGCGGCGGCGGGCCGGTGGTCGCGCGGCCGCAGGTCGGCGATTTCACGAGTTCGCTTGCGCTCGTACTGCACTTCGTCGGCACCGACCTGCGCGCGCTGATCGAGCTGCGCGAGGCGCTCGCCCCGCAGGCGGCCTCCCACGCCGCCCGGCGCGCAACGGCGGCGGATCTGATGGCGCTGGCAAGCTGCTTCGCCGAGCTCGAGCAGCAGGTGGGATCGACGCTGTTCGAGGAAACCAACCGGCGCTTCCACGACCTTCTGGCATGGGCGAGCGGCAATCCGCTGTTCGGGCTGCTCACGTCCGCGCTGCACCTGCTGACCCGCGACCTTTCGCGCCAGCTCGGCTATTCCGAGCACGAGCGCGAGAACCAGGTTCGTCGCCTCGCGCGCGTCGTCCATGCGGTGCGGCTGCGCGACCCGGTCACAGCGCGGCGCGAGATGGAGCGGCTCGTCGAGGGATCGGCGGAATATCTCGGGCGGCGCAGCCCTGACCTGATGGATCAGAAGGTGCGCTGGAACCAGGCGTTCGAGGCGTAGCCGCCACGGTAAATCAGCAACGAGAACGATGTGGGAGAGACGGACAATGGCCCTGAACAGCCGAATCTGCGGGATGCTCGGCATCGACTATCCGATCGTCCTCGCCGGAATGGGCGGGGCCAGCGTCCCGCGACTGGCGGCGGCGGTGTCCAACGCGGGCGGGCTAGGCGTGCTCGGCGCGGCAGCCTGCCCGCCCGAGCAGCTCCGCGCGTGGATCCGCGAGACGCGCGCGCTGACCGACAGGCCCTTCGGCGTCGACACGCTCCTGCCCGCCTCGGTGCGGCCGATCGGCACACGGTTGTACCGCGTCAT
>CAYMIU010000110.1:3782-5695 GCA_964390515.1 uncultured Stakelama sp.
CCGCAGACCGGGGCGGCCCCGGCGGACCCGCGCGCGGTGCTTGCCGACTATCAGGCGTTCACGCGCGACTTCATGGAGCGTGAGGGGCTGGAGATCGTCGCGCGTGATGCCGGCCGCGATGCGACGGAGGGCCCGGCCAACGGTGGCGCGGCGCTGTTCTCCAAGGAGTTCTTCGAGGCCCAGATGGAGGTCGTCGTCGAGGAGAAGGTACCCGTCTACGCCGCGGGGCTCGGCAATCCGGGGCCGTGGATGGATCGGCTCCACGCCAACGGCACGGTCGTCATGGCGGTGGTCGGCAAGGTGAAGCACGCGCTGCAGGTGGTGGAGTCGGGCATCGACGTGATCGTGGCCCAGGGGCACGACGGCGGCGGACACAATTCGCCCATCGGCACCATCTCGCTCATTCCGCAGGTGGTCGATGCCGTTGGGGACCGGGTGCCGGTGCTCGGCGCGGGCGGCATCTCCGACGGGCGCGGGGTGGCGGCGGCCTTCATGCTGGGCGCCGAAGGCGCCTGGGTCGGCACCGCCTTCCTCGCGACCGAGGAGGCGGGGATCGAGGATTTCCAGAAGGAGGCGATCGTCGACAGCGGCGATGCCGACACCGTGGTGAGCCGCTCGATCACCGGCAAACCCGCCCGCATGATCCGCAGCAAGTGGGCCGACGCTTGGGTGGCGGCGGGGAAGGAGCCGTTGCCGATGCCATACCAGTCGATGATCGCCGGTCCGGTCATGGCGTCGGGCATTCGTGCGAAGCGCAAGGACATCATCCCGGGCTTCGCGGGACAGGGCATGGGCCTGATCCATGCCGTCCGCCCCGCCGCCGAGGTTATGCGTGACCTCGTCGCCGATGCCGAGCGCGCGCTCGGCCGCGCGGCGGGCCTGCGCTGAGGGTCGCGACTGGTTACAGGAGGGACAGATATGACCTTCTCGGATAAGGCGGCGATCACCGGGGTCGGGGAAACAGACTTCGTCAAGGGAACCGAGCGCACCGCGGTCGACATGATGCTGGAGGCGTCGCGGCGCGCGATCGCGGACGCGGGCCTCCGCCCGTCCGACATCGACGGCATGGTGCCGCCGCCCATCTACACCACGTCGGAGGAATTGGCGGCAAACCTCGGCATCGACGTGCTGCGCTATGCCGCGACCGTCCACATGGGCGGCGCGAGCCCGACGACCGCGCTTCAGCATGCCGCGATCGCGATTGCGGCCGGTCTGTGCGACCACGTGCTCGTCACGCTCGGGTGGAACGGCTTCTCAGCGCTGCGGCCCAAGCCGGGTGCTCCGCCCACGCGGCCGATGAACATGAACACGCTGACCAATACCATCCGCGGCTATTACATGCCCTTCGGCGTGTTCCTGCCGGTGCAGATGTACGCCTGGCTGGCGACCCGGCATTCGCAGCTCCACGGCGTCGGTCCCGAAGCCATGGGCGCGGTGGCGATGGCGTGCCGCCGCCATGCGCAGCTCAATCCGAAGGCGTTCACCTACGGTCGGCCGCTCGACTGGGAAACCTACCACGACGCCCGGATGGTGTCGGAGCCGTTCCGACTCTACGACTGCTGCCTCGAGACCGACGGCGCGTGCGCGGTCGTCGTCTCGCGCACCGACCGCGCGCGCGACATGCCGCATGTCCCCGTTACCATCGCGGGCGCCGCCGAGGGACATCCCTATCCCGCCGACGACATCCCCTCGCGCCCGGATCCGTTCAAGATCGGGCTGAGCTATGCCGCGCCAAAGGCGTTCGAGATGGCCGGCGTGGGCCGCGAGGAGATGGATTTCCTCCAGGTCTACGATTGCTTCACCTACGTCGTGCTGCTCCAGCTGGAGGCGATGGGATATTGCGAGCCGGGCGGCGCGCTCGACTTCGTGCGCGACGGGCAGATCGAGCTCGGCGGGCGCTATCCGCTCAACAC
>CAYMIU010000111.1:0-5520 GCA_964390515.1 uncultured Stakelama sp.
CCCGCCCCTCGCGCCCGTCGATCCCCGCCCCGCCCCAGCGCGCCAGCACCGGATCCTCGACCACCCCGTACGGCAGCGCCGCGCGCACCGGCGGCGCATCGTAAGCGGTGACGATCTCGCCCAGCGCCGCCGCCATCGCCGCCTGAAGCAAGGCCGCCGCGCTCACGCCCGATCCTCCGCCATCAGCCGCATCCGGCGGTACGGCCGCCACAGCGCGGCGACCGCCGCCGGCGGCGCCTGGCCGGCGTCGCGATCGTTGAAGAGGTGCGCGATCAGCAAGCCGACGCCTTGCGCGATCGGCGCCGGCACCCCGGTCCAATCCTCCGCCAGCCCCGCCGAATAGCTCACCGACACCCTCCCGGCCGCGCCCGGCGCAATGACACGCACCCACCCCCGCGCCGCGCCATCCACGTCGACGGCGTAGCCGCCTCCCGGCAGCGCGAACGCGGCCCCGTCCGCCGGCAGGCCGGCCACATTGCTGATCGTGCGCACCGGCACTGCCGACAGCAATTGCCAGCGCCCCGCCCCCGCCGGCAGCACTTGCCTCACGGCGCGCGCCACCAGCAGCGTGCCGGTGAACGCCTCCGCCAGCGCAATCGCGCTAGCCGCCAGCCGCTCCAGCAGCGCCTGCTCGCCCGTGCCCTCCAGCCGAAGCAGCACGCGCGCCTCCCCCACCGCCGCGGCAATCGCGGCGGACGGCACCTCCGAAACCGTCATGAACGTCTCCCCGGACGATCCAGAAAAATCCCCTCCCGCCCATCGGCGGGAGGGGCACCGGCATCACGCCGCGGCGAACTTCATCACCTTGATCGCCTCGCTGTTCGAAACGCAGCCGCCGACGCGCTTGGTGGCGTAGAAGTTCACGAACGGCTTGTTCGAATAGGGATCGCGCAGGATCACCGTCTCCTGCCGCTCCGCGATCAGATAACCGGCGCGGAAGTTGCCGAACGCGATCGAGAGCGTGTTGGTGGCGATGTCCGGCATGTCCTCGGCCTCCACCACCGGATAACCGAGCAGCGTCGCCGGCTGCCCCGCCGACAGGCTCGGCTGCCACACGAACGCGCCATCGCTCGTCTTGAACTTGCGGATTCGCGCCAGCGTGGCCGCGTTCATCACGAAGCTTGCCCCCTGCCGGTAAGGCGCACGCAGCGCCTGAACCAGGTCGATCAGCCGCTCCTGCGGGTTGCTGCCGAAATCGCCCGCCGCGCCGGACAGTACGTGCTGCAGCGTCCCGAAGGGGCGCGTTGCGTCGCCCGACGCCGCGGTCGGCTGCTGCAGGAAGCCCCTGGGCCGGTTGGTCCCGTTGCCGTTGACGAACGCCGCGCCTTCTGCCTTGGCGAATTCCGCCGCGATCTCCCCGGCCAGCCACTCCTCGACGTCGAAATTGGCGTCGTCCAGCATCGCCTGCGTCGCCGAAGGATTGGCGTAAAGCTCACCCATCGGCGGCGCGATCTCGACGAAGCTGGGGGTTGCCGTCTCGGTGCGCGCGCCATTCTCGGCCGCCCAGCCCGATGGCGTGCCGCCCGTCGTCACCAGCTTGCGATAGCCGGCGCTGCCCACCTTCACGACATTGGCGATGCTGCGGATCGGCGATGCCGCCTTCAGCGTCGCATCGATCGTCGCGTCGATTTCCCTCGGCAGCGCATAGCCGCCGGCATCCCCGCTCAACCCGGAGAAAGCCTTCATCTCCATCACCGCGCCGCTCCGCACGAAGCCGGCGAACGCCGCATCACCCACTGCCGCCGCACCCTCGAGCACCGGCCGTGCCACCACCAATTCGCTCATGCTCTTCTCCCAACAAGAAAATCCCCCCCCGGGCTCGCTCGGGGAGGGGGACTATCCGGCAGCGCCGGATGGTGGAGGGGAGGCGCGCCAGCGCGCCGCCCAACTTCAGATAGCGAAAACCGCCTCGACGCGTGCCGCCGCCTGCATCGGCACCGCCACCAGGCTCACCTCGATGAGCCGCGCGCGCAGCACCTCGCGCCACGCGCCCTGCTGCGTCGCCAGCGCGCGATAGCCGACGGAAAGGCCCCGCAGCGCGCCGCAGCGCACCAGCCGCGCTACCTCGGGCTCGCTGACCGCGCCCTCGATCCACAGCCCGTGCGCATCCTCCCCGATCGCCCAGATCTCGCCCACCGGATTGCCGCGATGCTGCATCAACAGCGGCACCGGCCCCGCATCGGCGAACACCCCGCGGCGGAACACGTCGCCCGCCCGATCCACCCGGTCGAACACCGCGGCATGGCCCTGGAACCTGAGGCTCAACTGACCCACTCCCCGAACCCGAGCTTCACCGCCAGCACCGCCAGCACCAGCGCCGCGATCCATCCGGCGAACGCCTTCCAAGCGGTGCGCTTCGCGTCTCGCCACGCGGTCAGCAGCTCGCGCAGCTCGGCCAGGTCGCGCGTTGCCGCATCGTCGGCGAGCCCGAGCCGCCGCAGCGCGCGCGTCGCGCCAAGCTCCCCCGCTTCCTCGATGATCGCCCGCAGCGTCGCCATGTCGGTGCCCGCCGCCGCGCCCTGCGCGATCAGCTGCGCCAGGATGTTCCCGCTCCCGCCAGACCTCGTCATTGCGCCCACCCCACCATCTGCCGTTTCTCGTCGGCGGAAATGAAATCGGCGGCGGACACCATCGCCCACAGCCGTTCGCGATCCTCCACCAGGGCCGGCACGCGATCGGGATCGATCTCGATCCGCGCCTCGGCGAATTGCCCGCCCAGCCCGGCCGCAATCGCGCCGAACACCGCATCCGCCAGCGGCAGCACGGTCAGCCGCCACAGCGCGCGGTTCGCCTCGCGATAATTGGCGTAGGTCGCGTCGCCCGGCAGCCCCAGCAGCATCGGCGGCACGCCGAAGGCGAGCGCGATCTCGCGCGCGGCGGCGGATTTCAGGCCGACGAAGTCCATGTCCGCCGGCGACAGGCTCAACGCCTGCCACTTGAGGCCCCCTTCCAGCAGCATCGGCCGCCCGGCATTGCCCGCGCCGGCGAAGCCCGCGTCCATCTCCTCGCGCAGCCGGCGGAACTGCTCCGCCGACAGCGCCGATCCGTCGCCCGGATCATAGACCAGCGCGCCGGACGGCCGCGCCGCATTGTCGAGCAGCGCCTTGTTCCAGCGCGCCGCGGCATTGTGCACCGCGATCGCCGCCGATGCCGCGCCAAGGCAGCCCAGCCCATAATGATCGTCCAGCGGATGAAAGCCGCGCACATGGATCACCGCGTCGGGCGCGATCTCGCTCACCCGTCCCGCAACCGTGTAGCGATACAGCGCCGGCCACCCGGCCGCATCGAGCGCCATCGACATGCGTTCGGGGCGCAGCGGGAAAAGCTCCACCACCGCACCGCCGGAATCGCGCAGCATCTGGATGAAAGCGTTGCCGTGCAGCAGCACCTGCGCCGCCGCCACCTCGGCCAGCCGCCGGCCGCCCGTCTTCTGCGTCACCAGCGCCAGCAGCGCCGGATCGCTCGCGTCCAGCGGCGCGGATCCCACCGCCTCCGCCACCAGCCGCACCGCCCGCTGCGCCACCGCATTGCCGAGATACCCGGCACGCACCTGCGCGTCATAGCCCTGCGGCCAGTCCCCGCCCGCCAGCGCCTGTCCCCCACGCGACAAGGCCGGGCGCGATCCTTCGCGCCCGGCCTTCCAGCCGAACCATTTCATCTGTCTCTCCCGATTGCGCGGCGCCCGAACCGGCGATCCGCGCTACACCGTTCGCACCGAAGCCTTCGCCCGCCGCCCCAGCATCAGTTCGCTCAGCGCCCAGACCAGCGCGTCGGCACGGTCCGGGGATCGCCCCGGCCCTTCATAGCCGCCGCCGTCACCAGCCCGCACAGCTCGTCCTCCAGCCCGGGCAAGGCGCCGACATGGCGCACGCGTCCGCGGCGATAGAGCGTCGCCACGGGTTCCGCGCGCGCCACCTTGCCGCGGCTCGCATGCACCAGGCTCACCGGCATCGTATCCTCCGCCGCCAGCAGCACCGATTGCACCATGGCGCCGCCCTGGTTCGCCTCGGCCACCACATGGTCGGCGCCATGCCGCGCGACGCAGGCCGCTACCGCCGCCGCCCAGCCTTCGGGCGTCGCGCCGACGATGCTGGCATCCTCGATCACATAGCCGCGGTCATCCTCGCCCAGCGCCACCGCGACGATCCCGCACGCGTCGCCGCCGACGCCCGCCGGCGGATCGACGCCGACGATTATGCGCCGCACCGCCGGCATCGCCGCCACGCGCGCCTCCTCGATCACCGCCCGCGTCCACAGGGCGCCGGCGACGTCCTCGATCAAGTCCCCGTCCAGCTCCTGCCGGCCGAGCGCGGTGCCGCCGTAATTCGCCTGCATCGCGTCGAGGAAGCTCATCGGCAGGTGCAGATTGTCGACCGTCCGGCCAACCGTCTCCACCACGTCCAACCCTTTCCGCACCCGCTTCATCAGCGCATTGGGCCGCGGCGTCGTCGTCACCACCACCTTGGGCTTGTCGCCAAGCCGCATCGTCATCATCAGATTGTCCCAGGCGGCATCACCGCGCCGCCACTTGGCCAGCTCGTCGCACCAGGCGATATGATGCTCCGGCCCGCGCAGTCCCTCGGGCGAGTCCGCCGAATAGACGGTCGCGCAGGCGCCATCCGGCCAGCGCACCTCGCCGCGCGTCGGTTTCCACTCCGGCCGTTCATCCAGTCGGGCGACCGCCAGCAGCCCGCTCGGCCCCTCCACCATCACGCGCCGCGCCTCCTCGAAGGTCGCGCCGACCAGCGCGATCCGCACGCCCGGAATGTCGCGCACCTTCTGGCTCACCCATTCGGCGCCCGCCCGCGTCTTGCCGAAGCCGCGCCCCGCACGGATCAGCCACACACGCCAGGCATCGCCCGGCCAATATTGTCCCTCATGCGCGAAGCGATACCAGCGGCCGGCGAGCTCGATCTTCATCGGCGTGCTGAGCTGCCCGAACACCGACTGGCGCTCGCGCGGCGTCAGCAGCGCGAGCTCCATCAGCAGGTCGCGGCTCAATGCGCCTTCGCCCGGCGGGCCAGCCCGTCGAGCGCTCGCTGCAACACCGCGTCCGTCTCCGCCTGCGTCGGCAGCGGCTTGGTGCGCCCGACGCCCTTCTTCGGCTCGTCGCCCCCGCGATGCCGCCCGAGCAGGCCGACCGCGAACTGCAGGTCCGCCGCCGAAACCCCGCCGCCCCCGGCCTTGTCGTCCGCCGTCGCGCGCTGCACCGTCGCCAGCGCATGCTGCAGCAGGCCCGCCTCCAGCCGATCGTAGGTGATCGCGATCGCCGCGTCCCAGGCGGCTGCGAACGCCGGACTCTCGCCCCGCCAGCGATAGCAGATCGCTACCGCCACGCCTGCCGCCCGCGCCGCCGCCGTCACGCTGCACGTCTCGGCCAGCATGCTCACGAACTTCACTTGCCGCTCCCGGACGCGGCGTCCCGTGCCGTTCGGGGCCCGCGGCATCCGGGGTGCGCCACCACCGCTCCCGCGGCTCGGCGTCCTTCCGCCGGAAACCCGCCCCCCCGAAGCCCGATCC
>CAYMIU010000112.1:0-214 GCA_964390515.1 uncultured Stakelama sp.
CTCCAGCGCCTGCGCCGGGGTGTAGCGGCCGCGGACCGCCTTTACGGGCAGGCGCGCGAGGGCGGGTTCGCGGATGCCGATGCTGATCCGGCCCTGGCGCGCGAGGAGCCGGGTCGCCTCCTGTGCGGCGGCGGCGGGGGTATCGTCAGCCTGGCCGGGCGCGCGCTCCGCCCCGCCATCGCCGGAACCGTCAGCCTCCGGTATCGCATCGGGT
>CAYMIU010000112.1:224-1469 GCA_964390515.1 uncultured Stakelama sp.
GTGCCGGCGATCGCCAGGACGATGCTAGCGGCGCGCACCATCGCGCGGCGCCATCCGCCACCCCTGGCCGTCGCGGGTGACCGTCACTTCCGCCAGCGGGCCGACCCGCGCCATCACCGCCGCGGGACCGCCATCGAGCATGATCGTGCCGGTGAAGCGCTGGTCCGCCAGATCGGGGGCGACGGCGACCGGCGCGCCGATGTTGCGGCCGAGCTGGCGCGCGACATCGGCGAGCGTGGCATCGTTGAACTGGAGGTAACCGGTGCGCCAGGCGCCGATCGACGAGGTGTCCACGGCACGCTTCTCAGGGGCGGCGCTGGCCGAGGGGCGGACGAGCATCTCGCCGGCATCGAGCCGCATCTCGCCGCCGGGGCCGCGATAGACCACCGCGCCTTCGGCGACCGCAACATCGAGCGCGCCGCGATCGGCGACGACGTTGAACACCGTGCCGATGTCGGTCAGCCGGGTGCCGTCGGGCGTGGTGACGATGAACGGGCGCGTATCGCTGTGGTGGACGGTGAACAGCGCCTCGCCGCTGGCAAGCTCCACCTGGCGCGGATTGTCCCGGTCGATGGTGAGGCGCGTGCCGCCGTTGAGGATGATGTGCGAGCCATCGGCCAGATCGAGTTCGCGCCGCTCGCCCGGCTGCGTCGCATAGACCATCGTGTCGCTGCCCTGGAAGGCGATCCAGCTGCCGCCGACCGCGGCCACCACCGCTGCCGCGGCCACCGCCGGCATGCGCCAGGCGCCGGAGCGACGATGCGGCTGGACGGGGGCGGCGGGCGTTTCAGCCGGTGCGGGCGACCAGGCGGGCTTCGGCTTGGCGGCAGGCTCGGGGGGTGCGTCGAACAGGGCGTCCGCGGCGTCCATCTCGTCCAGCGCGGCCTCATAGGCGGCGTTGTGCGCGGGATCGGCCTCGAGCCAGGTGGTAAAGCCATCCCAATCGGCGAAGTCGGGCGCGCGCAGGCGGATCGCCCAGAGGCGACCTTCCTCGCGCAGCGCGTCTTCGGACTTGCCGTTCATGCCCATTTCTCCATCGAGACGGAGCCGCGCCGCCTATTCCGCATCGAACTTCGCCTTCAGCCGGGCCAGGGCGCGATAGGCCTTCTGCAAATCCTTTTCGATCGAGCTGAGGCTGACGCCCATCTCGCGCGCGATCTCCGCCTGGCTGACGCCGTCGAGCCGGAAGCGGCGGAACACCTGGCTGACGCGCGGGCCCTGTTCGGCGAGGGCGGCATCGGCGGC
>CAYMIU010000112.1:1479-5090 GCA_964390515.1 uncultured Stakelama sp.
GGGGGGGAGCCGCTCGCGCGCGATCAGCGCCCGCTCACCGACCGCCGGCTCCTCCGGCGAGACGCTGGCGTCGTGCCAGTCCTGCTGCCGCCGCGCGCGGCTGACGGCGCTGCGCCGGCGATCGCGCATGACGTTCTCGGCGGCGCGAAACAGATACGATACCGGATCGGCGATCGGCTGCTGGGGCGCGCCGACCAGCCGCTGCCAGAGATCCTGCAGCACATCCTCCGCCTCGTCGCCGGCACCGCGCGCGGCGAGGAACCGGAGCAGCCGGGGGCGCTCGTCCACCAGGACGCGGGCAAGGCCGCCAAGATCGGGATCCGGACTCATCGCGCGTGGGAAAGCACCCAATGGCGCAATTGCCAAGACCCCGTGCGGTTTCGCTGGTGGCCGGTCCGGCCGCGGCGCGGGCCAAGCGAGCGCGCTCATTGGTTCAGGATCGCCCGCGCGTCCCGCCCGCCGGGGAGGCGAGCGAGCGGGGCCGAGCCGCCATCGCTCGCCTCGGCAAAGCGCGAGCGGTGCTGCTGTTCAGGCGCTTCTGTGGCCGGAGATCCGGCGGCTGGCGGTGCGGCGCCGAAATACGGCAGCGGATCGATCGCGGTGCCGGCGACGCGATATTCGAAATGGAGGTGGCTGCCGGTGGCGCGGCCAGTGCTGCCGATCTCGCCGATTGGCTGGCCCTGGCGCACTTCCTGATCGGGGCGGACGAGGATTCGCGACAGATGGGCGTAGCGCGTCGTGCTGCGATCGGGATGTTCGAGCTCGACGAGGAGCCCGTAGCTGCCGCGCCGCGCGGCGACACGCACGACGCCGGTGGCGGCGGCGAGCACCGGCGTTCCGACATGGGCGGCAAGATCGATCCCGCGATGCACCGCGCGCGCACCGTGCAGCGGATCGATGCGGATACCGAAGCCCGACGACAGCCGCGCCGGATTGGCGAGCAGCGCGCCGGGCAGGGCGAGGGCTAGGAACGCCGGGGCGATCAGGGCGATCATCTTCATGCCGGCGGGACGGAACCGCGGGCCCCGACCCGCAGCGCAAATTTCGTTGCGGGTCGCCGCCGCCGGCCGCGTCTTCCCCAGCGAAACCCCAGCAATCGCCACCGGGAGGGATGGACATGAACCGAACCGAAGCCGCCATGCTCGACATGCTGAAGAAGGGCCGCGACCATTATGGCGTCGTCGCCGTGAAAGCCGAGTTCGAGGCGGAAGGAACGCGCCCGGACGAACTGCTGCGGCTGCTGGACCTGGCGCGCCGGGCGGACCTGAAAATGGCGCTGAAGATCGGCGGGTGCGAGGCGATCTCCGACCTTCACGCCTCGCGCCTCTATGGCACCGATTACATCATCGCGCCGATGATCGAGACGCCCTATGCGCTCTCCAAGTTCGCCGATGCGCGCGACAAGGTATATGGCGCCGGTACGCACGACACCGACTTCCTGTTCAACCTGGAGACGGTGACCGCGCTCGAGGCGCTGGACGCGCTGCTGCCGCTGGCCGCCGAGCGGCTGGACGGCGTGGTGTTCGGCCGGGTTGACTTCACGCTTTCCCAGCGGCTGCCGCGCGGCGCGGTGAACGAGCGGGCGATCACCGATGCGGTGCTGCGAACGGCCGAGGCGTGCCGGCAGCACGACATCGACCTGGTCGTCGGCGGATCGGTATCGGCGGAAGCGGCGGCGCCGCTGCGCGAGATGCGGGCGATCCGCCTCGACCGGTTCGAGACGCGCAAGGTGGTGTTCGACGGCGCGGCGGCGGAGACGGCCGAGTTCGAGGCGGGCATCGCTCATGCCGTCGCGTTCGAGCTCGCCTGGCTGGAGAACAAGCGCGATCATTATCGCGCGATCGCGGAAGAGGATGCCGCGCGCATCGCGATGATGGCGGAGCGCCGTTCGCGTGGCGCCAAGCCGCAGCTGGTGGCGGCCTGAGCCATGGGCCTGTCGCGAGAGGTTGCCGCGCTGATGCGCCGCGTGGCGCAGGAGGTGGTGCTGTCACGCTATCGCCTGCTGGGCGCGGCGGACATCGCCGAGAAGAGCCCGGGCGAGATCGTCACGGCGGTCGATCGCGAGGCGGAGCTTCGGCTGCGCGAGGGGCTGGCGCGGCTGGAAGGCGATGCGCGCATCGTCGGCGAGGAAGCCTGCGCCGATGACCCGCGCCTGCTGGACGGCATCGGCCGCGGCCTTGTCTGGCTGATCGATCCGCTGGACGGAACGGCGAATTTCGCACGTGGCGAAGGCGCGTTCGGCATGATGATCGCGCTGGTTGCCGATGGCGAGCCCGTCGCATCCTGGATGCTGGATCCGTTGTCCGGCCGGATGTGCCATGCCGAGCGCGGGCTTGGGGCGTGGATCGACGATCGGCCCGCACGCATCGCCCCGCATGACGAACGGCGGCGGCCGGTGGCGGCGCTGGCGACCCAGTTCATGGCCGCGAGCGACCGGATGCGCGTGGAGCGTTCGGCCGCGCGGGTGTTCGCGCTGGAGCCGATCCCGCGTTGCGCGGCGGAAAGCTATCCGCGGCTCGTTACCGGGCGGAACCAGCTGGCGGTGTTCCAGCGCATCCTGCCGTGGGACCATGCCGCAGGCGTCCTGTTCCTGGCCGAGGCCGGTGGACGCGCGACACATTGGGATGGCGAGCCCTATCGCGCCGGATCCGGACGTGCCGGCCTGATCGCGGCTGCCAGCGAGGATGCATGGCGGCGGGCGATGCATGCCTTGTCCGCGCCGCTTTCCGCCATCGATCGATACGAGCCGCTTGCCGCATGATGATCACCATCGCTGGTCGTCTGGCGGGCATGTCGCTCGTCCTGTGTGCTGCCCCGTTGGCGGCGCAACTTGCCTCGCCGATCGGCGGGGCGAGCCCGGCGGGCATGGGCGTGGGCGCTGCCCCCCGCGCCGCGCCCGGTGTTGCCGTGCCCCCTGCAACCTTCGCCACCTTTTCCCCTACGCGGATCGACGCTCGTCCGGAGCCGGCCGAGCCCGAGCCGCGTGCGGCCACGCCGGCTGCGCCCCGGCCGCCCGCGGCGCCCAGCGAATTCGAGGCCTATGCCTCGAGCATCGCGGGCAAGCAGCTGCGCCGCTTCGGTAGCGAACTGGTCACGCCGGGCGCGCGTGACTTCGGGCTGCCGGGCACGGCGGCGGTGCCGTCCGACTATCGCATCAACCCGGGCGACCAGCTGCGCCTCGACCTGTCGGGATCGGTGCAGGCATCGAACCTGTCGCTGACCGTGGACCGCGAGGGGCGGATCTTCGTGCCCGCGGTGGGCGCGGTGGTGGTTGGCGGCGTGCGCTATGGCGACCTGCGCGGCGTGATCTCGCGCGCGGTGGCGCGGCAGTATCGCGGCTTTACGCTGGAAGTCGGCATGGGCCGGCTGCACGGTATTACCGTCTATGTCACCGGCTTCGCGCGGGCGCCGGGGGCGTACACCGTCAACAGCGTCGCGACGCTGGTGAACGCGGTGCTGGCGGCGGGCGGGCCTTCGGAAGGCGGGAGCTTCCGCTCGATCAGCCTGAAGCGCGGCGGGACGCTCGTCTCCGACTTCGATCTTTATGACCTGCTGCTGCGCGGCGACACGTCCGGCGACGCGGTGCTGCGCAACGGCGATGTCATCCACAT
>CAYMIU010000113.1:0-2132 GCA_964390515.1 uncultured Stakelama sp.
GGCGAGGGGAGCGGCGAAGCCGCCGGTCGCCCGCCCGATGCGCCGTGCGGAAGTGGATACGCATACGGCCGCATCACGGCGCAGGGTGAAGCCAAGCCGCGCCGCCGCATCGGCGAGCGCGCCGTCCTCGCCATGGGCAAGCGGCGGAAAGCCGCCGGCCGAGCGATAGACGGCGCTGCGCATCGCCATGCTGGCTGCGCTCGTCCAATGATGCGTCGTTGCGGCTTCCCATGGCACCGGATCAAGCTGGCGTCGAACGGCGTGGAGACGATCGAAATACGCCTCCAGCCGCCCCTGCAGCGGCGCGGCGCTGCCCGCGCGATGAAGGATACGCCCCGCGACCATATCTGCCCGCGCGAGCCCGGCAAGGTTCGCCGTCACCCAGTCGGGTGCCGGCCGGCTGTCGGCGTCGGTCGTCATCAGCACGCCGCCGGGCGCGATCGACAGCGCGAGCGCCATGGCGCGGCCGCGGGCAATACCGGCGTTCGGCGGGGCGCCTGCGTCGCAGCGGTCGGCGACGATCGGGAAGGGGAGCGCGGGGGCGAGTTGCTCGACGATCGCCGCACTGTCGTCGGTGCAATTGTCGAAGAACAGGGCGAGCGTGAAGCGCGCCGGCCCGGTCTGTCGCGCAAGCGCCTCGAGCAGCCTGGGGAGCCGCCGGGCCTCGTTCCGCACCGGTATCGCGACCGCGATCTCAGCGCTGTTCACTGTGTCGCATTCGCTGCCTGTGCTTCATCGGCCCCGACCCTGCCTAACCCATGTTATACTCCCGAAAGCCGCGCGGGTTGCAGGACGGCGCGGGCGGCGGCCTTGCCGTGCCCCGATCATGCGCACTGATCGAACCGAGGCATCCCTTCACCCGCCGCGGCTTCCCCAAGGGTAGGAAACCGCGCACGCCACCCCAGATCGGCAGCTCTCCAACGCACATGAAAGGACGTTCGACTTGTCCAGGCGCGACGCTGTTTTCCCGGCCAACCGGCATGCCTTGTATGACGAGCATCGCTATTCCGCCGCGATCCGCTCCGGCGATCTCCTCTTCGTCTCCGGCCAGGTCGGCAGCCGGGACGATGGCTCACCGGAACCGGTGTTCGAGGATCAGGTGCGGCGGGCCTTCGCCAACCTCGATGCGGTCCTTCACGCCGCCGGCTGCACATTCGCCGACGTGGTCGACGTCACCACCTTTCACACCGATCCCGAAGCGCAGTTCGACGCGATCATGAAGGTGCGCAACGAGGTGATCGGAGAGCCGCCCTATCCGAACTGGACCGCCGTCGGCGTAAACTGGCTCGCGGGGTTCGACTTCGAGATCAAGGTGATCGCCCGCCTTCCGGCGGCGTCCTGACGCGCCGATAGCGGCTTCGGGGCGAACCCGTCGCCGCGTTCCTGCAAATCCCCCGGGTCGAGCGGTCGCAGGACCAGTTAAGCCGGTAATGCGGGCCGGCGGCGATGACCTGCCGGCCCGCGCGCACCGTTACAGCGGGAGCAGATCGTCCCCGAACCAGTCGCTCTCGATCGGCATGCCGGGCGGGACCGGGGGCTTGGCCTGGCGCTTGCCGAGTTCTGCCTTCAGCTTGTCCTCGTCGCCGAGCAAGTCGCCGAGATGGCGTTGCCAAGCCGCGTCCTCGCCGGCGCCCGACGCCTTGCGGAACCCGGTGCCGAGCTTGCGCAGCCGGTCACCCACCATCGCCGCCACTTCGGGCGTGGCTGCCGGATCGCGCGCGGTGGCCGCCATGGTCATCACCGTCCGCCACGCGATGCGGCGCGCGACGGCATCGCTGCGCGGCGCGATCACGCGGGCCTCGAGGCGATCGAGCAGAAGGTCGAGGCCCGGAAGCGAGGGATCGCGCCGATGCTGTTCCACCAGCCGCGCCGCACGGGTCGGTGCGAGCAACGAATCGAGCGGCACCTGCGCCGCGACATCGGCGGCGACCAGCGGATCGAAGGCCGCGCCCGCTGACGTCCGCAGCACTTCCTGCGCATATTGCGGATCGGACCGCGCGTTGGTCGCCGAGGAAAGCGGCATCACGAGCGGGGCGGGGACGGTCAGCGCTGCCGCAGAGAGCGTGCCGATCATCGCGTCGATCGCCGCAAGCTGGGTGGCCGCTGCCACCGGCGTCGCCGCCGGGGCACCG
>CAYMIU010000113.1:2142-5070 GCA_964390515.1 uncultured Stakelama sp.
TCGCCGGCTACGGCGTAGCGATAGTCGATGCCGCCGATCAGCTTGCCGGCGGCGTCCACCGCATAGCGGTGGAGCAGCCAGACCGGCACGAACTTGCGCCTGAGGTTCGACAGCGGCTCGCCGGCGCGCAGCACCTGCGGGCCGAAGCGGTCGAGCGCGACGCGGCGGATCGCCAGCATCTCGCCGAGGTGCGCGACCGGGTCCGGGCCATCATCCCACATGCTGCCCCAGGGGTTGGGGGAATCGGCCGAACGCCCGTCGACATCGGTGACGAAGCGCAGCTGCTGCGCTGCCGCCGCCTTCGCCATCGCCGCAGTGTCGGGGTTCGTGCCGGCGGGATCGTTGTACAGCCAGTCGATCGTGAAACTGTCCCATGCGCCCCCACCGGGTGCATAGGCATCCGACAGGTCGATCGCGCCGTCCGTCAGCTTCAGCCGCGGGCCAGGATAATCCATCACCGAGCTGCGATCCTGCGTGCTGGCCGCGAAATTGTGCATCAGGCCGATCGCATGGCCAACTTCATGTGCGCCGAGCTGGCGGATGCGATCGAGCGAGGCTTTCACCGGATCCTGCGGGCCGCCACTGCCATTGCCCGCGGTGCCCACCAGCCCTTCGAAGATGATCATGTCCTGCCGCACGCGCAGCGCGCCGATGACGACATTGCCCTTGATGATCTCGCCCGTGCGCGGATCGGTGATGCCCCCGCCATAGGACCAGCCGCGCGTCAGCCGGTTCGACCAGTTGACCATGTTGTAGCGCACATCCATCGGGTCGGCGTCCGCGGGCAGGATCTCTGCGCGGAACGCATCGATCAGCCCCGCGTCATCGAACGCCTTGCGCCAGTAATTGACGCCTTCCATCAGCGCGGTGCGGATCGGCTCGGGCGCGGCGCGATCGACGTAGAAGACGATCGGCTTCCTGACGCGCGACCGCGGCGCCGCGGGATCGACCTTTTCCAGCCGGAAGCGGTTGGCGACCTGCTGCATCACCGGATCGCCCAGCGGCGTGCCGTAATCGTAATAGACGTTGCCGCCGGCTGCCGATCGCGTGTCGAACGTGCGCGCGACGAAGCCCGGCTCGGGCAGGCGGATGAAGCTGTGGTGCACGACGAAGCTCGCCTGGCGCGGCTCGGGCGCGATCATGCTGACGTCGCGGCCCGGCGTGTCGCTGACATAGGTCTGCACGGCGTCGATCTCGAGATTGTCCGGGAACACCTTGATCGAGCGCGGATCGACGAGGCTTAGGTCGCCGTTCAGGCGAAAGCCCTTGCCGGCGCGCGGATCGCCCAGCCGCTCTCCCATGCTGCCGGCATTGCCGTTCAGCGTGTCCGCGATGCCCAGGATATCGCGCGTCAGGAAGGGGGAGAGGTCCACCGTCAGCGTGCCGCCCGGCCCGGTTTCCACGACATCGAGCATGGCGGCGACGCTGAACGCGAAGCTCTCCCGCCCGCCGGCGGCGACCTTCGTGTCGCCGGTGGCGCGGAACTTCGCGTTCTCGAACACGACCGCCACCTTCTTGCCGTAGCGGCGAAAGGCCAGCAGCTGTTCCGGGCCGACCATCCCGCGATCGAGGCGCAGGTCCGCCGAACCGAGCCCGGTGCGGAGCGTCGTCGCGTAGATGAAGCGCCCGGCCACCCCGTCGGCGTCCGGCGCGGGCAGCGTGACGAGGACGCGCGCATCCCCGGCGTCGGCCCGCACGGGCATGAGCGGCGCCGCCGCGTCGCGTGATTGCGCCGCCGCCCCGCGCGATTGCGCCGCGCTGATACCGGGCTGGATGGCACCCGCGATCATCAGCGACGATGCCGCCGCCAGAAGCAATGCCCGCATGTTTTCTTGAACCCCCAATGTTGCGATGCCGCAATTTACCATGGCGCTTACGCATGTTTCCGGCAATCTTCGTGCAAAAAAGGAGGGGATCCGGCGCAAATCGAACCTGGGGAGCCTTTCTGTGCCAGAAACCGACTTCGAACCGATCGACGCGGTCGATCGGCGTATCCTGCGCGAATTGGTGCGCGACGGCCGCGTGAGCGACGTTGCGCTGGGGGAACGCGTTCATCTGTCGAGCACCGCTGCCGCCCGCCGGCGCAAGCAGCTTGAGGAGCGGGGGCTACTGCGCGGCTATTCGGCGCACCTCGATCTCGATCAGCTCGGCTACAGCATCGGCGTCCTCGTGCAGATCGAACTGTCGAGCCAGGCCGAGAAGGTGCTGCTGGAGTTCGAGGAGGCGGTCGTTGCCTGCCCGTCGATGTCCTTCTGCAGCTTCGTCTCGGGCGACATCGATTTCGTGATGATGGTGCACGTAAAATCGTTCGACGATTACGACCGCGTCTATCGCAAGGAATTGTCGACGCTGCCCCATGTGGCGCGGATCCGCTCCAGCTTCCTGATGCGCGCGGTGGCGACTCGCTCGGTCGCCCCGTCGGTTGTGGGCGGCGACGCGGTCTAGTCGCGCCGCTTTCCGGCGCACGATGACGGACCGACGCCGGAAAGCGGCGTATCGCCCGTCATATCGTTCGATCTTAGCCGGGAAACCGCGGCATCGGCCTGTTAGGTTCTGATGGTACCCGAGAGATTGGCGCAACAAGCAGCCGGGCATTGGGACGACGCAGGAGACCGCAGAACAGAAACGTCGGGAGGGGGCGTCCAGAGGCCTTCTACGCCTAGAGGGGGGGTCGTTCCGATGTCAGAATTTTGCGCCAATGTGCGCAGCGTGCGGTTGCGTCCATATGCCGTCAGCCTGATCGCCGTTACCGCAGCGCTGGCCGCGGAAGCCGCGATCGCCCAAACCGCGCCCACCCAGACCGCGCCCGCCCAGACCGCGCCCGTCGCACTGGTGACGGCCGGCACAGAGGAACCAGCCGATCCCGCTGGCGCACCCCCGCCACCCCAGGAGGGCGGCAGCGGCGACATCGTCGTCACCGGTTCGCGC
>CAYMIU010000114.1:0-5061 GCA_964390515.1 uncultured Stakelama sp.
CCACATCATTGCACAGCTACGCTGGTGCAGGGGCCGTCCACCCCATCACGTCACGCGCTACAGCGTGACGAAGATACAGAGGCGGCGCTGATGACCTGCCATATGCGAGGGTGGGTTGAGCCGCTTCATGACAGCATGCCGACCGGCGATCTGACGCCGAACATGAAGTTGCCGTCCGGACCTCTCTTTACCCGAACCCAGACCGTCTTCCGTCTGACCGAAGGCGGCTGGAGCGCTTTAAACCGCGCACATGCCTGGACCGTCGCCGGCATCGTGATCGCCATTCTGTCGCTGATCGCGACGATCGCGGTAGCGTCCTAGATAACGGGTACATCCGGTGCAGATAAACCAAGGGCCGCCCTTTTGGGGCGGCCCCGGCCGTTTAGTTCCCTCTCGGGAAACGGACACTCCCACAGGGGGAGGCCGCGAGTGCCCCCCATGTAGAATGCCAACGATGAAGATTCAACTTATATCTAAGGGAGCCCCGAAGCCCCCTACGCCTCCGGGGCCGCAGCAGGCGGCTCGGGCAGCGCGGGGAGCTTGGGCAACCATGACAGCGCCAAGCTCAACATATCGTTGAACTCGGCTTCCGGCATCCGAACGATTCCTGCCTTGTCGGGAACGAGCCTGCTCACCGCAACCGTCGTCATCTTGTCGCAGATTGCGAACGCGGCGCGCCCGTCGATCGTCGTTTGCAGCGGGAAGGCCCATTGATTGCCAGGCTGCGCCTGGGTGGAGCACGGGATGACCGTTACCGCGCCATGCAGCGTGTTGCGGTAGGAAAGGATGATGACCGGCCGGCGCTTCCAAAACTCGGGGAGCTGGGCATCCTGCGGAAAGTCGCACCAGAAAAGCTGGCGGATCTTCGGCGCACCCTTGAGCCGCGGCGCCACGCGGGGTGGCGCCTCCTGAATGTGGGCGTTCATGTGTCATCGCCCTTCACCAGGCGCAGCTTGGGAGCACCCTTCCGGTTCTGGCGGATCTTCTTGATCTCGGACTTCTCCTTGATCTCTGCCAGCTTCTCATCCGCGAACGGCTTGGCCGCCTCGATCAAGCCATCGAGGTGGTAGATGTTGGTCCGGCTGCCCTGATCGGTCCGCCGCTCCTCGCGCCGGATATATCCGGCTGCTTCCAGACCAGCGATGTGCTTCTGGATGGTGCGAGGGTGAACATTCATCGCTTGCGCCATCGTGCTTTTGGACGGGTAAGGTTTGCCCTCCGCCGTCCACCATTTGCTCGCCAGATATACGACGATGTTGAGATCGAGCGGTTCGAGACCAAGCTGACGCTGGTTCTCGATAATAACGCTTGGCAATGCGGTCCAACCCGCATCCATCAGCGGCTTGGTCCACTTCTTCTCGTTCGTTCGCAGATCGGAGCTGCTGTCAGTTTGCGTCTTGGCCGCCATGGGGCTATTCCTTTCTCACAGCGGATATGCCCCTCGCGCGGAAGGCATTCAAGTTTGAGGGGGAGCCCTCAGCGCCGCCCCTGCTGGGCAACAGCGGCTCCCCGGGGCGAGGCTTACAAGGCCAGGGGCGGGAGCCACAGGGGGCCTGCAAAGTATAGCCAGTGTCCATGTAGATATCGCTCAGGGCATACCCATGGCGTATCAACCGAGTAACCGCAGGGGGGAGCCGCAACGGCCTCCCCCTCCCCCCGGAAAAGTTAGGCGAACGCCTCGTCGGTTAGGTTGCCGTCGCGGGACTCGACAATCAGTGCCACCGTGTCCTCCCGATCGCGAGGGTTGAACACCCGTCCCACCACCGTCCAGATCGACCGGTTCTGCGGCAGGTGGCGATCCTGACCTTGTAGGACGCCGGGATCGAGGATCGTATCGCCGACCACCGGCACCTGACCCGCAAACTGCTCCAGGCCGAACTCTACCCCGCCATCGAAGATTTTGCCTGCGGGATCGCGATGGAGGATGCGGATGCTGGTCATGCGGCATGGCCCTTGTGGGGCATCATCGCCCGTTCTCCAGGAAGATCGCTGATCTTCGGCACGCTGCCAAGGGTGTGCCATGTGACACACCATACTGACACGCCCCAGGCGCGGGCAGGAGTTGTCGGCGCCGCAGCCCTCCCCCGGAGGCCCGCCAGCGCGGGGGAACACCAAGGGCGGCTGCCCTTTCGTTCCCGAACGACAATCAGGCCCCCCGTGTAATCCGCCAAGCGCGGCACCCGACACCTTGTAGGCGTCGGCCGCACTAGGGCGGCTCGCCCGCGCCAGGGACCAGATTCTCGCCCTCCCTCCCCATCCCGTTCCTCGCCGGAAAGGCAGAGCCGGTTGCTGTTGCGACCGGCTTTCAGCCTCGAAGGAAAGGAAGAAGTGACATGGGACGGATCACCGACAACCGGGCCGACGTTTATCAGGAGATCACCGACCAGATGATCGCCTTTCTCGAGGCGAGCACCCGGCCTTGGTCGAAATCGTGGAACGGCAGCACCGCCCCCAACATACCGCTTCGCTCAACCGGCGTGCCCTATCGCGGGATCAACGTCCTGACCCTGTGGGTGGTGGCGATGACGAAGGGCTATGCCTCGCCCCACTGGCTGACGTTCAAGCAGGCCCTCGCGCTGGGCGGCTGCGTCCGCAAAGGCGAGAAGGGTTCGACCGTTGTCTATGCCAACAAGATCGAGGTGGACGATAAGGGCGAGCGTGGCGGCACCGGCGAGGATGGCAAGCGTCAGGTGGCGTTCCTGAAGCGTTACACCGTCTTCAATGCCGAGCAGATCGACGGCATCGAGGCCAAGTATCCAGCCCCTGCACCGATCATCACCGCGACCAATCCCGACGCGCGCGACGCCGAACTGGACGCCCTCTTTTCCCGCGTGCCCGTCACCGTGCGGCATCACGGCTCGCAGCCCTACTACCAACCCAGCGGCGATCACGTCGTCATGCCCGAGTTTGCCGACTTCCACACCGGCGACGATTATTATTCGACGCTCGCGCATGAGCTTTGCCACGCAACCGGCCATGTCGACCGGCTCGCCCGTCCCTCCCTCATCTCCACGAAGCGCGAGGATTACGCCCGCGAGGAACTGGTGGCGGAACTCGGCGCAGCGTTCGTCAGCGGCGCGATCGGTATCAAGCTCCACGACCGCGAGGATCACGCCGCCTATCTGGCGAGCTGGCTACAGGCGCTGCGCAACGACAAGCGCTGCATCTTCACCGCAGCGACGCAGGCCCAGGCCGCAGCCGATTGGCTCTTGAGCCGCATGGCTATCGACACCGCCCCAGAGCTTGAGGAGGCGGCATGACCCAGTCCGACGACACCGGCCCCGGAGGGGGCCGGCAGTTGTGGGCCATGGATCGCGCGCCGCTGCCCCGCTGAGCGGGCCAGCGGCGCTTGAGGTGCCAACCTAGTGGTTGCATCCGGAACACGGCTGTAGGCTGCCCGCCGGGGGAGCCGATGGACGCCAAGACAATCGAGTGGATCATCTTTGGCCCGTTGATCGTGGGCCTGCTGCTGGTGAGCTGGTGGGCGATGAGCGAAAGCCATCGTCGCCTTGATGATCCCAACGACGACCGGACCCTTCACCTGGACCAACTGCCCGGCAAGGTGGCGCTCGCCGCCTTCGGCATCTTCCGTGTCACGATCTACCGGCAGAGCGGGAACGTACATGCCGAGAAGATCGTCACGGGCAGCGCGCAAGATGCGCTCGCCACCGCGCTGGCGACCTTTCGCCGGGCGAAGATCGATGCCGTCCATATCGGCGCGAACAGTGAAACCGAGCTGAAGATCAGCCGCCTCTATCACGACCATCGCGGGCGCAACGAAGGCAAGAAGGTCGGCAAGGCCCACATCACCCTGATCGAACGGATCGTCGCGCCAGTGCCGGTGCCGGTGCCGGTGCCGGCGCCAGCACCGGCGTCGGTTCCGTTGCCGGAACCCGCACCGATCACCCCTGCCGAGCCGTCGATTACCTTTCAGCCGATCGGCCTGACCTGCGACTGCGGGACGCGGGTCGAGATCGCCTTCGATCAGGTGCGCGTGCCGCGACGCTGCGCGTCGTGCGGCAAGGACGCGACACTGACACCGGCGCAGATCGTCCAGCTCGAGGCCGCGGCCGAGGAAGCCCGGGCCGAGGCGCTGGCGCGGTATCGCGCCGGCGAGACGGACATAGCCATCGAGCGCCGGAGCAAACTTACCGAGGAATAGCTGCGCTAGTCGGGCAGGTCGTCGTTGACCGGCGAAACCGGATTGACGTCGATCCTGACGATGACCTTGCCCGCTTGCGAATAGTCGTATTCGTTTTCGGACTCGCCCGACACGATCGCGACAACCAGCGTGCCGGCCTCGATCCCCTTCTTGTAACCTTGGGTGCGGAAGACCTGGCGCGAGCCCACTTCCGGCACCGACACAGCGTCGGTGGTGAAGATCACCGACCCACTCAACGCGAAATGCAGCTCCATCCGTCGATCGGCCATCACGCGCTCCTCAGATCCCGCCAAACCGGTCAGCGTAGAACACGAAATCCTCGATCGCCTTCTTCAACTCGGCCTCGTAGCGATCGTCCGACCAACGAGCCTCGTCGAACCAATCCATCGGCATCGACTTGTACCGCTTGCCGTCGTCGTTCGGCCAATGCGACGTGAATGCCAGCTTGTTGCTCATTTCATGCTCGGGGCCACCAACCACCGTCCGCTTCTGCCCGCCTTTATAGCGAAGCTCGAAGGTCACGGAAAAATCGGAATGGCTGACGTTCGCGGTCATTCCCCTGGCACGGCACTTCTCCGCATAGCTTTCCGCGATCGTGACAAGCTGCGGGATGACCTTCTTCACGAAGGCGCGGTTAGCATCAGACGCATTGTCCTTCGCGACCTTGACCGTTTTCTGCTCGCCCAGCTTGGCATCGATTTTGTCGAAGAAGTCGTCGCTCACCGGTCCATCCCTGATCTCTGTTGTAGGCTTAAGGTAGGAAGCCAGGGACACGACAACAAACCCTGATCGGGCGCGACCCTGCCGGGCACGGCTCTATCGGCGCCTGCCGCGCCGACCGAGTCACCGTGCCGGCGTCTCGGTAGGGTAGACGCGAGACGCCTCTTTCGAGGACGCCC
>CAYMIU010000115.1:0-4855 GCA_964390515.1 uncultured Stakelama sp.
CCGGTGCTAATCGACCCTCAAAAACCTGTTGCACCGCGGGGGCCGTCCACACATGGCTCGAACGTCGCGGTGGTACCGTCCACGACTACGCTTTTCCGAGCCGCGTTGATCATGCGGGCCATCTCAGCACGAGGCAGTATGCCCGGCTCGTAGACGAGTGGGTAGATGCGGTCGGACTTCGCCGGGCTGAGTACGGGACGCACTCGCTTCGCCGCACGAAAGCGTCGATGATCTACAAGGCCACCGGGAACCTTCGGGCGATCCAGATCCTGCTGGGCCACACGAAGATCGAGAACACTGTTAGGTACCTCGGCGTGGACATCGAGGATGCCCTCGTCCTCGCTGAACGAACCGAAATCTGACCCTGGGGCGGCTCATCTCAACGGGCGGTGGGTCGCTTCCACGCCAGACGCTGCCGACGAAGAAATGGTTATTGCAAAGCCAAACCTGCGTTCTCACGTGTGGATGTCGGCTTGGCGTGAAACAACGGGCTATCCTATCGGCACGCCCTACACTCTACGGCTTCGGTCGCAACCCGCAGCGTCGGCTGGTCTTGGCGTGGCGAGAAGCGGAAACATTTTCTCAAGCTTTCTACCGTGAGCAGCAATGACGATGGCGTCCTGCCGTGTTGGTTCGAGAACATCAATGACGCACGTCAGGGTGGGAAGGCTGGTTTGTTGTAAGCGCGGGTGTGCCCCGAGCCGGGCCGATCGAGCCGCTGGCCTTCGCCATCAAATCATCCCTGTTGACGTTCGCAGTTGCAGCATAGAGCCTGTTTTCCGAGGAAGGAGCACAGGTGGTTTGCGAATCGTGATCATCGATGACAGCGGCCTGCGCGCGACGGTGCTCGAGGAGGGCCTCCGCGAAGCTGGCTATGACGATATTCAGCTCGTCGCTCCGCGTGGTGGGTTCGTGGCTCGGCTCGAGCGGATGGCGCCAGACGTTGTGCTGATGGACCTCGGTAACCCCAGCCGCGATACGCTTGAGGAAATGCTGGCAGTCAGCCGCGCACTGGCCAAGCCGATCGCTATGTTCGTGGACAGCTCGGACGACGTGATGATCGGCGCCGCGATCGACGCTGGAGTCTCCGCTTACGTCGTCGATGGCTTGCGCAAGGAACGCGTTAAGCCGATCCTTGATCTCGCCATCCGGCGATTCAACGCGTTCGCGCGGATGCAGAGCGAGCTGGATGAGGCGAGGACTGCGCTGGCCGACCGGCGCACCATCGACAAGGCGAAGACGATTCTTATGAGCAGCCGCAGCCTTTCAGAACCGGACGCCTATGCGCTGCTGCGCACCACCGCAATGAATCAAGGGCGCCGGATCGTCGACGTGGCCGAGGCGCTGATCACCGCCAGCAGCTTGCTGGGCCCAGGCCTGTGACGCCCGTCTCTATCGCTTTTTTGCCGCTGACTGACAGCGCCGTGCTGGTCGCCGCGCGTGAGAGGGGATTCGCGCGGGAGCACGAGATTGAACTGAACTTGGTTCGCGCGGAATCTTGGGCAACGGTTCGGGATCGCCTGGTCTTCGGGCAGGTCCAGGCGGCGCAAATGCTGGCGCCGCTCGCGCTCGCCGTTACGCTCGGGCTCAGCCAGCACCCGGCCGCGATTGCCGCGCCGTTCAAGCTCAACGTGAACGGCAACACGCTGGTCATGTCGCCGAGCTTCTCCGCCGCGCTCGATCAGGATATCGCAGTGCGGGTGGCGGATCCGGTCGCAACGGCGCATGACTTCGCCGCGGCGATCGGGCTGCACAGCCGCAAGCCCGTGATCGGCATCGTTCATCGCTTCTCCAGCCATGCGTTGATGCTGCGCTATTGGTTGGGCTTCGCCGGCATCGATCCCGATCGGGACGTGACGCTCCGAGTGCTTCCGCCCTCCCTGATGGTGGAGGCGATGCGCTCGGGCGAGATCGACGGCTTCATCGCCGGCGAGCCGTGGGGAAGCGTGGCGATCTCGGAAGGATTAGCCGAACTGGTGACGCTGGGGCCCCGCATCTGGCAGAGGGGGGTCGAGAAAGTGCTCGCGTTTCGGGAGGACTGGCTGGCGGGCAACGCCGATACCGTCGATCGCCTGATCGTCGCCCTGTCGCGAGCCGCTGCCTGGTGCGATGATCCCTCCAACCATGTTGTGCTCGCCGACCTGCTGGCGCGTGACGATTATCTTGGTCAGCCCGCGGAGTTGATACTCCCGGCGATAAGCGGCCAGATCGTGCCGAGGCGAGGGGAAGCGCCGCTGAGCATGCCGGACGCGATGATCTTCCACCGCGAGGCGGCCGGCTTTCCCTGGCGGAGCCAAGCGCTCTGGATCTACTCGCAGTTCGTTCGCTGGGGACTGACGGATGCCAGCCCGGAGGCCGAGCGCCAAGCGGCCGACGTCTTCCGATCCGACGTCTACCGGCGCGCTCTGGCCGGTACGGGAGAGCCGATGCCGGGTGCGAGCATGAAGGTGGAGGGCTCGATCGGCGTTTCGCTCCCGGTCGGCTCATCCAAGGGTGCTCTCACCCTCGGTCCCGACAGGTTCTTTGATGGCGCCGTGTTCGATCCGGCGGACATTGATGGGTATCTTGCCCTCGCTACCAGGAAGCCGCCTACAAGCTGATCTTTTGCGCTTGCGAAGAAGACCGAACTAAGTCACCTTACCACTTAACGCGCGATGCTGCGCGTCCAGCGGGGAACGTGCCAGCGCCGGCGCCGCCCCCTCCCCATCAAATCAGCAAAGCCGCTGCTCGACCACCTGTCTCGTCAGGTGGTCGGCGGTGGCTTTTCGCTTTGGGCTCACCCTTATCCTTTGGAGGATTCCGATGGCTACTGCCGTTTGGAAGGACACAGACACGACGTCGGCCGGCGGGTTCTGGAGCAGCGGCCATAAGCCGACTCTCATCGCCGCATTCCTGTATTTCGATCTCGCCTTTATGGTGTGGGTGATCCTCGGCCCACTGGCGCCTGCGATCTCGGCGTCGCTGGCGCTGACTCCTGCCGAAAAGGGGTTCATGGTCGCAACGCCGACGCTTGCCGGCGCGATCCTGCGCGTCGTCAACGGTCTGCTGGTCGACCGGATCGGACCCAAGCGCTCCGGTGCGATCAGCCAGATCATCGTAATCGCCGGCCTCCTCTTGGCATATCTGATGGGGGTCAACAGCTTCGGCGCGACGATCGTGCTCGGCATCATCCTCGGCTTTGCCGGCGCGAGCTTCGCGATCGCGCTGCCGCTCGCCAGTCGCTGGTATCCGCCAGAGCATCAGGGCAAGGCGATGGGTGTCGCCGGAATGGGCAATTCGGGCACCGTGCTTGCTGCACTCTTCGCCCCCGTGCTCGCCAAGATGTTCGGCTGGAATGCGGTGTTGGGGCTTTCCTGCATTCCGCTCGCCATCGTGTTCGTCCTCTACATGGTCATGGCGAAGGATGCTCCGGGTCAGCCTGTGCCCAAGTCGCTCGCTGCGTACTTGGAACCGTTGAAGACGGCGGACGCGTGGTGGTTGATGGCGTTCTATAGCGTGACGTTCGGCGGTTTCGTCGGCCTCGCTGCCAGCCTGCCCATCTACTTTACCGATCGCTTCGGCCTCACGCCGATCACCGCGGGCTATTGCACGGCTGGGTGCGTCTTCGCCGGTTCGCTGGTGCGACCGATGGGAGGCGCGCTTGCGGATGCGATCGGTGGATGCAAGGCGCTCAGCTTCGTCTTCGTGGCGGCGGCGGTCGCGTTGGCTGGCGTCAGCATGGCGCCGACCGTGGAAAGCGCGCTGGCGCTGTTTGTGCTCGCCATGCTGGCGCTCGGTGTCGGCAACGGTTCGGTCTTCCAGCTCGTGCCGCAGCGTTTCTCCAAGGAGATCGGGGTCATGACCGGCCTGGTCGGGTTTGCCGGGGGTATCGGTGGCTTCTATCTCGCATCCTCGCTCGGCATTGCCAAGCAGCTAACCGGTAGCTTTTCGTCCGGCTTCCTGATCTTCGCTGGCCTGGCAGCGCTGGCATTCGTCGGGCTGGCTTTTGTCAAGGGCAAGTGGCGTGCTTCCTGGGGTGCTGCCGAGGGCGTTCGCATCTGAGTGATCTACTCGGTGGGCGGCATCCAAGCCGCCCACCATTCAAAAGCGGGGGCTTTCACATGAAATATCTGCTGCTGGCGACCGGGCTGGTCGCCGCTGGGCCGGCCTGTGCCCAGTCGATCACGCTGAAACCGCTCGTTGACGCGCGGACGCGCTACGAAACGGTCGATCAGGATGGGATCACGAAGAACGCCGACGCGGTGACGGTCCGCGTCCGGGCCGGCGTGGAGGCGAGGTCGGGCCACTTCTCGACCATCGTCGAGGCGCAGGGCAATCTTGCGGCCGTCGATCACTATTTCGACGGCCTGCATCCCGATCCTACACGTCCGCTTGTCGCGGATCCGGAAGACATCGCGCTTTACCGGGCCCAAGTCCGCTATGCGACCAAGGGGCTGGCGATCACCGCAGGCCGCCAGAAGATCGCGCTCGACGACGAACGCTTCGTCGGACCGGTCAATTTCCGCAACAACGGGCAGAGCTTCGATGCGGTGCGGGCCGAGTTCACCGCGACCCCGCACCTCAAGGCCGATATCAGCTACGTTTGGAGCGTCCGGACGATCTGGGGCGTGGACGGGGTCGGAGCGCGTCAGCAAGCGATCTCGGGCAACAATGTGCTCGCCAATCTGAGCTATGCGACGCCGGTCGGAACGCTCACCGGCTTTGCCTATCTGGTCGATCAGGCCGAGGCAGCGGTGCAGAGCTTTCGACTTTCGTCTCAAACCTATGGCGGGCGCGTCGCCGGGGCGCACGCCTTCTCTAAGAGCCCGATCCGAAACTAAGTTGAGTGGTATCAGTGGGTTAGCTTGACGGCCAG
>CAYMIU010000116.1:0-4810 GCA_964390515.1 uncultured Stakelama sp.
TCGATCACGGCTATGCCGCCACCATCCACAAATCGCAGGGCGTGACCGTCGATCGGGCGCATGTGCTGGCGACGCCGGGGATGGACCGGCACGGAGCCTATGTCGCTTTGTCGCGGCATCGCGATGGGGTGTCGCTCCATTATGGGCGCGATGACTTCACCGATCAGCGTCAGCTCGCCCGTGTCCTGTCGCGCGACCGCGCCAAGGACATGGCTGGCGACTATGCCGCGCCGTCCGACAATGACCGGGCACGCGCGTTTGCCGAGCGGCGCGAGATCCGGTTTCCGGAACTCGCGCGTCAGGTGGTCGAAAAGGTCCGCGACAAGACGCGTGGCATGTTCGATGGCTTCCGGCCCAGGCCGGCGCCGGAGAAGGCATCCGCGCCTGAACGGGAGCCGGCGATCGGGGGCAAGCCCGACCAGGCGAAGGCGATCGAACGCTATGCGCGCGCCACGGCCGATATAGGCCGGATGCGTGCCAAGGGGCTGCCGGTGCTGGCGCATCAGGAGAGTGCGTTGCGCAAGGCCGGGGAGGCGCTGGACGCGAACCGGCCCCATGCCGCGCGCGACCTTGCTTCCGCGCTTCGGCGCGATCCGAAGCTCATCGAGCAGGCCGCTGGCGGCAACAGTGGCGGAGCGGCGCGGGCGATGGCCGAGGAGCAGCGCGTGCGGCTCGACCCGGAGGCGCGCGCGGGCCGCTTCGTGGAACGCTGGAAGCAAGCACGACAGGAGCGCAGCCGTCTTGAGCAGGCGGGCGATCGTGCCGGAGCCGAGCGGCTGCGCGGGACAATGGCCAAGGCCGCCGGCGCGATCGGGCGCGATCCGCAGCTCGAATCCGCGCTGCGCCGCCGTGCGCCCGAACTGGAGCTGAAACTGGAGAAGGGCCGCACCATCGGTGACGCGCTGGCGAGATCGCTGGAGCCAGGCCGCGAGCGCGATCGGGGATTAGGCCGATAGGAGGCGTGCTTTGGGGTGCGTCAGGGAGACAGGATGAACGAGGACGAGCGCGAACCCGAAACAGCCCAGGAAGCCTTTGCAAGGGTGGAGGGCGAGCTGGCGCTGCTGCGCCGCGCCGTCGAGCGGATGGCGGTCGAGCGTGCCGACTCCCCTGAGCAGCCCGATTACAGCGAGACGCTGGCAGGCATGGTGCAGAAGATCGACGCCACCTTGCAGCGCGCCGACGCGCTGGTGGCGGCGGCCAAGGATGGAGCGAGCCCGCGCCATGTCATTGACCGGATCGTGGCTGCTGGTGCCGATGCCCGCTCCGAGGACCGGCGGACGATCGCGACCGCAGCCGCCGAGCTGAAGGATGCGACCCGGATGCTTCAGGGCGTCGTCGCATCGGCGCGGCGCGGCGGCGAGCAGAACCGATGGGTGATGTGGACTGCGATCGGCGGGGTGGTTCTCGGCATGGTGCTGTGGGCGGCGTTTGCCGGGATCGTCGCGCGCGCCGTGCCGGCGAGCTGGCAATGGCCGGAGAAGATGGCGGCGCGCACGCTCGCCATGCCGATGTGGGAAGGCGGGCAGCGCATGATGCAGGCCGCTTCTCCCGGTGCGTTCGCTGCGCTGGCGGCGGGGGGGCGGATCGTTGCCGCCAACCGTGAAGCGTTGGAGGCGTGCCGGAAGCGCGCGGATCGGGAACGCGCGGCGGTTCGATGCACTGTCGAGGTCAGCTCCAGTGAACAGAGCAAGCGGCAGGAGAGGCGATGAAGGTTCAGGAAGCAGCCAAAGGGCTTGAACGGCAGCTCGCCATACGAACGTGGGTGATAGGCGTCGTCGGCTTGATCCTCGCCGCGGTTGGCTTGGTGCGGCTGTCCTTGTTGTCATGACGATATCATGGCTGAACCGGGTTATAGGAGCCGTCTTCGTTGTCGCGGCCGTCAGCATGTCCACGCCAGCTATGGCGTGCTCATGCATCGCACCGGACAATGTAGAAGCCGCCGGGCGGGCGGCGCTTGCCAAGGCGGACATTGCGGCCGAGTTGGTGATCGAGCGTGCTGTGGACCCCGCTCTTCCTCGTCTCTGGTGCAGATCGGATGGACGCGCGCGATGGTGGTTCAGACCAGGGCGCAAGATTGAGCAGAGCCGGGCCGCTCGCGTTGTGCGGATCATGAAGGGCCGCGTTTCCGGACCAATTCGCATCCACGAGAGCCCGATCGAGAGCACCGGCGGCTATTGCGGCCGGAAGATGAACTCCTGCGAGATCAATCTCGCCAGGAAGGGCGGTCGTACCGGTCCCATGCTTCTGAGGCAGGTTGATGCGGGCATGTACGAGCCACTGGATGTTTGCACGCAAGGAGCCTTCACCATGTGGCTTGAGCAGCGCCAGAAGCGGCAGATACCTGGAACGAGATGAGGCGAAACTGCGGCCTTCGCCCTATCGACTGGGGAGAAAGCGGATTGCTCCTATTAACTCGAAAGCAGTTCGTTCGAGCCTATATCGGCTGCTATGGCGCGCAAAGGATCACTGTTCCTGACTGCGGTAGCAGCGACGCTCGCGATCGGCGTGGCCTCGCCCCTCGCCGCGCGGTCGTCGGATGGGCAGGACAAGGCCAAGCCTCAGGTACGCACTGTCACCACGCCGGAATATGGCACCGTTTACGTCGTGCCGGCGCAGCCGGGGAGCACTCGCACGAAAAGGCCCCAGGTGCGTGCCGTCGTTACGCCGGAAGGCCACACCGCCTATGTCGTGGAAGAGCAGCCGACGGATACCCGCTCGCCGCGGCAGCGTTGCTTGGACGAGGAAATTGCGCGTGAAGGCGGTTCACCCTCTCAGCTCGCGATGGGCGCGATCAACCTGAAATGCAGCCAGCGCTGATCCAAGGGGTGCAGATTCAGGTTCGGGGTTTCACCTACGGAGAGGTGAAATTCGGGGTTTTAGACACCGGGCCAGAGATTCGGGGTTTTAGACACCGAGGCCGGAGATTCGGAGTTTTAGACACCGAGACCGGAGACTCGGGGTTTCAGGAACGCACGTCCGGGATTCGGGGTATTAGGAACAGCGTCATGTTTGCGGTGTCATAACCGCTCGGTTTTGACACTGGCAAAAGATCAGTTGTGTATGCTGCCAGCACGTGAGCCTATGACCCTTTACGATCAACCGACCTGCCCATCTTGTTCTGATCACCGCCCTGATAGCGCGAGGTAGTCAGGCCGGGCGGGATCGGAAGGCAGCCGGGTTTTTGCATCCGCCTCAACTAAGAGGAAGGACCGCTCCCGACCAAGCCGACCAACGGAGATCCCGTATTCGAAGTGGACGTTGTCTCGGACGACCGCGGTCGCTGTATCGGTCCGGCGCCCCTTTGCAGGAGCGCCGGGGACAGCTTAGTTGCTGTCGGAATCGTTGTCGTCGGCGCCGTCGACGATGGCATAGATGATGCCGCCGGCCAGCAGGGCGCCCAGTGCGATTGCGATGCCGCTGCCGCCTGCTGCCTTGTTGGTGCCGGTCGTCGGAGCGGACGCGCGGGTCGAGTTGCCGAGCGACAGGCTGGAGGCAGCGCTGGTAGGCGCAGCGGGGGCTGCCGACGCAGCCACGGGGGCGGCGACCATGGCAGTTGCTGCAGCAGCTGTCAGAAACTTGGTGATCATGTAGGTCCTCCTCATCAGGCGCACGGCATCCTTCGCCATCAAGCGAAACGCGCAGGGCATGAACCACGTACTGCTGAGTTGGTTGCATGACCGGGGCTGACCCTCCGGCTGGCGCCAAGCAGGTCGGCGCGCCTGCCGGGTCCTGCGCGGCTCTCTCGGGACCGCTGCCATTATGTCGGCACGTCGACACGTGCACAGATCGACATATCCAAACCCGAGCCTCGCTGGGTTAATTGCCCCGTCAGCACTCCGGGGGGATTCACGTGCCGTTCCGCGCTGCTAGGATCGGTATCATGCTCGCGAGCCTTTCTTCCGCCGCGTCCCGTGGCGCGCGCTCCCCCGCCCCCTCGCTTCTCCCGGGCCTGGCGCTCCCGCCGATCGTGGTGGCGACGGGGCCGGAGGCGCAGCGCCACTTCCTTGAGTTTTTCGCCGCCACGATCCGCAATCCGCACACCCGCCGCGCTTATGCCCGCGGCGTGGCCGATTTCCTCGGCTGGTGCGCCGAGCGCGGGGTCACCGCCCTACCCCAGATCCAGCCGCTGCACGTCGCCGCCTGGATCGAGGAGCTCGGCCGCCACGTTTCGGTGCCGACGGTGAAGCAGCGGCTCGCCGGGATCCGCCATCTGTTCGACTGGCTGGTGCGCGCGCAGGTGGTGGCGCAGAACCCGGCCGTGTCGGTGCGTGGCCCGGCGTATAGCGTGCGGCGCGGCAAGACGCCGGTGCTCGATCCTGCCGAGGCGCGCCAGCTGATCGACGCGATCGACGTGTCCACACCGATCGGGCTTCGCGACCGGGCGCTGATCGGCCTCATGGTCTATTCGTTCGCGCGGATCGGCGCGGCGCTGGCCATGCGGGTCGACGATGTCTTTGTGCAGAACCGGCGCTTGTGGGTGCGGCTGCATGAGAAGGGCGGCAAGCGGCACGAAATGCCCTGCCACCATAATCTCGAAGACTATCTCCACGCCTATATCGATGGCTGCGGGCTGACGGGGGATCGCCCCGCTGACCGGCGCGCGCCGCTGTTCCGCACCATCGGGCGCGGCACCGGGCAGCTCAGTCAGACCCCCCTGCCCCAGGCCAGCGCCTATCAGATGGTGCGCCGGCGCGCGGCCGCGGCGGGGATTGACACGGCGATCGGCAACCATTCCTTCCGCGCAACCGGGATCACTGCCTATCTGGGGTCGAATCCGGCTGAGGGCGAAATGACACCCTAAGCCTCGGCA
>CAYMIU010000117.1:0-4514 GCA_964390515.1 uncultured Stakelama sp.
AAAGGGCCGGAAAACTCTCACTCAAACTGGATGAAAAAACCGGGAGGACGTCAACATGGGTGCGGACGAGCGACGCGTGGCGGGGATCGGCGACAATTTGATCCGGCTGTCGATCGGCCTTGAGCATGCCGACGATCTCATCGACGACCTGTCGCGCGCGCTCAGGCCGGGTAGCGAGGCGGCTCCGCTCTGCCGATACGAGGAGCTCGCGCGCCGCGAGAACGAAAGGCGCCAAGACTCCCGCACCTGAGGCTCATCGCCTCCGCAAGAGCTCGCCCGATTTCACCACCTCAAACGTATTGTCGTCGATGTACCGAACCGCCTCGCCAGAAGTGAGCGCGAGGCGGCGGGAGCCGCGCAGGAAGCGAGCGCCGGTCTTGCCTCGGACAACTGCGGAGTGATGATACTCGAGAACGGTGAGCGGGGTCTCGTCATCGCCAATGCACCTGAACCGAGCGACCTCATGCTCCATCTGGGCTAAGCCCCGCGTGGCCTTGTTCCAGCGCCTCAGACACCTGCCGGCGCAGTTCCGGAAGCACGTTTGCCTCGAACCAGGAATTCTTCGTCATCCATGCTCTCGACCTCCACGACGGGTGCGGCAAGGGAAAGTGGCGGGGAAGATATCGATCAAAGTGACGCACGCGATCGGTCATCCTTCCCTTACCGAGCACATGTTCCTGTGCGTAGGTCCCGACGAGTAGGGTGAGCTGCAGGAGGGGAAGCTGTGCGAGCAGCGGCTCCCGCCAAAGTGTCGAGCATTCAGGACGTGGTGGCGCATCACCGCCGGCGTTGGCTCTCCCGGGGTAGCATAAGGCCATCGGAACGATGGCGACCCGTGCCGCGTCGTAGAACTGCTCGTCAGAGATGCCCATCCAGCGCCTCAGCTGGTCGCCGGACGCATCAGAGAAGGGGATGCCACTCGCGTGTGCCTTGGTTCCCGGCGCCTGACTCGCGATCAGAAGGGTGGCACTTCTGGACAGCTGCAGGACAGGCCGCGGGCCAAGAGGGAGATAACTCGCGCATGCGCTGCATGATCGCACCCTCTCAATCAAAGGCTCCAGTTCGTCCGCAGTTCCGCCGTCCATAAGTTGTGAATGTCTCCCCGCTTGAGGTGTTCCCTCGCCAAAGCCAGATATATCGCATTGCGATATACCGACGACATGGCTATAGGTTTTTGCACGCCCGTGGGGTGATACGACTTGTGTCTGCCCGGCTCGGACCGAATTGGTGGAGAAGTGGCATGGCGCACGCGCAAGGCTCAGAATGGCCGGTGCTTGCAGCTTGTATCGGCAGAGATCGCCCACCGACGGCCGGTGAGATCGACAGACTGGCAAGCCGGATCTGGCGCGAAACTCATCCAGGTGCACTCGGGTGGGATAGTGTGACGCGAGGCAGCGAGCTTCACAGGCAAACGCTCGAGGTCGCACTTGTGGCGGTGGGGATGCCCCAACGTGACGATGTGCACTCGTCGACGTTGCGCCAGCGGGCACCACGCGAAAGCGGTATCTCGGAGTCCACTGAACACAACGTGTCGCTTGCGCCCAGAACCCTGCCTCTACCGGAGGAAGGGGATACCGTTTCGGCGTCCGTGGCTCCGGTAGTGACAGCGGACATCAGTCCGAGCGGTGAGCTTCTCAGCGATGCCGATTATGCCACTTTAGCTGTGTTCCGCCAGAACCTCCGCAGCTTTCTCCGTTTCAGTGAGAGCGCGGCCGAGGGAGCCGGCATCACTGCGCAGCAATACCAAGCGCTCCTTGCGCTGCGAGCAGCCCCGGATTGCCAGCTTTCGGTAGGCCATTTGGCAGACCAGATGCTGCTTCAGCCGCATAGTACGAGCGGTCTACTTAATCGGCTCGAGGCTATCGGCATGGTTGAGCGGCTGAGGTCAGGGAGCGACCGGCGGCGGATTGGGATCCGGCTCACCGCGGAGGGCGGGCGCTACTGTCATCACTGGCGAATGAGCATCGTGCGGAGCTAGCACGGCTGCGCCCGATGCTTGATAACGTGGTTTCCCGGCTGTGACAGGTCGAGAGATGTCTTCCCCTGTGCTGCACTCTATGGGGCACACGGATGCCTGAGATGCTCCCAGTTTTTACAATCGGCCACTCGACCCGCTCAATCGTTGAGTTCGTCGCCTTGTTGCAGACTGGCGGCGTGCAGCTTGTCGTGGATATTCGCAGCGTCCCGAAATCGCGGACCAATCCTCAGTATAATCTGGACGCACTTCCCGATGCCTTGGCCGAGTTCCAGGTGGCCCATATGCGGTTCGCGGAGCTCGGTGGGCTCCGGAAGAAGTCGGGAATGCCGCCGGACGCGAACGCCTTGTGGCGCAACCAGAGCTTCCACAATTATGCGGATTACGCCCTTTCAGAGCCGTTCCGTTCCGGTCTGGCGCATCTCCTCCATGTGTCAGCGGAGCGCCGTACCGCCATCATGTGCGCGGAAGCGGTCTGGTGGCGGTGCCATCGCCGGATCGTAGCCGATTACCTTATGAAGGAGGGCAGACGCGTGTTCCACCTGATGTCGGAGACGACGGTGAGCGCTGCTTCGATGACCGCAGGAGCCATCGAAGCAGCAGACGGTCTTCACTACCCAGCTCAAGAGCTAGGCGCGCTACCCGAATAGTATCATCATGCGGGCAGTTCGAAGCTGTCTGCCCGCGCGAGATTCCATGCGGCGCTGTAGAAGTCGCGATTATGGGAGTTGGTGAGCAGTTCTCCGTCTTCGAGGAAGATGTGAAGCTGTGAGAACAGCCGGATCTCGGTCAGAGATACGCGCCGTACCAGGTGGTGGGGCCCAAGCATTGAGGGGTGGTCGAGACCCGCCGCCGCGGTCATCTCCGCAAGCGCCCTCATGGTGTTGCGATGGAAGTTGTACACGCGCTCCGCCTTGTCGGGCACAACCAGTGCTCGCTGCCGCATCGGGTCCTGCGTGGCGACGCCGACTGGGCAGCGGTTCGTGTGGCACGAGAGCGACTGAATGCAGCCGAGCGCGAACATGTAACCGCGCCCCGCATTGGTCCAGTCTGCGCCGAGCGCTAGGACGGCCGCGATGTCGAACGCGCTCACGATCTTCCCGGCAGCTCCCACCTTAATCCTGCTTCGGAGGCCGGCGCCCACAAGAGCGTTGTGTGCAAAGAGCAAGCTCTCGCGCATCGGCATCCCGAGGTTGTCGGCGAATTCGACCGGCGCGGCGCCGGTCCCTCCTTCGGCCCCATCGATGACGATGAAGTCTGGAAGGATGCCGGTTTCGCGCATCGCCTTGACCATGCCCATGAATTCCCAGGGCTGACCGATGCAGAGCTTCATGCCGACCGGCTTCCCCTTTGAAAGGCGACGCAGGTCGGCCAAGAATTGCATGAGCTCGATGGGGGTAGAGAATTCCCGATGCCGCGCAGGCGAGATGCAGTCCTCCCCGACCGGCACGCCGCGCGTCGCGGCGATCTCGGGCGTCACCTTTTCGCCAGGCAGGATGCCACCATGCCCTGGCTTCGCTCCCTGGCTCAGCTTCACCTCGATCATCTTGATTTGGGGGTCTGCCGCCTGATCCGCGAAGCGACCCGGATCCAACCTGCCGTCTGCTGTCCGACACCCGAAGTAGCCGCTACCGATTTCCCAAATGAGATCGCCACCATGTTCACGGTGGTACGGGCTGATTCCGCCCTCTCCAGTATCGTGTGCAAAGCTACCCATCCGTGCGCCTTTGTTCAGCGCCCGGATCGCGTTGGCACTGAGCGACCCGAAGCTCATTGCCGATATGTTGAAAATCGAAGCCATGTACGGCGGGGCGCCGTCGTGCCCCCCGATGGGTATGCGGAACGTGGCCGGGTCCGCCGCAGGCTTCGGACGCGTCGAATGCCCGATGAACTCGTATCCATTGCGATAGACATCAACGAGTGTGCCGAAAGCGCGATCGCTGCTCTCGTTCTTGGCCCGTGCATAGACAAGCGAGCGCTGCGCTCGGGAGAAGGGCGTCTTGTCGTTGTCGCCCTCGATTAGGTACTGGCGGATTTCCGGCCGAATTTCCTCGAAGAACCAGCGTAGGCGGCCGATGATCGGGTAGTTGCGGCGCACGGAATGAAGCGGCTGCGCGAGATCGTAGAGCCCGACGAGCGAGAGCGACAAACTCACGGCGAAGACTGGAATCGCCCAGGCTGCAGGCAGGTAGGCCCCGGCAACGATGGTAGCGACGAGGCAGGCCCCGAGCACGGTGAAACGAGTTAGGAACAAGGGGTGGGCTCCCGCGAATGCTCGACGGGCTGCTCATGCGTCGATGCAATTGAGATAAATGGTTCCGTGGCACCGGACGCAACGTCACAGCAGCCGACGCTTCTAGATCGGAAAGCGATCTAAGGGTGCAGGCGCGCCGTACTGCTCCCCGCAGGCACGGCTACGGGAAGGGAAGATGATCCCGTGTGCATTCCCCTATGATGCTCACTCGACAAAGGACTTTCAAGGAGTGTCAATCGGCGTCCAAAAAGGACCCCCTATCGGCGTGCAAAAGGGACCCCCTTC
>CAYMIU010000118.1:0-4449 GCA_964390515.1 uncultured Stakelama sp.
TTTTTCGACGCCGATCACCCCGCTACCGGGGTCCTTTTTCCACGCCGATCCACAGTCGCGGACCATATCGCCGCGGGTCGTCTGATGGCCGTGCTTGAGGATTGGACGCCACCCTATCCGGGCCCGTGCCTCTACTTCGCCAGCCGGCGGCATATCCCGTCGAGGCTGCGGGCGCTGATCGACCTCATCCGATCGCGGCCCTTGAAACGCAAGGCTGGTTGAGAGTCGGCGACAGTCGATTTTGCCCCGCGAAGGCGGAAATGATGCATGCGATCAGGGCGCACTACCCCGATCCCATTGACGCCGTTTAGGACGATGCCGCCGTAACGTGACCCCTGATCTTCCACTTGCATGCCGAGTAGATTCGGCTCGTTCGCACCCGATCTTTGGAACACCATGTGTCACGTCGACGTCGATGTTGAAGACGCGTCGGCACTAGCCGAAAGCATCGAAGTCTGAACGCTGCAGCGCCGTGCCGCCTATCCCGAGAAGGATGCTTGGGTTCGCGCTGAGAAGAAACTGGGTGTCTCCGGATAGCTGAAGGCTACTGATCGATGCACCATCGATCGACATCCTGCGCCGTGCGGGGCTCGCGCCTTTTGGGTCGCGCTTCGGTTGGCGAGAGCACGAAAGCGAGACTTACCAACTGCTCCCGTCCATCAGCCTTGGGCTGGCTGGTCAGTTCCCCCAATCGGGCGAGGAGGGCGTTGACCTCCGCAACGTCCGCCGCTGTGAGCCACCCTTTATTGCGGGAAGCCCACAGCGTTCGTGCCGGACCGTCAACCACCGTGTCACTTCGCACCAGCGCAGCCTGGAAGTCCCGGCCGGCAATGTGCAACAATCCATGGATGAAAGCGCGCAGCTCCTCTGTATTGCCGTTCGGGCCAAGGTCATAGGAAAGGCGTAGCGGGCCGTCACCGACACCTGCCAGGCGGAAGCGGCGCTCCCCCCCGTCGCTGGGCAGCTCCTCGACCAGCCCCCCCGCCACAAGCGCGCGCAGATGGTAATAGAGGCCATCGGCCGGTCGCCCGAGCTGCTCCGCCAGGCTGGCCACGCCGGCCTCCCCCCCGAGGGCGGCCAGCGTATCAACCATTTCCTGTCGGACCGCGGAGCTGAGAAGCCGCACCCGCGCCGGATCACGGATCACTCGCGGATCATCACCTTCGTTCGTCGCTCTGGCATTCATCGCTCTGGACTCTTGTTGAAATATCGCCAATGTATTTCAACGCAGCGGGCAGGGGAAGAGCCTCCGGTGGCAGTGTTGAAATTGGATCGACGGGGGCAACGCATATGAGAACATTCCTTTCGGCCGTTCTGTCGGTTCTGGCCTCGTCCGGCGCCGCCCCGGCGCAAACGATCGCACCAGAGGCATTGCAGGCCGACCTCAGCTTCGCCCTCGACACGATCAACCGTCAGCATCCGCATCTTGCCCATTCGGCCCCGAAGGTGGCACTCGACCGCACCGCCGACAGGGTGCGCGCGCAGCTCGATCATCCGATGGACCAGGCAGAAGCCTGGGCCGTGATGGCACAGCTCAATCCGATCCTTGCGGACGGCCATCTCTTGATCGGCCTGCCTGACTGGCGGGAGCGAGGCGCGCAAGCGATCCGGCAAGGCACCGGCTTCTTTCCGTTCGAAGTCCGGCTCGATCCCGGCGACCACCCTGTCATCGTCTCGAGGCTGGGAGGCGCCGCCACCCCGCTCGCCGGGCGCCGCATCCTGCGGATCGACGGCCATGATGCGCGGGGCGTCGCCCGCACGCTGCTCGCCCGCACGCATGGCGACACGCTCACCTTTCGCCGGTCCCTGCTGGCACAGCGCTGGTGGCTGTTCCATGCCACGCTCTACGGAACCCCGGCGACCTACGACCTGATGCTCAGCGGCCCCGGCAAACGCCTGACGGTAGCGGCCGGACATACCCTGCCGATGGTCCTCCAACAGGATGCCAGCTTCGATCGCCTGTTCGTGTGCCACGTCGGCACCGACCGAACGGCGCGCCTGACGGTTGGATCATTCTATTGGGAGAACAAGGGGCGATACTTCCAGTTCACCCACGATTGCTTCGCACGCATCAAGGCCGCCTCGGTCGATCGCCTCGTGATCGACGTCAGCACCAACGGCGGGGGTGACGATGACATGTGGAAGGACGGCATCCTGCGGTATGTCGCGACACGGCCGTATAAACACGCCTCCACCTATTTGAAACGCGAGGCGAGCGGGGTGGTGAGCGCGGGGACGAACGGGAGCGCGACCCAGCCGGTGGAAAACGAACCGCTGCACTTCGCGGGGAAGGTGACGGTGGAAATTGGCCCACTTACCTACTCATCCGCCGTGCTCTTCGCCAACGTGGTGCGGGACTACCGCTTCGGGGTGCTGACAGGGGTTGGGGGTGCGGCACGCACTCGGCAATCCGGCGGCGTGAGAAGCGTCACGCTGCCGAACACGGGTCTGATCCTGTCCTATCCCCGCTTCGTCCTCGATCCTCCCGCCGGGAGCAGCGTTCCGAAGCTTCTGCAACCAACGGCGGTGAAACGTCCCTAAAGTCGGTACGCCTTTCTATGAGCCCCGCGACGTGAACCTGCCTTCGATGCTGATGTTTAGCGACGTACTGATGGCGACCGGACCCCTCTCAAGCGTCATCCGTGCGGTTTCGATCAAGACGAAGCCGGGCAGGTTCCTGTCTTTTCGTCCAGGTCCGAACGGAAGGACGTTGTTCGCTCCTCACGCCGGGCAACGCCGCTGAAATTGTGGCGCGAGGGCCAACCAGCACCACCTGCTACACCGCGCGAGTGACGGCGGTCATTCCCGCGTGATTAGGGTCGCCCCGTCGAGCAATGCTCAGGAAGATCGACATCCGGAAGCTCGGAACGGGTGAAAACAAGGTCCACGTGGCAGATCCCGGTGAGACACCGCAAGCTGCCACGCACTTGAGGTCGCCCTCAGAATCCCCTTATCATTGCAGTACAATCTGTCCCCAGCAATGAAGACTGACAAACTCTTTTACTGACAGGCGAGGCATTCGTCGTAGTCGGTCGTCTCGCCCAGGTTGAACTGCGGCTTCTCGATCGTGTTGTCCGCTTCCACGCCGCCGGCGAAGCCCGCGCGCTGCACGCTCTTCGAGCGCAGGTAGTAGAGCGACTTAATGCCGAGTTCCCAGGCGCGGAAGTGGAGCATCAGGAGGTCCCACTTCTCCACGTCGGCCGGGATGAAGAGGTTCAGCGACTGAGCCTGGTCGATGTACGGCGCACGGTCACCGGCAAGCTCGAGCAGCCAGCGCTGGTCGATCTCGAAGCTGGTCTTGAAGCAGTCCTTTTCCTCCGCGCTGAGGAAATCGAGGTGCTGCACGCTGCCGCCATGCTCGAGGATCGAGTTCCACACCGCGTCGGAATTCTTGCTCTTCTCGTTGAGCAGCTTTTCCAGATACGGGTTCTTCACCGCGAAGCTGCCGGACAGCGTCTTGTGGGTGTAGATATTGGCCGGGATCGGCTCGATGCACGCGGACGTGCCGCCGCAGATGATCGAGATCGACGCGGTCGGCGCGATCGCCATCTTGCAGGAAAAGCGCTCCATCACGCCCTGGTCGGCCGCGTCGGGGCAGGGGCCACGCTCGGCCGCCAGCGTCATCGACGCCTGATTCACCTGGGCGTTGATGTGCTTGAACATCTTGAGGTTCCAGCTCTTCGCCATCGCGCCTTCCATCGGCAGGCCGCGCGCCTGGAGGAAGGAGTGGAAACCCATGACGCCAAGGCCGACCGAGCGCTCACGCGCCGCGGAATAAGCCGCACGTTCCATGCCCGGCTCATGCCGGTCGATATAATCCTGCAGCACATTGTCGAGGAAGCGCATCACGTCCTCGATGAACTGCTTGTCGTCCTTCCACTGATCCCACGTCTCGAGGTTGAGCGAGGACAGGCAGCAGACCGCGGTACGATCGTTGCCGAGATGGTCGCGGCCCGTCGGCAGCGTGATCTCGCTGCACAGGTTCGAGGTGGAGACCTTCAGGCCCAGATCGCGGTGATGCTTGGGCATGTTCTTGTTCACGTGATCGGCGAATACGATGTACGGCTCGCCGGTCGCGAGACGGGTCTCGACCAGCTTCTGGAACAGGCTGCGCGCGTCGACCTTGCCGCGGACGGTGCCGTCCTTGGGTGACTTCAGCTCCCACTCGCCGCCGTCACGCACCGCTTCCATGAACGCGTCGGGGATCAACACGCCGTGGTGCAGGTTCAGCGCCTTGCGGTTGAAATCGCCCGACGGCTTGCGGATCTCGAGGAACTCCTCGATCTCCGGGTGCGACACGTCGAGATAGCAGGCGGCCGAGCCGCGGCGCAGCGAGCCCTGGCTGATCGCCAAGGTCAGCGAATCCATCACGCGGACGAAGGGAATGATGCCGCTGGTCTTGCCATTGAGGCCGACCGGCTCACCGATGCCGCGCACGCTGCCCCAATA
>CAYMIU010000119.1:0-233 GCA_964390515.1 uncultured Stakelama sp.
GCGATGAACGGCAGCAGCGTGCCGATCATGATCAGCGCCGCGAACCAGCTGGCAGAGGCCGTCGCGACGAGGACGATCAGCGGCGCGAGCGTTGCCGCGCGCCGGGCGGGCATGAAGCGCGCCACCCAGCCGTCCAGCGCCTCGACGCCGTCCACCGCCTCGCTCGCCACGCTCATGCTGTCGACCGGCTGCCCGGCTGCGCGGTGAAGCGCGGACTGGACGACGCGGCCCCG
>CAYMIU010000119.1:243-4373 GCA_964390515.1 uncultured Stakelama sp.
ACGCCGGCCGCCACCGCGAGAAGCGCCCACGTCGCGACCGCCGCTGCCCCGTCGGGCACTGCCGACGCGCCGGCGGCGAGCGCCCCGGCGAAGACGATCGCCATGCCGGTGTCGAGCAGCAGGAGCAGCCCCGCTGCACCCCCGCGCGCGCCCACGCCGCGAAGCCACGCCGCGCGCGCCTTTGCGCCGTCTGTCGAAATTGCCGCCGTCGTCATGGCGCGCTGGTCGGCTGATGCGGACGCCGCGTCTTTGACCGCGGTCAATGTCGGGCGGTTCGCGCGGGCCTAGCCGGCGCGACAGGGACCGGGGTGGCCCCTGTTCAAGGAGATTCGGAAAATGGATCCGGGGGTCGTCGACCTGTCGCGGCTGCAATTCGCACTGACCGCTCTTTATCACTTCCTGTTCGTGCCGCTGACGCTCGGCCTGTCGTTCATGCTCGTCATCATGGAATCGGTGTACGTCATGACGAACCGGCCCGTGTGGCGGGTGACGACTCGCTTCTGGGGCAAGATCTTCGGGATCAACTTCGTGCTGGGCGTCGCCACCGGCCTCACCATGGAGTTCCAGTTCGGCACCAACTGGTCCTATTTCTCGCATTACGTGGGCGACATCTTCGGCGCGCCGCTCGCGATCGAAGGGCTGATGGCCTTCTTCCTCGAGGCGACGTTCGTCGGCCTCATGTTCTTCGGCTGGGATCGCCTGTCGAAGCTCGGCCACCTCATCGTCACCTTCATGGTGGCGCTGGGCACGAACCTGTCTGCGCTCTGGATCCTCATCGCCAATGGCTGGATGCAGAACCCGGTCGGCGCCACCTTCAATCCCGATACGATGCGCATGGAAGTCAGCGATTTCGGCGCGGTTCTGTTCAACCCGATCGCGCAGGCGAAGTTCGTCCACACCGTCAGCGCCGGCTATGTCTGCGCCAGCGTGCTGGTGCTCGGCGTTTCGGCCTTCTGGCTGCTGAAGGGGCGGTTCGTGCTCGTCGCCCGCCGCTCGATGACGGTCGCGGCGGCGTTCGGCCTCGCCTCGTCGCTGTCGGTCGTCGTGCTGGGGGACGAGAGCGGCTATGCCCTCACCGACAACCAGAAGATGAAGCTCGCCGCGATCGAGGCGGCCTGGCACACGGCCCCCGCACCCGCCGGCCTGACGCTCGTCGGCCTGCCCGACACGGTCGCGCGCACCACGCACTATGAAGTGCAGATCCCCTGGGTGCTCGGCATCATCGCGACGCGCAGCCTCGATGGCACCGTCACCGGCATGTCCGAACTGGTGCTGAAGGCGCAGGACCGGATCACGTCGGGCATCATCGCTTATGATGCGGTGGAAAAGCTGAAGGCCGATCCCGCCGACGCGGCCGCGCGCGCGCAGTTCGAGGAGCACAAGCGCGATCTCGGCTACGCCTTGCTGCTGAAGCGGCACCTCGCCGATCCGCGCGCGGCAACGCCGGAACAGATCAGCGCCGCGGCCTGGGATACGGTGCCGAGCGTGCCGATCATGTTCTGGAGCTTCCGGATCATGGCCGCGATCGGTTTCCTGATGATCGCGCTGTTCGCCGTCGCCTTCGTGCTCTGCTCGCTGCGGATGCACATGAACGCGCGCTGGTTCCTGAAGCTTGCCGTGGTGGCCATCCCGCTGCCGTGGATCGCGATCGAGCTCGGCTGGATGCTGGCCGAACTCGGGCGTCAGCCCTGGGCGATCGAAGGCGTACTGCCGACCTTCCTGGCGGCAAGCTCGCTCAGCCGCGCCGCGCTGTGGACCACGCTGGCCGGCTTCACCCTGCTCTACGGAACGCTCGCCGTGATCGAGGTTCGCCTGATCCTGGCGGCGATCAAGCACGGGCCGGAGGAGCGGGACGACCAGCCGGCCCCCGGCCCGATCCCCGCCAGCCTCGCCGTCACGGCCTGATCAGGAGGACATGATGCTCGATTACGAAACCCTGCGCCTGATCTGGTGGGCCCTCATGGGCGTGCTGCTGATCGGCTTTGCATTGACCGACGGCTTCGATCTTGGCGTTGCGGCGCTGCTGCCGTTCGTCGCGCGCGACGACAACGAACGCCGCATGGTCATCAACTCGATCGGGCCGACCTGGGAGGGAAACCAGGTCTGGTTCATCCTGGGCGGCGGCGCGATCTTTGCCGCCTGGCCGTTCGTTTATGCCGTCAGCTTCTCCGGCTTCTACCTCGCGATGTTCCTCGTGCTCGCCGCACTGATCCTGCGGCCGGTGGGCTTCAAATATCGCTCCAAGCGGCCCGACGCCGCGTGGCGCAGCCGCTGGGACTGGGCGCTGTTCATCGGCGGCTTCGTCCCCGCGCTGGTGTTCGGCGTGGCGGTCGGCAACGTCCTGCTGGGCGCGCCCTTCCGCCTCGATGGCGATCTGCGCTCCTTCTACGAAGGCACGCTGCTCGGCCTGTTCACGCCCTTCACGCTGCTGTGCGGGCTGCTCTCCGTCGCGATGCTGGTGCTTCACGGCGCGGCATGGCTGGCGATCAAGGTGGAACGTGGCCCGGTGCACGATCGTGCGCGCGCCTTCGGCACGGCCGCGGCGCTCGCCTCGATCCTGCTGTTCGCGGCCGGCTTCGCTTTCGTCACCTGGGGCGACATGGGCTACAGGATCGTCGGCACTCTCGATCCGGCCGGCCCCTCCAACCCGCTGCGCACTACCACGGTGCAGGCGGCCGGCGCGTGGCTGACGAACTTCGTCGATCATCCCTGGATGATGCTGGCCCCCGTCATGGGCTTCGCCGGCGCGCTCCTCGCGCTGATCGGCATCCGCCGCGGCACGGAAGCCGCCGCCTTCGCCGGCTCGTCGATCTCGGCGACCGGCATCATCGCCACCGTGGGCTGCGCGATGTTCCCCTTCATCCTGCCGTCCAGCATCGATGCGCGGTCCAGCCTCACCGTCTGGAACGCCTCGTCCACGCACAAGACGCTCGGCATCATGCTGGTGGTGACGATCGTCTTCCTGCCGATCGTGCTCGCCTACACTGCCTGGGCGTACAAGGTGATGTTCGGCCGCGTGACGAGCGATGCGGTGCGCACCAGCCCCGACTTCTACTGACAGGAGCGACCAACGATGTGGTATTTCGCCTGGATCCTTGGCCTCGGCCTTGCCGTTGCCTTCGGCGTCCTGAACGGCATGTGGCACGAATTCCATCTGCCGGCCGAGGATGATTACTGACCCGGTCTGGCGGTCGGAGGCGCGGGGGCGACAATCGTCCCTGCGCCGTCTATGGGGGCCGGCATGGTCCCCACAGACACCTGCGCCAATTGCGCAGTGCGCGATCGCGCGCTGTGCGGCAGCCTCGACGATCACGAACTGACGGCGCTGAACGCCCTCGGGCGGCGGCGGCTGGTCCAACGCGGTCAGGCGATTGCCTGGTCCGGCGACGAAGCGGTGATCTGCGGCAACCTGCTGTCAGGCGTGCTCAAGCTCATGGCCACCACCGCCGATGGCCGGGAGCAGATCGTTGGCCTGCTCTATCCGGCGGATTTCTTCGGCACGCCTTATGCCGGCCATACGGATTTCACGATCGTCGCGCTCACCGATGCCGAACTATGCGTCTTCCCGCGCGCGGCGTTCGAACAGATGCTCGATCAGCACCAGCGGATGGAGCGGCTGCTTCTGCAGCGCACCTTCGAATCGCTGAACGATGCGCGTGCCCGGATGCTGGTCCTCGCGCGCAAGTCCGCCGGCGAGAAAGTCGCCGGCTTCCTCCTCGACATGGCGGCACGCGCGGGCGAGGTCGGCTGCCGCGCCGGGCCCGGCGATCCGCTCACCTTCGATCTGCCGCTATCCCGCGGCCAGATCGCCGACGTGCTCGGCATGACGATCGAGACGGTCAGCCGCCAGCTTACCAAGATGAAGGCGAGCGGCCTCATCCGCCTTCCCGGCGGCCGGGCGATCACGATCAGCGATCCCGAAGCGCTTGCGGCGCAGGCGGAGGCCGCCTGACGTTCAGGCCGCAGCGCGGCCCGCGATGGCGCCGGCCAGCTGCTCCCGCGCCGCAGCGGTCATCCGCGCGCCGGCCAGTGCCGGGATCGCCAGCTGCTCATAATCGATCGCGCGGCGCCACGCGGTGAACACGCCGCGTAGAAGATAGCCCAGCGCCTCCGCGCACAGCCGCTCCCTG
>CAYMIU010000120.1:0-4298 GCA_964390515.1 uncultured Stakelama sp.
GCGCCAGCCGCTGCCGCGCTCGGACCTGCGCCGCGTCAACATGCCGCTTGGCCCGGTCGCCGTGTTCGGCGCGTCGAACTTCCCGCTCGCCTTCTCCGTCGCCGGCGGCGACACCGCTTCCGCCCTGGCGGCGGGATGTCCGGTCGTCGTGAAGGGCCATCCTGCCCACCCTGGAACCGGCGAGCTGGTGGCACGCGCGGTCCGCGCTGCAGTCGCGAAGTCGGGGCTGCCGGCGGGCGTTTTCTCCTACCTGCCCGGCACCACCAACGCGCTCGGCAGCGCGCTCGTCGCCGATCCGCGGATCAAGGCGGTGGGCTTCACCGGATCGCGCGCAGGCGGGCTCGCGCTGGTGCGGATCGCCAGTGAGCGCGCCGAACCGATCCCGGTCTACGCCGAGATGTCGAGCATCAACCCGGTGCTGCTCTTCCCCGCCGCGGCAAAGTCGCGCGGTGCCGCATTGGGGGCCGCCTATGTCGCGTCGTTGACGCAGGGTGCGGGGCAGTTCTGCACGAATCCGGGCCTCGTCATCGCGCTCGCCGGCACCGAACTCAACGCCTTCGAAGAGGCAGCGGCCGAAGCGCTCGGCCGCGTGCCCGCGGGCCAGATGCTGACGCCCGCCATTCACGGCGCCTTCGAACAGGGCGTCGCGGCGCTGGAATCGCATGCTGCCGTCTCCCTGATCGCGCGCGGGCCGGTCGGCGAAGGGGTCAATCAGGCGCGCGGCGCGCTTTTTGCGACGGATGGCGATGCCTTCATGAGCGACGCAGCGCTGAGCCATGAGGTGTTCGGGTCCTCCTCGATCATCGTGCGCGCCGCCGACCTCGACGAGATCGCGCAAATCGTCCGTGGGCTGGAGGGCCAGCTCACCGCCACCTTGCTGTTCGACCCCGAGGACGAGCCGCTCGTCGCGCCGCTCGTCCCGCTTCTGGCCGAGAAGGCGGGCAGGGTGCTTGCCAACGGCTGGCCGACCGGCGTCGAGGTGAGTCATGCGATGGTTCACGGCGGCCCCTATCCCGCGACGAGCGACAGTCGCACCACGTCGGTCGGCGCGCTGGCAATCGCGCGTTTCCTGCGGCCCGTGTGCTTTCAGGACATGCCCGATGCGCTGCTCCCCGCCGCATTGCGCGAGGACAATCCATTCGGCGTGGCACGCCGCATCGATGGGGTCCGCATCTCCATCTGACGATCCTCGCGCCGAAGGGCCCCGCCATGTCGCAATCGCTCATTCAGTTCCGCGCCGCCGGTCAAAGCCGGGGGGTGGCGCTGCTCGAACGCGGCGCCGCCCGGCGGCTTCGGGATACGCCCACCGTCGCGGCGCTGGCGAAGCGGGCGCTGGCGGACGGGACGACGCTGGCGGCTCTCGCGAGCGATCTGGCCGCCGACCCGCTCGACCTGAGCGAGGTCGCGCTGCTTGCGCCGATCGACCATCACGATCCTGCGCACCTGCTGCTCACCGGCACCGGCCTGACGCATCTCGGCTCCGCGGAGGGACGTGACAAGATGCACCGCGAGATGACCGGCGCCGCGCAGCAGACCGATTCAATGCGCATGTTCCTGATGGGGGTCGAGGGCGGCAAGCCCGCATCCGGCGCGGTGGGTGCGCAGCCCGAGTGGTTCTACAAGGGGGACGGCTCGTCACTCGTCGCGCCGGGCGCGCCACTGCCGTCGCCCGACTTTGCGCTCGACGCGGGCGAGGAACCGGAGATCGCCGGCATCTACCTGATCGCGGATGACGGCATGCCCGTCCGCCTCGGCTACGCGCTCGGTAACGAGTTCTCGGACCACGTCACAGAGCGCGGGAATTACCTCTGGTTAGCCCATTCGAAGCTGCGCCCGGCGGCGCTCGGCCCCGAACTGCTGCTCGGCCCGCTGCCCGCGCACATCGAGGGGACGAGCCGGATCATCCGCGCCGGCGAGACGATCTGGGAAAAGCCGTTCATCTCGGGCGAGGCGAACATGTCGCACAGCCTCGCCAATCTTGAGCACCACCACTTCAAATACGCCATGTTCCGCCGCCCGGGTGACGTGCATGTCCATTTCTTCGGCACTGCCACGCTGTCGTTCAGCGAAGGCGTGCGGACGCAGGAAGGCGACATCTTCGAGATTGCGGCGCCCCCGTTCACGCTACCGGCGCGCAATCCGATCGGCCGCGCTGCCTCCGCCGACCCGCGGGTGCGGGCGATCTGATGGTGGCGATCCGCATCGGGATCGTAGGGCTCGGTAGGATTGCGCACGATCAGCACATTCCCGCCCTCCGCGCCTCCACTGCTTTCGAGTTGGTGGCCGGCGTCGATCCCGTTGCCCGCCACCCTGATCTGCCGGTGTTCGCCTCGCTCGACGCGCTTCTCGCTTCCGACGTTGCGGTCGATGCGCTGGCGATGTGCCAGCCGCCTCAGGCACGTTTCGACGCCGCGGCCGGGGCGATCCGCGCGGGCAAGCACGTCCTGCTCGAAAAGCCGCCCAGCGCGACGCTGTCCGAAGTCGAGACGCTCACCGGGCTTGCCGCCGCGGCCGGTACGACGCTTTTTGCTGCGTGGCACTCGCGCTACGCCCCGGCGGTGCCCGTCGCGCGTGCCTGGCTGAGCGAGCGGCGGCTCGACCGGGTCGAGATCGTCTGGAAGGAGGACGTCCGCCGGTGGCATCCCGGCCAGCAATGGATTTGGGAGTCCGGTGGGCTCGGCGTATTCGATCCAGGTATCAATGCGCTGTCGATCGCGACCGCGATCCTGCCGCGCCCCATTCATCTACGCGGCGGCACGCTCGAGCGGCCAGCCAATCGCGCAGCGCCAATCGCTGCCCGCCTCGACATGGCGGAGGTAGGCGGAGCACCGATCCGCGCGGTGTTCGACTGGCGGCAGCAGGGACCGCAGACGTGGGATATCGCCGTCGAGACGGACGGCGGCGTGCTGCACCTGAGCGAAGGGGGGGCACGGCTGGCTATCGACGGCATGGATCATCCGCTCAGCCCGGAGCAGGAGTATCCGCAGCTCTACGCGCACTTTGCCCGGCTGATTGGCGACGCGCGCAGCGACGTTGATCGCGCGCCGCTCCAGCTCGTCGCCGACGCCTTTCTTCGGTGCCGCTCGACCATGGTCGAGCCGTTCGAGGACTGAGCCCCCGCTCAGTCCTCGGTCATGTTCTTCGTGTCGTCGAGCGCCAACTCGATCAGCAACCGCATCGCCTCGGTCGCGCCGGCAGCATCCTCACGCGCAATCGCTTCGTAAACCTTTACATGGTCCGGTATCGGGTTGCGGGGCAGGGCACGCGCCCGCTGTTTGAATTGCGTCGTCAGGTTGACTGCGGCGCCGATGCTGGCGCTGAGCACGATCAACGCGTCATTGTGCGTCGCGTGCAGGATGGCGCGGTGAAAGTCGCGATCGGCCGCACGGCCCTCATCGGTCGCCAGCGTGTGGCGGCGCATGGCCGACAGCGCATCCTTGATCTGCTTCAGCTCCGCTCTGTCGCGCCGCTGTGCCGCCAGGCCCGCCGCCGCCGGTTCGACGATGGCGCGAAGTTCGAATAGCGATCTTACGAACTGCAGATCGGGTCCGCTGGCAAACGCCCAGCCAAGCACGTCCGGATCGAGCAGGTTCCAGCGCTCACGCGGCAGCACGCGCGTCCCGGCCTTGGGCCGGCTTTCGACCAGTCCTTTCGCGGCCAGCGCCTGAATCGCCTCACGATACGCGCTGCGCGATACGTCGAGCTGTTCGGAAAAGGCGACTTCGCCCGACAACGTATCGCCCGGGCTATATTCGCCCGCCAGGATCGCGGTCCCGATCTTGTGCGCGATGGCGCCATGCAAGCGTCGCCCGGTGCCGCGTGTGGGGCGCGGGACCTCGGCGTCATCCTGCTCGTGGGTACCTGCGCTGTTCTGATCCGTCATGACTGCTCCTGATGAGGCGTCGACCGTTCCGTGACGCGCCGAGCAAGTTCAGAACGCAGACTGCCCACGGTTCGATCAGCCCTACAAGCCTGCGATGGTTGATCGCGCACCGCAGGTCAACGAACTGATCATCATCACCTTGGAGCGCGTGCTCAGGGCACCCGGCGATGACCGCGTTGCAGCACTGATTTGCATAACCGGAGCATCAACAGCATGCGGTTTGGGACCGCGTTGGAGGCGATTGCCGGCCAACGCCGCGAGCATCGATCAACATGAGTGGCGGATATCTGAAGGCGCCGATCGACACTGGCCCGACAACCTGTCGAGCGATCCGCTCATCATTACGGCCAGCAAATCCTTGGCGCCCACCGAAGCTGGCTTCCTGGGGATTGAGCGACACACCCCGCCCCGAACA
>CAYMIU010000121.1:0-4191 GCA_964390515.1 uncultured Stakelama sp.
CCGCCGCCAACCAGCGCCGCTTCCTCGAGGCGATCGGCGAAGGGCATGGGGTGGAGGCCGCGTGCCGCCGCGTCGGCCTGTCGGTCGCGTCCGCCTACGCCTTCCGCCGCACGCCCAAGGGCGCCGCCTTCGCGCTCGGCTGGCGCGCCGCCTCGCTCGTCGCGCGGGAGGCGATTGCCGAAACCCTGCTGGTCCGCGCGCTGGAGGGCCAGGTGGATACCTACATCCGCGCGGACGGCACGCACGTCACCCGCCACCGGCATGACAATCGCCTCGCCATGTCGCTGCTCGCCCGGCTCGATCGCCAGGTGGAGGCCGCGCCCGATGCGGACGTGAAGGCCGCGCGGCTCGTGGCGCAGGAATTCCACGCCTATCTCGATCTCGTCGGGCGCGACGAGGGCCCGGCGCGCGCCGGGCTGTTCCTCGCCCGGCGCTGCGGCGGCCTGCTCGGCGACGATGGCGACGAGGCGGGCGACACCGCCGATCTCGCGCCCATCTATGCGCTCGCCACTGCCGATCGCCTCGCGCGCACCGGCATCGCCACCGCTGGCGAGGTGCCGGTCGACGATCTCGATCCCGCGCGGCGCGGCGAATGGAGTGCGGAGCAATGGGCGCGGGCGGAGGCCGCCGGCCTGCTCCGCCTCGCCGTGCCCGCGGCAGATGCCGATCCGCTCGCCGACGAAAGCGCGCTATCGCCTCAACTTCCTCAACATTCGCATGGCCACGGCGCCGGGAATGAACCGGGCGACGACGACGAAACCGGGCCGATCGCGCCAGAAACGCTGCTGTGGTGGGACGAGGATCAGCAGGAATGGCTCACCCGCTTCCCCCCGCCGGACGATTTCGACGGCGATGAGGAGCATTCGCCCGATCATCCCGATTATTGCCGCACGCTCACGCCCGATGAGGAGGCGGCGATCGGTCCCCCGCCGGAATATCTCGACGATACGACGCTCGGGCTGCTCGCGGATCGGCGCGAGGGCTTCTTTGCCGGGGCCGCGATGCGGCTGGCGGAGCGTCAGCGGCGGTGGGCGGAGGCGTCCGATTCGCTATTTCCGGGCGATGCGCCTATATAGGTAAAGCTACGTTCGCAAATCGACGGTCTTTGGCGCTTTGCGGCACCTTCTTCCTTCTTTCCCTGCTGCCGCGGCACCGGGGCGTACCGGTCGTCGGCCCCCGTCCGAAACAAGAAGGAAATACACATGGCTAATCTTGGCACCGTCAAGTTCTTCAACGCTGACAAGGGCTTTGGCTTTATTGCTCCCGACAATGGCGGCGCGGATGCGTTCGTCCATATTTCGGCGGTTGAGCGTGCCGGCTTTGTTACGCTGAACCAGAACCAGCGGGTCAGCTACGAGCTGGAGAATGATCGCCGCGGTCGTACCAGCGCGGTCTCGCTCGAAGCCGCGGAGTAACCCTCCCGTTGCCGCGTGGGCCGGCAATGGTGCCGGCCCGCGGATCCTCGAACCAAGGAGCTTCCCCCGATGGCCGATGATGCAACCATGTACCGGGCCCGCGCCGCGACCGAAATGGCCAATGCGAAGGGCGCGACGCTCGCCAATGTGCGCGATCGCTGCGAACGCGCCGCACGCGCGTGGGAAACCATGGCCGAGCGCGCCGAGCGTGTCGCCGTCCAGCGTCACGAGCGTGAGGCCGCAACCGCGGCGCAGCGCGACGCCGCTGCCGCCGTTCCTCTCGCCGCCGCTGCAACCGCGGCCGGCTAGAACCCTCCTTCCCTTATCGTCTCCATCACCACGAAGGTGGAGGTGCTGGCGACATGCGGCAGCGTTGAGATCCGCTCCCCCAGCACGTCGCGATACTGGCGGATGTCGCGGGTGCGGATCTTCAGCAGATAGTCGAAGCTGCTGGCGATCATGTGGCATTCCTCCACTTCCGGGATGGCCAGCACGCCGCGGCGGAATTCCGCCAGCGCCGCCTCCCGCGTGTCGGACAGTTTCACCTCGGTGAAGGCGACATGGCCAAGGCCCAGCTTTTCCGGGTCCACCACGGCCTTGAACCCGCGGATATAGCCGCGGTCGGTCAGCCGCTTCAGCCGCGTCTGGCACGGTGTCTTGGACAGGCCTACCCGCCTGGCCAGCTCGGTGACGGAAAGGCGTCCGTCCTTCTCCAGCACCGCGATGATTTTCCGGTCGAATGCGTCGATCTCGTCCATCTGGCCTGTCCTACACCGGGTTTGCCGGCTAAATAGCCTGACGGGGGCGCGATCAAAAGTCGGATGGCCCGCGGGCAAATCGCTATATTTCCGGCCATGGAGCCCTTGTTCGCCGATTTCGCCCCGCCGATCCGCCCCGCGACGCCGCTGCGCGCCGCGATCACCGCCGCCACCCGCCGTCCGGAGCCGGAGGCGCTGGCGCCGCTGCTCGACGAGGCGACGCTGCCCGATGCAGTGAAGGCGCAGGCGCTGGCGACCGCGACGAAGCTGATCACCGCGCTGCGCGCCAAGCACAAGGGCACCGGCGTCGAGGGTCTGGTGCAGGAATATGCCCTCTCCAGCCAGGAGGGCGTCGCCTTGATGTGCCTTGCCGAGGCGCTGCTGCGCATCCCCGACGACGACACCCGCGACGCGCTGATCCGCGACAAGATCGCCGGCGGCGACTGGCGCAGCCACATCGGCGACGGCCGCTCGCTGTTCGTCAACGCCGCCACCTGGGGTCTGGTGGTGACCGGCAAGCTCACCAGCAGCGTCAACGACCGAGGCTTGGCCGCCGCCCTCACCCGCCTCATTGCCCGGGCCGGCGAACCCGTCATCCGCCGCGGTGTCGACATGGCGATGCGCATGATGGGCGAGCAGTTCGTCACTGGCGAGACGATCGAGGAGGCGCTGAAGCGCGCCCGCCCGCTCGAGGCCCGCGGTTTCGGCTACAGCTACGACATGCTGGGCGAGGCCGCGACCACCGCCGCCGACGCCGATCGCTATTACCGCGACTATGAAACCGCGGTTCACGCCATCGGCAAGGCGTCGGCCGGCCGCGGCATCTACGCCGGCCCCGGAATCTCGATCAAGCTCTCCGCCCTCCACCCCCGCTACGCCCGCGCCCAGGCCGACCGCGTCATGGCCGAGCTGCTGCCCCGCGTCCGCGCGCTCGCGCTGATCGCCAGGGGCTATGACATCGGCTTCAACATCGACGCGGAGGAGGCCGACCGCCTCGAACTCTCGCTCGACCTTCTCGAAAGCCTCGCGCTCGATCCCGCGCTGGCGGGCTGGCACGGCCTCGGCTTCGTCATCCAGGCCTATGGCAAGCGCTGCCCCTTCGTGATCGACTGGATCGTCGACCTCGCCCGCCGCGCCGACCGCCGCATCATGGTCCGGCTGGTCAAGGGCGCCTATTGGGATGCCGAGATCAAGCGCGCGCAGGTCGACGGCCAGTCGGACTTCCCGGTCTACACCCGCAAGATCCACACCGACGTCTCGTACCTCGCCTGCGCCCGCCGCCTGCTGGCGAACCGCGACGCGGTGTTCCCGCAATTCGCCACCCACAATGCGCAGACGCTGGCGACCGTCCACGCCATGGCCGGCCCCGACTTCACCATCGGCGACTATGAGTTCCAGTGCCTCCACGGCATGGGCGAGCCGCTGTATGACGAGGTGGTCGGCGCGGATAAGCTCAACCGCCCGTGCCGCATCTACGCCCCGGTCGGCACGCATGAGACATTGCTCGCTTATCTCGTCCGTCGCCTGCTGGAGAACGGCGCCAACAGCTCCTTCGTGAACCGCATCGCCGATCCCGAAGTCTCGATCGCCGATCTCGTCGCCGATCCGGTCGCGATCGTCCGCGCCACCGATACGCCGGGGCAGAAGCATGCCGCGATTGCGCTCCCGGCCGACCTCTACCCCCGCCGCCGCAATTCGGACGGCCTCGACCTCACCGACGAACGCACGCTCGCCACATTGGCCGCGACGATGCAGGCCGGCGCCCACAGCAACTGGCGCGCCGCCCCCAATGATGGGCAGGGCACCCCCCGCCCGGTGCTGAACCCCGCCGACCACCGCGACACCGTCGGCACCGTCGTCGAGGCAAGCCCCGAGCAGGCCACCGCCGCCGCGCGCACCGCCGCTGCCGCCGCCCCCGCCTGGGCCGCCGTCTCCCCGGCCGACCGCGCCGCCATCCTCGATCGCGCCGCCGACACGATGCAGGCGCGCATGGCCGAGCTGATCGGCCTGACCGTGCG
>CAYMIU010000122.1:0-4134 GCA_964390515.1 uncultured Stakelama sp.
TCCCAGCTGACGCCGGCCAGGTAGCGCGCAGCGAACTGGCGCGCGGCCATGGCCAGTACGGCACGGTGCTGCGGCATCCAGACCTGCTTGAGCAGCAGATGCGTAGTGCAAAACGCAAGGTCGAACGCCGGATCGCCATGCACCGCGCATTCGGCATCGAGAATCACACCGCCGCTCGGGCCGACGAGGATGTTCTTGGGGCTGACGTCGCCATGAACCAGCGCGATCCGCCGCGCCGCCAGGGCATCGGCGATGGTGTTGAGGCGCGCCGCCAGCTCCGGCACCCGTTCGGCCGTGTAGCGAAGGAACGGCGCAATGCGCAGCGCATCGAACAGCGCCGGATCGCCGAAGTCGCGCGCGATCGTCTCATCGGCCGCGGTCTCCGCATGGATGCGGGCAAGCGCCGCGCCCAGTGTGCCGGCGAAGGCCGGATCGACGCGGCCCGCGACCAGCTCGTCGCGCCACACGGGGCGCTGCGCCGGATCGAGCCAGTCGAGGACGAACAGGTGATCCTCGGGAGAATGGGCGACGACGACCGGCACCAGCGCGGGATCGATCCGCGCCACGCGGCGTAGCCAGGCCACCTCGTTCTCGGCGCGATCCACCGGCGCCAGCCACTCGGCCGCGACACGCAGCTGCGGCAGCGCGCGCTTCACCACTAGCGGCGGCCGCCCCGCAATGTCCGCCCGCCACACGTCGCATGACACGCCGCCGGACAAGGGCGTCAGCGTGATCGCTTCCCCTTCGGCCAGCACGCCCAGCCGGCGCAGCGCGGCGAATGTGGCGGCGTCGTCCATCACGCCTTCTGTTCGATCCAGGCCGCCATCAGGTCTGCCACCGCATCGCGGTCGGCATCCGAATCCTCGAAGTAATGCGCGCCGGCCACCAGCTCGAGCTCCTTGTCGGTGGAACCGATGTGTTCAAAGATCTTGCGCGCGTCGCTCGGGAACACGCCCGTGTCGGCGGTGCCCTGCACCACCAGTGCCGGTGTATCGAATTTGGCGAGATGCGGCGCGCCCTGGCACGGCGAGGTTTCCAGGCTCCACATGTTGAGCCAGGTCTTGAGCGTATTGGCGCGCCCGATCGACGGGGTGCGGTTCGCGACCGCCGGATCGCCGCGATAGCAGCGCCGCGGCTCGCGATCGGAGGGATCCAGCGAGGGGTCCATGCAGCGCAAGTCGCCCCAGCATCGGAACAGCGGGAACAGGCGGTCGGGCACGCCCGCGTCGTTCAGCCGCTTCAGCTCCGCCTTGGCCCAGTCGGTGATCCGCTGATTGCGGGCACGCTGCGCCGCGCGATAGCGCTCGACGAACTCGGGCGAATAGGGCGGGCCGTTGTCCGGGTTGAAGGGATCGAGCGCCGGATCGGTGGCAACCGGATCGAACTCATCCACAACCGATGCATCCATCCAGTCGGTCAGCACTTCCGGCCGGCCCTGGTGGGCGTTCAGCGAGATGTAGAGATCCGCCCTGATCAGCTGCGCCAGCGCGTCCTGCCCCGCCGGCGGCAGCGCGTGGCCGAGTGTCGGCGCGATCGCCTCCGCCTGATAGGCGCCCATCAGCGATCCGCCGCCGGAATTGCCCAGGATCACGATCCGCTCGACACCCGCTTCCTCGCGCAGCCAGCGCATGCCGACGCCGATGTCGAGCACGGCATGTTCCAGCAGGAACTGGTCCTCGAACCCGCGATAGCGGGTGTTCCAGCCAAGGAAGCCGTAGCCGCGGCGGGCGAAATACGGCGCGATATAATGTTCGCTGAAATCCACGTTGTAATGGGTCGCGATCACCGCCGTCCTGGGCCGCTTGCCGGCGGGCGCATAATAGATGCCCTGGCACGGATGCCCCCCGGCCTGGATGCGCGGCGCGGTGGGTGACACCTTGCCGATAAAGGTCACATCCAGCCCCTCAACATCACGCCGGTCCATCCATCCCCTCCCTTAATGTGCTTAGGTACCGAAGCATATCGACGATCAGCGCGCAACCTCGAACGGCAGTGTATAGCCCTTGAGTTCGGCCCGGATCCGCTTCTTGTCGATCTTGCCGGTCGGGCCGAGCGGGATTTCGTCGACGAACAGCACGTCGTCCGGCATCCACCACCGCGCAATCTTTCCGTCCAGGAAGGCGAGCAGGTCCTCCCGGATCGCGGCGGCACCATCCTTCAGCTGACACAGCAGGATCGGCCGCTCGTCCCACTTGGGATGGGCGACGCCGATGACGGCGGCGAGCGCCACCGCGGGATGGCCAGTGGCGATATTCTCGATCTCGATCGAGCTGATCCACTCACCGCCCGATTTCACCACGTCCTTCGCGCGATCCGTGATCTGCATATAGCCATGCGCGTCGATCGTGGAGACATCGCCGGTGTCGAAGAAGCCTTCCTCGTCCAGCACCTCCCCACCCTCGCCGCCATAATAGGCCGCGGCGATCGTCGGGCCCTTGATCATCAGGCGCCCCGGCGTCTGGCCGTCGTGCGGCAGGCGGTTGCCCAAGTCGTCGGCGAGCTTCAGCTCGAGCCCCGCCAGCAGGCGGCCCTGCTTCAGGCGAAAGGCCATCTGCGCCTCGTCCGGCAGCGCAGCGACCGCTGGCGAGGGCACGGAAACGGTGGCGAGCGGGGACGTCTCCGTCATTCCCCAGCCCTGCGTCACCTCGACGCCATAATCGTCACGGAAGGCACGGATGATCGATTCAGGGCAGGCCGATCCGCCGATCGTCACCCGGCCAAGCGAGTCGACGCGCTTCCCGCTGTCGCGCAGATATTGCAGCAGTCCCTGCCAGACAGTGGGCACCGCCGCGGAATAGGTGACGCCTTCGGCCTCGATCAGCCCCTGCAGCGACTGGCCGTCCATCCGCTGCCCCGGCAGCACCAGCTTCGCGCCCACCGCCGGCGCGGAATAGACCACGCCCCAGGCGTTGGCATGGTACATTGGCACCACCAGCAGCACCGTGTCGCGTGCCGATAGCGCCAAGGCATCGGCCTGCAGCGTCATCATCGCGTGAAGATAATTGGAGCGGTGCGAATAGAGCACGCCCTTGGGATTGCCCGTCGTCCCGCTGGTGTAGCACAGGCCACAGGCGAGGTTCTCGTCGAACGCGCCCCAGCCCGCCTCCACGTCCTCCCCCGCGATCCAGTCGTCGAACGCGACGGCATCCGCATCTTCGGCCGGCAGCGAGCCGCGGTCGCACAGATAGATCACCTCGCGGATGCTCGGCACCTGGTGGCGCAGTTCCGCGACGATCGGCGCGCAGGCGGGGTCGGCCAGCAGCATCCGGTCGCCGGCGTGATTGGCGATATAGACGATCTGTTCGAGGAACAGCCGCGGGTTCAGCGTGTGGCAGATCGCGCCGATGCCGGCGATGCCGTACCAGGCGGCAAGGTGGCGCGCGCCGTTCCAGCCGAGCGTCGCGATCCGGTCCCCCTGCTGGACGCCGGCACGGCGCAGCGCGTTCGACACGCGCTTCGCATCGGCATGGACGCGGGCATAGTCGCTGTGGGTCACCCGCCCGTCTGCATCGCGCGAGACCACCGGGCGGTCGCCGTGCCAGGTCGCGGCATGGGTGAGCAGGCGATCGACCGTCAGCGGAATATCCTGCATCAAGCCGCGCATCATTGGTCCTCCCGACCGCAAAAAGTGACACTGATGGGTGCGCAATGCGCCATGGTGAGCATGAACGTGTCGCCGATGTGCACCGTTGGTACCGGTCCGAGCGCGCCCGTCATGATGACCTCGCCCGCCCGCAGCGGCACGCCGCGCTCGGCCGCGTGCCGCGCCAGCCATTGCAGCGCCGTCAGGGGCCCACCCATCGTGGCGCTGCCGATCCCGCGCGATTCCACCGCGCCGTTGCGCGCCAGCGTCATGGTCAGCGCCGGCAGCGCGTCGAGCGGGACGTCCGCCATCGGCTGGCCCAGCACCACGCCCCAGCCGGACGCATTGTCTGCCACGGTATCGACGAGGCCGACGTCCCAGTCGGCGATGGCGCTGTCGACGATCTCCAGCGCCGGCAAGGCATGGTCGACCGCGCGTGCCGCGTCGGCGGGATCGTCCACGTCGCGGCCGAGCACCAGCGCGATTTCCGCCTCCACCCGCGGTGCGATCAGGCGGCGCCCAACGGTGTCGCCGCTGGCGTAGCGGCAATC
>CAYMIU010000123.1:0-4076 GCA_964390515.1 uncultured Stakelama sp.
GCAAAAAAAGGCTCTGTTTGCAAGCAAACGCCGCTACGATTGCAAGCACCTACAGGTAGCAGGAGCGACAGCGCGACCATCAGGCTCGGCACCGCCATCATCAACGACACACCCGTGAGGACGCCGGGGGTCGCATGGCCGAGCGGACCCATGCTGCCGTGATTCATGTCCGCGAGCGTGCCGGCGACGTAGAGGCCGAAATAGTCGCCGTAGATGTAGCAGAACATCGTGGACGCCCAGAGCGCCGCCAGCTTCACCTTGGCCGGCGCTCGATACTCTTCCAATCTCACATAAGCCTCCGGCTACTGTATTGCGACAATGACACGGTCATGTGGTCAGCACAACGAGCGGCACCCATTATGCAGAACTCATAGGTTCTGCATCGCGCCGGGAACGGCGGAAATCCGGGCGCTTCCTCGATGCATATATCCGATGCACAATGGTCGCATGATCTACGGCTATGCACGCGTCTCTTCGGCCGGCCAGGACCTTGCCCCGCAGGTCGCCCAGCTCCTCGCTGCCGGTTGCGTGAAGGTCTACCAGGAGAAGGCCAGCGCCGCGTCGGCCGAGCGGCCGAAGCTCAAGCGCGCGATCGGCGCGCTCGATGCCGGCGACGTGCTGATGGTGACGGCCACCGATCGCCTGGCGCGCAACACCCGTGACCTGTTGAACATCCTCCATGCGGTGAAGGAGGCGGGGGCCGGCTTCCGCTCGATCGCGGAGCCGATGGTGGACACCACCTCGCAGTTTGCCGAGGTCGTCATCGCCGTGCTGGGGATCGCGGCGAGCTGGGAGCGCCATCGGATCGTGGAGCGCACCGCAGTCGGCCGCGACCAGGCGAAGGCCCGTGGGGTGAAGTTCGGCCGACGAGCGGCCCTCACCCCGCACCAGCAGGCCGAGGCGCTACAGCGGCTCGCCAGGGGGGACACGCAACGCACCGTCGCGGCCCTGCTCGGGGTGGATCAGGCCACAATATCCCGGCTGTCGCGACGGCAGGGGTGACGATCGCGCTACCCTTCGTCAGTGCGGCCGAACAGGCGACCGAAGAACCCTCGCTTGGATTCTGTAGGGCCGGGTCCGGCCAGCAGTCCAATCACTCGGGCTTGAGCCTCACGCCGTTCCTCGTCCGATTGATCGAGGCGACGGCGAAGATCATCGATTGTGCCGTCCCGATCGCGCAACTGTTCCAAGGCAGCATCAAGACGAGCCTGCAACACATTGGAATCCGATCCGTTACGGGTGTCAGCATTGCTGTTGCGTATCGTTTCAGATGGTGTCTCGGTTACTGGTGCGGCTGACTTGGGAGGGTACACCCGATGCAGTTCGACCGGCTCAATCGAGAAAGAGCCATCATCCTTCTTTATCGCAGAAATCCGACCGCTGTTGATGGCTCGCGATATGGAAGCCTTGCTAATACCCGTCGCCTTCGCGGCCTCTCCGAGGGTGTAAGCCATCTTGTCGGTCCCTGTTGCGGATCGTTTCAAAACGTGATCCGCTAACCGTTAGCAGAAACGGTCAGATGGCGAAACGGTCAGACCCGGCCCCACTTGGTGGCACACCCCATAACCCATTTCGTCCAGTCTGCCTTGAGAGCATCTCCTAACAGTTTGCGGCGCTGCTCGGGGCGCACGCGGGCATACTGATCCGCCAGTCGCTGTACGGAGTGACCAGCGCCTAGGGCCATTCCGATTGCATGAAGCTCCGGGGTCTTGAACTCGTCCACCTGATCGTCGGCCGGCCAGCGCAGGGTGTCCGAAACCGACAGCCGAGAAGCCGCCGAGGCGATGAGGCTGGCGGTGTCGACGATGGTTTCTGTTGTCCCTTCCCGGCGCGCTTTCCGACCGCTGCTATGTCGCCCTGCCTCGTCGGCCGCGGCGTCAGTGGCATCGTCGTCTTTAGGGGTGAAGGTCAGGGTGACGTGGGTGATTTTGCCCCGCGCTCCGCGCTTTTCCGACCAGTCCATCGTGAAGGCGGCGAGCTGGTCGATCTCGGCTTTCGCTAGATCGAGGACGAAGCGGCGGAAGTCCGAAAAATTGAGCAACGTCTTAGGGGCCACGCCAACCCGCTCCCGCAGTTCCTCGATCGTGCCTGACCATCGAGGCTCGCGACGCCCGGCGAGCAGGCAACCCATCTCATAGAGGGTGATCGCATACTTCGACCGGAAGGCGAGCAGAGCCGCCCGGTTGAGGCGAGCGTAATAATCGCTTCCTTGCAGGATTGCCCTAGCTGGTGCCGTGAACTCCCACTCGACGGTAGCCCGGCCGTCTTCCGCGTGTTCGTTGAGCGTCCAAGCAAGCAGGGCAGCGGTGAGGGTCGCCGCACGTCCTTGCGCCGAGGTCGAAGGCATTTGGAACTTCACATCCATCAGCTCATCGAGGGTGTCTTGGATCCGATCATTGGCATTGTGGCTGCCTCGCAGCTCACGCTTGGCGATCACGTGCGAGCCTGGTCGCCAAGCCTCGCCGGCAGCTTTGGCAATCAGGAGAGCTAAGGTTTTGCGCGCTGCAAGGGAGGGCGATGTGCCAGCACCAAACCGAGCTTCGATGAACTCACCAGCTTTGACGATGGCATGACCGTCTCGGACCGACGCGGTGGAAGCCGCTTTCATGGTGCGACCTAGGGAGGTGCCATCTGACATGGCTCAAAGTGCGTCAGAAACGAGTTACGAAGCAATATCTATTCGCACCTCATTTCTGGATCAGGTCACCCACCCCATTTCTCGTAACTGGGCACCCCATTTCTCGTAGGTCCGCACCCCATTTCTCGTACCTGCGCACCCCATTCATCGTAGGTCGAGCGGTTTAGTCGTTTTTAATCAAAGACTAAGCTGTCCCTGAATCATAGAATCAGTAGAATCTAGAATCATCGCGGGCGCGCGAAGCTGGGGTTGCATGATGATAAGCGGAATCGGCCTTCGGCCGATGCGCTGATGATGCGTGCCGGCTACGCCGTCACAAGGGCGGCCTATCGGCCGCTGGCTTGGGAAGGAAGGAGTCGGGGCGAGTGCGGTTCGCGATCATTCGCCGGTCGTCACGCGGCGAGAGGGTTTACCGTTGCCGTCGTGGACGATGATCGCGGACACGCCCGAGGCGGCGATACGATCGATCAGGCGATCGGCTTCCTCGTACTGGTCGCTGGGCCAGTCGCGGGCGACGTGGACGCGATCCCCGCCAATTTCCAGCGTCAGGTGCGAGATGGAGGGATCGAGGTCGAGCAGCCGCGCCATGTCGGCCTGGGCGTCGGGCGTGACGTGTTGCAGATCATGGCCGGTCATGACGAGCTGCCAGGTGCGGGTGCGATCATCGAGGCTCATGGCAGCAACCACCCGCTGTAGGTTTTGGCGTCGGGGTTCGCGCCGAAGCACCAGTATGCCCCGTCGCGCTTCTCGCGTTTCCAGCCGTGATCCTTTGGGCAGGCGGCGATAGCAGGGATGGTCTGTTCGCTGGCCTGATCGATGCGGCGGGCGAGCTTGCCGTTGACGGTGTTAGCCCAGCTTGCCGCAGCCGTTTCATCGCGGGCGCGGGCATAGCCTTGCGCCTCGCCTGCCCTGTTACCCAGGTAATAGCCGTAACCCCCGGCGATCGGGACCAGCAGGGCGAAGCCGGCGAGCGCGCCGTTCCACCACTGGTCCCACCGGCGCCGGCGCTGCTCATGGGCGCGGCGATCGGCGGCATCGGCGGCGAGGCGATCGGTCAGGGCGGCGTGCGCGGCCGTGTCAGCGTCGATCCGCCGCCGCAGGGCCTCTCCCGCCCCGGCAAGGCCGTCCGTGGCCCCACGACGCGCTCCGGCCTCCGCACGGGCCTCCAGGGCGGCAGGATCGACCAGGCGGGCCGCTATGGCCTTGTCACGGGCTTCCTCGTCCTCGGCGCGCTGGGCGTCCCTGGCGGCGGCATCGGCAAGGCTGGCGCGCACGTCGGACACCAGGTCGCGCAGGGTGCCGAAGCCGGTGAGGATGCGCTGAATGTTGGTATCGAGGTGGGAGAAGAAGCTGTGCGCTTGGGCTGCGTCGGCAGCACCGCGCGCGCGACCGGCGGCAGAGGGCGGCGGATCGGGGGGCGTGTCGAACTCGGCCGGAT
>CAYMIU010000124.1:0-3951 GCA_964390515.1 uncultured Stakelama sp.
GACAGACCCAACCCTTGGGCCGGGCCTGCGGCCCGGCAGTCAGACGAACAAGTCGCCGATTACCGCATGTCCACACGTTCACACGTTCACACGTTCACACGTTCACGTGCTCATGGGTTCACACAAAACTATCGTCAGAGGGCGATGCGACCCCTTGACCGTGTTGTGATAAACAACTACATTCTCGCTAATGCATCGAAAAGCCCTACGTAACATCTCGTGGATCAAGGGCGCGCTCAAAGAGTTCGGCCGCTTTCCCGAGGACGCGCAGGACCAGGCGACCGACGCTCTCACGGCGATCGCCGAGGGCGACACACCGGAGATCGCCAAGCCCATGACCGGGTTGGGTTCGGGCATATGGGAACTGGCGATCAAGGAACGGGGAGACGCTTTCCGGGTGATTTACGCCCTCCAGCTCGATGACGATATTTGGGTGGTTCACGCCTTCCAGAAGAAGTCCAAGAGCGGGATCGCCACCCCGAAGCAGGAGATTGATTTGGTGCGCGAGCGCATCAAGCGTTTGAAGGAGGCGCTGCGATGACCGACGATGACGACTTCGAGCTGATCCGAGGCACCGGTAACGTCTATGCCGACCTTGGCATGAAGGAACCGGAACAGCGCCAGCTCCGCGCGATCCTGGCGGCCGAGATTAGCAAGACGCTAGCGACCGACAATCTGACGGTGCGGGCGGCCGAGAAGATCACCGGCGTCGCCGCCGCCGATTTTTCGCGCATCCGCCAGGCCAAGCTCAAGGGCTTTACCATCGACCGGTTGATGACGATTCTCGACCGGCTCAATCGCGACGTGCAGGTGTCGGTATCGGTATTGCCGCGTAAGGTGGACGGTCAGGCAGGGTTTCACCTTCATCCCGCCTGATCGACAAGCGCCGAGCAGGACATCGAAGATGGCTGACAACAAGCACCGGGGTCCGACCCTCGACAGCTTTCTCGATGAGGAAGGCATCAAGTGGCGGGCGCTCGAACAAACCATCGAGGAGGTGCGTGCCCGGTTTGAGGACGTGCCGCCGGCGGAATTGGAAGCCCTGATCGACGAGGCCGTTTCGGCGACGCGTGCCGAAACGCGAATAGCAAATAGGTCTGGCGCCTGCCGCTGCGCGGCACCGCCGCTCTCAGTCGCTTTGCTCCCCAAGCCCGCAAGCGGTCTTGGCCCTGCCGGGTTCCGATCGGCTGGCGGGGCGAGGATCCGCATAGCGGATCGCCGCCTTGACCTAGACGATTGTATCGTTCACACGTGAACGTGTTCACAAGTCCACACGTTCACGTGTTTAGGGGTTCACATGAAGGTCATTACCGTCATCAGTCAGAAGGGCGGCGCGGGAAAAACGACCTTGGCAATCCACCTAGCCGCAGCCGGTGCAGGCGCGGGGCTTACTGCGTTGATCCTCGATACCGACCCGCAGGCGACGGCAAGCCACTGGAGCGAGTGGCGCGGATCGTCGGACCTTGAGGTGGTCGATTGCGCCTCCCCTCCCCTTTTGCCCCGCAAGCTCCAACAAGCGGCCGAACTCGGGGCCGACCTGGTGGTGATCGACACCCCGCCCCATGCCGACATCATGGCGCGGGAGGCCTGCAAGGTCGCAGACCTGGTGTTGATTCCGTGTCGTCCGCAAGCCTTCGACCTCAAAGCCGTCGAGATGACGGCCGAGCTTGTGCAGGCGAGCGGCAAGCCCGCGTTCGTGCTGTTCATGGGCGGGCCGCAGCGCGCGCCGACAACCTATCGGGATGCCCGCGAGCTGATCGAGGGCGGCGATGGCGTCGCCGGCATGGGCGTGGACGTTGCGCCCGTCATGCTCACTCAGCGGGCGATCTATCATCACAGCACGGCGCAGGGGAAAACCGCGATCGAGCTGGAACCCGAAGGCAAAGCGGCGGAAGAGGTCGCCGCACTATGGGCGTGGACAAGTGAACAGGTGAACGTGTCCGCACGTTCACGAGTGAGCAGGAAGAAGCGGGGCGCGGCATGAGCAAGTTCGGCGCGATGAAGCAGCAGCGGGCGGAGAAAGCTGGCGCGATTGGCGACAGCCCCGACCCGACGACGGCGACGCCCGCCACCCGCGCCCAGACCCGGCAGGGCAAGAAGGCGGTGAGCGCCTATTTCAGTCCCGAGGTTAGTCGTGGTCTGAACATGCTGGCGGCCGAGCAGGGAACGACGTTGCAGGCGCTCCTTGGCGAAGCCATCGACCTACTCATGCGCCAGCACGGCAAGCATCCGTTCGGCGAGCGATAACTGTCCACGTGTGAATATGTGAACGTGTGAACACAAGATTAGGAGCTTTGGGGGTGGCAAGATCGACGAACGCCAGGAAATCGACCGGCACGCCCGCAGAGGTTGAAGAACCGATGCTGCCGATCGAAGCGCCACGTCGCCAGCGCAATCGCATCGGCAAGAAGTCGATCGCCGGTCGTTTCGATCCGGCGGTTGCCCGAGCGTTCGCGATCCTCGCCGTCAAGGAAGACAGCACGATCGAGGCGATGTTGACCGAGGCCGTCCTCGACATTCTCCAGAAATACAATCAGCCCATCGAGAAGTGAACAGGTTCACGTGTGAATGTGTGAACACGTGGACACCTGACCTATTGCGCCAGCATTATAGAGCGCACTTCCCAAAGACATAGGAATCTGACAGGCTTTGGTGTCGGCGGACACGTTCGCCGATTCGCCGTGGCGATCGTAGCGGGTGGCACCGCTAGGGCCAAAACGACGAAAGCCCGGCTTGGCGGCCGGGCTCTCGGAAAGTCTGATGGGCGGAGGCCCGCGTTCTGTAGCAGGAACAGCCTCCCGCAGATCGGACGCGAAGTCAACTCGAAAACGCTGTTTTCGAGAACGGGAGAGCTATGTCCATGAGGGATTGCCGCCAGCAGCCGGGCCGACCGATCGACGGGAGGTTTCATGCAAACTGTGTTCGAGGCCCTTGGAGGGGCGAAGGGTAGGCGGCCAGGCCGTCAGACTGGCCAGCGGGTCCATCGCTACAGCCGCACCGAGGAAGGCCGGGAAGGGCGGTTCTGGCAGCCGTTCAATCCCAAGAATGTCGCTCGCTTCATGCAGGCGGCCGAGAAATATGACCGGCTGAAACGGCTTGCCCACCGGCGCGAGCGCAACAACCGCGAGAACGGTGCGATCGGCCATGTCGGGCTTGAAGTGTTGCGCGAGCTGCTACGCCTGATCGACTACAAGACCGGGCGGCTCGATCCGGCTATCGCGACACTGGCGCTTCGCATCGGCCGCTCGATCGCGGCCGTCGTGGACGCGCTCAAGCGGCTCAAGGCGCATGGCTTCCTCGACTGGTTGCGCCGCTATGTGCCGACCGGCAACGCGGGGATGCGCGGCCCCCAGGTCAAGCAGACCTCGAATGCCTACCGCTTGATGCTTCCGCCACAGGTCGAAAGGAGCATGACGCCACCACCGCCAGAAGACGACAGCGATCGGCGGCAGGCAGCGACCGAGGAGGGCAGGGCGATGATCGCCAGCCTCCCGCTCGATGAGCAGCCGGCCGAGTTCATTGACGATCCCGGCCTAGCCGCGGTTCTTGCCCGGCTCGGGCGAGCGATTATGGACCAGGAACGTGATTCAGAGAGGCAGAATGAATCCCGGCAGAGTTAGAAATATACAAGCGGAATTGGCCTAACGGCCAATGCGTAGTTCGTTGCGTGCCGCCTTCGGCGTCACAGATGCGGCCTACCGGCCGCAGGCTTGGCGGGAAGAAGGTGGGCGAGGTGGCGGCGGAATCGCCTCCTACGACCGCCCAGATGCGCCGTGAGGGCAGGGAAGGAGCTTCCGGGTGGTTCGGGGAGCCTAGCGCGGCAGCCATCGCCAGCGGGGCTTAAATCAGGCCGGATCAAACAGCCCGGCGAACTCGCGCTGGTCATAGAAGCGGATTTTCTCGACCGCGAGCGGGCGTTCGCCCTGGCGCAGCAGGAGGAGCTGGTCGGGC
>CAYMIU010000125.1:0-3915 GCA_964390515.1 uncultured Stakelama sp.
CTTCTATGACCAGCGCGAGTTCGTCGGCCTGTTCGATCCGGCATGATTTAAGCCCCGCTGGCGGCGTTCGTGCCGTCAGCCGCTCCGAACTGCCTGAAGCCCCTCTCCTGCCCTCACGGCGCGCCTGGGCGGCCGTAGCGGGTGATTCCGTCGCCACCTGCCCCACCTCTTTCCCCGCTTAGCCAGCGGCGCTTGCGCCGCCCCTGTGACGCCGAAGGCGGCACGCAACGAAAGCGCATCGGCCATAGGCCGATTCCATTGACCCCTTCTTCCTCAGTCGTACTGCGGCGTGTTGTGGCGTCCGCTATCGGGGTTTTGGCCCCCGATTGGACGGATCGATTTGGGTTATCCACAAACCTGAGCCATTAAGAAGAATCTCCTATGTAATAGGAGGTTTAAGACTCTTACGGAGCTGTTTCGGCTTTTATCGTCAAAGGGTTAGCGGCTGTTTCAGGGGCCAAAACCCCGTGATTCGCGGGGCCAAAACCCCGTGATTCGCAGGGGCCATTCCCCCGATAGTTGGAGCGTCGTCACTATCGGGGTTTTGGCCCCCGGCAATTAGTCGGCCGGAAACCCCATTGGGGGCCGCGGCAAGCGCTTGAACTGGAAGCCTGGGTGGTCGGTCGAAAGCTGGCATCGCTCTGTGAAGTTGAGAACCTCCTCACCTTCATCGTTCCTCACCAATTCCAGCCAATAGCCAGGAAGCCGCTGCCGCTCGACCGCGATCCGCAATTCCTTGGCAAAGTCGGCTAGGCGCTGGGTGCTGCCGCTCTTGTGGTGGAGCTGCTTCATGGTGAAAGCCCATCCCGCCGCCTGGTGCCCGCCATGCTTCCGCACGACGCGGTAAAGCCAACGTTCGATGCCCCCGGTCAGCTTGAAATAAGCGCGGTCGATGCCGAGCACGAGGCGGTCGGTTAGCACGCCCTCATAGAGCCAATCGGATATGGTGAACTCAACGCCGGTCGATCGCCCAAGGTCGTCGGTCGGTGCCGAGTAGCGCTCGATCCAGTGGAAGCCCTCGGGGCGCTTTTTCTTGCCCTGGCGAATGTTGGTGCGGATCAGGGTGGCGCTCAGACGCTCAAGCGCCTCCACGATCCGGCGATACTCGTCGCCCCCGGTCGGCCGGTCGATACCGCGTAGCAGCTCATAGAGTGGAACGTGGAAGTGCGGCGTCGTCGGCTGTCCCGCCGCCTTCGCTGCCCGGAGCTGCGACACCGCCCATATTAGAATGTCGCAATCCCAGATGGTCGCGATGCCGATCTCGGCCGGTGCCGTGACGTTGACCGTAACGGTCGTGGTGCCGTTCTGAACCGAATAGTCGATCGGCTCGCTGCGGCGCTGTTTGGAGAGGCTGAAAAACGGCCGCTCCATCATTTCCTGCTCGTCGTGGGTGGGTATATCCCCCGGTAGCGTGACGAACAGGTCAAGCTGGTCCAGCACGCCAGCAAGCCCGACTTCTTTCCTTCTGCCCTTCTTAGTCATAAAGGCTCCAAGGTCAGCGGCGCGATCGGCCGCTTGGCACGCTGGCGGCGACCGCCTCTAGCGGCTCCAGCCCGCGGGCTTCCAGCAGCCGGTTCCACGCTTCATGCCCTAGCTTTTGCAGGCTCAAGCCCGTGTCGAGGCTAAGCTGGCGGAGCCGCTTGCGGTCGCGTGGTGTGACTTGCACGTTGATCGGCACGATCGCCGGCGATGCGCTGTCTCGCACGGGTGCGGCGTCGGCCGTCACTGCGGCGATCGGGGCAGCGGCGGGTTCCTCGTCCAGCTCGCCCATCACGTCGGCGAGCGCGCGGCCGGTGCGCTTACTGCTCATGTCGTGTCTCCTGAATCCAGCTCCAAACTTGCCGTAGCTCGTCGGCCGCGTCGCGCGCGGCCTGGCCGCGCATTTCTGTGACGCCTCTCCCCTCAAGCGACGCATCAAGATAGACGGTGCGATCGGATAGGTGGGTCGGGCAAACCGGGACCGGGTAGCGCGACAGAGCGGCGCGCGCGGCGGTCGCGCGGGAGTCGTTCTTCGCTGCGTTGACGATAACGACCGCGCGCTGGTCGAGCCGACGCAGGATTTTCAGTGTCTCGCCGACCGCCTCAAGGTCGTCGGGAGATGGCCGCACCGGCACGATAACAAGGTCCGCCACGCGCGCCGCCTCGGCCTCCGGCTCTTCGACCGCCGGACGCGTGTCGATGAACAACGCGCCTTCGGGCTTGCGACGAAGACTCTTGGCGGCGTCGGTCAAGGTGGTGCCGTCCAGGTCGACCAGTTCGGGGCGCTCGAACGACGGCTCGATCTGCTCGCGGCGTGTCCACCATTTCGTCGTCGTCCGCTGTGGGTCGCGGTCGATGATAAGGCTTGGCTCCGTCTCGCCCGCGAGGACCGCGAGCTGACGGGCAAGGGTGCTTTTACCCGCCCCGCCCTTCTGGCTAATAAGTGAGTAGATTTGCACCTTCGCCCCTTCTCGCTCTCTTACCTATGACACTATGAAGGTAATTAACGCGGAAGGAAAGACCCTTTACTCCTTTCTCGCGCGAGCGATCGTTACGCGTCAGCGACAAGACGCCGGCACGGCGGCTTGGTCGGAGCGCAGCGGAGATAGAGCGCGGTCCCGCAAGGGACGCGCTCGTCATGCAACTATTCCCTAGCGCTTGGGTTTCTGATATGTCGGCCTATGCCCGTCGTCTATCGCATCGGTGGCCTGCGGGTCGTGATCTGGCCCAACGATCATCGGCCGGCGCATGTCCATGTGAAGGGCGCGGAAGGGGAGGCGGTGTTTAACCTGAACTGTCCCGGTGGTCCGCCCGAACTGCGGGACAGCTACGGTTTCAAGGTGCCGGACGTGAACCGAATCGAGGCGGCGCTGGTCGAGCTGGTGCCAACATTATGCGCGGAATGGAGGACGATACATGGCGATTACTGAGCAGGAGCTGGCGCAAGCCGAGGCGCGCATGGAAGCAATCCGCGCCGCGGGTCATGCAGTGTCCGCCCGCTATGATCGCCGGCGGTCGCGGGTCGTGGTCGCGCTGAACACCGGAGTCGAGCTGACGTTTCCGACGCGGCTTGCGGAAGGGTTGGCCGATGCGTCGCCCGACAACCTAGCTGAAATTGAAGTCAGCCCGGCGGGCTTGGGGCTGCACTGGCCCAAGCTCGATGCGGACCTCTACGTTCCGGCGCTGCTCCAGGGCGTGTTCGGCTCGAAGCAATGGATGGCGCGCCAGCTCGGCGCGGAAGGGGGTCGCTCCCGCACGGCCGTCAAGGTCGCCGCCTCGCGCGCCAACGGTCGTAAGGGTGGTCGGCCGCGTAAGTTCGCAGCGGCGTAATCCCGCACTACTGACCTTTCCGCCTGTGACACTAAGAAGGTCTTAAGGCGAGTAGGGGCGTTAAGCGAAGTTTCCGCTTTCGTTCTCGCCCATCTTGACTCATAGAAATCGTCATGCCGATCGCGCGCGAACATCGCTGGCTTTACCCGATCGACTGGCGCGAGCTGTCCGCCTTCATCCGTTTCGGCCGCGCCAAAGGGCGCTGCGAGCATTGCCGTCGCCCGCACGGCCGCGACGTGCTGCACCTCGGCAATGGTATCTGGTGGGACGAGGACGCCGCGCGCTGGCGCGACGGGCGGGGCAGGGAGATTCGTCGCCTGTCGTCGCCGGACGAGCTGGTGCGCGCGCAACCGGGGTTCGTGGGTATCGACCCGCCCCCCTCGATGCGGGTCACGCGCGTCGTCCTCGCCAGCGCGCACCTCAATCACGATCCGGGTGATAACCGGCCGCGCAACCTCGCCGCGCTCTGCCAACGCTGCCACATGGTCCACGATGCGACCGAGCATCGCCGGCGCCGTTGGCGCAACGCCTTCCGGTTGCGCGCGGTCGGCGACCTGTTCACCTGAACGGTGCTCCGCGCCCAGGTCGGGCCGCAAGGCCCGGCCA
>CAYMIU010000126.1:0-3845 GCA_964390515.1 uncultured Stakelama sp.
GGCTATATCTGTTCGGCGGTGGCGGCCTGGTGCTGGGGCTGTTGTTCTATGCCGCGTTGGCGGGGCCGATCGCGCGTCTGACGCCCGATAGCTGGCTATGGCCTGAAGGCGTGGCGACGCGCGTTTTGGACGCGCCGACGCAATGGGAGGGGGGGCAGCGGTTGATGCGGGCCGCTGCGCCGGAGCGCTGGGAGGCGATCGTCGCGACCGACAAGCTGTTGCGCGACAATCGCGAGACGATCGAGACGTGCCGCAAGTCGGCGACGAAGGCAAAGAAGCCGGTGCGCTGCACGATCGAGGTCAAGCCGGCGACAGAATAAGGGTGGATTCCGAGCATGATCGGGGTTGCGCGGGGCGGTAATGTCACGGTACAGGGCCGACCCCGCAGCGCAGGCACTTCGATGCCGCTCATAGGTGCACTCCCGGCAGCCGGGCCGACGAGGGAAAAAGCGCCGTCAGGCGCCAGCGTAGGGGCATCAGCGTGGCAAAGGTGAGCCCCCATACCCAAGCTGCCAGCGCGAGCGGCAAGGGTGTCGTGCGCGATTGTCCTTTGATTTAGCGAGAGAAGGCGCGCTGCACAATTAAAATGCCCCGTATGTAGTGAGTCCCATCTCGTCAACTGCCAATGATTAGACCTCTGGTCGCGCATCGTCTGGCAGGCTTGGACGAATCCTATAAGGATCGGCGCACGGCTTTACGATGAAGCAATCATTCCTAAGCGTCGTTAACCATCCTCTAACGCATGCGATGCGATTATACAGCTATGCTAGAGGTCGCACCGGGGTGAACATGAGCAGCATCTTCAACGACGTCATGGCCGTGCGAAGCGCCATCCTCGACAGGAATGCGGCGCTTCGAAATGTAGCAAGCAGCGCGGGTTCTGTTGGTAGCCCCGGGGGTGCGGGAGCAAAATTCGAAGCAGCGATGGATACCGTGCTTGGAAAGGCGGACGGTGCAGACTCGGTCGTAGGTCCAGGTTCGACCCAAGGGATCTCGGCTGCCGGGCGCGCGGAACCAGGTGGCTTTACCTCTACACTGCAAACACAGCTTCAAAAGATCAATGAAATCAACGCTCGCGCCGGAAAGTTGACGGTTGCCTATGAACGCGGCGAAGAGGTCGATATTGCAAAGGTAATGCTCGCGCGGCAGGAGTCGTCGATCGCGTTCGAGGCGACGTTGCAAGTTCGCAATAAGTTGCTTTCCGCGTATAAGGACATCATGAGCATGCCAGTCTAGCGAAAACCTTGTCGATCATATCATTGTAAGGAAGTCAGATACGAGCATCCCACCGTATCAGCTATGATGGGTTCAGATCGGCATCGAAGGGTATTCTGTTATGAGAAGATCGAGGGCGATTATCACAGCCATGTTTCTGTTACCTCTGGCCGTAACGGCTTGTGGCAGCAGCGAGGAAACGTCGGACATCTCCGAGGATCAGATGAACCATTATGCTGGCATACCGGAGCACGATCACCCGACGAATTCTACAAATGCGACACCGCAGTCGGCTACGCCGAATCCAGCGAAGAAGCAGTAGCGGCCATATTGCCGACCCCTGAAGCTGGATCCGGGCGCAATGTGATCTTGACCGATCAGGAGCCTTTCGGCTTGCGAGCGCTACTGTGCATGCTGATGATCTTCCAGCTGCTCCCCGAGCGCGTTAAGACGCTGGTTGCGACGCCAATACGTTCGGCAACAGCCCCGTTCTTCGGCTCGATCCGATAGCGGTAGGTCTCGGTGGCAAGTGCGACCGGACCCTCAAAGCGAACCTTCACCTTGTAGTCGGAAAATGTAAACGACTTGAAGGCTGCCAGCTCTGGCCCAAGATGATGGGCGAGGTATGTCGCGTAGGTTCCCTCCGAGCCACCCGTTTCGAATATCTGGGAGTCGGCCGCGAAGAGTCGCTCTGTTCCTTTCGCATCGAGCTTTTCAATCGCCGCCTTGTACTGCGACAGTACTGCCTCCACGGCCTTCGTATCCGCGAAGCGCGATGCAGGCTGGGCGGCGACCGCGATCGGCATCGCCAGTGCTGTGGCCATTGCCACCCTAAACGCCAAAATCATGTTTCCCCCTTCAAAATGCCAGATGGTTGAGGCCGCCATGCATGAAGGCGCGCCCCAGGAACCCTTGTACCGATATCGCCAGCGTCATCAAACCGAGCAAACCCCCAATACACCGCGCACGATCGGTCGGGCGCGGTGCGGTGCACTGTGGCCAGTTAGGCGAGGCCTATTCCAAATGTCGCGATCGAGGTGCCGAGCCAGCGGCGGCGGGAAGCTTTTGGTGCTGCTACTCTAGGTCCGCTGGCGGGGCCGATCGCGCACCTTGCACCGGCGAGCTGGCAAATGGCCCGAGCGCATGGCGGCGCGCGTGCTGGATGAACCCACCCTTTGGGATGCCGGCCAGCATCTGATGGTCAGCGCATCGCAGCCGAGCTGGGAGGTGATAGTCACGGCCGACAGGGTCTTGCGCGACAATCGCGAGACGATCAAGGGATGCCGCAAAGCCGCTGTGAAGGCGAAGCAGGCGGTGCGCTGCACGATCCAGAAAAAGGCGGCGGAATAGCTACGGACGCCTCCCGGCTCAGCCGCAAGAGGTGATGGTCTCCGTCATGGACTCGCATCGGTGCTAGTGAGCCGATGCCCTGCCCCGATCGCCGCGACGGTTCCAGGCGAACCCGATCGCGATAGCCACCGCCATCAGGAGCTGCGCCAGCACGGATTGCCATGTAGGGAACAGGCCAAGTATTGAGAGCCTGGGCACATCGCGAAGCGGCGCTATGGCAATGATGCCCGCCTCTTGGAGAGCGGAAACCCCCTTGCCCGCGAGCACGACCGTCAGGATCGCCATCAGCCAGGAGCTGTAGCGGAAGAACTGCGTGATCGGCAGCGTGCGGCTGTAGCGAAGCATGGCCCAGGCGATCACCGCAAGCAGGAGAACGGCCGAGCCCGCCCCGGCCAGCAGCACGGGACCGTTTCCTTGCGACCAGAGCGCCGCGTAGAACAGGATTGTCTCAAAGACCTCCCGATAGACCACCACGAACGCCAGCCCGAACAGGAACCAGCCCGATCCTCCGGTGAGCGCCCGTGACATTTTTTCCCGGATATAGCGTTGCCACTGATCGGCTTGCGCCTTGCCGTGCATCCATATTCCAACCGAGAGCAGCACGACCGCAGCGAACAGCGACCCAAACCCTTCGGTCAGCTCCCGGCTCGCGCCGCTGATCCCGATTGCATAGGTGGCCACCACCCAGGTGATCCCCCCGGCAACGAGCGCGCTGATCCAACCGCCATGCACGTATCGCAGCGCCTCTCCTCGCTCCGCCTTGCGAAGGAACGCGATCATGGCGACGACGATGAGCAAGGCTTCGAGCCCCTCGCGCAGCAAGATCGTGAATGCGCCCAGGAACGTGGACGCTTCCGTGGCGGCATCAGGCGCCAGCGCCGCTTCCGCATCGTCGAACAGCCCGTCGAGCACTGACACCTTTTCCGCGAGCTCGTTGGGCGAGGCACCGCGGTCGATCGCGGCGCGAAACTCGCCCATCGCGCCTTCGATCCGGCCCATCAGCGCCGCGTCGCGCGCGGTGAGCGTTGGTTCGACCGGCTCGAACCCGTCGAGATAAGCCGACAAGGCCAGCTCCCTCGCCCCGCGCGCATCGCCACGCCGCGCTGCCGCTAGGCTTTGGGCGAGCTTGGCGCGCGCAACCGCAAGCGAGCCAGGCGCGTGTTGCATCACCTGATCGGGATGGCGGCGGAGATAGGCCATGACCGCATCGGCCTTCGCTTCGCCAATCGAGGTGGCGAGCGCGGCCGGGGTGAGCGCGACGAGGGTTTTCAGGTCCGGTA
>CAYMIU010000127.1:0-3831 GCA_964390515.1 uncultured Stakelama sp.
GCCATTCACCGCCCCGGTTGTCGAGGGTGGCGAGCGCGGGCACGAGCCGCGTCTGCGGATCGAGCGCCGGCGATACGAAGGTCACGCGCGCGGTCGCCTGACGGCCCGCTGCCTTGACCAGCACCGTGTTGCCGGGACGCACCCGACCCGCATCCTCAGCCTTCAGGTTAAGCGCGATCGACACCTGGCTCAGGTTCGCGATGCGATAGAGTTCCGCGTCCGCCGCGACCGTCTGGCCCAGCGTCACGGGGCGCGCAATGATCTGGCCCGAGATCGGCGCGGCGATGCCGAGCCGATTGAGACCGCCGCCGCCGACGCCCGCGGCCGACACCATGCTCTGCGCCTGCGTCAGCGCGATCCGCGCCTCCGTCGCGGCCGTGCGAGCTGCGATCAGATCCTGCTCGGGCGACACCTTCTGCGCAAAAAGCCGCTGTTCGCGTGAGAGGTTGGAATTGGCGAGCTGGAGCCGCGCACGCGCCGCTTCGACCTCGCCCTTGATCTGCGCCGCCTCGCGGCTCTCGATGACCGCGATGGTCTGGCCGCGGCCGACCGATTGGCCGAGGTTGCGGGTTAGCGAAACTACGCGTCCCGCGATGGCGGCCGACACCACCTGCGTCCCTTGCGGGTCGCCCTCGATGATCGCAGGCAGCTCGATCGTCCCGGCTCCACCGATGATCGGCCGTCCAATCTGCACGCCCGCTGCGGCGATCTGATCGGCGCCCAGCGTGACCACGCCTTCATCGGCATGACCGCCTTCGGCACCGCCCTTTTCCGCGCCTGCCGCCGCTTCGTTACCGGCTGCGGCATTGGCGGTCGCCTCGTTCCCGGCGTCCTTGCCGCCACAGGCAGCCAGCAGCAGGGCGAGCGATGCTGCGCCCACGAGATAGAAGTTCTTCATCACTGGTTCCCCCCATTGGGCGCAGGAGCGGTCAATCGCTCCACCTGCGCGCGGGCATTTTGATAGTTGGCGAGCGCGTCGATCGCGGCGACCCGCGTCTCGGCGAGGGTGCGTTCCGCATCGAGCAATTCGAGCTGGCCGAACTTGCCCTCGCGATAGCCGATCCGGGCGATGCGGGCGGCCTCCTGCGCCGCCGCCAGCGCCGGCCCCGACGCCGCGCGTGCGGTCGTCGCGGCATTGGCCGCCTGTGCCTGCGCGTCCGTGATGGCCTGTTCGATGTCGAGCGCGGTCACGCGGCGCTGTGCATCCGCCTGCGTCCGCTGCGCGGTCGCCTGCGCGATCGCCGCGCGACCGTTGTTGAACAGCGGGATCGGGATCGACACGGTGAACACCGCCGCCATGTCATTGGTCGCTTCCAGGCGGCGGATTGCAGGCCCGACGTTCAGATCGGGGATGCGATTGGCGCGTGCGAGCCGCACGCCGGCCTCCGCGATCGAGAAATCCGCGTTGGCTGCCGCCAGCGCCAGCGTGCCGGACGTGTCAGCCGGCGCGATCGGCCCGTAGATGTTCGCACCGGGAAGGCGATCGAGCAGCGTGTCGTCAAGCGCACCGTCGATCGGCCGCCCGATCCGGCGCGCCAGATTGGCTCGCGCCGCCTCCGCCAAGCGAAGCTGCCGCTCCACGTTGGCGTCGGCGTTGATGCGCGCGACATCCGCGCGCTGTTGCTCCAGCGGGGACGCACGCCCCGCCTGCACCCGGACGCTCGCGGCCCGCAGCGCGTCATTGGCGATCCGGGCCTGGTCCCGCGCCGTCGTCACCCGCCGATCGGCCGCGACCGCTTCGACGTAGAGCTGCGTGACCTGAAGCCGGACGTCCGCCGCGATGATCGCGGCCTGGATCTCGGCCCGAGACAATTGCGCATTGGCGACCGCGACGCGGGCGCCGCGCTTACCACCTAGCTCGATCGGGATCGCGAAGCCGACTGTGGATTCCGCGCTGCGGACCCCGCGATACGGCCCTGAACCGACGACATTTTCGATTTGACCTTGAACTACCGGATTCGGCCGTAGTCCAGCGACCGTGCGGCCCGCACGGGCCGCATCGATCGCGGCTGTGGCTGCGTCTGCAGCAGGGGCAGAGCCGCCCGCCGCGCTGACGGCTTGGTCAAGCGTGTAGACCGGCGCGTCCTGCGCAATAGGCGCGGACGGTCCGACCTGCGCCTGCGCCACCGTGGCGCAAGACGCTGCGGCCAGCATGGCCGCGATGATACGATGCATGAAAATATGACTCCTGACGATGATCGACAGGGGCGCGCCAACGCGCGCCCAAATCGGTCGTCAGGCTTGAGGCGGCCTCAAATGGACCATGCCAGTGCGGCCATCGAGCGACGCAGAAGCAGACATCGCCGGCATGGGCACAACTAGCACGTGGGTATATTCCATTGTCGTGCGCGCTGGCGCGCCGACGTCATGCCCGTGGCAATAATTGTGGTGGTGCGGGACGTTCTTGTCCGAATCCGATGGCACCTCGTCGATGTCACCGGCAGTGTGGACCGTAAACTCAACACCCGCGATGCTTCCCCCCGCCAGATCGGCGGCGTGAGCCATGCCGGAGAAGCTGGTCAGGACCAGCATCAGGCATGTCAGAAGAGGCAAAAAGGCTCGCACGAACCCGCCCTTATCACGGAGAGGTTTCCATGTCATTGCAATATCTCACGCGCCGGTTCCTTCGCGGCACGCCATGCCGGCCAGGCTTCCCGCAGCACGCGCCAAGCCGAGCGCAGGAAGATCACGGCGATCAGGCCGCCGACGACGATATCCGGCCAAGCCGAGCCGGTCAGGCCGACCAATCCGGCAGCCGCGAGAACCCCGACGTTCGACGCGACATCATTGCGCGAGCACTCGAACGTGCTCGACATGTTCACATTCTCGCGGCGGAAGCGCCAGAGCAGCGCGAGGCAGATCAGGTTCGCAACCAGCGCGGCGCTGCCAACCCCGAGCATCAAGCCCGATGCCGGAGGAACGCCGTTCGCAATCTTGTCAGCGATCTCGAAAATGACCGCGACGCCGAAAGCCAGGATGATGCCACCCTTCGCTAGTGCCGCGCCCGCTTCCCAGCGCGTGCCCCGATGCAATGCATAGAGACTAAGCGCGTAGACCACCGCGTCGCCGAACATGTCTACCGAATCCGCCATCAAGGCGGAGGAACGCGCGACAACGCCGCCGCCAAACTCGACGATGAACATCGCGAGATTGATGAGCATCACGATGATGAGCACGCGGCGCTGCTCGGTCTTGCGACCAAGTTCCGCGATCGTGTCGCGTTTTGATGGCAACAAGCGTCTGCCATTATCGAAGCTCGATTCGTGGATCAGACGCCCTATATGAACCCTCATCCTACTAGAGGGTCAAGGGGTTGAGCGATGAAGATCGGTGAGATCGCAAAGCGCACCGGGTTGAAGATCGAGACGGTCCGTTTCTACGAGGCCGAGGGGCTGGTTCCCGCTCCCATCCGAAGCGGCAGCAACTATCGACTCTACGATCGCTCGCACCTTGATCGCCTGTCGTTCATCAAACGCTCGCGTGATCTGGGTTTCACCCTGGATCAGGTTCGCGCGCTCCTGCGGCTTTCAGATGATCCGCGCGGTTCCTGTGCCGAGGCCGACCAAATTGCTGCGGTCCACATCGCGGAAATCGATCGCAAGCTGGCCGACCTTACAGCGCTGAGGACGGAAATCGCGCAGTGGGGTGACACCTGCAACGCCAGCATCGTTGCCGAATGCAAGGTTATCGACGCCCTGTCGCATTGAGCCAAACCACGTCGGGCGCGACCCTGCCGGGCACGGCTCTATCGGCGCCCTGGCGTGCGCCGACCGAGCCACCGTGCCGGCGTCTCGGTAGGGTAGACGCGAGACGCCTCTTTCGAGGACGCCC
>CAYMIU010000128.1:0-3788 GCA_964390515.1 uncultured Stakelama sp.
TGGCGGGCATGGACCATGGTCAGATGAGCAGCGGCGGCATGGCCGGGATGGATCATGGGTCAGGCGGCAGCATGGACATGAACATGCGCAACCCCAAGAACGCGCCCGGCGTCAAGATGGGGCCGGGAGTGCAGACCATCTCGCCGATGCCGAAGGACCGCACGGGCGAGCCGCCGCAGGGGCTGGAGGATGCGGATCATCGCGTGCTCACCTATCGCGACCTTGTCGCGCTGGACCGCAACCCGGACGTTCGCGCCCCGTCGCGTCAGTTGGAGATCCACCTCACGGGCAATATGGAGCGCTACATGTGGGGCTTTGACGGCCAGAAGATGAGCGACCCTGCCGACCCCATCCCGTTCCGCAAGGACGAGCGCGCGCGCGTTACCCTGGTCAATGACACGATGATGCCGCACCCAATTCATTTGCACGGCCACTTCTTCGAGTTGGTGACCGGACATGGCGACTTTGGGCCTCGCAAGCACACTGTGAATGTGGCGCCAGGCGGTAAGATGACATTCGACGTAACGGCCGATGCGCCCGGCGACTGGGCGTTCCACTGCCACAATCTCTATCACATGACCGCGGGGATGATGCGTGTCGTGACGGTTCGCCCGATGGGCGAGGAGAATCGCGATGCAGCCTAAGTTCCTCCTGATCGCCGGCGGCGCGGCGCTTGGCCTCGCAACGCCGGCGGCCGCGCAGATGGACCATTCCAACATGCCCGGCATGAAGATGCCGCCGCCAAAGGCGCCAGCGGTAAAAAAGCCTGCCGCCAAGAAGCCCTCAGCGACCAAGCCCGCCGTGCACAAGGAGTCCGCGAAGCCTGCCGCCAGGTCGACACCGCGCGCGAAGGCGGGATCGGGGGCCAAGCCTGCCGCAAGTCGGTCCGCCAAGCCTCCGGTCGGTGGACCGGCTGTTGCTGATCCTCACGCCGGTCATGACATGTCCGCCATGCCCGGTATGAATATGCCTGAAGCCAAACCTGATGCCAGTTCGGGGCACGACATGTCCGCGATGCCAGGTGCGTCCGGCGGCGCCAACCCCGCTGAGCCAGGTGCTATGCAAGGCATGGACCATGGATCGATGCCGGGAATGGGCCAAAGTTCGGGCGCGATGCAAGGCATGCCGGGACACGGCATGGGAAGCATGCCCTCAGCCACGGGCGCGGCGATGATCGGCACCAACCTTCAGGCCGGCACCGCTCCGCCGCCGCCCATCCCGACCGATCGGGCCGCGGACCAGGTCTACTCTGCCGCTGCCATGGCGCATTCGCAGCAGCATCTGCGGTCGATGCACGGCGGGCAGAATTTCTCGCAGGTCATATTCAATCTGGCTGAAGTCCAGATCCGGGATGGTCGCGATGCTTATCGGTGGGATGGCGGCGCCTGGTACGGTGGCGACATTAATCGCCTGGTTCTTAAAACCGAAGGCGAAGGGAACTTTGGGAGAAGCTTGGAAAGGGCGGAGCTGCAGGCGCTCTACGCACGGGCGATCGGACCCTACACCGACTTTCAGGCGGGGATCCGGTACGACTTCAAGCCTAATCCCTCGCGTGTCTACGCGACAGTCGGGTTTGAGAGCCTGGCTCCGGGTTTCTTCGATGTCGAGGGCGCACTGTTCTTGTCTAGCAAGGGAGACGTGCTGGGCCGCGTTGAAGGCTATTACGATCAGCGCATCACCCAGCGGCTGATTCTCCAGCCTCGTGTCGAAGCTGAGTTTGCGGCGCAGGACGTTCCGGCAGACCGGATCGGTTCGGGCTTGTCGGATATCGAGCTTGGCTTGCGGCTGCGCTACGAGGTGAAGCGAGAGTTCGCCCCCTATATAGGTGTTTCGTACGAGCGCAGAGTGGGCCGTTCTGCTCGTTTTGCACGCGAGGATGGCGAGGATGCGATATCCACCAGCCTCGTTCTGGGCATTCGCACATGGTTCTAAGGCCAACTAGTCTTGTTGCGTTGGCCAAGGCCAAGAAGGAGAAATCGATGTTCAAGGCAGTAACGCTTCTGGCTCTGGCCGCGATGTCGGCGAGCCCCGCTTTGGCTCAGCAGGGCATGGACCACTCGAAAATGCAAGGCATGAACCACGACAACATGCCTGGCATGAACACGCCCTTCATGCCCGCCGAAATGGCGATGCATGAAAAGATGATGAAGGCCAAGGGCGCTAATGCGAGCGAGACGTGGGTCCGCAAGATGATCGAGCATCACCGCGGTGCGATCGCCATGTCGCAGATCGTTCTCCGGGAGTCGCCCGATGCGAAGACCCGGCAAATGGCTCAGAAATCGATTGCCGAGCAGAACAAGAGCATCGGTGAACTCCAGGCGATGCTCCGGTCGATGGGCAAGCGTCCTCAGTAATAAGCCTCGTTCCTCCCGCCCCCAGCGAGGAGACGGGAGGAATGACCAAGGAGTTTTTCCATGAAGACAGCTTTACGATCCGCGCTTACTGCCGCAGCCTTGTTGGTTCCGGTTGCCGCCAGCGCGGCTACCCCGATCGTTATGCACCGCGACCCCGGCTGCGGCTGTTGCGCCAAGTGGGCGGCGCAGGTGCAGCGGCAGCTCGGGCGCCAGGTGCGCGTCGTCGATGATTCCAACCGCTCGGCGCTGCAAAAGCGCGCAGGGGTTCCCGCGGACGTCTCGTCCTGCCACACCGCAATCGCCGATGGCATCGCTTTCGAGGGCCACGTGCCGATCGCCGACATGAAGCGGGCTCTTTCGACCCGGCCCAAGGGCGTGCGGGGCCTCGCGGTCGGCGGTATGCCGCTCGGCTCGCCGGGAATGGAAGTGCCGGGCGCCAAGGCGCAGGCCTATGACGTGGTCGCCTTCGGCCCCAACGGGCGCCGCCTGTTCGCCCGCCACGGCAGCTGATCGGCGGTTTTTTTACGGCGGGAGACAAGACGCGGTCGCCCAGCCAGCGTAGCTCCTCCGTCCAGTTCGTCTAGAAGAGTAGACGAAAAGTCTCACAGGAAAGCGAATACGCGGGTGAGGGCGGAAGACGGCCCGTGCGTAAACGGGAATGGATGAACACGGATCAAGGGGGTTGGGTGATGAGCGGTAAACGAGGCGGGGCCTTCGCTCTGCTCCTTGCTGTTGCAATGTCAGTAAGCACGTCGGCATCGGCGCACGAAGATCACGATGCGCTTGGGGCCGGTCCCGGGCCGGCCGCTAACAGCACAGCCGAGACGCGGCCATATGGGCATGGGCTCTATGTCGACCGCGGACATGAACATGGGTGGCCGCGACATCGCCGGTGACGACATGGACATGGGCGGCATGCACGAGGAGACCGCGAACAAGAACAAGACGTTTGGGCAGCGACTGGTCAGCTGGCTTGGTCGTGTGCACACGATGGTGATCCATTTTCCGATCGCGCTGTTCATCGGCGCGTTCGGCGTCGAACTTTTCGGCCTGTGGCGTCGCAACCGCGATTACCAGCATGTCGCCCACATCATGTTGGTAGTCGGCGCGCTAGGCGCGATCGTGGCCGCGTTCCTCGGCTGGTTTGCGGGTGGATTTTACCTGACCGATCGCAACCCGATCCTCATGACCCACCGTTGGCTCGGCACCGCCATAGCCGTCTTCGGCGTCGCGCTCGCTTGGATGGCGGCGCGCCACCGCAAGGTTCCCGAGCGGTCGCGGACACTGTACTGGGTGGTGCTTGGCCTGATGACGCTCGCGATCTCGATCCAGGGATTCCTCGGCGGAACCTTCATGCATGGCGGAATAAACCACTTGGCGTTCTGAGTGGACCCGACGCTCGATAGGCGGTCGCGTGTTGGCGCGGCTCAAAGG
>CAYMIU010000129.1:0-3591 GCA_964390515.1 uncultured Stakelama sp.
TCTTCCAGTACCGCAGCTGGCGCGCGATATCCTCGCGGCCAAGCTCGTCGGCGCCGGGAAGCGCCGCCTCCAGCGCCGCGATCCGCTCATCGATGAGCGCCCGCCCCCGCTCCGTCACCAGATTGGGGCCGGGCGGCAACGGCAGCTCGAACCGCGGTTCCTTGTGTTCTTCATCGCTCTCGCGGCGGAAGGCGACGCTCATGATCAGTCCTGGACCGTCTTGATGATCGCCGAGAAATCGAGGTTGCCGTGCTCGGCGGCGAATGCCTCGTACAGCTCGGTCGCGCGGGTGCCGAGCGGCAGGTTCGCGCCTGCCTCGGCCGCGGCGGCCATGGCGAGGCGCAGATCCTTCAGCATCAGTGCGGCAGCGAACCCGCCCTGATAATCGCGATCGGCAGGGCTTTCCGGGCCGACGCCGGGCAGCGGGCAATAGCTGGTCATCGACCAGCTCTGGCCGGTCGCCTTGCTGGAAATGTCGTAGAACACCTGCGGATCGAGCCCGAGCTTCTCGGCAAGCGCAAAGCCTTCGCAAGTCGCGATCATCGTGCCGGCGAGGATCAGGTTGTTGCACATCTTCACCGCCTGCCCCGCCCCGCTGGCCCCGGCATGGATCACGGCCTTGCCCATATCCTCGAGGAACGGCTGCGCGGCGGCGAAGCCAGCCTCCGACCCGCCGACCATGAAGGTGAGCGTGCCGCCATTGGCAGCAGCGATCCCGCCCGAAACCGGCGCGTCGACCGCTTCCAGGCCGCGGCCCTGCGCATCGCTGGCCAGCTGGCGCGCGGTCGCGACGTCGATCGTGGAGCAATCGATCAGGATCGCGCCCGGCGCTGCCTTGCCGAAAACGGCATCGGCATAAACCTGTGCGACATGCGTGCCGGCAGGAAGCATGGTGATGATCGCTTCGGCACCTTCAACCGCTTCCGCCGCGCCGGCGACCGGCAGGCAGCCGGCCTTCTTCGCGCGATCGAGCGTCTCGGCGTTGAGATCGAAGGCGCGCACGTCATGCCCCGCCTTGGCGAGGTTCGCGGCCATGCCCCCGCCCATGTTGCCCAGACCGATGAAAGCGACGCGTGCCATGCCAAACTCTCCTAATCTTCAATCTCCCCTCCCGTGTGCGGAAGGGGTGGAGGGCTCGCGATCAACCACCATGCCGCGGGGGCCCTCCCTAGCCCCTCCCGCCAGCGGGAGGGGAACGTAACTTACCGACCCTTCCAGACGCCCTGGCGCTTCTCGATGAAGGCGGCCATGCCCTCGGCCTTGTCCTGCGTCGCGGTCAGGATCTGGAACAGACGACGCTCGGTGAGGATGCCCTGCGCGAGGTTCGTCTCGAACGCGGCATTGACCATCTCCTTGTTCACCATCGCGGCCATCGGCGGCATCGAGGCGATCAGTTCGGCGGTCTTGAGCGTCTCTTCAAGGAGCGAGGCGAGCGGCACCACCTTGGCGACGAGGCCCGAGCGCTCCGCCTCGGCGGCGTCCATCATCCGGCCGGTGAGGCACATTTCCATCGCCTTGGCCTTGCCGATCGCCCGCGTCAGCCGCTGCGAGCCGCCCATGCCAGGCGCAACGCCAAGCTTGATCTCGGGCTGGCCGAACTTCGCCGTGTCGGCGGCATAGATGAAGTCCGCCATCATCGCGAGCTCGCAGCCGCCGCCCAGCGCGAAGCCGTTGACTGCCGCGATCCACGGCTTGCGCGTCGCGACCACGCCGGTCTGCCAGCCGGCGAAGAAATCCTGCAGGAAGAAATCGGCCGCGGCCATGTCGGCCATCTGCTTGATGTCCGCGCCGGCCGCGAACGCCTTCTCGCCCGATCCGGTGAGGACGAGGCAACGCTGGCTGTCGTCCTTGTCATACGCACCGAACGCCGCCGACAGATCGGCGAGCACGTCACTGTTGAGCGCGTTCAGCGACTGCGGGCGGTTGAGCGTGACGAGCGTGACGGCATCGCGCTGCTCGACGAGGATGTTGGCATATTCGGTCATCATTCTCTCCCCTTCCCTCGCCGCGGCACCGCCGACAGCGCTGGGTTCATTGATCAATCGTGCGGCGTCCACGCCTCGGCGTCTGGCAGCGGCGCGAAGATCTGGTCGATCACATGATCGCTGACGCCTTCGGGCGTCGCCGGTTCCCAGCTGGGCGCATTGTCCTTGTCGACGATCACCGCGCGGACGCCTTCGAGGAAGTCGTGGCGCTGAACGACGCGCGCGCCGACGGCATATTCCTGGCGCATCTCGTCGGCGAATGTCGCCATCCCCTTGCCGTCGTGCAGCAGCTTCAGGCTGACCTTCATCGTCTGCGGCGACTTGGTCTTGAGCGTCGCGAGCGTCGCGGCGGCGAACTCACCGCCGTCGGCTTCCAGCGCGGCGTAGATATCCTCGAGCTTGTCGGACGCGAACAACCGGTCGATCTCGGCGCGCTTGTCGAGCAGCGCGGCCGGGCCGGGCTCAGTGGAGAGCGCGTCCAGCGTCGCGGCGATCGCGGTCGGATCGGCAGCGATGCGGCGCTTGGCCTCCTCGACCTGCTCGGACGGCAGGTAATGCGTGGCAAGGCCAAGCGCGAACGTCTCCGCGCCGTCGAGCCGGTGGCCGGTCAGCGCCAGAAATTGCCCGATCCGCCCCGGGAGGCGCGACAGATACCAGCCCCCGCCGACATCGGGGAACAGGCCGATGCCGGTCTCCGGCATGGCGAACTTCGTGTTCTCGGTCGCCACGCGATAGCGGCACGGCTGCGAGATGCCGACGCCGCCGCCCATGGTGATGCCGTCCATGAAGGCTACCGTGTCCTTGGCATAGGTGAACAGCCGGTGGTTCATGCGGTACTCGGTGTGAAAGAACTGGCGCGCCTCCGCCCCGTCCTTCGCGCCGCTGTCGGCAAGCATTCGGATGTCGCCGCCCGCGCAGAAGCCGCGTCCCTCGGCGTGATCGATGATGATCGCGCGCACGCCGTCGTCGCTGCGCCACGCCTCCAGCGCCTCCAGCACCCCGACGCACATCGGCGTGGTGAGCGCGTGGATCGCCTTCGGGCGGTTCAGCCGGATGCGGCCGATCGGGCCGTCAGTGGTGACAATCAGGTCGTCCGTCATGATGCTTTCTCCTCCCCCGAAGGCCCGGCCCGGGTGCAACCGGCCGATCCTGCGTCCCGGCCCTCGCCGGGGCGTGCGTGTTGCTTACTGGCGCGTCAGTTCGCGGCCGACGATCATGCGCATCACCTGATTGGTGCCTTCGAGGATCGAATGGACGCGCAGGTCGCGCCAGAAGCGCTCGATCGGGTAATCCATCAGATAGCCGTAGCCGCCGTGGAGCTGCAGCGCGCGATCGACCACCGAGGATCCGGTATCGGTCGCCAGCCGCTTGGCCATTGCGGCAAAGCGCGTCTTGTCTGGCGCGTTGGCCGTCACCTTCGCGGCGGCGACGTAGAGCAGGTAGCGGGCGGCCTGAAGCTCCGTATCCATGTCGGCAAGCGTGAACTGGGTGTTCTGGAAATCGGCGATGCGCTGGCCGAACTGCTGGCGATCCCTGGTGTAGGCGATCGCCTCGTCGAGGCAGCGCTGCGCCCCGCCGAGCGAGCAGGCGCCGATGTTGAGGCGGC
>CAYMIU010000130.1:0-3507 GCA_964390515.1 uncultured Stakelama sp.
AAGAGTGAATCACGCCTCCATCGCCGTCGCAAGCACGCGTTTTTCAACAGTCTCGACCGGTTTCGAGGAAGCGCTGAGTCAAGCTGAACGACAGGAACTGGGTCGAGAAGCCGCCGCGCGACGCTACCGGCTAGGGACGGCAGGTTTCATGCTTCGATTCCCTGAAAGCCGCCAGTCGGCAACCGGTCCAATCTCAGCCGTCCAGTACGCGAAGCGAGAGGATGTCAGCTACTGGGCCGCTTGGGGACTGACCGGTTTACGGTCAACAAGTGTTGAAAGCAGACCTTCGTTCGATGACCTCAACGGCGACAGGCGGTGGAAACACGCACTGTCCCGGAAACGGCATCCGTTGATGAAGGTGTCGACTATTGGATTGCTGTCATGCTTGGTCCTCTGCGGGTTGAAATGGTGGCTGGTTGCCCGACCGGGTCGACGGGTCTTGGAGATCGGTGTCAGGATTGGAGCGGAGCGCCACCCGGCAGATGCCAGCCCGCCGAGTGAGTTCACTTCGTGCGGTCCTCGATCCAAGGAAGGAGCTCGTGCATCCTGTCGCGGAACGGGAAAGGCCGCTCGAGCCCCTTGCTTGCCGCATGTGCGACGGACAGCATGAAGCCCTTCTTCGAGCCGGAGGCGATCTCCCGGCACGCCGTGAGAAAGCTGTCACCGTCGCCGGTCTGCAATGCGAACTCAATGTCCTCGATCTGGCAGAACGCGATCTTCCTACGGTCCTCTGGCTCTATGCCACCCTCAGCGTCAGCGAGTGCATGCGCGTTTGCGATGACGTCCGCAGCCTGGTTGCTCGCCATCGCCAGCCAGCTGTCAGCGGTCGCGACGATACCCTGGCAGTTAGCCGCCAGGACGGGCGCGCCTGTCACTGCTTTCCGCGCGTGCGCAAAGAAGCGCCAGATCTGGAAGATTCCCTTGGCAAGCTCCTCGAAGCCGACCGAGGCGGCCGCCACCGGATCGTCCGCGTATCGGGCGCCGAAGGACATACGCTTGGCCTTGCACTCGACGACGGCAACAACGGCCGGCCCCTTCGAAACGAGGATGTCGGGTGTTCGGTAGCGGGACTTCTTCGGACCGTATTCGACCTCTGGCGTGACAGTGTGCTCATGCATCATCGCCTTGAGGTATTCGAGCACATAGCTTTCGAAGCGCTTGCCGATCTCGGTCCGGACGGATGGGCCGCCCTTTACCACGTCGAGGTAGAGGCCTGAGGTGTAGCGGTACATGATGAGCTCGGGAATCGGCGATCGCAGGCGCTGCCCACCTTCCCCGAACGCGATGATGGGGTAGTCGCGCATTAGACTCGGGCTGTAGCCCGTGTGCCGCTTGTGTCGTCGCATGCTGGCGGCGAGCCTTCGTGCCTCAGCAAGGTCGACACAGATACGGGCGAGTGCGGCCTCCCGAACCTCGGGCGAAATGTTCACCTGCGATAGGTCGCGTTCCCGAGAAACGAAGTCGGCTCTGGCGAGTCCGCCGTACATGCACACACCCGTCTTGATGAAGTCGGCAACGGATATCTCCGAATCCTCCTCGAAGAACTCCTTCGCGCTGCCCGAACCGTAGAGCAGTACGGACCTGTAGATGTGGGGTCCGTTGGCGACGCCGCGCTGCCAGGGGAACTGCCGCTGGGCGATGCGCGCCATCTCGTAGAACACGTCGTGCCGTTCCAGGAATATCCCGTCTTCCGCGTTCTCCAGCTTGATCAGGATCGACTGGAGCGCGCGCAGCGTCCCGAATGAGTCAGTGCGCAAGAGTCGGGTTCGGCCCACGCCGAGCCCCTTGGCCTTCGGCGTCGCGAGCAGTTCATTCACGAGCGTCTCGAGCATCCAAAGTGGTATGTGGTAGGGCGAGCCTAGCTTGGCGCCGAGCGCCTCCGGCGGTAGATCGGCCACTGCTTGGAGCGCGGTGGCGTTTCCGGCCTGCGCCGCCACCACCGCCGAGACCAGGTTAATCATCGGCTCATCGATGCTTCGCGAAAGATGGCGCTCGAGCTTTCGCCGGTACACATCCCTTCCTAAGCGACCCACGCCGACCCCCTCTATCGCGAGCCAAGGCAGGTTAAGATCGGCTTCGCCGCGCTTTCGACCACAGGCGGGCTAAACACCTGTGCATGGGGCAGCGGCAGCATCGCTTTCGGAATTGTAGTTCCCGACATGTTCCCTAGCATCGCATTATGGTATCCAAGATCAAGAGCGATGGTGAAACTGGCGGATTCGCCACCAACGGCGGAGTGCCGCTGGGTGCGAGGCTCGCGAGCGAGATTGTGAAGCCCAGGGACTGGGGTGCCCTGCAGCGGAATTGCGTCGTTCTTTTCAGGGAGGAGCTGCGCGACCCCAATACGAAGGAGTATGGTCGCAACGGGCAGAAGCAGGGCGGCATCGACATACTGGGTTATCGGAACGGAGATCCCGCGCATGCGGTCGGAATCCAGTGCCGCAACATAGGCAAGAGTCTCAAGCAGTCCGTGATCATGAAGGACTGCCGGAGCGCGCTGGCGCTGGAGTTCGGCCTCAGGGAGGTCATCTTCGCTACCACCGCGCCGGACGACACGAAGTCGGACCAGGCCGCCAAGGCGGTTGAGCGCGAGCTGCGGGCTGAAGGACGCGACCTCACCGTGCATGTCTATGGCTGGGGGCAGCTCCAGACGCTGATCGCGATGCATGAGCCGGCGTACAACGCTTTCATGCCCGGGGTGGTGGCGTCGGCGCGGCCCGTTGAGCCGGATCCGAGCTCCGGCACGGAGGCCGAAGGGCTGATGGCCATCATAGCCGACACGATCGCCCAGCAGATGAGGGGGTACAAGCTCGCGCCGCAGCCAGACGCGCAGCCCGCTGGACCGAATGGCATCGGCGAAGAGAGTCCAGCCCTGCACGCGAAGATAGACGTCCTCCGGGACTTGGTCCGCGAGGGCGGTGGCAAATCCCTGGAACAGCGCCTGATCGCGCTGCGCGACAGTCCAGAGGCCGCTGACGCGCTGTGGGCGCGCTACCGCATCGAGACCAACATTGCCGCGTCGCAGATGGACCAGGGCCGGGAACTTGACGCCGCCGAGACCTACGAGCGCGCGCATGCGATGCGGCCTGACGACCCGGGCGCACTCGCCAACCTCTCCATAGCGAAGACGATCAAGGGAGATCCCGACGAGGGCATGAGGATCGCCCGGGAGGTGCTGGCCCGACCCGACAGGACGACGTTCGCGCTGAGCGCACTGCTTCAAGCGGCGTCCCGCTCTGACTGGCGGGGCGATCCGGACAGCTTGGTGCCAGAGGACATGCGCGGCACCCCCACGGCTGAACTGGCGGTGGCCGACTTCCTGAGAAAGCGCTGGCTTCCCGGGTGGGAGGCTCGGACGCTTGCGCTGCCCGATGGCGAGAGCGACTTCGACGACATCGGCCGGCAGAAGGCGCTCGCTATCCTGTCGATCGCCGTCGACAGTCGCGTGCACGTGGTGGGCGGCAAGGATGCCGTGACGGATGCGCAGATCGACGCGGCGGCCACCGA
>CAYMIU010000131.1:0-3041 GCA_964390515.1 uncultured Stakelama sp.
CTTGGTCTTGATCGGCAGCTTCATTGCCGCGCGCTCGAACGCCTCGGCAGCGAGCGGCCCGGGAACGCCGTCCAGCTCGAACAGGATGCGGCCCGGCTTGACGCGAGCCGCCCAGAATTCCGGCGAGCCCTTACCCGAGCCCATGCGGACTTCGGCCGGCTTGCCCGACACGGGCACGTCCGGGAACACGCGGATCCAGAGACGACCCTGGCGCTTGATGTGACGCGTGATCGCGCGGCGAGCCGCCTCGATCTGGCGCGCGGTGATGCGCTCCGGCTCCATCGCCTTCAGGCCGTACGACCCGAAGTTGAGCGCGGTGCCGCCCTTGGCGTCGCCGCTGATGCGGCCCTTGAACGCCTTGCGGAACTTGGTGCGCTTTGGTTGCAGCACTTCTTCTACTCCTTAGCGGCGGTCATCGCGCGCAGGGCGCACGCCGGAGGTCTGGGCCTCCATCATCAGGCGATCGGTCGCCGTCGGATCATGGCCCAGGATCTCACCCTTGAAGATCCAGACCTTGACGCCGCACACGCCGTAAGCGGTGTGGGCCTGCGCCTCGGCATAGTCCATGTTCGCACGCAGCGTGTGGAGCGGAACGCGGCCTTCGCGATAGCTCTCCGAACGCGCGATCTCGGCGCCGCCAAGACGGCCACCGCAAGCGACGCGGATGCCATCGGCACCCAGGCGCATCGCCGACTGCACCGCACGCTTCATGGCGCGGCGGAAGGCGATACGACGCTCGAGCTGGTCGGCAATGCCCTGCGCGACGAGCTTCGCGTCGACTTCGGGCTTCCGGATCTCGACGATGTTCAGCGACACGTCCGACGAGGTCATCGAGCCGAGCGTCTTGCGCAGCTTCTCGATGTCCGAGCCCTTCTTGCCGATGATCACGCCGGGGCGCGCAGCGAAGATGGAGATGCGGCACAGCTTGGCCGGACGCTCGATCACCACCTTGGAGATCGCCGCCTGCGGCAGCGTCTTCAGGATGTACTGGCGGATCTTGAGATCCTCCAGCAGCAGGCGACCATAGTCCGCGCCGTCGGCGTACCAGCGGCTGTCCCAGGTGCGGTTGATCTGCAGGCGCAGACCGATCGGGTTGCTCTTATGACCCATTAGGCTTCTTCCTGCTCACGCACGACGATCCGCAGCCGCGAGAACGGCTTCAGGATGCGGGTGGACTTGCCGCGGCCGCGCGTGGCGAACCGCTTCATGGTGATCGACTTGCCGACCGACGCCTCGGCGACGACGAGTGCGTCGACGTCGAGGTTGTGGTTGTTCTCGGCGTTGGCGATCGCGGAGGCGAGCACCTTGCGCGCGTCGACCGCCATGCCCTTCTTGGAGAAGGCCAAGATGTTCATCGCGTCGCCGGCCTTCTTGCCGCGGATCAGACCCGCGACCAGGTTCAGCTTCTGCGCCGAACCACGGATCTGCGTGCCGACCGAGAGGGCTTCCTTCTCGCCGACCTTGCGGGGGGACTGAGGCTTGCTCATCAGCGCTTGCCCTTCTTGTCAGCGGCGTGACCCGGGAAGTAGCGCGTCGGCGCGAACTCACCCAGCTTCATGCCGACCATCTCTTCGTTCACCGACACCGGCACGAACTTGCGGCCATTGTAGACGTTGAACGTCAGACCGACGAACTGCGGCAGGATGGTCGAACGGCGCGACCAGGTCTTGATCGGACCCGAGCGGCCATTCTGGTCCTGCGCCACCTCTGCCTTCTTCAGCAGGTGAAGGTCCACGAACGGACCCTTCCAGACGGAGCGAGCCATTACTTCTTCCTCGCGTGACGGCTGCGGATGATCATCTTGTCCGTCGCCTTGTTGTGGCGGGTGCGCGCACCCTTCGTCGGCTTGCCCCATGGGGTGACCGGGTGACGGCCGCCCGAGGTGCGGCCTTCACCGCCGCCGTGCGGGTGGTCGACCGGGTTCTTCGCGACGCCACGGGTAAGCGGACGCTTGCCCATCCAACGGCTACGACCCGCCTTGCCGAAGTTCTGGTTCTGGTTGTCGGGGTTCGACACCGCACCAACCGTCGCCATGCAGTCAGCACGAAGGTAGCGCTGCTCGCCCGAGTTCAGGCGAACGATCACGAGACCGCGGTCACGACCGACGACCTGCACGTAGGTGCCGGCCGAACGGGCGATCTGGCCACCCTTCATCGGCTTCATCTCCACATTGTGGACGATGGTGCCGACCGGGACCTGGCCCAGCTCCATGGCGTTGCCCGGCTTCACGTCGGTCTTCTTGCCGGCGATGATCTTGTCGCCGACATTCAGGCGCTGCGGCGCGATGATGTAGGCCTGCTCGCCATCGGCGTAGCTGATCAGCGCGATGAAGGCGGTGCGGTTCGGGTCATACTCGAGCCGCTCGACCGTACCCTCCGCGTCCCACTTGCGACGCTTGAAGTCGATGTAGCGATACTTCTGCTTGTGGCCGCCGCCCATGCCGCGCGAGGTGACATGGCCCTTGTTGTTGCGGCCGCCGGTCTTGCGCTTGCCCTCGGTCAGCGACTTGACCGGCTTGCCCTTGTGCAAGGCCGACTTGTCGACGAGGATCAGGCCGCGGCGCGCCGGGCTGGTCGGGTTGTAGTTCTTGAGTGCCATCGTTCCTGCCCTCAGATGCCGCTGGTGACGTCGATGCTGTCGCCGTCCTTCAGCGTCACGATCGCCTTCTTCTGGTCGGTGCGCTTGTAGGGCTTGCCCTTCCAGCGCTTGGTCTTGCCCTTCACCACCAGCGTGTTCACGCCGATGACCGACACGTCGAAGATCGCCTCGACCGCTTCCTTGATCTGCGGCTTGGTGGCGTCGCCCGCGACCTTAAAGACCACGGCGTTGTTCTCCGACGCGAGCGTCGACTTTTCGGTGATGTGCGGCGCGGTCAGCACGTCGTAGTGACGCGCGTCGACCTGCTTTGCCTGCTGCTTAGCCATTGAAGCGCGCCTCCAGCTTCTCGACCGCGTCCCGGGTGAGGACGAGCGTGTCGTGCTTCAGGATGTCATAGACGTTGGCGCCGATCGCCGGCAGCACGTTGACGTGCGGCAGGGTGC
>CAYMIU010000132.1:0-2908 GCA_964390515.1 uncultured Stakelama sp.
GAAGGATAGAGGCGATGCGGAAGGTGCGCGATTACGATGCGGAGTTGAAGGCGCTCGGCGACAAAGCCCGCGCGCTCAAGGCGAAGCGGGTCGAACAGCTCGGCCAGCTCGTCGCCGCCACGGGTGCCGATGCGCTCGATGCCGAGACGCTAGCGGGCGTGCTGCTGGATGCGGTCGGGTCGAAGGATGCGAGCGCAAAGGAGGCGTGGCGATCGAAGGGCGCGGCCTTCTTTCAACGACGCGGGCGCAAGCCTGTCCCGAGCGAAGTCGAGGGGGGTGGCGGCGCTGCTGCGATCGACGGATCGGGCGCTCAAGCTGAACCGGGCGGCGACGCTGCGGGCGGAAGCGGCGCGGCGGCGAACGGATAATCGGAGCTGGGTCGTGCAACGCCGCGAACGAACGCGCCACCTGATCGAGCTGGGCGGCCTCGTCCAGAAAGCCGGCCTGGTCGAACTGGCCGACGACGATCGTGCCACGCTCTACGGCGCGCTGCTCGATCTCGCCGGACGCGCGCGCGGTGATGATGCCGGGGACGTGCTGGCGCTGTGGAAGCGGCGCGGCAAACGCGCGTTCGATGCCGAAAGCGATGCCAAGGAGGCGCGCTGATGAGCGCCAGCGATTATCGTGTCGCGCAACGCCCTGAACCGAAATTGGACGGCGCTTGGGGTCTCTGGTCTGCGGTTGAGGCCCGCTGGCTTGATCTCCTCTTTGCTACCGAGCGCGATGCGGTGGATGCACTGAATTATCTGCTCTTGCAAAACGGTGAGGAGGGGTAGTTGATGATCACATTCGATATCGAGGCGATCCGCGCCGAAGTGCGCGCGATGGATTTTACGCGCGGCACGCCGGCGGAAGTCGCCATGTGGCGTGAGGACATGGCGGAGTCGCGCGCCAACCTGGTTATCGAGGACATGATCCCGACGCCGAACGACGATGCGTTTTTCGACATGCTGCTGGACGAAGGCGTGTCCCCTCCCCTCGTGTCGCAAATCCTGCTGCGGCTGCTCGATCATCCCGACGCGATCTGAGTGGGGCTTTCCTGCGAGCAATCGTATCACTGACGCGCTCATCCGCTTGCGGTCGCCACACCAATGTCACGGTCACCGCCTAAAAAGCGAACAGGAGACCGAAGGATGCGCTCGCTAAGCCCGATGTTCGATGATGCGGTGATCGACTGCGTCGCAAGCGACCGCGCATCCACCGTCCAGAAACTCTTCCATGTCGCGGAACTGATCTGGGCAGAGGGTGCGGCCGACCGGTCGGCGTTCCGCTGGGGTACCTCGCGCCAATTGACCCCGACAAGCTGATGTCGCTACGCATGGCTTAAGTGGCGCTGCTGGGATCCTGATCCATCAACGGCTGCGGACCCGGCGATTCATTCGGTGATCGTAGGCAGCCTCAATTTTTGCCGCGTGGGCGGGCTCGGGTGGGCCGGTGCTGCGTGCGGACCAGGCTTGCGCCCCAAACCGATTTTCTTTGCCATAGCGCGCCGGGCTTCTGAATACGCCTCTGCCACCATCGGGTAGTCCGGCTTCAGATTGTAGCGTTCCCGATATTGCTCGGGCGTGAGTCCATGTCCGCTTAGATGACGGCGAAGCGTCTTGTACGGCTTGCCGTCGATCAGCGAGATGATATGATCCTTCGACGCCAGCGATTTACGTACCGACACCGCCGGGGTGAACTGGGCGGCCGTCGCTTCCTGCGGAACTGCTGTGCTCGATTGGTCGATCAATCCTGTGATGCTGTCACGCATCCGGGTGAGAAATGCCGGCACGTCCTCGGCCGCGACGCGCGTGTTGGGATTGCTCAGCCATGCGATCGTCAGCTCGGTTGCGAGCTCGATCGCGTTCGGGCCGGTATCGATTTCTGTGGTCATGAGGAAAGCTTGTCCTTGAGTGCCTTGGCCGGTGTGAACACCATTTTGGTCGACGCGGCGATCTCCATAGCTTCGCCGGTCCGGGGATTGCGACCGGTCCGGGCGTCCCGGGCCTTGCTGGAGAACTTGCCGAAACCCGGCAGCGACACCTCCTCCCCCCGCGCAACCGCATCGCCGATGTCACCGAACACGCGGTCGATCAACGCCCGGGCCTTGGCGGCACTCAGATCGCTTCCCTCGGCAATGCCTTTCACAAGATCGTCTAGCTTCATCAAATATCTCCCGTAAACGTGCACCGGGATAATCGTTCCGGTCACGGGCGCAACAGTGCATCCCCTTTCCGGGTGGCGCCGGCAAGATGCAGCGGGCTGGCGACACCGTTGCGTAGCGTGCGTAGATCGCGATCATGCAGCGATGATGTTTGTCCTGCGCATACGATGCCCGTTAATTGAGCAACCTCACTGATGGCGGGTCCGCGCATCGGCGGGCGTCGACCGATAAGCTGGCGGCTCGCGATCGTCGTGGCGGTGGTAGCCCTGTTCGCCAGCAACGCCTGGCTCAAGGGCATCTTTGGCTATGGCGAGATTGCGACCGACATTCCGTTCCTGCTGTTCGGCCTGATCTTGTTCTTCACCTGGCGCGTCAATCGCAATGCCGCCAACCGGCAAAGCGAGCTGCTGGGGTCGGCACGCTTCGGCGACCGCTCGGATGTGCGAAAGCTGGAAGCAAACGGGGATCTCCTGATCGGCCGCTCCGCCAAATCGGGCAAGCTGCTCCGCTATGACGGCGCGGCGCATCTGCTGACGATGGCCCCGACCCGCTCGGGCAAGGGCGTCGGCACAATCATTCCCAACCTGCTCTTGCTCGATCGCTCGGTGATCTGCATCGACCCCAAGGGCGAGAACGCCCGCGTCACCGCCCGCGCCCGCGCCACCAAGGGGCCGGTTTGGTGCCTCGATCCGTTCGGCGTCTCGGGCCGGCCCCCTGCCCGCTACAATCCGCTCGACCGGCTCGATCCCGGCAGTCTCGACC
>CAYMIU010000133.1:0-2761 GCA_964390515.1 uncultured Stakelama sp.
TGTCGAAACAGCGCATCGGCCGAGGCGAGGTCCGGAGCCTTGTCGGGCGCGAGCGGCACTGGATAGGCGCGCAGCAGATCAGCCGCCAGCCCGTGCGCGGTGGTCGCCACCTGTTCAGCCGATGCCTTGCGCGCGATCATCCCTTGCAGGTTGTCGGCTCCTTGAACCAGCGCCGGCCGTTCCGGCTTCGCCGGCAGATCGCGCAGCCGCGTCGTAACGGACGCGGAGAACTCGTTCATCTCGGCATACTCGGCCGCGCTCTTGACCCGGCCCTCGGCAACCGCACCGCCATAATCGACGGCGATATAGTCGAGCAGCCGCCATGCGGTTTGCACGTCGCCGGGTTCGGCCATTGTCGCGGCCGGGATGAACAGCGCGGTGAGCGTGATGGCAAGCCGCAGGAGGACAAGTTTGAGACGCGTCACTTCATATTATCTTTGTCTCGATGCGATGCAGCTTAGCCGCAGGCCACCAACGATCCTGCGAAGGAATCGCATTAGCATGCTGGACCGTACCGGAACAGTGTCGATGCTCGCTTAAAGCTGTAGCCGCGGTCCGCCGCCCCCGTCATCACCCCCGCCGCCTGAATGACCGCCCGGATAGAACTCGGTACCTGGACTGCGCCATGCTGTGCCCCTCCTCTCTGGAGGCGAGTAAGGCCTCAAATTACGTATTTGTCCCAGCTCGCATAATGTTCGGGGCTGCGCTTGCCGCGCGGCAGGCTGAGCCCGATGAGCGCGATTCCCACGACCACCGACACGATCGCCCCAAGGGGGCCGGCCCCTGTCAGCAGGAACGGGGCAGCGACGAGCCATGCCCCGAACGCGACATTGATGAAGCGCAGCGCGCGGGCGACCTCCGCGGTGGCGATGATCGCCACGGTGATGACCAGCGCGCCGACGACATGGTCGCTGTTCGCCATCTCGCCTTCGTTCCCCAGGATCACCCGCGTCAGCATCAGGAAGGCGCCGAGCACGATACTGGCCGCCAGCGTCCACGGCAGCGTCAGCCCGCGCTTCGCATCCGCCCAGAAGGTAGAAGGCGAGGCCATCACGTCGGATGCGTCCTCGGCCCCCGCCTCGACCGCGTCGCCCTGGAAGAAGGTGCGGATCAGCGGCTTGCCGCGGCGCTTCGCCCAGGCGAGGAACTGGCCCATGGCAATGACCTCGTCCAATGCGAACGGGATCATGATCAGCATGGCGAGCGCGGCGATCAGCGCCAGCGTGCTCCACGTGCCGATGACGATCGGCTGGCTGATGATGAAATAGATGCTGACGACGCCGAGCGGAATGACGAGAATGCCGAAGAAGGTCACCATCCACGGCATGGTCCGCCAGCGGTCGCGGGTGCCCATCACCGCCATAAGAATTTCGAGCACGTAGCTGACTGTACCAAGACCGCCGTCGGGGATCGGCCAAGCCTTCGACATGTCGGATGTAATGATCTCCTCGGTCCCATTACGCGGGTCGGCCAGCGATCCAGCAAAGAACGGCTCCCACACAGTATCGATGTGGCCTAACTGGTAGGCCGTCAGGATACGCGAGGTCAGAAGCCCAATCAGCGCCATGGCGACGATCGGCAGCCGCTGCGCGTCCGTCGATGGCGAATAGGTCCAGCCAGGCGGGATGTTCTTGGGGTCCATCATGCCCGCCATGCTCATGCCCGGCATCATGGGGACCAGCACCGACAACGCGATCACGGCAGAACCGATAAGCAGGTTGTTGTTATACTGCGCCGCACTTGGGCTCCAGAAGATCAAGGGCGCGAAGAACAGCCAGATGCCGACGAACGCCACCGCCCATTGCGCCCACGTCTTGGTTCGGGGCCACAGCGACAGCACGCCAAACAGCGCGATGGCGAGCCCGCTGACGAAGTCGCTGATCGACAGTGCATTGGCCCGCCATTCGACCGAGGGCAGGCCGCGATCGACCGTGACGAAGCGGGCGGCTTCGCCGACGCTCTCAGTAGTCACCGAGTCGTAGATGAGCGGACTCGAGGCAAGCCAAAGACCAAGGCCGATGTTCGCGTAAAGCGCCCAGCGCGCGCGGCGCTCGTCCCGGTCCATCATGGTCATATGATCGCTGTGTCCGGTGTGGCTGGACTTCGCCGCGACGCCGGGTTCAGGCCCCATCTTGCTAAGGTTCATGCCGCCGTGATCCATCCGGGTCGTCCCGGCGACTGCCGCTTCAGCTTGGTGGTCCGCCTCCGCAGGTTTGGAAATTGGATTGTCGTTCCAGGCGACCAGATTCTCGTTGAGCTTATTGTTCCGGTACCAGGCTCGCGGGTGGCGCTTCAATGCGGCAACGATCGTCGGCAGCGTGTCGCGAAGGTTGTGCTTCGGCTCCCATCCGAGCAGCGAACGTGCACGCGAGATGTCCAGGATGTAGTGATCGTTGCTGCTGTCGATCATCCACGGCTTGATAAAGTCTTCACTGCCGAGCGCCTCGTTCTGCAGGATGATCCCGGCCTTCGCGAGCGGCTGCGGGATCCGGATCGTCTTCCAGCCCTCGCCGTGGAGCGTCTCGCCGACGATGTCCTGGATTTCGGCATAGCCCGGCGCGTCGGGCTCGCCGATGAGCAGCGGCAGTTCGGCCGGAAGATCGTGCCGCCGGTCGACCAGACGGAGCACGGCATCGGCCAGGTCGTCGCGGTGCACCGATGACTGCGCCGCGCACAGCATCCCGGGATAGAAATGCGAAATCAGGCGGTGCTCGTAAATCTGCGATATCTGCTGCGCGAGAAAAGCCGAGCGTCCGTCGTC
>CAYMIU010000134.1:0-2760 GCA_964390515.1 uncultured Stakelama sp.
CCCGCGCCGCGGCGAGACCGGACCGAACGCGCTCGCTCAGCATGTCGCGCTCGAATTGCGCGATGCCGGCGAGCATCGTAGCCATCATTCGCCCGTGCGGTGTATCGACCTCGAACGTCATGCCGCTCATCGCGACTACCGATACCCGCCAACCCGACAGCCGGTTCAGCGTATCGAGCAGGTCCTGGGTCGAGCGTCCCCACCGGCTGAGTTCGGTGACAAGGATCGCATCGATGTGGCGGGCCTGCGCCAGTTTCATCACTTCGGCGCGCGCCGAGCGGTTGGCCTTCATCCCTGAGGCGGTTTCGCGGAAAACGTCGATGACCTCATAGCCGCCACGCTCGGCGAAACCGGCGAGGTCACGCAGCTGCCGCTCACACGACTGGTCGGCGGTCGAGACCCTGGCGTAGATGGCGGCGCGTTGTCCCAATTGAACCTTCCTGAAATCAGGCTTCAAAAACCCTTGATTTGCGTGGGGTGAGTGTTGTCCAAAACAGACTTCTGTTCAACAGGGACACTGCCACATGCCGAGACGCCACATCCTGAGCGCCCGGCAGCGGTCGGCGCTGCTTGACCTGCCGACCGACGAGGCGTCGCTGCTGCGGCATTACATTCTGGCGGATGACGACTTGGCTCACATCGACCGGCGGCGTCGGCCGGAAAACCGGATCGGCTTCGCCCTGCAACTCTGCGCACTGCGCCATCCGGGCCGGATGCTGGTGCCCGGCGAAGTGATCCCGCTCGCGGTATCCACCTTCCTGGGGGCTCAACTTGGCATCGCCGGCGATACGCTCGTCCGCTACGCCGTCAGGCGCCAAACCCGCCAGCAGCACATGGAGGTGCTGCGCTCTGTATATGGGTACAGGACGTTTCCCGGACAGGGTCCGCGAGCGCAGGCTTTTCGTGAATGGCTGTTCGCCGAAGCCGAACAGGCACGCTCCAACGACGATCTCGCCCGGCGTTTCATCGCTCGCTGCCGTGACACTATGACCATCCTGCCCGCGATCACGACTATCGAGCGGTTGTGCGCGGATGCGCTCGTCGCGGCCGAACGCCGGATTGAACGGCGGATCGCCGAGCGGCTCAGTTCCGCGACCTGCGCTCGGCTCGACGAGCTGACCACTGAAATGCTGCCGGGCACGATCAGCCGTTTCATCTGGCTGCGCCGGATCGAGCCGGGCAACAATTCCGCCGCGGCGAACCGGCTACTCGATCGATTGGAGTTCCTGCGTGCGATGGACCTCGATGCCGGCCTGCTTGCCGGAGTCCCACCGCATCGCGTCGCCAGGTTGCGGCGACAGGGCGAACGGTACTTTGCCGATGGTCTGCGTGATCTGAGTGCCGACCGGCGTCGCGCCATCCTCGCGGTCTGTATCATTGAGTGGGCAACCGCGACTGCGGATGCGGTGATCGAGACGCATGACCGGATCGTTGGCCGCACCTGGCGCGAGGCGAAGCAACTGCATGACACACGGGTCGCAGACAGCAGGGGTGGGGTCACTGCGACGCTGGCGGGCTTCGCGGCGCTCGGCGGATCGCTGCTCGAAGCGCATGGCGACGGTGCGTCGCTTGACGATGCGATCGCGCGTGCGGCGGGATGGGAGCATCTGACCCGCCTCACCGCTACGGCCCGGACGTTGACAGACACGTTGGGCGACGATCCGCTGGCCCATGTCGATCAGGGCTATCACCGCTTCCGTCGCTATGCCCCGCGAATGCTACGCTGCCTCGACCTCGAAGGCGCGCCGGTCGCCCGGCCCTTGCTGAACGCGGTGACCGCCATCGCCACCAAAGGCACGCCCCCGGCGACTGACGATTTCCTGCGGCCGCATTCCAAATGGCGGAGACAGTTGCGAGCGAAGGGCGACGATGATGCCCGTCTCCGAGAGGTCGCGGTCATGTTCCACCTGCGTGACGCGCTACGCTCGGGCGACATCTGGCTCGACCGCTCGCATCGGTATGGTGACCTGCGCAACGTCCTGGTGTCGATGGAAGTCGCGCATGCTGCGAAGCTGGCCGTACCGTCTGATCCGCATGTCTGGCTCGCCGATCGCAAAGCCCGTCTTGCCGATGGCCTTGCCCGGCTCGGTCGCGCCGCGCGTAACGGCACGATCCCGAAAGGCAGTATCGAGGACGGCACACTGCGCATCGATCGCCTCACCGCTGACGCGCCGGATGGGATCGATGACTTGGTGCTCGATCTCTACCGCCGTCTGCCGTCCGTCCGTATTACCGACCTGCTGCTCGAAGTAGATGCCGCGCTCGGCTTCACCGAGGCCTTCACGCACCTGCGCACCGGCGTTCCGTGCGACGACCGGACCGGCCTGCTCAATGTCCTGCTCGCAGAGGGTTTGAACCTGGGCCTGCGCAAGATGGCCGAGGCTTCCAACACCCATGATTACTGGCAACTCTCTCGGCTCGCGCGCTGGCACGTCGAACGCGAGGCGATCGATCAGGCGCTGACCCATGTGGTCGCCGCACAAGGCGATCTGCCGATGGCGCAGGTCTGGGGTATGGGCACTACCGCATCCGCCGATGGCCAATTCTACCCCGCCGCGCGACAGGGCGAGGCGATGAACACGGTCAACGCTCGCTATGGCAACGATCCCGGCATCAAGGCCTATACCCACGTCAACGACCGCTTCGCGCCGTTTGCATCGCGGACCATCCCTGCGACCGTCAGCGAAGCCCCATACTTGCTCGACGGGCTGACGATGAATGAGGCCGGGCGACGGATCGAGGAGCAATACGCCGACACTG
>CAYMIU010000135.1:0-2760 GCA_964390515.1 uncultured Stakelama sp.
CCCGCGCCGCGGCGAGACCGGACCGAACGCGCTCGCTCAGCATGTCGCGCTCGAACTGGGCTATACCTGCGAGCATCGTCGCCATCATCCGCCCATGCGGCGTATCGACCTCGAACGTCATGCCGCTCATCGCGACCACCGACACCCGCCACCCCGAGAGGCGGTTCAGCGTATCGAGCAGATCCTGCGTCGAGCGGCCCCAGCGACTAAGTTCGGTCACCAGGATCGCATCGATGTGACGCGCCTGCGCCAGCTTCATCACCTCGGCACGCGCCGAGCGGTTGGCCTTCATGCCAGAGGCGGTTTCGCGGAACACCTCGACCACCTCATAGCCGCCCCGTTCGGCGAAACCGGCGAGATCGCGCAACTGCCGTTCGCACGACTGGTCGGCTGTCGAAACCCTGGCGTAGATGGCGGCGCGCTGTCCCAATTGAACCCTTCTGGAATTAGGCCTCGAAAAGCCTTGATCTGCGTGGGGTCAGTGTTGTCCAAAACAGACTTCTGTTCAACAGGGACAAAGCCGCATGCCGAGACGCCATATCCTGAGCGCCCGGCAGCGGTCGTCGCTGCTCGACCTGCCGACCGACGAAGCGTCGCTGCTACGGCATTATATCCTGGCGGACGACGACCTGATCCACATCGACCGGCGACGCCGACCGGAAAACCGGATCGGCTTCGCGCTGCAACTGTGCGCGCTGCGCTATCCGGGACGAATGCTGGTGCCGGGCGAGGTGATCCCGCTCGCGGTATCCGCTTTCCTCGGCGCCCAGCTCGGCATCGCCGGTGACGTGCTCGTCCACTACGCCGTCCGGCGCCAGACCCGCCAGCAACATATGGAGGTGCTGCGCTCCATCTACGGATACAGGACGTTTCCTGGTCAGGGCGCGCCGGCACGGACGTTCCGTGACTGGCTGTTCGCCGAAGCCGAGCAGGCACACTCGAACGACGATCTCGCCCGGCGCTTCATCTCCCGCTGCCGCGATACCATGACCATCCTGCCGGCGATCACGACGATCGAGCGCCTGTGCGCGGATGCGCTCGTCGCGGCCGAACGCAGCATCGAGAAGCGCATCGCATCTCGCCTTGATCTTGTCGCCTGCACCCGTCTCGACCGGCTGACGACCGAGATGCTGCCGGGGGCAATCAGTCGCTTCATCTGGCTGCGCCGGATCGAGCCGGGCAACAATTCCGCCGCGGCAAATCGACTGCTCGACCGGCTTGAGTTCCTGCGTGCGATGAACCTCGATGCCCGCCTGCTCGGCGACGTCCCGCCGCATCGCGTCGCCCGGCTGCGCCGACAGGGCGAACGTTACTTCGCCGATGGCCTGCGCGATCTCGGTGCCGACCGGCGTCGCGCCATCCTCGCGGTCTGCATCATCGAGTGGGCTACCGCGACCGCGGATGCGGTGATCGAGACGCATGACCGGATCGTCGGGCGCACCTGGCGCGAGGCGAAGCAGCTACATGACGTACGCGCCGCGGAAACCAGAGGTGGGGTCACTGCGACGCTGAGCGGCTTCACTGCGCTTGGCCAGTCGCTGCTCGAAGCGCATGGCGACGGCGCGTCGCTGGAGGATGCGGTCGCGCGTGCGGCGGGATGGGACCATCTCTCCCGCCTCGTCGCGACGGCCAGGATTCTGACGGACACGCTTGGCGATGATCCGCTGGCGCATGTCGATCAGGGGTATCACCGCTTCCGTCGCTATGCCCCGCGTATGCTGCGCTGCCTCCATCTCCAAGCCGCGTCGGCTGCGCGCCCCTTGCTGGACGCGGTGATCGCCATCGCCACCAAAGACGCGCTCCCGGCGACCGACGATTTCCTGCGCCCACATTCCAAATGGCGGCGTCAATTGCGGGCGAAGGGCGACGATGATGCGCGCCTCCGGGAAGTCGCGGTCATGTTCCATCTGCGCGACGCGCTGCGCTCGGGTGACATCTGGCTCGACCGCTCGCACCGGTACGGTGACCTTCGCAACGTCCTCGTATCGATGGAAGTCGCGCATGCTGCGAAGCTGGCCGTACCGTCCGATCCGCATGTCTGGCTCGCGGACCGCAAGGCCCGTCTCGCCGATGGCCTCGCCCGGCTCGGTCGCGCCGCGCGCAACGGTACGATCCCGAAAGGCAGCATCGAGGACGGGACGCTGCGCATCGATCGCCTGGCCGCCGATGCGCCGGACGGGATCGATGACCTGGTGCTGGACCTTTACCGTCGCCTGCCGCCCATCCGCATTACCGACCTGCTGCTCGAAGTGGACGCTGCGCTGGAGTTCACCGACGCCTTCACCCATCTGCGCACCGGTGTTCCGTGTGGCGACCGGATCGGCCTGCTCAACGTCCTGCTCGCCGAGGGATTGAACCTGGGGCTGCGTAAGATGGCCGAGGCGTCCAACACCCATGATTACTGGCAACTGTCCCGTCTCGCACGCTGGCATGTCGAAAGCGCGGCGATCGACCAGGCGCTGGCCAACGTGGTCGCCGCGCAAGGCGCGCTGCCGATGGCGCGGGTCTGGGGCATGGGCACCACTGCCTCGGCCGATGGCCAGTTCTACCCCGCCGCGCGGCAGGGCGAGGCGATGAACACGGTCAATGCCCGCTACGGCAACGACCCCGGCATCAAGGCTTATACTCACGTCAACGACCGCTTCGCGCCGTTCGCATCGCGGACCATCCCCGCAACCGTCAGCGAGGCACCCTATCTGCTCGATGGGCTGACGATGAATGAGGCCGGGCGACGGATCGAGGAGCAATACGCCGACACTG
>CAYMIU010000136.1:0-2749 GCA_964390515.1 uncultured Stakelama sp.
TCGAGGAGAACTTCCGCGTCTACGGCGTGCGCAAGGTCTGGCGGCAGCTGCGGCGCGAAGGGTTCGACGTCGCCCGCTGCACCGTTGCCCGCCTGATGCGGGCGATGGGCCTGGCCGGCGTGATCCGCGGCAAGCCGGTCCGCACCACCATCAGCGACAGAGCAGCGCCATGCCCGCTCGACCGGGTGAACCGGCAGTTCCGTGCGCCGGCGCCGAACATGCTGTGGGTGTCGGACTTCACCTATGTCGCGACCTGGGCGGGGTTCGTCTACGTCGCCTTCGTCATCGACACCTATGCCCGCCGTATCGTCGGCTGGCGCGCCAGCAGGACGGCGCATGCCAGCTTCGTCCTGGACGCGCTCGAGCAGGCGCTCCATGACCGCCGACCGGTTCATCGCGGTGGCCTGGTCCATCATAGCGACCGCGGGTCGCAATACGTATCGATCAAGTACACCGAGCGCCTGGCCGAGGCCGGGATCGAGCCCTCGGTCGGCAGCGTCGGCGACAGCTATGACAACGCTTTGGCCGAGACGATCAACGGCCTCTACAAGGCCGAGGTGATCCACCGGCGCGGGCCGTGGCGCAACTTCGAAGCAGTCGAGTACGCTACCCTTGAGTGGGTGGACTGGTTCAACCATCGCCGGCTGCTCGAACCCATCGGCAACATCCCGCCTGCCGAAGCCGAGGAGCAATACTATGCTGCCGCGGACATCATCGATATGGCAGCGTGACTCACATCCAACGGCCTCCGGCAAACCCGGCGCGGTTCATTGCAGCGCGGAACGCGCCTTCGACGGTTCGTTGAAAGGCGTGCCTGTCGTCGTCGCCTCGAACAATGACGGCTGCGCGATAGCCCGGAGCGATGAAGCCAAGGCGCTTGGCATCAAAATGGGCGATCCGATCCATAAGATCAGGGACAAGATCGAAGCCCATGGGGTGCGTGTCCTCTCGTCGAACTATACGCTCTACGGCGACATGCAGCGCCGGGTGCTGGCGGCGATCGAGCCATTCGCGCGCGATATCGAGATCTACAGCATCGACGAAAGCTTTCTCGACCTCGCCGGCTTTGAGGACCGCGACCTCGTAGCGCATGCGCAGGCGATGCGCGCCCAGGTGCTGCAATGGACCACGATACCGACCTGTGTCGGGATTGGGCCGACAAAGACGCTCGCCAAGCTCGCCAACGCCGTCGCGAAGAAGAATCCCCTGTTTGAAGGCGTGACCAACCTTGGCGATGAAGACATCAGGAATTGGGTGCTCGACCGCTTTTCCGTCGCCGATGTGTGGGGCGTGGGACGGGCGACCGCGGCGAAGATCGCCGAGCTTGGCATCCATACGGCGGGGCAGCTCCGCGACATGCCCATCAAGCGGGCAAGGGGGGTCGGAACGGTCGTGCTAGAGCGGCTCGTGGCCGAGCTGCGTGGCGTGCCGGCGGCCGTCGTCGAAACGATCGAGCCGCAGCGCAAGGGCATGGCCGTAACGCGCTCCTTCGGGGAGCCGGTGCGGCAATTCGAGATGCTGATGGGCGCCATCGCGCAATATGCGATGCGTGCGGCCGAGAAACTGCGCGCGCATGGCTTGGTCGCGGGCCGGATTACGGTGTTCTTTCACACCAACCGATTTGCCGATCGACCGCAATATTCGGCATCGCGAACATTGGCGGTCTATCCGATGTCAGCAGATGGCCTTGAGCTGGTGCGGCTTGCCCGGAAAGGGGCCGAGCACGCATGGCGCGATGGCTATGCTTACACGAAGGCTGGCATCATGCTCGAAGAGCTGATGGCGGCCGAGTTGCGTCCCCGCACGCTATTCGAGGATCAAGGTGACAACGACCGTCGGGGGCGACTGATGGAGGCTCTCGACGACATCAACGGCCGCTTTGGCAAGCAGACCGCCGTGCCGGCCGTCGTGGGGTTCAAGCGCCAGTGGCGGGCGCGGGCAGATATGAAGTCGCCCGCCTACACGACGCGAATATCCGATGTCCCAGTGGTGCGGACCTGAGATTCAACTGATTTGGGGGCGTTTGCAGGAGGGGAAGGGTGCCGACGCATGAAAGCCTGACTCTTTATTAGAGCTGGCGGCTCGCCAGCTCTAACGATCGATGAAGAGCGCAAACCGTCCCGGCGAACCAGGCTTTCGCCTGTCATGCCAAAGCTTTTTGCGGCACGTCTGCAGCCAGAATCCCGCTCATCTCCCCCGCCCGCTTGAAACGGCTGAGAACTTCCTGCACCTGCTCGCTGCTATGTTCTGCGCACAGGGAACAGCGCAGCAAAGTCATGCCGGCAGGCGTTGCCGGTGGGCGTACCAAATTGGTGTAGACACCTTCGGTCAGCAGCGCTTCCCACATCATCGCTCAGATCGTGCGCTTCGCCCTGACCGCAGAGGCCGCATGATCAACAAAGTCGGCCCCATCTAACAGGATCTTTGCTATTGCTCCGCGCCGTTAAGCCCGTCACTCACGACAGCTGCATCACGTAGCCGGAACCGCGTTCTACAGCGGCCAAATCCTGTCCCCGCAACCAAACACCATGGAACTACGGACACCGCCCTCGGGGCGGTGTTGTCGTTTATGGCCCATGTCAGCAAATCAGAGACCTTTGCCACGACTTCCGCCTCGGGCCCGTGCGGTCCCTCGGGGTAAATCGTCACTCTCTCGATCAGTGTCGACAGGGGATCCGCGGCCTCGCCCAGGGTTGACCTGCTCCCCGGAAATCATGCCATTGGTAAGTTAGCTCGTCAGATGGAGACG
>CAYMIU010000137.1:0-2734 GCA_964390515.1 uncultured Stakelama sp.
CCCGCTCCATCTGGCGGGTGCCGATCATGCCCGCCTCGTCCACCACCAGCACGTCGTTGCGGGAAAGCTGGTCGCGGCCCTGCGCCCACGCATGTTCCAGGCTGGCGATGGTGCGGGACTGGATGCCGGACCCGCCCTCCAGGTTCTCGGCCGCGATCCCGGATAGGGCCGCGCCGCGCACCTGACAGCCCTCGCGCTCCCACGCCTCGCGCGCGACGCCCAACATCGCCGACTTGCCGGTGCCGGCATAGCCGATGACCGACGCCAGACCCTGGCCCTCGGTGATACGGCCGAAGGCATCGCGCTGCTCGCCCGACAGCACCAGACCACGCTCTTCCGCCGCCTCCAACGCCCCGGCACGGTGGCGCTCGGACACGCCATGTCCGGCCCCACGCGCCAGCTCGTCACCGGCGCGCTCAAGCTGCGCTTCGGTAGCGATCATCTCGCGGGAGGTGAACCGCTCCTGGTCGCGCCCGTCCTTGCCCAGCACCACCAGCTCGCGACTGGCGCGCACCGCCGCCATCACCCGGTCGAACTGATCCTTGCCATCCGAATGGCGGAACGCGAACACCGCGAGATCGCGGGTGGTGAAGGTGGCCTGCTGCCGCGTGATCGCATCAAGCGCGACGCTCGGGTCCGCGACGATCTTCTCGCCGTTCTCGCGCGCGATCCGCAGATGATCGTCGGCGCGCCGGTGCGGCTCGTCCTCCTCCAGACGCCGCGTTCCCATCGGCCCGATCTTATGCTGCGGCTCAAGCTGGATGCCCTGATCGGCATAGGAGCGATGGTCGATCCGGCCCTCCAACCCCAGCTCGGTCATGCGCTCGTTCACATGGGCGGCCCATGCCTCGCGCCATTCCTGCAAAAGCTCGGTGCCGTTCCACTCCCGGACCTTCTTGCCGAACCCCTCCGGCCCGACTTCGCGCATCGTCATCATGACATGAGCGTGCGGCTTCGGGCTCCCGTCGTCCGCCTTGTCCCAATGCACGTTGAGGTCGGCAACCATCCCCCGATCCACAAACTGCTTTTGCACGAAGTCGCGAGCAAGCTGGACCCCTTGCTTCCGGTCCATCTCGCGCGGGATCGAAAACTCCACCTCGCGGGCAAGCTGCGCGTCCTTGCGCTTCTCTCCTGCCTCCACCTCGTTCCAGAGTACGGTGCGGTCGTTTAAACGCTCCGACGCTCCTTGCGGCAACATCACGTCGGAGTGGATCACGCCGGCCTTGTTCGAGAAGTCGTGATGGCGATTCAGCTTCTCATCGAACAGCCGCGATGCCGAACGATAGGCAGCGGACGCGACGGCGCTTGAGCCCTTCGCGCGGCTGATGACCTTGGCGCTGAAATGATAGATCGCCATCGCAACCGCCATGATGCACTTCTTAGCGCACGTCGGCAACGACGTATAAGCGCGCACTCATCATCCGCTCCGCTCCTGCTGACTGACTGCCCGTGCGTTCCGTTATGGATTGCCTGCTCGCTCCTGTTTGCTAGGCTGCGGTGAGTCAGACGCGGAAAGGAAAGAGCACCATGCGCAAGGTGCGCGACTACGACGCGGAGCTGAAGGCGCTGGAGGATAAGGCCCGTGCGCTGAAGGCGCGCCGGGTCGAACAACTCGGCCGGCTTGTCACCGCCACCGGTGCCGATGCGCTCGACATGGAAACGCTCGCCGGCGCGCTGCTCGATGCCGTCGCCATGAAGGATACAGAAGCGAAGGAGGCGTGGCGCGCGAAGGGCTCCACTTTCTTTCAGCGGCGCGGGCGCAAAGCTGGGCAGACTGCTGACGGCAACGGCGACGGCGGGAACACGCAACCAGGCGCTGATCCAGCGTCTGGAAGCGGCGCGGCGTCGGACTGATACGCGAGACTGGGTCGTGCAGCGCCGCACACGCACCCGCCACCTGATCGAACTGGGCGGCCTCGTCCAGAAAGCCGGCCTGGTCGATCTCACGGACGACGATCGCGCGACGATCTATGGCGCGTTGCTGGAGCTGGTCGGCCGCGCTCGCGCCAATGATGCCAGCGACACGCTCGCGCTCTGGAAGAGGCGCGGCAAACGTGCGTTTGAGGAGGAAAGCATAAGGGCGGAGGAAACATGATCCGCCACATGAATGACGCTGCCTTCGGTCAGCCCAATCGCGGGGGGAGCGCCTGCGTGACCAGGCCGTCCCTATCCTGCTGGCAATCCGCCTTGTCCGGGCGATCGATGTGCGATGGCTGCGGCCGGCCGCTCTCCGCCGTGGATCTGGTGCCGCTGCTCAGCTTCGTCGGCTTGCGGGGGCGGGCGCGTTGCTGTGGCGCGACGATCCCGGCGCTGCATTGGCAGGTGGAGGCGGGATGTGCCGTGGCAGGCTTCCTCGCCGGACTGGTCGCAAGCGGTGCGCCGGCGCTGCTGATCGCGGGGTTCGGGTGGCTGCTGGTGCTCGTCGTCGCGCTGGATGCGACCGAATTCTGGATTCCCGATCCGCTGCCGATGGCCATCGCCGCTTTGAGGCTGATCGCGTCGGCGCAAGTCCTTCTCAAGCATCCTTAATCATCCGGATGCCGACACCGGACTGGCGATCACGCCCGAGGAACGGGCCTGCTGATGGCCAGGCCGCTCATCAGCCTTCATGAACCCAACCGGACAGAGTAATGGCCATGCCGCGGAGCTGATCAGTGTCGGAGGCCGCCTCCATGCGATCTGAACCGCGCCGGGTTTGTCGGAGGCCCCAACTCCTGAGAGGAAGGGGCTATGA
>CAYMIU010000138.1:0-2652 GCA_964390515.1 uncultured Stakelama sp.
GGAATAACCCATGGCGCGCTCGAGCGCCGCTTCTCGCAGGCAGGATACAATCCTTGGATAGCCATATCGCATTCGCCAGCCTCGGATTGAGCCCGATAGCCATCTCCATAGGCCCGCTCGACATCCGCTGGTACTCGCTGGCCTATATCGCCGGCATCATTGCCGGGTGGTGGTATCTGCTGCGGCTGCTGGCCCAACCAGCGGCCCCGATGAACCGCGCACAAGCCGACGATCTCGTGTTCTACGCGACGTTGGGCGTTATCCTCGGTGGCCGTCTCGGCTATGTGATCTTTTACGGTCCTGAGATGATCTTCGACCCCCTGCAAATCCTCAAGCTGTGGGACGGCGGCATGTCGTTCCACGGGGGTGCAGCTGGCGTCTCGCTCGCGCTGATCCTGTTCGCGCGACGACACGGCCTCGAATGGCTGCGGGTCCATGATTATGTCGCCTGCACCGTGCCGATCGGCCTGTTCTTCGGCCGCCTCGCTAATTTCGTGAATGGTGAGCTTTGGGGAAAGCCCACCGATGTGCCTTGGGCGATTGTATTCCCCGGAAGTCGCGATGGCCTCGCGCGTCACCCGAGCCAGCTCTACGAAGCCGGGCTGGAAGGACTGGTCTTGTTTGCCGTGCTCGCGTGCCTTTTCTGGTTTACCAACGCCCGACGTCGCCCTGGCATGCTCGTCGGCGTGTTCCTTCTTGGCTATGGGCTCGCTCGCTTCATTGTCGAATTCTTCCGGGAGCCGGATGCCCAGCTTGTCGGCTTCACAGCCAGAACAGGGCTTCATATGGGTCAGTGGCTCACCGTGCCGATGATTGCCGCAGGTATCTATTTGATAGTCGCAGCTTGGCGCGCCGGCTCGCGCAACCAGCAGGGCAAATCAGTAAAAAGTGAGCCAGCAATCATGCCAAAATCGAGTTGCAGTGAATAGGAACTAGCGGTCGCTATCCTGCTGCTCCTCAAGGCTAGCACCAACTTTGATTGTGCATCGCACCGTCTCGCGCGTTCGGGCTGCGGCCTTGCTGCACCCTTCGATCGTTTCGCGATTGGCCAACACCATCCTGTCGGCCGCTATGATCGCGCGGAACGCGGTGGGCGAGGCGGCCTGCATCATCCGCTGCCCGCCTTCCCACATTGACAGGTCGAGCGCTCGCGCCGCCATCTTTTCCGGCCATTGCCAGCTCGCCGGCACGGCACGCGCGACGACGCCGGCGAACGCCGCCCAAAGCACCATGCCGAGCACCACTCCGCCGATCGCCGTCCACATCAACCAGCGGTTCTGCTCGTAGCCCCGCCGCGCCGATGCGGTGACGCCCTGAAGCGCCCGAGTTGCATCCTTCAGCTCTGCGGCTGCGGTCGCGATCGTCCGCCGGTCCTCGGCGCGGGCGTCACCGCCTGCCGCTACGATCCGGTCAACAACGTGACGCGGCGTTGCTCCGTCCCTGGCTGCCGTCACCAGCGCGTCGGCGCGCTGCAAGGTGGCGTCGATCTTCTGCACCATGCCCGCCAGCGTCTCGCTATAGTCGGGCTGCTCGGGAAGTTCGGCGCGCTCGACCGCCATGCGCTCGACGGCGCGGCGTAGCAGCGCCAGCTCACCCTCCACCCGCGCGAAGGCCTCCTGGGCTGTCTCGGGTTCGTGCTCGTCCTTGCTCAATCCTGCTTCCTTTTCATACCCGAAAGCACGAATGCCTACCGGCTCAATCCCCGGTCGCGCTCGCGGTCCGGCCCCAGCGATTTCGCCAGCGCATCCCCGATTGCGCGGTCATTCTCCAGTTTCAGCTCCAACTCGGGCGCGCGGCGACGCAGCGCGGATTCAAGTTGCGGATCGCGGCCGATCGCACCGGCGACCTTCGCCATGTTGCCGCGCATCCGCTCCGCGCCGGGGCGGTCGCCCGCCCGCTCAAGGGCAGCACGATCGCGCTGCATCGCCTTCCAGGCTTCCACGAAGCGACCCGCGCGCGCCTCCGGGTCGAGCCGCACGCGCTGCTCCTCGGCCATCGCGCGCACGGCCCCTCCGGTGTTGCCGCCAGCGGCCTGCTCGATGAGACTGGGATCGCGCCTGAGCGCGGAAGCGAGATCACGCGCGGCATGGGGCCGGTTCGCGTCCAGCGCCTCGCCAGCCTTGCGCAATGCGCTCTCCTGATGCGGCAGCACCGGCAAGTCCTTGGCGCGCATCCGGCCTATATCGGCCGCGGCGCGCGCATAGCGTTCGATCGCCCCGGCCTGGTCGGGCTTGCCCCCGATCGCCGGCTCGGCCTGCGCCTTTACATCCGAAATGGATGTTTCTCGCACCGCTTTGGGCCGGAAGCCGTCGAACATGCCCTTGGCCTTGTCGCGCACCTTGGCGGCGATCTCCCGTGCGAGTTCCGGGAACCGGATCTCGCGCCGCTCGGCGAAGGCGCGTGCCCGGTCCTGGTCGGACGGCGCGGCATAGTCGCCGGCCATATCCTTGGCGCGGTCACGCGACAGGACGCGGGCGAGCTGGCGCTGATCGGTGAAGTCGTCGCGGCCATAGTGGAACGCCACCCCGTCGCGATGCCGGGACAGGGCGACATAGGTACCGTGCCGGTCCATCCCCGGCGTCGCCAGCACATGCGCGCGATCGACGGTCACGCCCTGCGATTTGTGGATGGTGGCGGCATAGCCGTGATCGA
>CAYMIU010000139.1:0-2094 GCA_964390515.1 uncultured Stakelama sp.
GAAGTGCGGCGCGCGGCCGAGCTTGCCCGGCAGATCGCGCCCGAGCACGCCGCCCAGCCAGCGCGCGCCCTCGATCGCGGCAGCGCGATCGTAACCGGTCGCGATTCCGGAGCGATCGAGCAGGTACAGCACATCCTCCGTCGCGACATTGCCCGAGGCGCCGGGCGCGAAGGGGCACCCGCCGGTGCCACCAAGCGACGCGTCGATCACCGTCGCCCCTGCGCCGATCGCCGCCCAGACATTGGCGATGCCGGTGCCGCGCGTGTCATGGAGGTGGACACGCACCGGAAGCGGCGCGATCGCTTCCGCCACGCGCGCCACTGCTTCGGCCACCTGCGCCGGCACCGCGACACCGATCGTGTCGGCCAGCGCGACTTCGCGGGGCGACACGTCCGCCGCGCGGCGCGCCATGTCGATCACGCGCTGCAGCGGCACCTCGCCTTCGAACGGGCAGCCGAAGGCCGCGGCGATGGTGATCTGCGCGCTGCGCCCGCCGGCGCGCGCCAGCGCCACCGTGTCGCGCGCGGCGAGCAGGGATTCCGCGCTCGTCTGCTTCTGGTTGCGCATCGCGAACGTGTCACTGGCGACGCAGACCGCGCCCAGCTCGTCGATCCGGGTGGCAAGCGCCCGCTCCGCACCGCGCCGGTTCAGCACCAGCGCGATGAAGGTGACGTCGTCGCGCTCCGGCAAGCCGGCGACGACCGCATCGGCATCGGCCAGCTGCGGCACGCGCGCTGGATTGACGAAGCTCGTCACCTCGATGCGGCGCGCGCCGGCCGCGATCGCGCGATCGATCAGCGCCAGCTTGTCCGCGGTGGAAACCGTGGCGGCCTCGTTCTGCAGCCCGTCACGCGGCGATACCTCGACGATCTCTATCGTTGCTGTTCCAGCCACGGCTTGCTCCCTCTGCAATACCTAGTATGCTAAGCATCTTCGCGGGGCAACCCGGGTTGCGCATTGCGCCGCCAGCCACTCTAACCCCTGCGATGAAGTCGATCGAACTGATGATGCACCTTTTTCAGCGCTTCTGCTGGCTGGACGAACGCCTGCAGGCGCAGCTGCACGACCATGGCTGGCCCGACGTCAGCCGCGCGCAATCCATGGTGATGATCAACATCGTCAGCGGCATCACCCGCCCGTCGGACATTGCGCGGCGGCTGGGCATCTCGCGCCAGGCGATCCACACCACGGTGGCGCAGATGATCGACAAGGGCATCGTCACGCTGGTGCCCGATCCCGACGATGCGCGGCACAAGCAGCTGCGGCTGACGCCGTTCGGCGAGCGGATGCGTGCCGATGCGCAGGGGATCATGGGCGGGCTGACCGATCATATCGCCGGGACGATCGGCGAGGAGCGGTTCGAGACGCTGCTCGAGACGCTCGCGATGGAATGGGGCGATGGGCCGGATGGGAACCTGGAGCACGCGGCATGAGCCCCTGGACGCGCCTGTCGGCGCCCGCTGCGCTGCTGCCCAGCCCCGATATCGACACCGACAAGATCCTGCCGGCACGGTTCATGAAGGGGCTGGAGCGCGACGGGCTGGGCCAGCACCTGTTCGCGGACGTACGCGCGAGCGATGCAAGCTATGCCATCGCACCCGATCGGCGCATCATCGTGGCGGGGCGCAACTTCGGCTCGGGCTCGTCACGCGAACATGCCGTCTGGGCGCTGACCGGCCATGGCATCCGCTGCGTCATCGCGCCGAGCTTCGGCAGCATCTTCGCCGGCAACGCCGCCTCGAACGGCCTGTTGCTGGCGACGGTGAGCGACGGGGACCTCGCGATGCTGGCGGAGCGGCTGACCACCCTTCCCGACCTGCCGATCGACGTCGATCTCGACACGCAGACGATCCTCGCCGGCAATTTGCACCTTCGTTTCACGATCGATGCGGGGGTGCGCCAGGCAATGCTGGAAGGGCTGGACGATATCGGCCGCACGCTGCGCTTTGCCGATGCCATCGCCGCTTATGAAGACCGGGCCGTGGCGCCGGCCGGCTGATACGCGCCGAGCCTACGGATCAAAGATCCCGCACGTCGACGATCCGGCCGGCAACCGCGGCCGCGGCGGCGCTGGCGGGGCTCATCAGATGGGTG
>CAYMIU010000139.1:2104-2548 GCA_964390515.1 uncultured Stakelama sp.
CCCGCCGGTGCCCTGACGATTTTCGAAATTGCGGTTGGACGTCGCGGCGCAGCGTTCGCCGGGGGCCAGGCGATCGGGGTTCATGCCGACGCACATCGAGCAGCCGGGCTGTCGCCAGTCGACACCGGCGGCGACCAGCACGTCGGCGACCCCTTCCGCCTCCGCCTGGGCGCGCACCAGCCCCGATCCGGGCACCACCATGGCGCGCACGCCCGGCGCCACCGTGCGACCGCGCAGGACCGCGGCGGCAGCACGCAGATCCTCGATCCGGCTGTTGGTGCATGATCCGATGAAGACGCGGTCGATGGGCAAGCCCGCGATCGGCTGCCCCGGCCGCAAATCCATATAGGCCAGCGCGCGTTCCTGCGCCCGGCCCGCCGCGGCGTCCGCAACATCCGCCGGATCGGGCACGCGGCCGCCCACCGGCACCACCTGCGCCAGCGT
>CAYMIU010000140.1:0-2543 GCA_964390515.1 uncultured Stakelama sp.
GATATGGCAGCGTGACTCACATCCAACGGCCTCCGGCAAACCCGGCGCGGTTCATGCCGCTGCCTTACACCTCAATACTCTCGGAGTAGCACGCGAAGAAACCGGCTGCGCCTATTCGCCTTTCATGGTGCTTATTCATCGAAGCGGCATGGCGATGCCCCTCCACAACGATATGATCGCAAGGGACGCCGTTGGCAGCACCTTACGAGTTGCCGGCGCGAGAAGCCAGCTGAGGTGTACTGTCTGCCTGCAGGAATGCACCTCTGGGGGAGAACTCATCCTCTACAAAAAGCAGTGGTCTTTGGCGGATGAGGCTTCAAAAATAAGCGGCAACTTCGGCTATCCGCTGAGCATAGTTGATGGCTGCGAAAAACTCGTTTTCAAGCCAGAGACAGGCGACATCTACATTTTTAACCCAACCTATTATCACGAAGTAGCCGAGACTTGTGGCGACACGAGGGTCACGCTGGGTTTCTTTTTTGGTCAGGCGGGCGGTGATGATCGCGATATGGTCGCGTGGAGCTAACGTCTGAACCCCGTTGTCCCGTCAGCGACTGCGGTTCTTGTCGTATGGAATCGGCGGCTGCGGTGCCGCCCGCCCGATCTCGGCGTCCAAGGTGCCGCCTGACTTGATCCGATCGGCGACGAGCTGACGGGTCGACTCTCCAATCGTTCCAACCATCCGCCCGCTTTCCCCCCGGTCGCGGGCGGTCTGCATGGCGGCGTCGACGATCGCCTGCGCTGGCGCGAGGCGCGGGTCGGCGTGGTTCTGCTCCGGCGTGTTCTTCAGGAACGCGGCGGCAAGCCGTTCCTGGCCCGGTGAATGGCCGGGGGGTAGCACCGGCCTCTCCAACGCGCGAACCGCGCGTTGAAGCTGCGCGGGCTGCTGCGCGTTGATCTGGACGCCAAGCGCCGCGCCGATCTCCCGCACCCGCTCAAGCGGGGTCTGTTGCGCGCTTATGACGGCATCGACCTGTCGCACGCCGAGATAGGTGAGAAGATGAGCTTGATAGACCGGCCCCTTGGCGTGCCGGACATAGGCCAATTCGGTCCGCGCATTGGCGATGGCGGACGAGGAGGCGTCCTCCTTGATAAGGCCGCGCAGCCGCTCGGCCGCCTGTTGACGGGCAGCGGGCAAATAGCGTTCCAGCTCCTCGCGCACCTTGGTCAGCGTCACCCGGTAGCGTTGCCCTTCGGGCGGTGCGCGCTTGGGAAGCATCGCGATGCCGGCGGGGCCGATCCGCGCCTCAGGCGCGAGGTCGCGCCGCACCGCTGCGGCGGCGAGAACGGCGGCCATGCCGCGATGATCGCCCGTCAGGAAGCCATGACGGGACACTTCCATCCATTTATCCTTGTCGATCGCGGCAATGCGGATCGGGTGCCCCGCCTCGCGCGCGAGCTGCGCCGCGTGCTGGCGCATCGTGCGGCCATTGCCTTCGCGGAAGGGGTGAATGGCGTTGATCTCGTTGATGTGATCGCCAAGCCGGTCGAAAAACTCGTCTCGAGAAAGTCCCCGAAAGCCGTTCTGCTTGCCCACGTCCGCGAACCGCTTGTCGAGTTCGCGCGCAAGATAGGGGACGGCCGCGAAGCTCGAACCAGTCTTTGAGATGTTGACGGTGCGGTCTTGGCCCGCCCAATCGTAGAGGTCTTGGAACAGGTGCTTGTGCAGCGCGCGGTAGCCGTCGACTGTCGTCGGAAAAGTCAAGCGCGCGGCCTCCGCGCCGCGCGCCTGGGTCAGTCTTCGCTCTGCCTCGGTGAGGGTCTTGTCGTCGGTGATTCCGAGCCGGTTCCGGAGCGTCTGCGTGCCGGGATAGAGGTAAGGATCGTCAGCCAATTTCAGGCTGCGATCTGGTGGGTTCCGGGCTTGTAGAGGCTGAGGATAATCGAGGGCATGAGCGAGGGAGGAACGCCCTCGTCGAGCATCATCGCGAACATCGCATCTTCGTCGATCGTCGGCGTCATGTCTTCGATCACGAGGTTAGCCCGCGCCTCTTCTACATCCTCACGCCACAACGCGACCTGCTCGGGAGTGCCGCGCTCGAAATCCATCTGACGGACGCGCTCGCGCAGCATTTCAAGATCGATCTGGGCCATCGCGTCATCCTTTCCGTTCTTAACACTACGCCTTCCGACGCGATTTCTCAATAAATCACTGAGCCTGACCGTTACTCAATTCACCATGCGCCGCGCCCATTTGAGCGCAGTGCATGACGGACAACTATCAGTATTCTCCTGCTAACATGATCGTCAGCACACGCTTGGTCTGCCGCTCGTCCCACGGCGCTTCGCTGCCATAGGTTAGGGTGTTATCGTAGCAATCCACTTTCCAGAAAACGGTCTCGGCTATGTCCTTTTCGTCATTTGGCCTCTCCTGCGTCCATCGCCCCGTCGCGAGGCGATAGACCGCACCGAAATCATGCTCCCCATAGGGGTCATTGTTGCCGTCAAATTGCGAGAAGCTCACAATCGCCGAGAGGGCTGCGCAGCGGTCGGCGGTGCCGTCGCGAGCTGTGTTGAAATTCGGGTGGCGCGATCTCCAGCAT
>CAYMIU010000141.1:0-2530 GCA_964390515.1 uncultured Stakelama sp.
GTTCCCGACGTGTTCTCCAAGATGACCAAAATCGCAGCTTCGGGCCGACTGGGCCACCCTGAAGGCGGGAGGCAAAGGTTTGTACACAGGATATGGGAAGGAGACGGCCGGTAGCCGCCATAGTTTCCGCCCTCATAGGCGTGGCCCCGTCCCAGTTCACCCCACCATGGCTCCCGCTCCAGCTAACGCCGGCACCATGTGTGTTACGTTGCGCAAGCGCAGGCGAGGTCGCCAGACCTGCGATGATCAACGCACCTAACCCAAGGTAAATCTTCCTGATCACGGTGGACTCTCGCTCATTGCCCTATGCCCGGCATCGACCGAGCGAAGTTCTGTTCCGGTTCGCTCAATGCCGGAACAAGCCTCCAAGGAATCCACCACGGCGATAGCCGCCGTGGTGGCTCTCACGATGCCCGCCATGATGCTCATCGCCATACCCGCCGCCCCAAGGTCCCGGCTGGACATAGCCTGGGCTCGGCACGGGAGGGACCGAACTCGGCTGAGGCGGAACGACAGCCGCTTCGTAGGCGGCATTGCGCTCGATGATCTTGTCGAGCTCACCGCGATCGAGCCAGATGCCCCGGCACTGCGGGCAATAGTCGATCTCGATCCCCTGCCGGTCGGCTAGTACGAGGTCCACACGGCACACTGGGCAAAGCATGCCCTGCGTTCGCGAGGTGGTCGGGTTCGAGGCAGATGATAAATCGGCCATTACAAAACTCCTTATGCCAAAGTACCCCGCCTGCTAGCGGGATGCCCTTGCGCCCTAGCGAACTCAGTAGCCGTAGTAGCGATTCCCGCCACGATGTTCGCGGCGCTCGCGACGCTCATGCCGCTGTTTTTCCCGCCATTCGTGACGTGCGGCTCGAGCGTTGTAGGCACGATCGTCATAACGGTGGTCGTTGTAGCTACGGTCGTTGTAGCCATAGCCCGGCCCGCGATCGTGATATCCGCCGGATCGCTCATAGCCCGAGCCATCGTAACCTCGGGCATGCGCCTCGCCCCGATAGGTCTGCCCACCATATCCACCATAGGACTGAGCCATGGCCGGTGAGCCGAACGTGAGTGCAGCTACTGCGGCGATCAGGAAGCGTTTCATGATCATTTCCTCAAAGCGGAGTGGCCGGTCGCCACGCCTTAAGGGTGTCGTAGACCAAGCGGGATGAATGCGGTGGGAACCGAGCCGGCAGGCGTCATTCATCTGCTACGTAAGTGGTCAATGATGCCCCCCGCCATGGCCCCCACCGTGTCTCCCTCCATGATGCACTCCGCCGAAGTGGCCGCCGCCAAAGCCAAACCCTAGCCCGAACGATCCATAGCGCCGGCCGTAATAGCCTCCTGGATAATAAGCGCGACGGTAGTCGGCCGCCGACACCGCGACTACGCAGGTCGGCACTGCGCCTGTGAGATCAGAGAAAGGCGCGTTCGACGGAACAGGAAGCGGGCCGAGGGCGACCGGACCGGCTTCAAGGCCAATGGGCTGGGCAAGGACAGCGCCCGGTGTGGTGCAGGGCACCCGGTAATAAGCATAACGGGGTGCATATCGCCCGGTCGCACATCCTGCCAGCAACGTGGCTGAACCCACGGCGAGGCCGATCAGCCTCAATGTCGGAAACGACATCGCTCTCTCCTGCCGGTGAACGCCGCTACCGGCTTGTTTTCATGGCTTCTTATTAGGCCATGCAGCCCGCCGCGCCAAGCCGTCCGGATTATCCCGTCGGCCTTTGTCCTCCGTTATTCGTGCCAAGAGTCTTCATGTCTTCAGTGCCGGGCGAACAGCCTTTGCTCTGCCGGCCCAAACGCAACGACCGCATAGGGCTGGGCCGGTCTGCCCGGCATTTCCATCCCCGGCGAGCCTAGCGGCATTCCTGCAACGGCAAGACCTCGAACCCACTTGGGACGCTGCGTTAGAGCACGCTTCATATCCACGATCGGAACATGACCCTCGAAGGCCATCCCATCGACCAGCGCGGTATGGCAGGAACTCAAATCGGTCGACACGCCTACACGACGTTGCAACACACCGCGGTCGGCATCGTCGATGATCTGGACCTTGCGGTGGAATTGCTGGCGCACCTGGGCAGCCCATTTCTCGCAGCATCCGCAACCCGGATCACGATGCATGGCGATATCGGATGACGCTATCGCGGCTGCCGGAACAATCATCAGGAGCGCGGTGATCGCAGTGCGAACGAATGGATGCATGATCAAATTCCTTGGATCCGACCACGAGGCCGGGGTAGATGGTTGTGATCTTTTATTTTGCTTGCTCAATAGACGAAATTCTAATCGTGCATCGCGCGGCCTTGCGCGATCGGGCTGCGGCCTTGCTACACTTCTCGATTGCCTCGCGGTTGGCCGTCACGATCCTATCGGCCCCGACGATCGCGCGGAACGCGGTCGGGCTGGCGCTCTGCATCATCTGTTGCCCTGCTTCCCAGCGGGGAAGGTCAAGCGTCCGCGCCGCCATACGCTCCGGCCATTGCCAGCTCGCCGGCGCGATCTCGCGCGCGATCAGGCCCGGCAGGAT
>CAYMIU010000142.1:0-2337 GCA_964390515.1 uncultured Stakelama sp.
GCGAGGATATCGTAGAGGGTCTGCCGCGACACCTCGATCAGCCTGGCGATCTCCGCCTTGGGCTTGTTGAGCGCGGGCAGAATATCCTCCCGCAGCAGCTCACCGGGATGCATCGGGGCAAGGCCGGATACGAGCTGGTTCATCATCTATCTCCTGTCCGGGCCGATCCCGGATCATCATGCGTCTCTGTATAAGCTCTATGTGTAAACTAAAGCCTTACATGTCAAGCATTGGCTGACAGATTTTTTAGGAGGGGCGCGCCCCTCCTAGTGATAGTCCTCAATGTTCACGTCGATCGCATCGCCGTCATCCCAAGCCCATGTGACCCGGTAGTTGCCACTGGCATCGACCGCGTAGCGTTTGGGTTTGGTGTTCAATCCGTGGAACCGGAAGCCCGGAAGATGCATGTCCTCGGGCTTCGTAGCAGCATCCAGCGTGCGCAGGATGCGACGGACGCGGTTGTGGTTCTGGACGGGAAGTTTTGAGCCATCTCCCTCGGTGGCGAAGGCTTCGAGCGCCTTGCTGGTGTATGTCTTTATCATAGACACATTGTAAGGCATTCCCTGACATTTGTCAAGCATTACCTTACACTCTGCCGAAAACGATTCCTTGCCGGCGACCTACCGCCCGAACCCGATATCGTGGTCGTGTTGCCGGTCCCGCTGTCGATCGCGCTCGATCTGCGGTTGATCCAGCTCGGGACCGGTCTGCTCGCGGCGGGGTGACTGGTCGATCGCCGGCAACACGTCGAACCCGTCGCCGGTGCTGGTCTGCAACCCCGCCCGCATCGCACGCGCCGCGCCCTGGACGAAGCTCGACATGCTTTGCGCCAAATGCTCGACCCGCTCCCGAGCCTGGCCGGTCCATTCCCGTATCCGCTGCTCGCCATACTCGATGTAGTAGGCCAGCCCCCGCTTCCCCATGATCGCCTCGTTCACCTGCCCGCGCGGGGTGACGGCGTGCGGTTCCTCGCCGGCCGCGATCTGCTCGGCCGAGGCGCGCCGCTCGATCGCGGCCGACGCATGGCCCATCTTCACGGTCGGCTCGATATCCAGCCCCTGACGCTCGTAGCTGCGATGATCGACCCGATCGGCCACCTGGGCGTGTTCCAGCGCGTCGTTGACCTGTTCGGCCCATCGCTCGCGGATCGCCTCCACCTCGGCCGACGCCGACGTGCGCACGTCGAGCTGGCGCGTCTTCGCCCCCAGCCCCTCCGGCCCGACCTCCCGCGTCGTCGTCATGACGTGGGCGTGGTGGTTACGATCGTCGCCATAGTCATGCGGGCCATGGATCGCCGCATCCACCGCCACCCCGTAGCGGTCGCAGATATCCTCCGCGAAAGCACGAACCAGGTCACAGCGCTGGCCGGCGTCCAGCTCGGCCGGCAGCGCCAGCTCGTATTCCCGCGCCACCTTGGCGTCCTTGCGCTTCTCCGCCGCTTCCGCCGCGTTCCACAGCGCGGCGCGGTCCTGCGCCCACTCCGCGCCCTCCGGCACAACGATGAAGCTCTCCTCGACGCCGCTGCGCCGAGAATAGTCGTGCACCAGGCCGTCGCGCTCGTTCTCGAGGCAGACGCCGGCACGATACGCGACGGCCGCGACCGCGCTGCGCCCGGTCGAGCGCGACACCGATTTCACCGCCAGATGGTAGATCGCCATCGCCGCGCTTGCCTTCTCCAACGTGGTCCAGCGGCGTTGCGCTGGTCGGGGTGTGGGGCGAAGGCCCCGCTGTCGCATCGCGACATGGGTGCAGGGTATCCCTGCCGCACGCATTACGCAGTAATGCTAAAGTGCGCCCTTGTCTCTACCGTCGTCTCGGGTGGCTTCATCTATTAGGTTGCGCTATAGTCGCTTCCGTTATCGTGCTTTCACGCGGAGAAGGTATGGCGGCACCGACACCTGAATCCATCGAGCTGGCACAGAAACGGGTCGATCAGGCCAAGGCTCGTCTCGCCGCGCTCAATGCCCGTGTCGCTGCTGAAGGTCGCCGCCTCGACACCCGCCGCAAGATCATCCTGGGCGGGCTGCTCATCGACGCCGCCACCAAGGACAAACGGTTCGCCGGGATCGTCTCCGAGCTGACCCACCGCATCAGCCGCGATCAGGATCGTAAGCCGTTCGACGGGTGGACGCTGCCCGGAGAGGATCGCTGATGGACCGCGACCGCGACGACGACCCCCGCCGCCTGCTCGAACAGGCCCGCCAGCTCCACGATCAGGGACGCGGAAGGGGAATGGCGCGTGGTGGCGGTCGCACCGATCCCCCGGCCGGCAAGTTCGATCCCGCCGAGTTCGACACGCCCCCCGATCCGCCGCCCTCTGCCGCCGGTCGCGCGCGC
>CAYMIU010000143.1:0-2278 GCA_964390515.1 uncultured Stakelama sp.
GGTGCTCGTAAATCTGCGATATCTGCTGCGCGAGAAAAGCCGAGCGTCCGTCGTCATCGTAAACTCCGGCGGCGCGCATATAGACGACGGGGATGTCCCCGTGACGCTCATGCAGCAATGCCTCGGCGTCGACCTTCGACTGCGGATAGGCCCAGGAAGCACCGATCGGCGACTCCTCGCTGATGCGCTCCTCCGGAGTGGCGGTCGGCTTATGGACCAGCATCGTGCTGGCGAAGACGAATTGCTCGACTTCGAACGACTGGAGTCCGTCCATCAGCCGCCGGGTGCCCTGGACGGTTACCTTGTCGTAGAGCGAATTGGGATCGCCGGAAATGTCATAATAGGCGGCGAGGTGAATCACCGAAGCGATGCGGTTGCCGTAGCGCGCGCGAACCTCGTCGAGCGCAGCTCGCACCGCTTCATCCGACCCGACGTCGATGTTGATCGCCAAGGCGGGTGGTGGTGGATCGGGCGGACCGGCGCGATCGAGGCCGACGACAGTGTAGCGTTCGCCGAGCCGGGCGATCAGGGCCGCAGCGATGAAACCGCTCGCCCCCGTGATCAGAACGACGCCGCCGTCACCTTGGCCGCTGCCGGCATCACTGCGTTTGACATCGGCCATGATTTGCTACCCTCGTTCGTTCATCTCTCAATACATCAACAGACCCAGCAGAGGTAACCTCACCTACATGCCCGATGCGGGCGGTGCGAGGGTGCCAAGCCATGCCACAAGTGCCAGGATACCGATTACGCAGGCTGTCTCGACCGCCAGGCTGACTCGCAGCGCCATAAGCGCTCCGTCATGATCGTTCATGGCAATCGATCGTTCGAAGGCCGGCGTGAGGCGGAAGCGATTGAGCGAAGCGAGCCCCAGCATCGCTGCGAACAAGACCAGCTTGGCGAGCAGCAGCAAGCCGTAGAGCGTCGTGCCCAAGGCCGTGAAATTGGCTGGGCCCACGAGCAGCCAGCTGTTGATCAAGCCGGTGATCACTAAAATGGCAACCACGAGCGTGCCCACCGCCCCGAAGCCGTGCAGCGCCCGATGGGTAAGCTGAAGGTGCGCGGCATCGATCGCCTCGGCGCGGCGCATCATCAGGAGAAGCAATCCGAACAGTGCGCCAACCCATATACCGCCTGCGAGGAGATGGAGAATGTCCGCGCCCAGGTGAAGCCATCCGGTGCTTCCCTCGTCCATGGCACCGTGCCCGTTCCACGCGAGTGGCGCCACCGCCGGAGCGGCGGCAATCATGGCCATCGCCAGCCATGATGCTCTGCCTCGCGCCAGTAGGACCGCGCCCCCGGCAATGACCAGCGCTACCATGCGCACCTTCCAGGCGGAGCCAACCGGTGGCCCTCCGAGCAAGGCAGCCACCGCGGCCTCGTCGACCGGCCAGAATGGAGATCCGGCCATCGACGAGGCCATGAGGATCAGGCCAGCGGCTGAGAGCAGCAACCCGAGCACAGCACTTCCCGAAAGCCAAGGCCGCAGAGCGATTGCATCCTCGCGCTCGCCGAGCCGAAGGCCATAGAGGCTGAACGCCGACAGGCCGAACAGCACCGCCAGGACGAGGTATAACGCCAAGCGGATGGCGACGGTCGGCCAGTCAATCATCCGCTCACTTCACCGTGAAGGTGTAGCTGCCAGTGATTTTGTGCGTGTCGCCGGAAACGACCTGCCAGTCGACGTTGTAACGCCCACGCGGGAGACGCTGCTTCGGGATGATCGTGAGCGTACGCCCGTCGGAGCCGACCGCGGCGCTGCTCGGCATCTTCATGGCCGCCATGCCAGGCATCGCGGCCATGATCAGTTCGGCCTTGGAGAAAGCAGGCACGAGTTTCTCGCTGAACTGGAGGCTGATCTTCTCCGGGGTCGCGACCGCCGCGTTGGCGGCGGGGCTGGCGGACACCAGCTTCGGGTGCGCGTTTGCCACGCCGCCTGCGAAGAACAAGGCGGCGGCAGCAGTCGTGATGAACAAGCGACGCATGCGGGTAATCTCCATTTCCGTTGAGTTCACCTGTATTACGCAGCAGGACGGGTCACCCCTCACGATCTTTTTTCGTGCCGCCGCACCCTCTTGATGAGGGGGAAGCGGCATCGGCACGTATTCACAAGGGAGTACAAAGCGCTTTCTACCTGCGCCTACCGTCCGAATGAGTAGGGCCGCGGGCCCGCCGGGCGCATGCGCGGGGTAATGATGAGGTTGCGGTTGACCAATCAAGGCTGGACTGGCGATCCCGAGGAGGTCATCGACTGTCTGATTGTGGGCGGCGGTCCCGC
>CAYMIU010000144.1:0-2221 GCA_964390515.1 uncultured Stakelama sp.
GTGGCCGGGAGACGTGCGGGCGGCGGCGGAGGGGGCGGGTGCATGGGGCCGCGCGGCGATGAACCGTGCGGGGAGGACGGGCGTTCAGGGGCTATGGCAACCCGCATCCACACCCCCGCCCGCGGCGCGTTGAACGCTGCTTCCATCGCCGTGCTGCTGGCGGCGGCGTTCCAGATCCTGACGCCGCTGCTGCCGCAACTGGGGGTGGGACAGCCGATCGGCGACCAGTCCGATGCGGTGCGCACGCTGATCACCCCGGCGGGCTGGGCCTTTTCGATCTGGGGGGCGCTGTACCTCGGCTCGACCTTGTTCGCGATCTACCAGCTGCTGCCGGCGCAGCGGGACAATCCGCTGCTCGCGCGCATCCGTTGGCCGGCGGCGGGCGCGTTCCTCGGCAACGGCCTGTGGGCGGCCTATACCCAGGTGTTCGGGCTGAGCGCGATATCGGTATCGATCATCGTCCTGACGCTGGCGTGCCTTGTGTCCATCTATCGCGTGTTCGCGAGCGGCGGGCCCGGCACCGGGCAGTCCGGCAGCGGGCGGCTCAGCACCGGCGAGCGCTGGCTCGCCTATGTGCCGCTGAGCGCGCTGACCGCCTGGCTGACGGTGGCGACGACGGTGAACATCGCCGCGAGCCTGCGCTTCCACGGCGTGGAGGGCGGCGCGGCGGCGCCGATGATCGCGGGCGCCGTGGTGGTGGCGGCCGGCGTGATCGCCGCGACCGCGCTGATCCGCGGGCGCGGCAATCTGCCTTATGCGCTGGTGTTCGTGTGGGCGCTGGCGGCGATCTTCGCGGCCGGCGGGCAGGAGGCGACGCTGGTGGCGGGCGCGACCGCGGTTGCCGCGGTGCTGGTGGTTGCGGGGCTGGTGATGGGGATGCGGCGGGGGGGAGAGCTGAGTTGATAAAGTACCACTCCGGCGCCCCTTGTTGCAGCGGCGACTATCTGAATGAGCGAGTGTGCTGAGATGGCCGCATAGCTTGTACATTCATGCTTCGCTTATGATCCGGTCAGGACAGCGAAGCATTGGTGCTGCTTTCGGAAACGAATTTTGAACCAACCCGTTTGATGCACTCTCAATGCATTGATATTGCTAAGGGGTGTCGCTTGTTGTCGTATTAGCGATGCTCGCGAAGGGGGCGTTGGGGAATGTCTTTCGATCTGCTTGCCGTTGACGAGTTGGTTATAAATAGCGCTAACGATCGACATGGCGAGCTGAGAAGCGAGAACTTGGCAATCGCCGAGCTATTCCGCTTGCATGATACCCAGATGCGGAATTTGGCAGCGGATATTGCCTCAGTTGGGACGGTCTACGATCCGCCGCTGGTGCTTCCCGTGGATGGAAAGTTTGTGGTCTTCGACGGCAATCGCCGTGTGACCTGTATCAAGCTTCTTAGAAATCCAGAGCAGGCGCCTTCCATGGAATTGCGCACCTTTTTCAGAGGGTTGGCAAAAAATTCAAACCTGCCTGAGAGTCTTACGTGCCAAGTCGAGCAGGATCGTAATGTAATAGATAGCATCCTCTTTCGCCGGCATACAGGATCTCAGCGCGGGGTTGGTCAGCTCGACTGGAATAATCGCGCAAAGTTGAATTTTGTGGAGCGAACAGGGCAGGGTGGAGGTGTCAACGTTGCAGCCGAGGTCGAGAGCCTACTGGCCCAGGCGGGAAAGCTTCCAAGCGGAAACATTCCATGGTCAACTATGTCTCGCCTTCTGTCTTCGGAGGAGTTTCGAAACCGAGCTGGCGTTAGTACCGCGGGCCGGCAGTTTCGAGTAACTCATGATCATGCAGCGGTGACAGACGCGCTTAGCAGGATTGCTCGGATCTTGCAGCGCAAGTCGTCACCTTGGGAAATCTCTGGAACAACCTAGGTAAGCGGGCTTACCTAAATCGCCTTGAAGAAGAGGGGGTCTTGCCGCGCGAGAACCATCGGCTTCGAGAAGCGCCGGAAGCCACGCGGGCGCCGAAGGTCTTGCGGCAAAGGGAACCAGTTCCCCTTCCGCCTCAGAATACGTTTATACCGAAGGACGCGCCGCACGTTCAGTGGATCGCTTCACAGCAGCGTGCCAGGGGCGTGTGGGAAGAGCTTCAGTCTCTGTCGTTACGCAACCATCCAAATGCGGTATCGGCTCTTATGAGAATTCTCGTGGAGCTGGCTGTGGAAAGTGACCTGCTCCCCGGAAATCATGCCATTGGTAAGTTAGCTCGTCAGATGGAGACG
>CAYMIU010000145.1:0-2206 GCA_964390515.1 uncultured Stakelama sp.
GCGACCGCACTTTCGATCGCACGCCGGCTCGGGATCGCCAGCGACGATTCCGCTGTGGTCACGGGAGCGGAGATAGAGGCACCAGGCGGTCAGGCGCGCGAGCGGCTGAAGCACGCAACCGTCCTCGCCCGCTTCGCACCGGCGCAGAAGCTGGTGCTGGTCGAGACGCTGCAGGCCCAGGGCGAGCTGGTTGCCGTGACCGGCGACGGCGTGAACGACGCTCCGGCGCTCAAGGCGGCCCATATCGGCGTGGCGATGGGGCGCGACGGCACCGACGTCGCGCGCGGCGTGGCCGATCTGGTGCTCGCCGACGACAATTTCGCCTCGGTCGTCGCGGGGATCGAGGAAGGACGCGTGACGCAGGACAATGTCCGGCGGATCGTGATGATCATGCTCGCGACCGGCTTCAGCGAGATCGCGATGTTCGTGATCGCTGTCGTCGCCGGGCTGCCGATGCCGTTGACGGCGGTTCAGTTGCTCTGGCTCAACGTGGTGACGAACGGGTTGCAGGACGTGACGCTGGGCTTCGAGCGCGGGACCGGCGACGCACTCTCCCGCCCGCCTCGTGCTCCCGGTGCTCGTCTGATCGACCGTCGTGCGCTGCGCCTCATGGCGCCGCCTGCGCTCTACATGGCTGTCACGGCCCTCCTGCTCTTCAACTGGCGTCTGGCGGCAGGCGACACGGTGGAGGCGGCGCGCAATCTGGTGCTGTTCACGACCGTCCTGTTCCAGAACGTCTATGTGCTCTGCATGCGGTCCGAGACGCGACCGGTGACCCGTATCCCGCTCCTGTCAAACCCTTGGCTGATTGCTGGAATCGCAGGCGCCCTGCTGCTCCAGCTTCTGGTTCAGCACCTCCCCGGGGCCGACTCGATCCTGGGCACTGCGCCGCTCGGGGCGTCTCTCTACGCGCTGTGTGCGGTGGCGGCGATCGGGCTCGGGGTGGTGATCGAAGTGACCAAGCACCTGCACGCCTCGCGGGAGTCCTGATCTACGTATATGTCCCAAGGGAGAGGGTTTCGGGCGGCTGCTACGCTCCTGGGCGACAAGGAGGTGGCGATGCTCAAGGACCTGCTGGCGGTTGTCGACACGGCCGACAAGGACGATCAGTTCGTCAAGGACGTGATCGCCTTCGCCGAATATCACGGCGCGCATCTCAGTATCGCGATCCTGTCGCCGATCCCGACACCCGATTATGCCCTCGCGTTCGGGTCACCGTACATCATCCTCGACGAGTTCGTCAGGCTTAGCGAGGAGAAGCAAGCCAGGCTGGCAAAGCCGGCCGACAAGGCCGCTGTCGAGGTCCGCACGCTCAGCGACGAGATGGCGACGATGGTCGAGACGCTGGTCGTGCAGGCGCGGTACTACGACGCCGTGCTCTTCGGGCCGGCCGAAGCCTATGGCTCGGAGGGAGTCAGGCGACAGGCGTTGGAGGCGGTCGCCTTGATGTCGGGCCGCCCGGCTCTGGTCCTGCCGTCAGGCGCGACGCCGCGGGCGCTCGATCATATCACCGTAGGTTGGAACGCCACCCGGGAATCCTCGCGTGCGCTCAACGACGCGCTGCCGCTGATCGCGCCGAAGGCCCGCATCGACATCGTCGCCGTGGATGCCGAGCCCTCACACAAGACGCACGGCTCGCAGCCGGGTGCCGACATTGCCCGTCATCTGGTCCGGCTCGGCCATGAGGTCGAGGTGTTCGACCTCGCCTCGAATGGGGCGCCTGTCTCCAAAGTTCTGGTGTCTCAGGCGCGCCGTCGCTCGACTGACCTGCTCGTGATCGGCGCTTATGGCCATTCGCGCTGGCGCGAGATGATCCTCGGCGGCGTCACACGCGACCTGATCGACGCGGCGCCCGTGCCGTTGCTGCTCGCGCACTGAGGCCGTTCAGCGAAGGAGGGCTCGGGCGTCGGCGGCAATCTCCGCCAGCGGGCGCGCGGCGTCGAGTACGACCCAGCCGCCGAGGTCGCCCGGCGCGTGATCTGTCTGCGCCGCGGCCACGAAGCGGTCCGCATCGGACGCATCGGCGATCCGTTCGTCGACGCGGTTCAGGCGGACGTCCTGAGGCGCTTCCAGCCAGATGCCATGGATGCCGACTCCCGCCTCCTCCGCCACAGCCGCGATCGCACTGCGCTCGTCTTCCTTCGCGAAGACAGCATCGGCGATCACGCTCCGCCCTTCGGCAAGCGCGCTGGCCGCAGCCTTGCCG
>CAYMIU010000146.1:0-2155 GCA_964390515.1 uncultured Stakelama sp.
CTTCCTTGGTCCAGACTGTAATAGTCGATGGACCACTCAGAAGGGGGCAGCTCATCGCCGCGACTTCGCGCGCCTGTTCCTGGCCCAGCTCCGTCAGCTCGATCGTCGCGAGGTCGTGGCACGGCACCCCAGCATTGCCGGTGGATTCACCGTGGCGGATGAAGATCGCCTTCATGGCCGTTCACGCCGCATCTGCGTCAGCTCCATTTCATGCCGGAGCATGTCAGCGCCCAGTGCGACGCCCGAAGCCCATGCGAGGCTATGGCCCCACTCCCCTACCCCGACTTGCGCGAACGTCCCCGGGTCGCGCAGCGCCTCGAAATGGCGATCGGCAAGCACGCCGATCAGATCAAGCTCGCCCTTGATGCCATCGGACCAGGTGAGACGCAGCGACGCCGATCCGGACGCCTGGACGGCGAGGATTGTTGGCAGCTTGGCGGCCTGCGTTGTTTCAGACGCGTTACGTTGTTCATCCGTCATGGCGATCATCCGGTTCCCGGCCCGTCAGTGCTCCTGAACAGCTTTTCGATTTCCGCCATCGGCTTGAACAGACGATTGGCTTGATCGGGCAGCCGCAAAAACTCGTGTCGTTCATAGAATGAAATCGCCGCGTCATCCTTGGCATCCACCACGACCGCCAGAGATGCCGTCTCGCTCCGCAGGCAGCGCCGGAGCGCATCGAGCAGAAGAACCGTTCCCAACCCCCCGCCCCGCCCTTTCCCATCGACCGCGAGCCGGCCCAGGAGTGTGGCAGGCAGGACGGGGTAGCGCGGGAGTTTCTTGACGAGTGCGGCCGGCAGCTCCGCCGCTTGCAGCGATGTATTCGACAGCGTGTAGAAGCCGAGGACGTTAGGCGATGGCGGCTCTATCAGCACATAGGGAGCCGCCACGCGCCGCCGCGCGTCCTGGCTTGCCTGCAATTGCAGATAGCGGTCGAGCGCTTCGACGCCGCAGGAGAAGCCGGAACGATCGTGGCGCGTCGTGTCGAGAAGCTCGATAACGGGCCTTGCGGTGCCCACGCCTATTGATCGCCGACCCGCGCGGTATAAGCCGCCACACGCTCGCGCATCCTCTTGCTCGGCTCGCGCGGGTTGAGCAGCGCATCCACAAAGGCTTGGGAATCCCTGACACTAAGCTGGATGACTTCATGCTCCGCAATGGCGCGCTTCGCCGCGTCCTGAACGCTGGTCAGCACGAAATCGGTGATGCTGCGCCCTTCGAGCGCGGCGGCGCGCTCGATGAGAGCCTTCTGTTCAGTCGTCACGCGCGCTTCCAGTCGCTCGGCTCGCCGGCGAGCTGGGGAGGCGCTTTCCCGTCTTTGTGCGTGGGCCATAGCTTTCTCCTTACCTTGACGCAATGTACGGCCAATTGCCGGAAACTTCAAGCGGGGCCTCTCGTCATTTCGGAGTCACGGCCGCTGTGATCGTCATTTCAGCGATGCTTGAGAGTGGCGGGAAGCACAGGGCATCCGAGGCGCTACTATATATCGTCTGTATATCTTAACGACATCAATATACCGTCATTCCGACACTAGAGTGCAATGTCGGGCGCGTCCCTTCAGGCACGGCTCTATCTCCGCCTGACGGCTCCGACCAAGCCCGCAAGCGGTCTTGGCGCATCCGCGTGACGATCCTCGCGCGAGGCGGGCAAGGCCCCCGGCCTGCGGTGCCGGCGTTGCCGGCGTGGATATTCGTTCAGGGGGAAAGGCGTTCCCGGCCGCCTCTCCCCCGCAACGGGAATAGACGGGCCGTGCCTCGCTGCGCTGCGGCCGCTCCACCCCGTCGATTCCCGCTGCCCCCCTCTCTCGCCGGCTGCTCCGCGCGAACTCGGGAGCGATGGCGAGAGGCCATCGCCCCGAAGGGCGATTTGAAGGGAGTAGAAGGCATGACGCAGGACAACCGCGAAAGCTGGCTCAACCGGGTGGCAGCGGGCATGGCCCCACTGTTCGAGGCGCTGGATGCCCCCCTGCCCTCGCGCGTGCGCGTCGCGATCGGCTTCACCAGCAGGGGCGCGAAGGGCAAGGCGATCGGCGAGTGCTGGGACAATCGGCGCAGCGCGGACGGGCATTTTGAAATCTTCATCCGTCCCGACCTCGCTCACGCGCCCGACGCCATGCCGGCGCGGATCGCGGCCATCCTCGCGCATGAGCTGGTCC
>CAYMIU010000147.1:0-2122 GCA_964390515.1 uncultured Stakelama sp.
GGCTCGGAGATGTGTTAAGAGACAGTTCTTGATGAGGAAGGTCGCCGGCGGCGTCTTCGTCTCGAAGCTGAACGAGCGGTCGGCGTAGACGGTGATGACGGTGGGGAGGGGCGAACCCTTTTCCATGTCAGCGGTCTGCGCGTTGAACGCCTTGCAGAATTCCATGATGTTCACGCCGCGCTGACCCAGCGCCGGGCCGATCGGCGGCGACGGGTTTGCAGCGCCGGCAGGCACCTGCAGCTTGATATAGCCTGTGATTTTCTTCGCCATGTCACTCTCTTTAAGTTTAGCGGTGGTCGCGGGCGCGTTGCCGCACCCTCCCGCAAGCGTTCCAGCGATTTACCTGGAAGAGCGCGCGCATAGCGGGGTCGCGGGGAAAAATCCAGTCCCGCGCGGCCCCGCCATGGGTGTGGTTGATGCGGCGGATCAGGTCATCGCCATGAGGCTGGCGTTGCCGCCGGCCGCGGTGGTGTTGATCGAGGTGGATACCTCCTCGACCAGCCATTCGAGGCGATAGTCGTTCGCCTGCGTCAGCACGATCGGACCATCGAGCGCGGCGATTCGCTGTTGCAGGTCGCGCACGCGCGCCGCGTCACCCTCGATCAGCGCGCCGGCATAGGGGCCGTCGTTGGACCAGTCGCTGGTCCAGCGGACACGCGCGGCGATCGGCGCCGGCAGATCGGCCTGGAAAGCGGCGTCGACCACGAGGTCGTTGCCCGTGGCGAGCGCGGCCGCGAGCTGCGCCATCAGCCCGGCGCTGGTTTCAGGCAGCAGCAGAATCCGGCCGCGCGGGTGGAGGGCGTAGAGGTTGCGCTCCCCCACCGGGCCGTCGAGCTCTGCCTCAAGGCCGAGCGGGGAGGCGGCGGCAATGTCGCGGGCGCGGGTGGCGGCGGGTTCGTCGCCGCGCTGTTCCAGCCACAGCGCGAGATCGCGCGTCGCGGCATCCGCCACCGTCGACGTGCCGGCGGGCGCCTCGATCGCGCCGCGCACCAGGCGGCCGAGATAAAGCGGGCCGCCCGCCTTGGGGCCGGTGCCCGACAGGCCGCGGCCGCCGAACGGCTGGACGCCGACGATCGCGCCGATGACGTTGCGGTTGATGTAGAGATTGCCCGCCTTCACCCGAGCGGTGACATGGGCGATCGTCTCGTCGAGGCGGGTGTGGAGGCCGAAGGTGAGGCCATAGCCGGTGGCGTTGATGCGGGCGATCAGCGCGTCGAGCCCGCTGCGCTTGTAGCGGACGACGTGGAGCACCGGGCCGAACACCTCGCGCTGAAGCTCGGCGATGTCGGGCAGCTCGATGATCGTCGGGGCGACGAAGGTGCCGTTTGCCGTGGCGTCGCCCAGCGGGAGCGAATCGACCTTGTGGCCGCGGTCGCGCATCGCGGCGATGTGGCGGGTGATGTTGCCTTGCGCCTCGGCGGTGATGACCGGGCCGATGTCGACTGCCAGCCGATCGGTGCGGCCGATGCGCAGCTCCTGAAGCGCGCCGCGCAGCATGGTGAGGATGCGGTCGGCGACCTCCTCCTGAAGGCACAGGATGCGCAGCGCCGAGCAACGCTGGCCGGCGCTGTCGAAGGCGGAGGCGATGACGTCCGCCACCACCTGTTCCGCGAGCGCGGAGCTGTCGACGATCATGGCGTTCTGGCCGCCGGTCTCGGCGATCAGCGGGATCGGCGCGCCATCGGGCGAGACGCGGGTGGCGAGTTCGCGCTGGATGAGCCGGGCGACCTCGGTCGAGCCGGTGAACATCACCGCGGCGGTTTCGGGCGCGGCGACGAGGGCGGCGCCGATCGATCCGTCACCGGGAACGAGCTGAAGCGCGTCGGCGGGGACGCCGGCCGCGTGGAGGATCGCGACGGCCTGCGCGGCGATCAGCGGGGTCTCCTCGGCCGGCTTCGCCAGCACGGCGTTGCCCGCGACAAGCGCGGCGGCCACCTGCCCGGTGAAGATCGCCAGCGGGAAGTTCCACGGGCTGATGCAGGTGACGGTGCCGAGCGGCTGATGCGCGGGGCCGAAGCTGCGGCGGGCCTGGTCGGCGTAATAGCGCAGGAAGTCGATCGCCTCGCGCACCTCGCCGATGGCGTTGGGGACGGACTTGCCGGCCTCCCGCACGGTCAGGCCG
>CAYMIU010000148.1:0-2117 GCA_964390515.1 uncultured Stakelama sp.
GGTGGGCGGCGGATTGTCGTCCAACGCGACGACTGCGCAGGTGCCGACGCTAACACCCTTCGGGCCTGCCATGCCGCTAGCGCCTTCGACCTTACTCGCGTTCCAGTGACGAGCGGCGGCCAAAGGACGATGCTGATCGCCATCGTCGCGTTCGTGGCGGCGGTCGCAGGCGTGTGGGCTGGACACGAGTTGTTTCCTTCACCGCCGAGCCCGGGCGTGGAGCTTCACAGCTTGCTCCACGACGGGCTCGAGCTGGACGAAGCTCAACGGACCAAGCTCCAGACGCTGGAGTCTCACTTCGCCGTTCGAAGGCGTGCCTTGGAGCTGGAACTCAGGGCCGACAACGCCCGGCTCGCCGCCGCAATCGAGGCCGAACATGGTAACGGGCCGCAGGTCGCGGCCGCCGTCGATCGTTCGCACGGCGCGATGGGTGAGCTCCAGAAGGAGACGTTGAACCATATGTTCGCGATGCGGCAGATCCTGCGGCCCGACCAGGCGAGGACGTTTGACCGCGCGGTGGTGAAGGCGCTGACCGCAGACGCGCGGTGAGCCTTGATCTCGCGGCCTGCACGGACGGCGAACTCGCCGCCTTGACGCTCGCTGGACGTCAGGCCGCCTTCGCCGAGATCATGCGCCGGCACCAGGAGCCAGTCTACCGCCTGATCCGTGCACATATCGGTGACGCTGAAGAGGCGCTTGACCTCACTCAGGAATGCTTCGCGTCCGCCTTTCAGAACCTGCCAAGATATGACGGAGATCGGCCGCTCGCTGCGTGGCTGGCCCGCGTGGCGATCAACAAGAGCCGCGACTGGCATCGGCGGCGGCGCATACGCCAGATATTATCGTTCGCTTCTTCGCTGCCGCCCGAGACGATGGAAAGTGAGTGGGACGAGGCGCCGGGTGCCGACGCCATCACCTTCGATCGCGCAGAGCTTGCGCGGCTTTCGCGCGCGGTGTCCGAGCTGCCGGCCACGCTCAAGGAGACGCTTTTGCTGCGGACCGTGGAGGGCTTGTCCCAGGCGGAAACCGCCGCCGCGCTGGGGATCAGCGGAAAGGCCGTGGAGACGCGGCTCCGGCGTGCGCGTGAAAGATTATCGAAAATTCTCGACTTCGCGTGAGGGGATGAGCCTATTTGCGCGTAATGAAAGATAAGGTCGGCGGCCCCCCCCCCCGCCGCCGGCCGCAAGCATTGAACTGGAGCGAAGGAAAGGCATGAGCCGCAATCTAAACCGGCGCGACGTAATGCGCGGAACCGCCATGCTTGGCGGCACGCTGGCCATGTCGGCCTACCTGCCGGCTTGGGCGCAACCTGTGTCGCGCGGCATCGCCAAGCCCCTGCCGACCGTGTCGGGCGCAAACATCGCGCTGACGATCGACCGGATGAAGCTGGTGATGGATGGAATCACGACGCCCGCGATCGGGGTGAACGGCACGGTCCCGGCGCCACTCGTCCGCCTCCAGGAGGGCCAGAACGTCCGTCTCGCAGTGACCAACAATCTCGACGAGGATAGCTCGATCCACTGGCACGGGCTCATTCTGCCGTTTCAAATGGACGGCGTGCCGGGCATCAGCTTCCCCGGCATCAAGGCGCGCTCGACATTCGTGTACGAGTTCCCAGTCGTGCAGTCTGGCACCTACTGGTACCACAGCCATTCGGGCGAGCAGGAGCAGGCAGGGCTCTACGGACCCATCGTGATTGATCCGGCGGGTGCCGACCCGGTCGCGTTCGACCGCGAGCATGTGATCGTGCTGTCCGATCATAGCGAAATGACGGGCGAGGAAATCTTTCGCAAGCTCAAGCAGATGGGCGGCGCCTATTTCAACTATCAACGCCCGACGCTGAGCGGGCTGCTGGCCGGCCGCGAAATGCGCCTTAAGGATCGCCTCGATTGGGGGCAGATGCGGATGGACCCGGCGGACATCGCGGACGTCACTGGTTCGACCTACACCTTCCTGGTCAATGGCTTTGGACCTTACGACAACTGGACGGGTCTCTTCCGACCGGGCGAGCGGGTTCGGCTGCGCATCGTCAATGCCGCGGCGCAGACGAACTTCAACGTGCGCATCCCTGACCTGCCGATGACGGTGGTGCAGGCCGACGGCCAGAACGTCCGGCC
>CAYMIU010000149.1:0-1892 GCA_964390515.1 uncultured Stakelama sp.
GGACTGGCGATCCCGAGGAGGTCATCGACTGTCTGATTGTGGGCGGCGGTCCCGCTGGCCTCACGACCGCGATCTATCTTTCCCGCTTTCTCAGGAGCTGCGTCGTTTACGACGCGGCGGCGGGGCGCGCCGCCTCCATCCCGCGCTCGCACAACCTCCCAGGATTTCCCGGCGGCATTTCCGGCGTCACGTTTCTTGCGCGCCTGCAGGCTCAGCTGCATGAATATGGCGGTACGGTCCAGAGCGGTGAGATCGACGCGATCGTCGCATCAGGCGATCACTTCTCGGCAAGTTGCGGACCGAACGTCCTGTACGCGCGGACCGTCGTGCTCGCGACGGGTGTCGTCAATCGACGTCCCGAGATGCCCGATGCGATGCATGACATCGGCGTCGCGCGTGGCCTTCTCCGCTACTGCCCGATTTGCGATGGTTATGAGGCTCGGCGGATGAGCGTGGCGGTGCTCGGCTGCGACCGCCATGGCGCTGAAGAAGCCGAATTCCTGCGCGCTTATGGTGCCAAGGTCACGCTTCTCGCCGAACGGTCGCTCGACCTCGCACCGACCGAATTTGCCAGGCTGACCCAGCAGGGCGTCGATGTCGCGCCCTCGCCTGTCGAGCAGCTGCGTCTTGGCGATTGTGTCGAGGTTCGATTGGCCAATGGCCTGGAGCTACAATTCGACACGCTTTACCCTGCGCTCGGCTCATCGCCTCGAACAGGGCTTGCCACTTCGCTGGGCGCGAAGCTCGCGGCAACGGGATGCGTGCTGACCGACGCCCACCAACAAACCTCGGTTGCCGGCCTCTACGCGGTTGGTGACGTTGTGGAAGGGCTCGATCAGATCAGCGTCGCGACCGGACAAGCAGCGGTCGCTGCGACCGCAATCCATAACCTGTTGCGCGACCGCGACAGCGGATTGGCATCCGCCATGGCCGGGCTGTGGCCGGCTCAGGGCCTACCGCCGACCTAGGGTGAGCCATTGGCAGTGCAACGAGTGAAAGCCCTAAACCGGAGCGCTGATTCGTACCACACGGCGATCGGCGACACGGCCCTTCTCGGTTCGATGATCCCGCACCACGATGGTGCGCGCGCGCAGGCGGCGTGGCCGTCGAAACTGTGCGCTACCCCCGGCGCCGGGGGTTAATCGATACGCCAAAGCGGCTGAACGGTCCGACGCAAAGGCCGGAACATTTCAGGTTCGTACCTCTTACTTAGACAGGGGGTGACCGCTACCTGAACAGGAGAGAACCATGCACCACATGCAAGAGATGATCGCCACGCATCCGGACGTGAAGGGAAACACGAACGACGCACTGATCCGCTGTATTGAGGAGTGCTACTCATGTGCTCAGATCTGCACGTCGTGCGCTGATGCCTGTCTGGCGGAAGAGATGGTCGCGCAGCTTCGCCAGTGCATTCGTCTGAACCTCGACTGCGCCGACATCTGCCTGGCGGCAGGTTCTCTCGGCACCCGCCGCACCGGCAGCAATGAGCAAGCGCTGGTCGCGGCTCTTCAAGCCTGCGCCATCGCCTGCGGGCTGTGCGCGGAGGAATGCGAGAAGCATGCGAGCACGCACGAGCATTGCCGCATCTGCGCTGAACACTGCCATCGCTGCGAGCAGGCCTGCAGCGAAGCAGTTCAGTCGATCCGCTGATCAGTCAAAGGGCGCGTCCTCGGTGAAGACGCGCCCTCGGCCGTGCCTGTTCAGAAAACGACCGCTTTATGCGCACAGCCGGACCGGTTCAGAATGCCAAGTGGTATATTCCGCCGTGCATGAAGGTTCCGCCGAGGAACCCCTGGATTGAGATCGCGAGTGTCATCAGGCCAAGCACCGCCCAGTACAACGACCGCGACCGCTCGGGACCCTTGCGGTGGCGCGCCGCCATCCAAGCG
>CAYMIU010000150.1:0-1767 GCA_964390515.1 uncultured Stakelama sp.
CCGAAGTTCCCCCTCCCCCAAGAGGGTATGGCGTTGATTTTTTTGACGAAGGCATGTCTCGGTGCCCGGGCGTTCTGGCTACAGGTTGAGGGAGACCCCGAGCAGATCGAGGGCACGCTGCTGGACCGGGGTGGGTGTCGTGATTTTGTCGAACTCGATCGCCGCGTCTGACTTCAGGCGCATGCGATCCTTCACGATCGTCCGCAGATGGCGCAAGAGCGAGTGGAAGCTATGGACAGGCTCCCCCTCGTCCGTCCGCTTCGTCAGCGCTTTGGCCTTCGCCCGGGGCGACCGCTGGGCCGGCGCCACCACCGAGCGGCGCTCGGCCTCGGCGGCCGCCGGGTCGTCATCGTCGAAGAGGATCGGCGCCAACGCCCGCCGCATGTGCCATTCCACGTAGTAGGCCAGCATGCAGAGGAACACGTGCGCGCGGACGCGGTCGGCCTTGCGGTGATGAATGGGGCGCACCTTGAGGTCGACGGTCTTGAGGCTCCGGAAGGCGCGCTCGATGGCGGCCAGCCGCTTGTAACTACGGACGGCCTCGGCCGTCGGGAGGCGATCGGCGTCGACACTCGTGCGAAGGACGTAGACCCCATCGAGGGCGGCCTCGCGCGCGATGGCCGCCTCGTCACGCGCGGCGCGGAAGCTCGTGTCGGTGATCTCAAGCGTGAAGTGCTTGCCGACCTTGCGCCGCCCGAGCACCTTGCCGACGCGGAGGGCGATGCGGGCCTGGCCGCGGAGCGGTCGCGTCGCGCGCGCGGTGGCGGCGGTGATCTTGGCCAACTCGCGGTCAGTCGTCTCCAGGAGCTCCCCGCGCTTGCGGGCCCGCTCCCCGGCCAGGAGCGGATTCTTGCAGACAATGAGCCGCTCGCCGGGATAGTCGGGGTGCGTGATCTCGGCGAGGTCCTGCTGATCGAAGAGCGAGAGCTGCAGGGTCCCGCCCGCGGCCAGGGCCTGAATCGCCGGCGCGCGCAGCGCGGTGATCCAGTCGAGTCCCTCGATCGGCCGGAGATCCTCCCGCAGGCGCGCTTCTGTGAGCATCCCGCGATCGCCGACCAGGACCACGCGCGCGATCCCGAACCGCTCGCGGATCTTCTTGATCTGCGCCGGCAGGGTCTTGGGATCCCCGGTGTTGCCTTCGAACACTTCGACCGCGACCGGGCAGCCGTCGCCGTTGGTCAGGAGCCCGAAGACAATCTGCAGCTTGTCCCGCCGCCCGTCGCGCGGGTGGCCGAACTTCGCCAAGGGACACTTCCGGCCCTCGAAGTAGGTAGAGGTGACGTCATAAAGGACGAGGCCACCGTCGGTCAGGTGCCGGCGGGCCAAGGCCTGCTCCACGCGCGCTTGCCGGGCCAGGAGCCAATCCATCGCCTCGTAGAGCGCGTCCTCGTCGGCGCCGGCGACGCCGAGGCCCTCGCCGAGGGAGGACTCCTCGGTCTCGGCCCCGAGGGCCCGGGCCGTCGCGAGCTTGGAACAGGGATCCAGGAGGCGCGCCGCGATCAGGGCCTCGACCAGATCCCGCTCCCGGCTGCGCGGGGCCGCGAGGAGCGCGGGGAGTCCCACCTGCCGCGCCGTGCCCACGACCGCGGCGACGTGGCCGTGGGGCCGGGAGCGGATGACGTCGAACGCGTCGTCGGGCGGGACGAGCGCATCGCCCCGCACGGCGCGGCGAATCAGCGCAATGGTCGCGGCCGGAAGGCGGGAGAGATTCCCGAGGGTTTCGTGCTTGACCTTGCCGTCCTGGCGATAGGTGCGACGCAGGAGGTA
>CAYMIU010000151.1:0-1721 GCA_964390515.1 uncultured Stakelama sp.
GAGACAGAGTCTGAGCTGAGCCCCCGGGAACTGGCCGTGCGCTTCACCGATGGGCAGCGCTACTTCGTGTCGGAATCCACGGTTTACCGCCTGTTGAAGGCCCACGACCTGATCACCAGCCCGGCCTATGTCGTGATCAAGGCTGCCGATCAGTTCCACACGAAAACCACGCGGCCGAACGAGATGTGGCAGACCGACTTCACCTACTTCAAGATCATCGGGTGGGGCTGGATGTATCTGTCGACCGTGCTCGACGACTTCTCGCGCTACATCATCGCCTGGAAGCTGTGCACCAACATGCGAGCCGAGGACGTCACCGACACGCTGGACCTCGCCCTGGCGGCTTCTGGTTGCGACAGCGCCCCCAGCTACATCGCGGGTGAGCTGGCGGAATACATCGAGGCCCGGAAGATGAGCCATGTCCGCGGCGCCCCGTGTCATCCCCAAACCCAGGGCAAGATCGAGCGCTGCACCAGACCCTGAAAAACCGCATCTCGCTGGAAAACTACTTCCTGCCCGGCGACCTCCAAGCCCACATCGAGGCCTTCGTCGAGCACTACAATCACCAGCGATACCACGAGAGCCTGGCCAACGTGACGCCTGCCGACGCCTACTTCGGCAGGGCTCCGGCAATCATCAAACTGCGCGAAAGGATCAAGCGACAGACCATCGAACATCGGCGCTTGCAGCACCGCAAGTTCGCCGCCTAACATCAACCCCCTGACGAGGTCCGCACTCCGCTAATCTACGCCGCGAGTTGTGCCGAATGTTCTGACGACGGACAGGCCTCGGCCGACAGCCTCGCCGGCTCGGAGCGCGCCATCGGCGACCCCGCGCGGGCGGGGGATCTCGTCGCCGCCCGGTCCGGCGATCTGGCGGCCGCCCTCGGCGCCGCCGCCGGGGACGTCCGCGAGGCGACCACGCCGGTGCGCCTCTCGGCCGAGTCAATGGAGAAGGCGGCGCGCTCGATCGACCAGGCACTGGCGGCGGACGCACGCTCCCACGACGCCGCTCGCGAGGAGGTGAGCGAGCTTGCGCGGAGCTTGAAGGAGACCGCGACCGCGGCGGAGCGCGCGTGGTCCGAGTACAGGGCGCGCTTCGCGGAGGTCGACCGGTCGCTTGGTGAGGCGCTTGTGCGCCTGACCGACGCAGCGGGGAGCCACGCGACCAACCTCAACGAGCGCGTGGCCCAGATCGACTCCGCGCTGGGCAACGGCATCGCGCAGCTCGCGGGAGCGCTCGAGCCGCTGTCGACGCTGCGCGACACTGTTGAGGAGCTCGCCGACGTCATCACCAGCCAGCCCCGTCAGGCCGCCGAGTGATGGAGGGCGCGCTCCGCCGGCGGCCGCCCGAGGAGAGCGAGAGCTACTTCATGTCGATGACCGACATGATGGTGGGCCTGCTGCTCATCTTCATAATCCTGCTGGTCTACTTCGCGCTCAATCTGCAGACGCGCACCGCGGAACTGGCGGGCGCCAACCGGACGCGCGCGCAGATCCTCCGGGACCTGCAGACCTCGCTCCAGGCCAAGGGGCTCCAGGTCGAGATCGACACGCAGACAGGCGTCCTACGCCTTCCGGACGACGTGCTCTTCGACAAGGGCGACTTCCGCCTGACGCCGCGGGGCGAGGTCGCCGTCGAGAAGGTCGCCACCGCGATGACTGAGGTGATGGGGTGGACGGCCCCCGCACCGAGGTAGGTGTGCGATGATGCGGCTGTCG
>CAYMIU010000152.1:0-1656 GCA_964390515.1 uncultured Stakelama sp.
GACGCGGAACGATAGGCGGCGCTCGCGACGGCGCTCGATCCGTTCGCGCGGCTGACAACCTTGGCGGAGAAGTGGTAGATCGCCATGACGCCCCGCTTATTGCACTTCTGAGCGCACGTCGGCAACGACGTATAAGCGCGCACTCATCATTCGCTTCGCTCCTGTGATTGACTGCCGAACGTTCCGGTTGTGGGTTGCCTGTCCGCTCTCGTTTGCTAGGCTGCGGTGGACCTGACGCGGAAGGAGAGAGCACCATGCGCAAGGTGCGCGACTATGATGCGGAGCTGAAGGCGCTGGAGAACCGTGCCAAGGCGATCAAGGCACGTCGCATCGAACAGCTCGGCCAGCTCGTCACCGCCACCGGCGCGGACGCGCTCGACATGGAAACGCTCGCCGGCGCGCTGCTCGATGCCGTCGCGTCCAAGGATACAGAAGCGAAGGAGGCGTGGCGCGTGAAAGGCGCCGCCTTCTTTCAGCGGCGCGGGCGGAAAGGTGGCAACGCTGCTGCAATCGACGGATCGGGCGCTCAAGCTGAACCGGGCGGCGACGCTGCGGGCGGAAGCGGCGGAACGGCGTAACGATACGCGGGGCTGGGTCGTGCAACGTCGCGAACGAACACGCCACCTGATTGAGCTGGGTGGACTGGTCCAAAAAGCCGGATTGGTCGAGCTGACCGACGACGATCGCGCCACCCTCTACGGCGCGCTGCTCGATCTCGCCGGACGCGCGTGCGGTGATGACGCCGGCGACGTGCTGGCGCTGTGGAAGCGACGCGGCAAGCGGGCGTTCGATGCGGACGCGGAAGGGAACGAAGCGCAATGAGCGATTTCGATATCGAGGCGGTGCGGGCGGAAGTCCGTGCGATGGAGTTCGTGCGCGGCACGCCTGCCGAAGTCGCCATGTGGCGGGAGGACATGGCGGAGTCGCGCGCCAACCTCGTGATCGAGGACATGATCCCGACGCCGAACGAAGATGCTTTTTTCAACATGATGCTCGATGAAGGGGTGTCCCCTCCCCTCGTATCGCAAATCCTGCTCCGGCTGCTCGATCATCCCGACGCCGATCGCGCCTTGCCACTCACGCCGATTGCCGTGGCGCGCTGATGGCGGGGCCGGTCATCGGCGGGCGTCGGCCGATAAGCTGGCGGCTCGCGATCGTCGTGGCCGTGGTGGTGCTGTTCGCTAGCAACGCCTGGCTCAAGGGCATCTTCGGCTATGGCGAGATCGCGACCGACATTCCGTTTCTGCTGTTCGGCCTGATCCTGTTCTTCACCTGGCGCACCAACCGGCGCGCCGCCAACTGGCAAAGCGAACTGCTCGGCTCCGCCCGTTTCGGCGACCGTGCCGACGTGCGAAAGCTGGAAGCAAACGGGGATCTTCTCATCGGCCGATCGGCGAAGTCGGGCAAGCTGCTCCGCTATGACGGTGCGGCGCACCTGCTCACGATGGCACCCACCCGCTCGGGCAAGGGCGTCGGCACGATCATCCCCAATCTGCTGCTGCTCGATCGCTCGGTGATCTGCATCGACCCCAAAGGCGAGAACGCCCGCGTCACCGCCCGCGCGCCGCTAAGGGGCCGGTCTGGTGCCTCGATCCGTTCGGTGTCTCGGGCCGGTCCCCTGCCCGCTAGAATCCGCTCGACCGGCTCGATCCCGCC
>CAYMIU010000153.1:0-1574 GCA_964390515.1 uncultured Stakelama sp.
CGCTTGAGCTGGAGGCAGAGCAGGAGGACGGTGACGGCTGCGGGGCAGGGGATCAGCCCGCCCGTCAGGCCGAACAGCGCGATCTGGCCGGTCGTTACCTGACGATCGGCGAACCGGCGGCTGATATCGGCGGCGTGGGCGCGCTCATGCGCGTTCATGTAGGCATCGTCGCCCGTGACCTTCAGTCCATCATGCCCGTGGCCGTGATCGTGCCCGTGTTCGGCGAATGTGAGGTCGTAGTCATGGCTGTGGCCGCCGTGGCCCAGCGAGACGCGCGCGTTGAAGGCGTGCGGTTCCGGGATCTCCTCGACGCTTTCGATGTAATCGCCCCGATCGACGAAGCGGAATGTCTGCGAACGGCCTTCGCCGCGATCCGTTGTGAGGATAACATCCGCCGCTTTCCAGCCACCCTTGGCAAAGCTCGCCCGCCAGCGCGGCGGCACGCCATCCTCGAAAATCTCCAGACGCATCATGCCGTGGCCGGTGTCGATCGTGCGGATCTCGTCCTCGCCGTGATGGTGGTGGTGATCGTGCGCGGCTTCGGCCTTCTGATCGGCACGCGTGCGCCAAATCATCCATAGACCGATGCCAAGAACGATGACGGCCGAGCCGAGCAGGAGGTAAGGCTCGGTCGTTTCGGTGTTGATGCCGCGCCCGAGATATTGCCCGCCAAGCGCGATGCCCCACACGATCGCGGTGTGCGAAAGCGCCGCGCACAGGCCGAGCAGGACGGCTTGGCCAACAGTGCCACGCACTGCGATAATAAACGCAGCCATCATGGTCTTGGAATGGCCGGGCTCCAGCCCGTGCAGCGCACCGAGCAGCAGCGCGGTCGGGATGAACAGCCAGAGATTGGAGCTGCCCTGTTGAACGAGTTCGGCGAAAGAGGTCATGGTGCGTCCCGGCAAGCCCGGCGGTCGCGACCGATCGGACGTGAAGTTCGGGCAGGTCCATATCCCCCCATGGGGATAGAGTCTATCCCCCCGGGGGGTTGCTCGACAAAGTTCGTCCGTTTGTCTTATAGGGTGACATGGCCCATTACGATCATTCCAATCATCCCGCGATCATCAAGCGGCTCAACCGTGCGACCGGGCACCTGAAAAGCATCGTCGGGATGATCGAAGAGCAACGGCCGTGCGTCGATATCGCGCAGCAGCTTCAGGCGGTGGAGAACGCGATCGCCAGCGCCAAGCGCGCGCTCATCAACGATCATATCGATCACTGCTTGGTTCACGCCGAAGAGGGCGAGGGGACAAAGGTGGCGGTGGAGCAGTTCCGGGCGATATCCAAATACTGGTGATCGCCTAATCGGACAGGGTTGATCGGATTCGGCTTGTACATATGCCCCCCAGGGGATACGGGCGTCTCACTCTTGGGGAGTAGCTACCCGCTGTTGCGGGGCCATCGTCAACATCCTTGAACCTTCCGGTTCGTGGCGATGGCAGCAGATTTTGATCTGCCCGGCGAGACCAACGATGCGCTACCTCTCTCGTGGCCGGAGGTGGATTGCGTCGTTCGGTTGACGGCCCTTGGACGTATATCAATGCCGGGTTTGCTAACGCTCGGCGCTCTTG
>CAYMIU010000154.1:0-1535 GCA_964390515.1 uncultured Stakelama sp.
CGCAGATCCTGCTCGAAGAGCTCGAGGTACAGCCCCAGCAGGCCGAGGCGATCCACGCGCGCTTCCTCGCCGCGACGGGGCGCTCCTGGGCAAGCCGCACGGTGCGGCGGACCGGGCGCTGGGCCGTCCTCGCCTGCACCTGATCCCGCTACGCCACGCCGGCGCGCCATCGCCGCGTCGCTCGGCCCCGAAGAACCTCCGCGCGCGGCAGCACCGCAAGCGCCCCCCGTAACCGTTCGGTCCGGCGACAAGCCCGAGCGCATGATGGATGAACGGCGCACCTTGGTGCCACCACCGACGACCTCGCATCGTAGACTGGTTGAAAGGTGACTGGCGGAAGACGCCCCAATTGCAGTCGGTCCGCTTTGATCCCAGAACAGTCTGATGAGGATCAGAACAGCTACCGCATCGGACGCCGAGGAGGGAAGCGAAGTGCTTCGGCGCTCGATTGCAGAGCTTTGTCACGCCGATCACAACGGCGAAGCTGCAGCGATTGCAACGTGGACGGCAAACAAGACGCCTGACACATGGAAGGTCTGGATCGCGCAGCATGGGACCACCCTCTACGTTGCGACGGATGGTTCGCGTATAGTCGGTGTTGGAATGTTGAGTGACGTGGGTGAAATACGCCTGAACTATATTTTGCCCGAGGCACGTTGGCGGGGAGTAAGTAAGGCAATGCTTGCCTTCATGGAGGCCGAAGCTGTGAGAAAGGGCATAAGCGTGTGCCGCCTGGAGAGCACGGAACCGCTCGTACCTTCTATACGGCGGCCGGTTACTCGTCGGACGGGAAGACTGGCGATCCAGGAAGCTGGATATTCAAAGGCCTAGAAGCCGAGAGCTAACGTCCGCTCACCACCTGATCTTCCTACGTGCAGCGCACGACCTCCAAGCCGTCACTCATGGGTTCACGCCGTGGAAATCGTGCCCGGCCGAGTGACGCACCCGCCGCTCTGGAGGAGCCGGATCACGCCGCCGCCAGCGCCGCCGCCGGCTCCAGCCGGTGAAGCCGGAAACCGCCCTCGCCCAGCGCGCCGCGCGCCACGTCGATCAGGTGCGCATGGTGGGTGAACAGCAGCACCTGGTTGCGCCGCGCGGCCACCGCCAGCACGCGAAGCATCGCCGCCGCGCGTTCGTCATCGGCGGTGATCAGCAGATCGTCGCACACGATCGGCAGCGCATGCTGCCCGGTCTCGATCGCGCCCAGCCGCAACGCCAGGTACAATTGGTCGCGCGTCCCCTCCGACAGCGCCTCGACCCCGACCGCCGTGCCCCCGGCCCGGATCGCGCGGATCGCCGGCCGGTCCTGGTCGTCATAATCGACGCCCAGCCCCGCGAACGCCCCCGCCGTCACCGTCGCGAACAGCGTGCCCGCGCGGTCGATCAGCGGCGCCTGGTTCTGCTGGCGATGGCGGTCGAGCACCCAGCGAAGCAGCGCCGCCGCCGCCACCGCCTCGACATGCGCCTCCGCCGCCGCGCCCATCGCCGCCGCGCTGTCGGCGACGATCTGCTGCGCGTCTGCCGCGCTGCTGTCC